>NZ_BANF01000001.1 GCF_000964425.1 Komagataeibacter intermedius TF2 | reverse complement strand
CTTTGGGAATCCTATGATTCAAGCTATTCGCAGTGCGCTCTAACCCTGCCGCAATACGTCTGAGATCTCGATCAGGAAGTCCAGCACGGTACGGGTGCGCAGCGGCAACGTACGCGGCCCGGTATGCACGGCATAGAACGGCAGTTCCGGAATGGTCCATTCCGGCAGCAGGTGCTTGAGACGACCGGCAGCGATGTCCTCTTCCACCTGGAATGTCGGCAGCATGCCAATCCCCAGCCCCGCGCGTACCGCCTCCAGCACGGCCTCGCTGCTATTGGCGCGGAAGGGGCCACTGGCCGCGACAGTGGTTTCAGCTTCGCCCTTACGGCCAAACTGCCAGTCATGACGGGTGCCGCCATAGCTGTAGGCAATGCAGGGGTGGTTCAGCAGGTCGCGCGGATGTTCCGGCGTGCCACGTCGGGCCAGGTAATCGGTCGACGCCACCACGCAGCGATGGACCGAGCCCAGCCTGCGGGCAATCAGCGACCCTTCGGCAATGGACCCGATACGGATGGCAAGGTCCAGCCCTTCTTCCACCAGGTCGCCAAAACCGTCCCGCATGACCAGTTCAACCGACAGGTCGGGATGTTCCTCCAGCAGGCTGCCCAGCCGACTGGTCAGATACAGGCCAAACGCCGTGGTCACGCCAAGGCGCACAAGGCCGGACACCGATGCACGGCGGCGACCAAGGGCCGTTTCCGCCGTTTCAAGGATTTCCAGCACTTCATAGGCATGCGGCAGCAGGCTGCGCCCGTCTTCCGTCATCATGAGGCTGCGGGTGGTCCGGGCGAACAGCGTCGCGCCGTAATGGGCTTCAAGCAACGCAATATGGCGGGAAATGGTGGGCTGGCTTGCCCCCGTCTCCCTTGACACCGCCGAGAATGAACCCGTGGCGGCCACACGGACGAAGCTATGCAAGGCAGAAAGCAGATCCATGAAGCCTCAGCACCCTTAACTATGTTATTACATAGTCATTGTTCTAAACGGCATCTTATTTATGCACAATATAGAGAAAAGACACCACGGATATGTGTAAAATGCAACGGTAATCCCGTTTACCTATGCTGATCATGCATATATGCCCTGCCCTAAAAAAAACGGCGGCCCGCATGATACGGGCCGCCGTCCTTTTTCATTCCATCCCGGTCTGGACCGGGACAGGCGCCATGATTACGCGGCTTTGGTCATGCCACGCAGCACGGTCTGGAGAATTCCGCCATTACGGAAATACTCCACCTCATCCAGCGTATCGACGCGGCACAGCAGGGGCACGTCCTGCTTGGAGCCATCGGCGCGGGTGATGGTCATGGTCATGGTCATCCGCGGCGTGATCTTGTCCAGGCCACGGATTTCGAAGGTCTCGTCGCCCTTCAGGCCCAGCGTCTTGCGCGTCGTGCCTTCCTCGAACAGCAGGGGCAGCACGCCCATGCCCACCAGGTTGGACCGGTGGATACGCTCGAAGCTTTCAGCGACCACCGCACGCACGCCCAGCAGCAGGGTGCCCTTGGCCGCCCAGTCACGCGAGGAGCCCATGCCGTATTCCTTGCCGCCGATCACGACCAGGGGCACGCCCTCCTTCTTGTATTCCATCGCGACATCGTAGATGGAGCCTTCCTTGCCGTCCGGGAAGTGCTTGGACACGCCCCCTTCGGTGCCGGGCAGCATCTCGTTCTTGATGCGGATGTTGGCAAACGTGCCACGCACCATCACACGGTCATTGCCACGACGCGAACCGTAGGAGTTGAAATCCTTCTTCGCGACGCCATGCGCTTCAAGGTACTGCCCGGCAGGCGAGCTTTCCTTGATCGCGCCAGCAGGCGAGATGTGGTCGGTCGTGATGTTGTCACCCAACAGCGCCAGCAGGCGGGCACCGATGATGTCGCCACGCGGCTTGGGTTCGGGCGTGATGTCCTGGAAGTACGGCGGGTCCTGCACGTAGGTGGAAGACGGGTCCCACTTGTAGGTTTCGGAACCGGTGGCGACCTTCAGCGCCTGCCATTCCTTCGTGCCCTGGCTTACGTGCTTGTAGCGGTTGATGAACTCCTCACGCGTGATCGCGGTGCCCATCAGGGCGGCGACTTCGTGGTTGGTGGGCCAGATGTCCTTCAGGTACACCGGCTTGCCATCCTTGGACGTGCCCAGCGGCGTGGTGGTGATGTCCTCACGCATGGTGCCCAGCAGGGAATACGCCACGACCAGCGGCGGGCTGGCAAGGTAGTTGGCGCGCACGTTGGGCGAAATACGACCTTCGAAGTTACGGTTGCCCGAAAGCACCGAAACCGCGACCAGCTTGTTGCCTTCGATCGCATCGACAATGTGATCTTCCAGCGGGCCGGAGTTACCGATACACGTCGTGCAGCCATAGCCCACGGTGTTGAAGCCCATCGCGTCCAGTTCGGCCTGCAGGCCGGCACGGTTCAGGTAGTCGGTCACCACCTGCGATCCCGGCGCGAGCGAGGTCTTCACCCACGGCTTGGGCTTCAGGCCCAGCGCGCGTGCCTTTTTCGCCACCAGGCCAGCCGCGATCAGCACGGCGGGGTTGGAGGTGTTGGTGCACGACGTGATGGCCGCGATCACCACGTCGCCGTGGCCGATCTCGTAATTGGTACCGGCGACCTTGGCCTTCTTGTTCCTGTCGGCTTCGGGCACGCCCAGGCTGCCGGTCAGTTCCGTCTCGAACGCCTTGTCCGCACCTTTCAGCACGACGCGGTCCTGCGGGCGCTTGGGCCCGGCGATGGACGGCACGATCGTCTCAAGGTTGAGTTCCAGCGTATCGGTGAACACGGGGTGCGCCGATTCGGCATGACGGAACATGCCCTGCGCCTTCAGGTATTCCGCCGTCAGCTTGATGCGATGTTCCTCACGGCCGGTCTGGCGCAGGTAATCCAGCGTCAGGTCATCAACCGGGAAGAAGCCGCAGGTCGCGCCATATTCCGGGGCCATGTTGGCGATGGTCGCACGGTCGGCAACCGGCAGGTGGTCAAGGGCGGGGCCGAAGAATTCGACGAACTTGCCGACGACGCCCTTCTTGCGCAGCATCTGCGTAACCGTCAGCACCAGGTCGGTGGCGGTCGCGCCTTCAGGCAGCTTGCCAACCAGCTTGAAGCCGATCACGTCGGGGATGAGCATGGCAATCGGCTGGCCCAGCATCGCGGCTTCGGCCTCGATCCCGCCAACGCCCCAGCCCAGCACGCCCATGCCATTGACCATGGTGGTGTGGCTGTCGGTGCCGAACAGGGTGTCGGGATAGGCATAGTCCCTGCCATCCACATTTGCCGTCCACACCGCCTGCGCGATGTATTCCAGGTTCACCTGGTGGCAGATCCCCGTGCCCGGCGGAACGACGGAGAAGTTTTCGAACGCTTCCTGGCCCCAGCGCAGGAAGGCGTAGCGTTCGCCATTGCGCTCGAACTCGATGGTCACGTTGTCCTGCAGCGCTTCGGGAGACCCCGCCACGTCCACCATGACCGAGTGATCGATCACCAGGTTGACGGGAACCAGCGGGTTCACCTTCTGCGGGTCACCCTTCAGCTTCAGGATACCGTCGCGCATCGCGGCCAGATCGACCACGGCGGGAACGCCGGTGAAATCCTGCATCAGGATACGCGCGGGCTTGAAGGGAACTTCCTTCGTGCTGCGCCCTTCCTTCAGCCATCCGGCGATGGCCTTGGCATCCTCGACCGAGTAGGAATGTCCGTCCTCGAATCGCAGCACGTTTTCCAGCAGCACCTTCAGGCTGACCGGCAGGCGGCTGACGGAGCCGATCGTCTTTTCAGCTTCCGGGATCGAGAAATAATGGTAGGTCTTGCCGTCCACATTCAGTGTGCGGCCCGTTTTCATTGAGTCGTGCCCAACCGTCTTCATTGGCTTTGTTTCCTCCGAGGCATCAGCAACGGATCGTCCCGTATGACCGTTTTCCCCCGCCCCACTTCCATGGCGCGGGATTTGCGGCCTTGTCGGGGACAACCTGCTTGATCTCCCAACGGGGGTAGAACATACCCGGACGCGGTTGCGACACAAGCTGGAGCCGGTAACAAGAAAGCGGGAGCAGGCGTTTTTTTCCACCCGCCCGTCCCATCACCCACCGACTGGAGGATTTCTGTCATTCCTGCCTTTACTCCCCCCGGCCGTCCCCTGCTGGAAGTGGAAAATATATCAGTTTTCCGCGGTGAACGGCTGGTTCTGGACCGTGTCGGCTTTACGCTGGATGCAGGTGACGCGCTGCTCCTGACCGGGCCGAATGGCGCGGGCAAGTCCACTTTGCTGCGCGTGCTCGCGGGTTTGCGCAAACCTGAAGGCGGCCATGTTCTGTGGTCCGGCGTTGATGCGCTGGCCGATCGCAGCCAGCATGCCGGACGGGTGGCCTATCTGGGTCATCAGGATGCGCTGAAGCTGGGGCTGACACTGCGCGAGAACCTGACGCTGGCAGCCCGCGCGAGTGGCGGGAATCCCGATTTGTGCATGAAATCGCTTAATATTTCCGGGCTGGCCGACCTGCCCGCGCGCATGCTGTCGGCGGGACAGAAACGGCGCGCGGCGCTGGCGCGCGTCCTGCTGGCGCAGGCGCCGCTATGGCTGCTGGATGAACCCAGTCTGGGGCTGGACATCAACACGATGGACCTGCTGGGCGGCCTGTTCGCGGCGCATCGACAGGCTGGCGGAATTGTGATTGCAACCACCCATGTTCCCCTGCCCCTTCCCAATGCCCGCACGCTGGCGCTGCCGGGCCTGAACGAATCCGACATCCCGCAACCGATGGAGGATTTCCCCGAGGACGACCTGCTGTGAAATTCCAGATTCCCTCCCTCATCATGGCCATTCTGGAACGTGACCTGCGGCTCGCGCTGCGCCATGGGGCGGATACGCTGGGCGCCGTGCTGTTCTTTATCCTTGCGGGCGCGCTGTTCCCGCTGGCGCTTGGCCCCTCGCCCGAACTGCTGCGCCGCATGGCGCCGGGCATTGTCTGGGTCTGCGCGCTGCTGGCCGCCCTGCTGCCGCTGGACCGCCTGTTCGGTGCGGAACTGGAGGACGGGTCACTGGACCAGCTGCTGATGACCGGCCTGCCCGCCTCCCTCATCGCGCTGGCGAAAATGATGGCCCACTGGCTGACGACCGGCCTGCCGCTGCTGCTGGCGGCGGGGCCGCTGGCCATCATGCTGGGCATGCCATCAGGCAGCATGGTCGTGCTGCTGACCGGGCTGTTCCTGGGCACGCTCATCCTGTCGCTGATCGGGGGGATGGCGGCGTCGGTGGTGCTGGGCGCGCGGCGCGGTGGCGTGCTGCTGCCGCTGCTGGTGCTTCCGCTGACCACGCCCGCGCTGATCTTTGGCGCGGCGGCGCTGGATGCGGCCCAGACCGGCCTGTCATGGGGGCCGGACCTCGAACTGCTGGGCGCTTTTCTGGCGGCGGCGATCCCCCTATGCCCGCTGGCGGCGGGCGCCGGACTGCGGGCCGCTGTGGAATAGGAGAAGTTTCTGATGAAGCTTTTTCAAAAAGCGTCGAAGAACGCCGCCTTTTTGAAAAAGGCGGCGCCCAGAAACTTTTATTCCTGATTTATCAATCTGTCAGACAGGGTCGCCTACCTGGCCGTAACGGGGGCCATGGGAGCACCAACATCAAACGGCAGCGTCCCCTGCACCGGATCGCCGGTTCGCGCCCGCATGCGCCAGTGCAAAACATAATGCCCCGGCGTCAACGCCACGTTTGTGGCAATGGACTGCTGTTCATCATCAATAGGGGATGCGGGCAGCAGTTGCGGCACGCCGCTGGGGCCAAGCAGCAGCAGACGCGCGCGGAACGGGTCGATTACGGTGTCGAACGACAGTTTCACGGCTACGTTGCCCGCGGCAATCCGCTGTCCTGCCGCAGGTTCGGAATGCACCAGCGCAGGCGCAGCACAGGCCTGCGCCACAACCACGCCCGACAGGATGGCGGACAGACCAAGCATGCGCAGCATTGGAAAAAAGGACACGGGAACGACACCTCCGGCATGATTGAACCTGCCGTGTGTATTCCCCCGATATGCGAAGGGCGGCAAGACCTTCATCCCGCCGCCCTGCATTGCCAGCCCCCGGTCAGGGAAATGGCGTATCAGATATAATGTTCCTGAATCGGCTTCAGGCCATTGAACCCGGTCGAGCAGTAGGTCGAGACATACGCCCCCGTGGACAGCAGTTCGATCCGGTCGCCCGACTCCAGCCCCAGCGGCAGGTCGTAGGGCGTCTTTTCATACATGATGTCCGCACCATCGCAGGTCGGACCGGCAATGGCGACAGGCCCGGTCGCCATGCCGTCATGTGGGGTGCGGATGCCGTAGCGGATGGCTTCGCCCTCGGTTTCCGCCAGGCCGCCAAAACGTCCGATATCAAGATAGACCCAGCGCACGCCATCATCGATGCCGCGACGGCTGACCAGCACCACCTCGGACGACACCACACCGGCATCACCAACAATGAAGCGGCCCGGCTCGACAATCATTTCCGGCAGGTCGTTGCCAAAATGCTCCGTCATGGCGTGGCTGATCGCCAGCGCAAAGCTGTCGATGCCCGGCACGTCGTCACGGTAACGGATGGGGAACCCACCGCCCAGGTTGACCATGCGCAGGTCAAGCCCCGCCGCCTTCAGGTCGGTGAACAGCATGCCCACCCGCGCGATGGCGGCTTCGTACGCGCCGGTTTCCGTCTGCTGGCTGCCCACATGGAAGGACAGGCCATACGGGTCCAGACCAAGGTCACGGGCGCGCAGCATAAGGTCACGCGCATTGTCCAGCGTCGTGCCGAACTTGCGCGACAGCGGCCAGTCGGCACCTTCGTTTTCCACGATCAGGCGGCAGTAGACACGCGAACCCGGCGCATGGCGGGCCAGCTTTTCCAGTTCTTCCACACAGTCGAAGGCGAACATGTCCACGCCAGCGGCAAAGGCGCGGGCGATATTGGAGGCCTTCTTGACCGTGTTGCCAAAGGAAATGTCCGCCGCGCGCGCACCCGCGTCGAGGCACATGGAGATCTCTTCCCACGACGCGGCGTCGAACGCCGAACCCAGCCCCACGAGGCGGGTCAGGATTTCCCGGGCGGGATTGGCCTTGACCGCATAATAGATCCGGGCAAGCGGCAGCGCCTCGCGCAGTGCGCGATAGCGTTCCTCCACTCGGTCAACGTCAACGACAAGGCATGGCGTAGCAGGAGACTGCTCAGCCAGATAACGAGCGATTTTGGGAGTCATCGCACCCAAATCCCTTCTGTACTGCCGCCCGGATGAACACAATTCTGGAATTGCACAAACGGACAGATGTTGCGAAACGGTCTAACGGACCAGCGACCAATTAAGGACCCCCACCCTGTGGTGGCCCGATTGCCAGAACGCTTGACGTCGTTGCGTAACCTCAGAGGGCCAGTGGCACGTGCGTTGTTGCGTAGGGAGCGCATATGCGGACAATACGCGCGTGACGCAATAGAAAAATCATCCCCTGGGGCAGTTTTTCATCTAAGGTCACATGATCGTGGCACAATATACACATGCCGCCCCACTGGCCGGCCTGCCCATTCTTGGCCGTAAACAGGACACGAAGCGCCCCTTGATTGGTTCCTCTTCTCCCGAAATCGATATGACGGACATTCCACCGCCCGAGCACTGCCTGCCGCAGTTTTCCATGCAGCAGGTCAAGAAGGTGGCGCAACAGGTCGCCCGCAACATCGTATCCGACCAGATCACGCTGGCTGCGGCGGGGTGCGCGTTCTATGCCACCCTGTCGCTGTTTCCGGCCATGAGTACGCTCATTTCCCTGTACGGCCTGCTGTTCGATCCGCAGACGGTGGAACCCCAGCTGGTGGTCCTGCGCAACCTGCTGCCGCCATCTGCCTATGACATGATCGGGGATCGCATCCACCTGCTGGTGGCCGAATCGCATTCGTCACTCACGCTCAACCTGATCATATCGACCACCATCGCCACATGGTCGGCCTCGGCCGCCACACGGTCGCTGATCATGGCCATGAATGTCGCCTACAACACGCCGGAAACACGCAGCTTCTTACGATTCCAGGCCATGGGCATGGGGCTTACGTTCTGTTCGATCTGTGGCGGGATCCTGACACTGGCCCTGATGGTGGGGCTGCCGTTCCTGCTGGACTACCTGCCGCAGCGGCTGTCGCTTGCCCCGCCGCCGGGATCGGTCGAACTGCTGGTGCGCATGGGCGGCCCGCTGCTCATGCTGCTGTTCGTGCTGTCGCTGTGTTCCGTGCTGTACCGCTTCGGACCCAACCGACCCCATACGTACTGGCGCTGCATCCTGCCCGGATCGGTGGGGGCGACGCTGCTGTGGCTGCTCTCGTCCGCAGGGTTTTCCTATTATGTCAGCCATATCGCGGGCTACAGCGCCACGTACGGGCCGCTGGGCGCGTTCATCGCCATCATGATGTGGTTCTATGTCTCGGCCTATGTCGTGCTGCTGGGCGCCGAACTGAATGCCGGGCTGGAAATCGAGATGAAGCTGCGCTGCGCGCCCGAAAAGACCATGGAAGGCTGGACAAAGCACCAGAGCCTGTAATCAGGCCGGAACGGTCTCAGCGCGGCGCGCTGGCCACTTCTTCCTCATCCTCCGGCAGGGGCTGGAGATCGACCTGCGCGGTCCCCATGCCCATCATGCCCAGCTGGCGCGCCGCCTCGGGCGACAGATCGAGAATACGATGGCCATGATAGGGGCCCCGGTCATTCACCCTGACCACGACCGAACGCCCCGTCCGGCGTGAAGACACCAGCACCCGCGTGCCCAGCGGCAGCTGGGGATGGGCGGCGGTCAGCGCACCGGGATCAAACATTTCGCCCGATGCCGTGACATGGCCCAGCTGCCGGCCGGTACCATACCAGCTGGCCAGCCCGTGCTGGCTCCAGTGCGCGGGGACATGCGTCATGACAGGAAGCTGCCGCGTGGCGGCACGACCGCCATGCCGCCCCATGACCGCGCCATGCCTGACCGCGGCACAGGCCACCTGCATGGAGCCGGATGCCGCCAGCATGAGACACGCCACAACCACCGGCCACGCAAACCGCGCCGCGCCGCGACCCATCCCCACGCCAGCATGCGGCTGATCGGGATATCCTGTCATACCCCTCCATAACATGTGAGGCACCGATATCATACCGATAGCGTCACATGTCCCGATACGGCCCCGGCATGGGTCATGAAGGGGCTTGTACGCCACACCTGCCATGATCGGACTTGGAACCGGGCGGCGGGCGTGCTAGGCGCGTGCATCATGGAGCGCCCTCTCATTGCCGTGCTGAACGGCCCCAACCTGAACATGCTCGGACTGCGACAGCCCGAGGTTTATGGTCACGCCACACTGGATGACGTGGAACAGGTCTGTGTCCAGGCCGCCGAACGCCTGGATGTGGCCATCGACTTCCGCCAGACCAATGGGGAGGGGGAACTCGTTTCATGGATACAGGAATGCCGGGGCCGCGCACGCGGCATCATCATCAACCCGGCGGCCTATTCCCACACCTCGGTTGCGATCCTTGATGCGCTTCTTGCCGTTGATCTGCCTGTGATCGAGGTACACATTTCCAACATTCACCGCCGTGAAGCCTTCCGTCATCACTCCTACGTCTCCCGCGCCGCCATTGGCGTCATATGCGGGCTGGGCGTACGGGGGTATGCCCTTGCGCTTCAGGCCATGACAGACATGATTCTGGACGAGGACGATCAATGAGCCGACTGCTCGTGGATGCGGATGCCATTCGGGCATTGGCTGAAATTCTGACCGATACCGGCCTGACCGAAATCGAGATCGCGGAAAAGGACAACCGCATCCGTGTTGTCCGCGCGGCAGCACCGGTCGCCCACGCCGTGCCCGCCCCGGCCCCCGTGGCCGCCGCGCCCATCCCCGTGGCACCTGCGACGCCCGTGACCCCCGCGGTCACCGATCCG
Source organism: Komagataeibacter intermedius TF2 (assembly GCF_000964425.1). Taxonomy (GTDB): domain Bacteria; phylum Pseudomonadota; class Alphaproteobacteria; order Acetobacterales; family Acetobacteraceae; genus Komagataeibacter; species Komagataeibacter intermedius. Next base: position 10,231 of record NZ_BANF01000001.1, on the reverse strand, counting down.
GCCAAGCACCCCGGCGCCGTGACCAGCCCGATGGTGGGTGTCGCCTATCTGGCGCCCGACCCGTCTTCCCCGTCATTCGTCACCGAAGGCCAGCAGGTCAGCGCGGGCCAGACGCTGCTGCTGATCGAGGCGATGAAGACCTTCAACCAGATCAAGGCCCCGCGCGCAGGCACCGTAAGCAGGATTCTGGTGCAGTCGGGCGACCCGGTCGAATTTGGCGAAGCGCTGGTCATCATAGAGTAATGTTTTCCAAGATCCTCATTGCCAATCGTGGCGAGATCGCCCTGCGCATCCAGCGGGCCTGTCGCGAACTGGGTATCCGGACGGTTGCCGTGCATTCCACGGCCGACACGGACGCCATGTATGTCCGCCTGGCGGATGAAGCCGTATGCATCGGGCCGCCCGCCAGTCGCGACTCGTATCTCAATGTCGCGGCCATCCTGTCGGCCGCCACCATTACCGGCGCGGATGCGATCCATCCCGGTTACGGCTTCCTGTCGGAAAACGCCGATTTCGCGGAAACGGTCGAAGCCCACGGCATCACCTTCATCGGGCCGACAGCGGAACATATCCGCATGATGGGTGACAAGATCACCGCCAAGACCACCATGAAGGCGCTGGGTGTGCCGCTGGTCCCCGGATCGGATGGCGCGCTGGAAAACCTTGAACAGGCACGCGAAGTGGCGGCAAGGGTCGGCTATCCCGTGCTGATCAAGGCGGCTGCCGGCGGTGGCGGCCGCGGCATGAAGGTCGCCCCCACCGAGGCCGACCTTGAAGAAGCATGGAGCGTCGCGCGCACCGAAGCCCGTGCCGCCTTTGGCAATGACGAGGTGTATCTGGAAAAATACCTCGACAAGCCGCGCCATATCGAACTCCAGATCATGGCCGACACGCATGGCAACGTCGTTCATTATGGCGAACGTGACTGCTCGCTCCAGCGCCGTCACCAGAAGCTGCTGGAGGAAGCAGGCTCGCCCGCGCTGACGGCGAAGCAGCGTGACGAAATCGGTACGATCGCCACCTCCGCCCTGACCAGACTCGGCTACCGCAACGCCGGCACGCTGGAGTTCCTGTACCAGGACGGGCAGTTCTGCTTCATCGAGATGAACACCCGCCTGCAGGTGGAACATCCGGTGACGGAAATGGTGTGCGACGTGGATCTGGTGCGCGAACAGATCCGCATCGCGGCGGGTGAGCCGCTTGGCTACAGCCAGCCGGACATCACGTTTTCAGGCCATGCGATTGAATGCCGCATCAATGCGGAAGACCCGCAGACCTTCATGCCCACGCCGGGCACGATCACCGTCTATCACCCGCCGGGGGGGTTGGGTGTGCGAATCGACAGTGCGCTGTATGCGGGCTATCGCGTGCCGCCCTATTACGACAGCATGATCGCCAAGCTGATCGTGCGTGCGCCCACGCGGCTTGAAGCCATCGAGCGCATGCGCCGCGCGCTGGATGAATTCGTGATCGAAGGGGTCAGGACGGTCATTCCGCTGCACCGCAAGATTCTGGAAGATCCCCAGTTCCGCAAGGGTGACTACACCATTCACTGGCTGGAAAACTTCGTGGCCCGACAGCAGGAAACGAACTGAACCGGTCCACACCCGAAAGCAGACACGACAAAAAAGGCGGCGCCATTCCGGTGCCGCCTTTTTTATTCCCCCGCCGCCCGGCGAAACCACGCGCCAGTCATGCCCACGTCCCGCATGCATGTATCATGTCCGGGCAACCAATCCGGCCAGCGTCAGGCCATGACCGGATCGAGATAGGGGCTGGATGCATCAAAGAACTTCTGGTTGTGGTCCAGTTCATAGGAAATCACGTACAGGCACGTCAGCGCACTGTCGATTTCCAGCCGCACGCCCAGATTATCCGCCTGTCCCGCCATCTGCTGCAGATGGACAATGGCGAATTTGGCCGATCGCGCCGTGCGGCCATAATGGCCACCATACCGACCGCTGAACTGCGCCATGCGGCCCATCATGTCACTGACCGCGCGCTGGGCCTCGGGCGGCAGCAGGTGGCGTTCAAGGATCGCACGCAGCCGGATGACATTCAGCCCGATGGTCATGGCCGACAGGATACCCTGCAGATACGCGTCGATAATCGTATCAGGCGTATTTTCGGCATTGGTCAGCAGGCGGACAAAGCGGTCCACGTTATGTTCAACCACATACAGCGTGGTGGGCAGGTTGCGCGCGCGCGCGATATAGCGCAGCCCGCGCAGGATGCCGGTACGCATCTGCCAGCGCATGTCATTCGTATCGAACGGCAGGACCAGCCGGAACGACCACATGGCGTACCACAGCCCCAGCACAAGGGGCATGGCGGTATTGAAGAATGCGACTTCATCCAGCCGCGACTGGTTGCCAGGTCCCAGCAGGATGGGCAGGAACAGGTTGTACGACACCGCCCCCAGCACCAGCGCGGGATAGGCAAAGGCCAGGCCCCCCGCCAGCATGGGCAGGAACAGGCACACGGCCATGATTTCATACGTGGTGGGTTCAGCCAGGCGCCACAGCACCAGTATCCCCGCCACGATCGAGGCAATGATCGCCCCCCCCAGGAACGCCCGCGTGGCCAGTGCCGGTTTTTCCAGCGTGGAGAACAGGCTGCACACAATGGAGACGAACATCATGAAGGTCAGCCCCGATGACCATGATGTCGTGACCCAGATCAGTCCCGACCCGAAAATGGTGACCGACGCCCGCAGGCTGTTGGTAAACGCCTGCTGCCAGTCACGGAAGGTCTTGAGCCGATAGTGGAAATGGTCATGAAGCAGCGGATGACGGCTGGCGTCGAACTGGATCAGCGCCTGTTCCAGTTCGTCCAGTATCTCGCCCAGCGCGTAATTGAGCATGCGCTGCTGCGACAGCATCTGCACCAGTTGCGGATCGGTGGGCGCGCTGCCGGGACTGCCCATTTCCTCATCCAGCGAGTCAGCCACGCTCTGCCGGCATGCGGCCTGAAGCGCCGCCAGGCGGGCAAGGACGGGATGAATGTCCTCACTGGCTTCAAGCTGTGGCGCCATGTCCTTGAGGAAGGCTTCCACCTTGCTCGATGTCGCGGCGAAGGCGGCGTCGGGCATTCCGCATGGCCCCTGCATCAGGGCCGCCAGGTCCAGTCCGCGCGACAGCAGCATGGCCACCCGGGCCAGGGCGGCGCGCGCATGGTCGCCTTCATGCCCACGGTGGGAGCCCATCTCCACTTCCGCAAATTCGATCTGGTCGCTCAGGGTGGTGATGTTGGAAAAGACGCCACGCGCCTTCTTGAGCACCTGCGCATCCCCCGACAGCAGGGAGGCAAGGGTCTGGGCAGCCCCGTTGATGGCGGTCAGGAAATTGGCGGCCAGGCGATCCTGCGCGCGTTCCTCCAGCTTGAACTGGAACAGGGAGGAGACGGTACTCTCCAGCACGATACCCAGCACGATATAGGTCGCGCGCGCCATGGCCGTCATGAAGATGTGCTCGGGATCGGCAATCCCGTCGAGCGAGATGATGGCGTAGGTAAAGCCGCTCGCCCGCATGCCGTGGATACGGTAATTGGTCATGGTCGCGGGACCGGGCAGCAATGTCCCGATAAAACAGAACGAGCCGATCCCGATCGCCAGCATGAGAATGAACATGAGCGGCGCCTGTGGAAAAGCCGCCACCAGCAGCACGGCGCAGACCGTGCCGACCACCATGCCGAACAGGTGCCATCGCGCCTTGGCGACGCTTTTGCCACGCGTGCCCTGCGCCACCATCCAGACCGTCAGCGCCGCCCATTGCGGGCTGCCCAGTTCCCACCACAGGGCGATACCCAGCGCGATGAGGGAGGTAATGGTGGTCCGCAGCGCGTAACCGAAGGTGAAGATGCCGGGCGCGTACAGCCAGCGCAGGTGATCCTGCCGCAGGGTCATGCCCGGCGGCCACAGGCGCCTGAAAAAATCACGGACCTGATTCTGGAAACGGATCAGGGAAAGCTCAAGACCTTTCATCCCGGCATCAGGCTCCCCTGTTCAGATACAATCCATCCACACTGTACATCATAACGGCCCGGCGCACAGGCCAACAGCCCGCTGACAACATGGAAGAAAGCGCATGCCGCATACCATGTGCCCGGCGCAGCCTGTCTACTCGTCGTAGGAGACGAGGGTCTTGACCGGAACATCCAGCCGGCCGCGACCGCCAAGCCCCGTCAGTTCGATCATGGTGGCAGCGCCCACGACATTGGCCCCCACCTTGCGCAGCAGCGAAACCGACGCCACCAGCGTGCCACCCGTGGCCAGCAGGTCATCCATGACCACCACGCGCTGCCCCGGCTGGATCGCATCAGACTGGATATGCAGCGAATCGGACCCATATTCCAGGTCATAGCTGTGGGACACGGTTTCACCAGGCAGCTTGCCGGGCTTGCGCAGCATGACCAGCCCGCAGCCAAGGCGGCTGGCCAGCGGGGCCGCCGTCAGGAACCCGCGCGATTCGATGGCGGCCAGCATGTCCGGCGCCCACGGGGCGACCGCCGCGGCCAGACGGCCCATGGCAATCTGCCACGCATCGGCATTCCGCATCAGGGTCGAGATATCGTAGAACAGGATACCCGGCTTGGGAAAATCCGGGATGTTACGGATATATTGTTTCAGGTCGATCTTGGCAGTCGTCATGATCGGTGCGCAGTCCCCGTTGCATGGTCATACAGATCCGGGACATGCCTGTCCCGTTCACGAAAATGTCGCCCCAGTGGACGGCCCCCCGCTGTAGCCGCCACACGGCGGGGCGACAACCCCAACCGGACGCGGGGCACATGCTTGGGCGCGCACGCCCGGGCCATTGCAGAAGGGGGAGACTTTATTCCTGCCCTGCCACCGTGCTGCCGGGGGGGCGTGCGGGCCGCAGCAGCGCCATGACCAGCATGATCGCGGCCCCCATCAGCATGACGCCGGCCATGGGAATGGGGGAATTGGTCGGCAGCATGCCGACGAAGGCCCCGGCCACCGCGCCCAGCACGTATTGCAGCGTGCCCACGAACGCCGAGGCACTGCCCGCGAAACGGGGGTGATCGGCCAGCGCGCCGACCGTGGCATTGGGACCAATGATGCCCGTGGTGCCCAGCGACACCATCATGGTCAGGATCAGGCACCCCATCATCCACATCGGCGCATGGCCGCCGTGCTGCATGGCGAAGGCGATGACAATGGCCATGGCCGTCATGGCGATGGTCCCCACCAGTGCGACCCCCACCGTGAACCCGAGAATACGGGTCGCGTCGATACGGCCCACCAGCATGCCATTCAGCTGCGACGCCCCGATCATGCACACCGCGAACACGCCAAACAGCATGCCGAAATGCGCCGCCGACAGGCCGAACAGGCCACGGAACACCGACGGGGCCGCAGACAGGTAGGTAAAGGACATGAAGCACGAGAAACCGGCAATCATGGCATGCGTGATGAACCCGCGGTCACGCGCCAGCATCACGTAGCGGCTGAACAGGGTGACGGGCGAGAATTCACTGCGGTTTTCGGGCTTCAGCGTTTCAGGCAGCACGCGCCAGATCAGCAGGATGCAGATCAGCCCGTATACCGCCGATGCCCAGAAGATCGACCGCCACGACGCAATCGACAGCACCATGCCCCCCAGCGTGGGCGCCAGGATGGGCACGACCCCCATCACCAGCACCAGCCGCGACATGAGACGGGCGGATTCATTGCCATGCGACATGTCACGCACGCAGGCGCTGGGAATGATCAGGCTGGCCGATGCCCCAAGCGAGGCGACCAGGCGGAAGAACGAAAACGTCGGAATATCGCGCGCCATCGCGCACCCGACCGATGCCAGCGTATAGACCAGCGTCCCCACCAGCATGGGCCGGCGTCGCCCGAAACGGTCCGATAGCGGCCCCATGGTGATCTGCCCGATCGCAAGCCCGACGAACCATATGGCCAGCGTCATCTGCGCCGAACCCGCGCGCCCGTGCAGCGTCGATTCCAGTTCTGGAAAGGCCGGAAGGTAGATATCGGTGGAAACCGGGCCGACTGCGGTCAGGAACCCCAGCAGGATTGCAATCCACCCCAATGGGCGGACAGTCGTTTCCGGCACGGGCTTTTCCGCTGAATGGCCCGCCGTTGCGGATGAGCCCATGAGGCACTCCATTTTGAAAGATCGTGCAGACTAGTAGACCAGCAGGGTCCACTTTTTCACCATCTAATTACGACATTACTGCAATTCGCTATCGCGATACCCCTGCGCCGCCAGGGCGGCGCGTGCGCATGCGGCGCATAAGCCACAGCCCCAGCAGCGCCGACAGGGCGAACAGCATGACCCCCACCCCGATGCGCCATGGCCCCTCCAGCCGGATACCCGATCCCACCAGCACGAACACGACGGTCTGCGGCAGGCTGCCCAGCATGGTGGCCAGCACGAACGGTACGGCCCGCACCCCCAGCATGCCCGAAGCCAGATTGAGGACAAGCGCCGAACCCACCGGCATGAGCCGCAGCGTCAGCACGGATATAAAGGGTTCCTGACGCACGAAACCATCCAGCCGCGCCATGGTTGCCGCAAACCGCGCGGGCATGCGCGGCCGTCCCGCCCACCGTCCCCAGCCATAGCCGATCAGGCAGCCCGTCACGGTCGCCAGCGTGGCCAGCACGCAGCCCGCCCCGATTCCATAGGCGGCGCCCGCGGCAAAACACACCGCCTGGCGTGGCAGGCCAAATGCACAGAACGCGCTGGCGGCCAGCACGAATATCACCACCCCTTCCCCGCCCGCATGCATGGCGGGGCCAGCCGTCAGCATGGCGCGCACCCCGGGCAGGCGGCCCAGAACCACGGCCAGCCCGACAAAGGCCGCCAGCAGCATGATGGGCCGGACCAGCACGCGCAACGTGGACCGCGCAGGGGGTGCAGGCCGTGCGGCGTGCGATAATGTCATGCGTGCGTCCCGTTTTCCGACTGCGATTTGCTTCTTCGCGCCTAGCATCGCCTTGCGGCGGACTGCAAGGGCGGTCTAAATCCGGTTATGTCCGCATATTCCCGAAATGGCTCCCTGATGGGCCGTACGCCCCCGTCCGCGCAGGAGCTGCGCAACCGGCAGCGTATCTCGACGTGGCTGTTTGCAATCTGCTTCATGCTGGTCGGCATGATTGCGCTGGGTGGTTATACCCGCCTGACCGGATCGGGCCTGTCCATCATGGACTGGCGGCCCATTACCGGCATGATCCCGCCGCTGAGCCATGCGGAATGGGAACGGCAGTTCGCGTTGTACAAAACCATTCCGCAGTACAAGATCCTGCATGACGGATTCGGGCTGGCCGGATTCCAGCAGATATTCTGGGCGGAATGGACGCACCGGTTCTGGGGTCGGCTCATGGGGCTGGTCCTGCTGGTGCCACTGGTCTGGTTTTCCATCACCGGCGCGCTGACACGCAGCCTGGCGCTGCGGCTGGTGCTGTTTTTCGTGCTGGGCGGCCTGCAGGGCGCCATCGGCTGGTTTATGGTGGCGTCAGGCTTCAATCCCGACAGCACGGCGGTCGCCCCCGTGCGGCTGGTGCTGCACCTGTGCTGCGCCTTTGCGTTGTACATCGCCATCCTGTGGACGGCGCTGTCCGTGCGCACGCCGCGTCCCGCTTTCATTCCCGCAACGCCCGAGGTCGTGCGCGTCCACCGTCTGGTCTGGGCCATCTGCCTGCTGGTGGGCATCACGGTCATCGCGGGTGGCTTTACCGCAGGCACGCATGCAGGATTTGCCTACAATACCTTCCCGCTCATGGACGGGCACCTGATCCCGCAGGGCTATGCGCGGCTGCACCCGTTCTGGCTGAACTGGTTCCAGAACATCCCGGCCGTCCAGTTTGACCACCGGCTGCTGGCCACCACCACGGCGCTGGTCATTGGGGGCACGATCGTGCTGGGACTGCGCACGCCGCAACTGGGTCAGGATGTCCATAATGCGCTGGCGGTACTGGGGTGGCTGGTGTTGCTGCAGTACGCACTCGGGATCACCACGCTGCTGCTGGTGGTGCCGGTGTGGGCGGGCACGGTGCACCAGACCTGTGCCGCCATCGTGCTGACAGCCGCCATCGTCACCCTGCATCGCCTGCGGGGGGTGGGCCACCCGTAACACTGCGTGTGTGGCGGCGCGCACGCCGCGCCACCACCACTGCGGTCAGGGCGTTACGATATAGGCCACGCCCTGCAACCGTGCATGGGTATAGCGCGCGCGGATAATGCGCCACAGGTCCGTAAACTCCCAGACGTCTTCCTGCGTATCGAAGAGTGAATTGCTGACGAACGCCGCAACATCATGCCGGTCCACGACGCGCTCCAGCGCCGTGGCGTCATGCGTGACGGCGACATGCTGGGAATAATTGAAGAAATCCATCACCACCGGCTTGTGCGCCCAGTAGCACAGGGCCAGCGTCTCACACGCGACATTGCCATCAATCGCGCGCACGGCGGCGACCGTTTCGTTCGATGCATCGAGATGGTTTGCGATGCTGGTCACGCTGACACGGTACAGATAGGGGACATAGGCCGGCATGCTGACCATGACCGGCAGCAGGTTCAGCCCCACCATGCCGACAAGGACAATGCGGGCGGGGACGCGGCCAATCATCCGTGCCCCCGTTGCAAGGGACGACATGGCCAGCCCCGCGCACAGGCTGGCGGCGATCAGCGCCTCGAAACAGGCATTATGCGACACGCCCATGCCCGTGCGCTGCACGATGGCCGATGCCGCCGCCAACGCCAGATACAGCCCCAGCAGCAGGCCGTACCGATGCCGCAGACGTAACCAGGGCACGAATGCGCACGATGCCACCATGCCGCTCAGCCCCAGCACGTTACCCAGTCCCTTGAGCAGGCCATACGCGCGGAAAATGCGCTTGTGACCAAGGACGCCCTGCACAAAATCCGGGCCAAAACTGGCGTAATACACCCCCCCCAGCAGGCACAGCGACAGCAGGCATCCCCCCATCCACGCCACGGCATGACGCCGGTTGGTCAGCAGCAGCCACACCAGTACCGCCACGGGCAGGGCCAGTATGTTGTGCTTGAAGGTCAGTCCCGCCACCATGATGAAACCCGCGCAGAAAGGCCGCCACGCGCCAGCCCCCCCCGGTTCGCGGCCATTGCCCAGCAGCACCATGAATCCTGTCATGATGACGGCCTGCCCCAGCCACTGCGGGTCATCCATGGCGACATAATCGCTGTAGAACACGGCGGAATAGATCATGACCAGCAGGCCCGCCAGCCACGCCCCCGCCCGTGTTCCGCCACAGGCGAGGACGATACGCCCCGTAGCCCAGGCACAATACAGCAGCGCCAGAAGCGAGATGATCCGCCCCGCCACGATCATGTCCCCCACCAGCCAGCCGAACAGGCCAACGACATAGAACGAACTGGGCGGGTAATTATTGAACACCATCTGGTCCGATGGCGGGTATAGCGGCGCATGGTCCAGCCCTATGGCACGCTGCGCCAGATAGGCATTCCACCCTTCATTGCTGGATAACGAGACATGGGCGGTAATGAACGCCACATGCGGGGCAAGCAGAACACATACAAAAAATATACCAAGAAAAATACATATGTAATTCTTGGTTGTTATTTTTTCTACAATACGATTCATATTTTCTGTATGGTTTTTATTGTTCATGGCACTTTAAATACATATGAGTGCAAAAAAACGGAGGGAATGTGGCGCATCCGGATATTTCTGTAACCCCACGGTGACAATGTCCTGATCCCGATACCCTGACTGATGCATGCGTGCCCATGCTGACCCGAACCGGGTCCGATGGATACCGTTAGAACAGGCTGCAATAATTTCATATGCCACGTTGCCCATTTTTTATGGTGTCATGCCCTGAGCCACGCACAGGTGCAAACCGGACAGAAAATACCTATATGGAGCGCACGCTGCCCGGAACCGGACGGCAGGCATCAGGCAGCCCACCATTACGCCGGACACCATGGGACAATCCGGCCACGGGACAGGCTACGTCTTTTCCGGACGGGTAATTTTCTGCGATACATCGCATTCAGATATGCAGGAATGGAACATGCTCAAGCTGAAACATGTCATGACAGGTGCGCTGCTGGCACTGATCGCATGCGGACCGGTCGCCCATGCCGAACCGCATGGTGGGGGCGGCGGCTTCCATGGTGGCGGCTTCGGTGGTGGCCGGGGCGGCGACGGCTGGCACGGCGGCGGCCGGGGTGGCGGTGACTGGCGCGGTGGCGGC
>NZ_BANF01000002.1 GCF_000964425.1 Komagataeibacter intermedius TF2 | reverse complement strand
TTATCAAGCCCACAAAACTGTCCGAACGGACGGGGCCACCTCTGTATTGCGGGTGACGTCTGGACCATCCGGTTCTGCAGCAGGCATACGGGTGCGCTGATCTATGGCAGATCTGATGAGGCGCCTCACGCCATCGCGGGTGGCATGACGCTTTGAATTCAGGCCGCTATATGGATGTTCGATCCTGCGGACTGCATCATGGAATCTTTTGCCGTCCCCGCTGACCAGAACAAAACAGGACCAAGCAGGAAGCGGGTTGTCCAGTCCAGGTTGACGGGTTGGGATGGAGAGAGTGTGTGATATTGAAAAATATTACATATATTTACGTGTAATTCCGACCTGGCCAGCACTGGGCGACGCATCCTGAAGCAAGCATCCTTAAATATTTTCAATAGATTGTGTGGATGTGCCGCTTCATTCAGATGGAGCGGCGCGTCCTCCGGTCAAGGTCTCCGGGCGTGGAAATCTGCCATATGTCCAGTCTTTTGTGCCTATGGAAGGCTGCTTATTCACGACAAAAAATGACACATAAAAATTTAATCACAAAATAAGATGTTTGAATGATTCACGATATAAGCACTACCAAAATGTGAGTTTATGTGATTTAACATATTTAACGAAGTTTGGACGTTTTTTTAACGGAAATATCCACTATGAAAAATAGTCTTATTCTCGCGCCTGTCAGATTGCCCTCGCCTATGTCTGCATATCCTGCAGGGGACAACGTTTTTTTCATGCGGGACATTCATGGTGTTTTGCCTGATCATCATCAGGAGTACACGCATGCCGTCCCTGACCTGAATATCAAGGCTCCGTTCCCCTCCGCTTTATATCCATTTCGGGATGGAATGATTGTGGCACGCCAGGTCTGTACGGACGGCAACAGGTGTCTTTGCATTCACCCGATCAGGGTCCACTGAGCAGTCCGTGCCGGCGATGTCCGCTGGGTTCGTAGCCTGATCCCTGCTTCGCTCCACGCTGATCGGAACGGAAAGAACGGGCGATCCGTTATGGCAGGGGCGCGACCCGGTTCCGCCTGCATGACAATGTGGACAATGTCGACAATTCATGTGCCGTGCGCTGAGGCCATGAAAAAATACCTATAAAAAAGAGCGCATTAAAAAGCGCAAAAAAACTTCTTGAGACGTTTTCCGTCACTGGGGAAGGTCATTTCGTCAACCCGGATGAAGTATTTCCTAACAGGAGTTGCAAATATCATGTCCGATACCAAAACTGTTTCCACCTATCTGCGTCCCATCGACCGGACCGGACTGCTGGGTTTTGCAGAAAAAGGGCGCAACAACCCCGATAACTTCGGCACGAACAAGGTTCATACCGTGTGCGAAGGCCAGTACCGCACGCTCAGCCATGTCGGGCAGCATGCCCCGGTGGTGGTGGATGAACCGCTTCATCTGTTCGGCCAGAACACGGCCCCGGCCCCGGGTGAGATCGTCCTGTCCGCGCTGGGGGGCTGTCTGGCTGTCGGCATTACCGCGGTTGCCACATACCGGGAAGTAAAGCTGAGCAAGCTGGAACTCTGGCTGGAAGGCGACATCAGCAACACGGCGGCATGGGGTGCCGGAGGGGCCGAGCGCAAGCCCGAGGAAATGGGCTTCCAGCGCATTCGCGTAAAAGTGGTGGTGGAAGGCGATGCGCCGCGTGAGGAACTGGATGCCATCGTGCAGCATGCCAATTATTTCTCCCCCGTCGCCAATACGATGCGTAATCCCGTCCCTATGACGATCAGCCTTGCAGACTGAGTTTTATGGCACCGCACGCCGGTAAAAGGAGACCGTCTTTCCATGCCAGCCCGGAACATGACACAGGCCGTTCAGGCAGATACGTCTCTTCTCCAGCGCGTTGAAGGGATCGCACGGGGGCCGCTGGCTGCAATCGTGACGGATATTGACCTGAACGGTCATTACCCGCTCGAAATCCTGCGTGCGCTGGGGGAAGCGGGGGCGCTGGCCCCCCATCTCCAGCGCAATGGGGCGGATTTTGGCCTGGCCATTCAGGCCATGGCCACCGTCAGCCGTCAGTGTGGCGCAACCGGCTTCCTTATGTGGTGCCACATGGTCTGTGGCCTTTATCTGGAAAAAGCGCCCGATAGCGCACTCAATACGGACCTGCTGTCCACCCATGCTCTCGGGCACAGCTTTGGTGGCACGGCGCTGTCCAACCCCATGAAGGCCCTGGCCGGGATCGAGCGCATGGCGCTTGAGGCCACGCCTGCGCCGGGTGGCTATCGCGTCAGCGGGGTGCTGCCGTGGGTCAGCCATATCGCGCCGGGGCAGTATTGTGGCGCCATGGCCCGGATAGACGGACAGAAAGGGCGCGAAATCCTGTTCCTGCTCCGTTTCGATGGACAGGCGGCACTTCGTCCCTGCCCCCATTTTTCCGGGATGGAAGGCACGAGTACGTGGAGCATCCGGCTGGATGAGTACTTCCTGCCCGCCCGCGACGTCATCGCCGTTCCCGCGCAGCCGCTGGTCAGTGTCATCAAGGCCCCCTTCATCCTGCTGCAGGCCGGCATGGCGGCCGGTATCGTGCAGGGATGCATTGATTCCATGCTGGAGGTGGAACCCCAGCTTGGCCACGTCAATCGCTTCCTGGAGGACCGTCCGGACACCATGCAGGCCGAGCTGGACGCCTTTACACAACGTGCCCTGAAACTGGCGCGCACACCGGGCGAGACGGACCCATCCTATCTGCTGGATGTGCTGGACGCGCGGGCGCACGGGTCTGAACTGGCGCTGAGGGCATCGCAGTCCGCCCTGCTGCATCAGGGGGCACGGGGGTATCTGAGCACCGCCGCCCCGCAGCGCCGGGTCCGGGAAGCGCAGTTCGTGGCGATCGTAACCCCCGCGATCAAGCATCTGCGCCTGGAAATGGCGCGGCTCATGACGGAGGAACTTCCTGCATGATCCCCTACCGCAAATTCATCTGCCGGGTCTGTGGCTGGATCTATGACGAAGCATTGGGGGATCCCGATGGCGGCCTGCCGCCCGGAACGCGGTTTGATGATATTCCCGATGACTGGGCCTGCCCCCTGTGCGGTGTGACCAAGGCGGATTTTGAACCCTATGTCCTGCCGGCTGCTGCCGTGGCGTCCGTGGCGACGCCCGATATATCCGTCACTGCCCGCAGCATATGGGACGCCGTGATCGTAGGCGGCGGTACGGCGGGCTGGGCGGTTGCCGAGCGCCTGCGCGCCCTGAGCCCGTCCGCACGCATCGCGCTGGTCACCGGGTGCGCGGGTGATCTGTATGCCAAGCCCCAGTTGTCCGTGGCGCTGTCACGCAAGCTGGATGCAACCAGCCTGTGCCGGGGTCAGGGTGCGGATACGGCGGCAGGCATGGGGATCACGCTGATGGGCGGGACCTTCGCCTCCGGCATTGATCCGCACGCACACCGGCTGCGCACCACACGGGGCACGTTGCGATATGGTGCGCTGGTACTGGCGCAGGGGGCGCAGCCCGTGCGCCTGTCCAGCCTGCCGGCGGATCTGGTCTGGCGGGTCAATTCCCTGTCGGCATGGCTCAGGCTGCGCCAGAGCATTGGCGACACGCCACGGCGCATCGTGCTGGTTGGCGCCGGGCTGGTCGGATGCGAACTGGCGGAAGACGCGGCCGAGGCCGGGCACACGGTCACGCTGATTGGTCGCGGCCCCTACCCGCTGGATGGTCTTGTACCGCCCGAAGCGGGACGGCGTATCAGCGCGCGGCTGGAGCATGCCGGGATTCATGTCATGAACGATACTGTTGTCCATAACGTTACGAAGTCAGAACGTATGATGAGGGTGAATGTTGTGACATCTGGCCGCCCTGCCCTGTGTGCAGCCGATATCGTGATTGCCGCTATCGGGTTGGAAACCAACCTGCATCTGGCCCACACGGCGGGGCTGGATACGGATACGGGCATTATGGTTGACCCGGCAACGCTGCGTACCAGCCAGGCCGATATCTATGCATTGGGTGACTGCATCACCATCCATGGCCAGCCATGTCGCTATATCGGCCCGATCGCCGCGCAGGCGGATACGATTGCGCACGAAATCCTGGGGCTGCGCCATGGGGGGTATGCCCACCAGCCCCCGAAAGTCCGGCTGAAAAGCAGGGTGGCCCCGCTGGAACTGAGCGGTACACCCGATCCGGCCGCGCCATGGGAAGTCGTAACGGACACAACCGAGCGCCTTGTCATGCAACAACGCTGTGGCAGCGCCACGACAGCACGGCTGGAGGTATCGTGATGAACGGATTTTCCTTCCTGCGCCCGCCTCGTGCGGCCCTGCTGCGGTGCGCCTCCGCTGATCCGGCCGGGGCCGTCTGTGGCTGCGGCGTCGTGCATGCCGCGCCCGCGCGGATCGGCCGCCGGACGGTGCTGGGCGCGCTGGCGGCGGGAACGGTGCTGGGCAGCCTGCCGTCCCCGCTGCGCGCGGCAGTGCCGGCAGGCCCGCTGGAACGGCCCGATGTCACCATCGGTTTCGTGCCGATTTCCTGCGCCGCACCGCTGATCATGGCGGAAGCGCAGGGCTTCTTCGTGCAGGAAGGGCTGCGGGTACAGCTGCAGAAAACGGCAAACTGGGCGCTGGTACGTGACCGGTTGCTGGATGGCCATCTGGATGCGTCCCACCTGCTGTCGCCCATGCCGCTGGCGCTTTCGCTCGGGCTGGGCGGGAATGCGCCGCATGCCGTGCGCGTGGCCAGCATGCAGAACCTCAACGGGCAGGCCATCACCCTTGCCCTGCGCCACCATGACCGGCGCGACCCGCGGCAGTGGAAGGGAATGACCTTCGCCATCCCGTTCGAGTTTTCCATGCACAACCTGCTGCTGCGTGCCTATCTGGCGCGGCACGGGCTGGACCCGGACCATGACGTGACCCTGCGCGTGACCGCCCCGCCGGACATGGTCGCCAACCTGCGGGCTGGCAATATTGACGGCTTTCTCGGGCCGGAACCCTTCAACCAGCGTGCCGTCATCGAGGAAGTGGGCTTCGTGCATATCCTGACGGCGGAGATATGGGACGGCCATCCCTGCTGTGCCTTCGGCATGACGGCGGCGTTCATGGACGCCAATCCCAATACCGCCGCCGCCCTGCAGCGCGCGATGATCCGCGCTGCCGATTTCATGCAGCAGCCCGACAACCGGGCGCAGGCCGCACGGATCATGGCCCAGCCGCGCTATCTGAACCAGCCCGAACTGGTCATTCGCCAGAGCCTGACCGGGCATTACGCGGATGGCCTGGGCGTGGTGCGCGACAACCCGCGCCGGGCGGCCTATTCGCCCTACCCCTATCCGTCCATGGCGGTATGGATCATGTCCCAGCTTGAACGGTGGGGGTACCTGAAGGGGCCGGTGGATTACCGCGATGTGGCCCGGCAGGTCTTCCTGATTGATGCGGTCAGGCAGCAGGCGCAGGCCATGAACCTTCCCCAGCCTGCGGATGGGGGCGACAACTGGCCGTCCTTCACCATCATGGGACAGCATTTCGATCCTGACCATCCGTCTTTCTTCAATCAGGGATAGCCACCATGATTTCAGCAGAAAGCCGTCGGGCCTTTTTCCTCTTCCTTGCCCTGTTCGCGGGCCTGCTGCTGGTCTGGCAGTTGTCCACCGCGTCCGCGCCCCCCCGGTCCCCGTACGGTATCCCGCAGGGCAATGCGGAATACCAGATGCTGATGGGCCATACCCCCGGAACCACCCGGACCCGGGAAGGATTTCCCGGCCCGGCCCGCTTCGCCGCGTCCGCCCTGCAGGCCCTGCACGCGCCGTTTCACGATAATGGCCCCAGTGACCGGGGCATTGGCTGGCAGGTTGGCGCGTCCCTGCTACGTGTTGCGATCGGATACGGGCTGGCGGTTGTGGTTGCCGTGCCGTTCGGGTTCCTGATCGGGCTGCATCCCGTCATCCGCCGCGCGGTTGACCCGTTTATCCAGATCCTGCGCCCGATCTCGCCCCTGGCATGGATGCCGCTTGCGCTTTACACGATCCGCAATCCGGAAGGCTGCGGCATTTTTGTCATCTTCATCTGTTCCCTGTGGCCCATTGTGCTCAATACGGCCTTTGGTGTGGGCAGTGTCCGCCGGGAATGGCTGAATGTCGCCCGCACGCTGGAAGTCAGCTGGACACGCAGGGTCCTGTTCGTCCTGTTACCTGCGGCAGCACCGACCATCATTACCGGCATGCGGATCGGGCTGGGCATCGCGTGGCTTGCCATTGTCGCGGCGGAGATGCTGGTGGGCAGTTCGGGCATTGGCTATTTCGTGTGGAACCAGTGGAACAACCTGTCCCTTTCGAACGTGCTGCTGGCGGTCCTGCTGATCGGTTTTACGGGCATGGTGCTGGATGGCGCGCTGGCGGCCCTGCAGAGGAGCGTGACCTATGCCGAATGACAGCGCATATGCGGCACCGGCCGCGACCCATGCCGCTTCCCGGCCGCTGGTTGAGGTCTCCATGCTGGAAAAACGGTATGGCGATAGTGGGCCACCGGTATTTTCCGATGTTTCGTTCACCATCCAGCCGGGTGAATTCGTCTGCCTGATCGGCCATTCCGGCTGTGGCAAGAGTTCCATCCTCAATATTCTGGCGGGGCTGGAACAGCCATCGGGCGGCACGGTGATCATGGATGGGCACGAGATCACCCGCCCGGGACTGGAACGCGGCGTCGTCTTTCAGGGGCACGCCCTGCTGCCGTGGCTGAGTGCGGTGCAGAACGTGGCTTTTGCCGTGCGGTCGCGTTTTCCTACCCTGTCGCGGGCTGAGATCAGGGAAAAGGCCGAATACTATCTGCATCTGGTTGGCCTGCGGAGCGCGCTGGACAAGAAGCCGGCCGAACTGTCCGGCGGCATGCGCCAGCGCGTCGGGATCGCCCGCGCTTTTTCCACGCAGCCCCGCATGCTGCTGATGGATGAACCCTTTGGCGCGCTGGATGCCCTGACGCGCGGGCTGATCCAGGAGGAACTTCTGCAGATCTGTGCCCGCACGCAGCAGACCGTCTTCATGATCACGCATGATGTTGATGAAGCCATCCTGCTGGCGGACCGTGTCTTACTGATGAGCAACGGACCCGATGCCCGTCTGGCGGAAAGCATCGACAATCCGCTGCCCCGCACCCGGACACGGGAGAGCATGCATCATGAAACCGGGTTTTACGACCTGCGCAACCACCTTGTCGACTTTCTGGTCCGTCGCTCCGCGCTGGTCAGCAAAGGCGAACACTGACGTAATGAAAGGAGAGTACCATGCCTGTATTCGAAAGCCGAGAAGAGGTCACGCATGCCATTATCGCCGCGCGCGTCGCCAGGGGCATCCGCTGGGCGGATGTGGCGACGGCCGTGGGCCGGAGCAAGGAATGGACCACGGCGGCCTGTTTTGGCCAGATGACCTTCAGCGCCGGGGAGGCCGAGGCCCTTGTCGCGCTGCTTGACCTTGACCCCTCCGCCCTGCCGTGGCTGCAGACCGTGCCCAGCAAGGGCACGCTGGGCGGCGGCGCGCCGGATGATCCGCTGCTGTATCGCTGGTATGAAATGATCAGCGTCTATGGTCCCGCCATCAAGGAACTGATCCATGAGGAGTTCGGGGACGGGATCATGAGCGCCATTGACTTCAAGATGCATATCGAACGCGAGCCTGACCCCGCGGGTGACCGGGTTCATGTCAATATTTCCGGTAAATTCCTGCCTTACAAGAAATACTGACAGTATAATATGGGCGGAATTCAATATTCCGCCCACTACATAAAATAACAGAAAATAAAATTATCGTCCCAGGACGGTACGGTTTCTTGCGCTCTTTACGGTCCAACATCGTAACAAGGAGTACAGACCATGTCGCATGCCTACAGGACTTTTCTTCCCGGACAGGCGCAGTCGTTCAGAAAGGCTGCCGCCCTGTCGATCACGCTTGCAGGTCTGGGGTCACCGGGCGCATACGGGGCCGCCCCTGTCACGGACAGTACGCGCGGCGGTCTGCCACCACCAAATACGGCGCGCCTGATGCCAAAGGTGGTCACGACCCAGCCTGCGCAGGGTGCGCCACAGGTGAAAAAGACCGTGCCCATGCCGACGTGGCTTGGCCGGTTCACCGCGGCCAATGGCGCGGCATCCGGTTTCGGTACGGTTGGCCCGTACGGGCAGGCCCGCTGGGCCGAAGACTGGAGTTTTCTTGCCCATGAACCCGTCGATGTCCGGCGCAGGGACTGGTTCAACCGCCTGAAATACGTGCGGCTGAATGACAGTGGCTCCATCTGGGTCAGCTTCAGCGGCGAAGAACGCCTGCGCTATGTGTTTGAAAACCAGCCGGCGCTGGGCAAGGCCGGGGTGACGGATGCCAGCCGTGTCCTGCTGCGCAACCAGTATGGGGCCGACCTGCATCTGGGGTCGCATGTCCGTATCTATGCCGAACTGCTTGATGCCGTGGCCGGCGGGTCGAATACATACGGCTACCAGACCGGCCTGCAGCGTGAACGGCTGGACATGCAGCAGGGCTTTGTCGAACTGCGGGGCAAGTTCCTTGGCGCGCATATGGGGGTAATGGGGGGACGGCAGCTGTTCCTTGATGCGCCGGTCATGATGCAGTCCGCGCGTGATATCCCCAATGTGCAGCAGACATGGGACGGGTTTCGCGGTTATGCGTTATGGAAGAATTTCCGGATTGATATATTTGATTTCTTCCAGACGAACAAACAGCCTGTCGGCATATTTTCCAATGGCACGAACTATTCCGGCCGACTGTACGGGGCCTATGCGTCCGGCGCCCTTCCCGCCTTCCGGTTCATGGGGCAGCGTTCCCAGCTTTACCTTGATGCGTTCTTCATGGGCTACCTGTATGGCAGCGCGCTGGCGTCGGTGCCCACGGCAACGGTCGGGGGGGCCACGGCGGGCACGACGCGCCGGGATGGCATTGGCGGGCGGCTGTGGGGCAAGGTCGGTCCCTTTACCGTAAATCTTGATGGCATCTATCAGGGCGGCTCGTTCCATCCCGTCAATAACGGCGCGCACCGGCGGGTGGACGCCTACGCGGTCAATGGCGGCATCAATTATACCATTCCCAAGGTTACGGGCGCACCGACATTCGGCGTGCAGGCGGATCTGTTCTCGGGGGGGAATTACAACCAGACATCGGGATCGGTGGGCACGTTCGGCACACCCTATTTCCCGCTTCCCTACTATAATGACGTGACCATGACCCTGAACAATCAGAACCTGGTTGGCGTGGGCCCGGTCATGACCTATGCGGCGGCGAAAAAGGTTTCGCTGCGGCTGCATGCGCCATTCTTCTGGCGTGACAGCACGCAGGACGCGCTGTACGGGATCGGGCGCGTCTATACCCCGCGTGACGGGCTGCATGGGGGATATGTGGGCGCCATACCACAGTTCCAGGTCAGCTGGTCCTTCGCCCCGCACTGGGTCTGGACGCATGATATTGCCGGTATCCTGGCCTCCCGCGGGGTGCGTGAGGCGGGGCTGCATTCAGGCGCCTATTACATGCAGACCATGCAGTTCGTATTCTGACTGACAGAAGCGCTTTGTCCATGTAGGCTGCGATCTGGCTGCCAGCGTCCCGTCGCGGGCTGCCAGCCAGATGGCTCCTTTTCCTTATCAGGCTTGCTGGCGCATATGTCCGGTCCCGACATCCATGATGGTTTCCCTGCCGAGTTCTGGCGTTCACAGGAAATCCTGCTGCTCAAGAACGTCATGGGCCTTGTCGGGCGGGGGCTTGACCTTGATGGCGTGCTGCGTGAGGTCGTTCACCTGCTGTCGGAACTGCTGGGACTCAACCGCGCGCGCATCATCCTCCGGGACCCGGAGGGGGACGTCTACCGCATCCGCCATGCCTATGGCCTGACAACAGCCGAGATTACACGCGGTGTCTACAGGCTGGGCGAGGGCATAACGGGGACGGCACTGAAGAACCGGCATCTGATTATCGTGCAGGATATCGACAGGGAACCCCTTTTCCTTGGCCGTGCCGTCCTGCGCGCGCACCTGCCACCGGAAAAGGTGGCCTTCATCGCCATGCCGATTGACCTGGGACACAACCGGGTCGGCCTGATCGCGTGTCACCGGCTGCGGCACCGGAACAGGAACCTGTCCGATGACATCATGATCCTGCAGATCATATCCACCCTGATCGGACAGTTGATGAAACTGGGCGACAGGGTGGAAGAACAGACGCGTGCCCTGCATGAGCATAACCAGCTGCTGGAAAACGCGCTGGAAAACGCCACCATGCGGTATGGCATCATTGGTACTTCCCCTGCCCTGCTGAAGGCGATTGCCGAGCTTGAGGGCGTGTCGCACGCGTCATCCAGCGTGCTGCTGTGCGGGGCTGCGGGAACGGGCAAGGAACTGTTTGCGCGCGCGCTGCATATGGCCAGTCCCCGTCGCGCGCAGCCCTTTGTGCGCGTCAACTGCGCCGCCATTCCCGAAAACGCATTTGAAACCGAGCTGTTCGGCCATGAACGCGGGGCCTTTCCCGGTGCAAGGACGCGCCGGACGGGGCAGCTTGAGCAGGCGCATACCGGCACGCTGTTCCTTGATGAGGTCGGTGAACTTCCGCTGGCCATGCAGGGACGGCTTCTGCATGTCTTCGAACAGGGCACGTTCACGCGTGTCGGCACGGCCCTTGCGCGCAGGATTGACATCCGGGTTGTCAGCGCGACCAGCCAGAACCTGCGCAAGCGTGTCGAGATGGGGCTGTTCCGCTATGACCTGTTCTACCATCTGAATGTCATCCCCATCACGCTGCCGACCCTTGCTGCCCGCAGGGAGGACATTCCCCTGCTGTGCAGCCATTTTCTCAGCCAGTTCAACCAGCGTCACGAACGCAACATCAGTCTGTCCCGCTCGGCGGTCGACCTGCTGACCGAACAGGACTGGCCGGGTCATATCCGCCAGCTGTCCAATGTGATCGAACGTGTCGTGCTGCTGGCCCCGCAGCCAGTCATGGCGGCGCGGGACCTGCGTGCTTTCCTGCATGACAGTACGCAGTCGGTGCCATTGCAGGCCGTGCAGGGCGAACGCGCGTACCGGCCGTACCTGTCCGCGTCGTCCCATTCCAAGGAAGAACTGCTGCATGCGCTCAGGCTGAATGGCGGAAACAAGTCACGCACCGCGCAGCAGCTGGGCATGACGGCACGGCAGCTTCATTATCGCCTGAAGCTGTTTGATGTCGCGTAGGGCGGCATGGGCCTGTTCGCGCTTTTCCCTTCATGGAGCTGGAGTGACGGGACCGCCATGGCGTGATCCGCGCGGCCAGCTCCTCCCGCAGCCGCACCGGACGCGCAGGAGTCCCCCACACCCCGACATCATGCAGCACCGAATGCGGATAAACCTCGTACATGCCATCCCCATGCATGAGGGTGCCCCCGTGTGATCCATGGCGGCCCATCACAGCCCGGAGCCTGCCGCCTGTAACGCCTGCATCCCGCCGTGATGCAGTCGATCACCACGAGTTTCTTTGCACCAGCCCCTGACCTGTTATCTATCAGACGTCAGGTTATCTGCAGGAGTACGTTCGTGTCGGGCACAGCACCTACCAACGCCACGGGAAAAGCCGACCAGATGCAGTCCGGGCTGACGCGCGTGCTACAGAACCTGCCTGCCCTGCGCTATTTCCATACGGTCGCTCTGACCGGTTCATTTCGTGCCGCGGCGGAGAAGCTGAATATCGCGGCCTCCGCGGTCAACCGCCATGTACGCCAGCTTGAGGCCGCCATCGGCCTGCCGCTGTTCGAACGCCGCAGCCGCGCGCTTATGCTGACTGATGCGGGTGAGACGCTCCTGCGCAGGGTGACCCGGATTCTTGATGAAGTCGCGATGACGGGCGAGGAACTGGCTGACCTGCACCGCCTGTCGCCCGGGCATGTCCGGATCGGCGCCCATGACGCGCTGGCACGTGAAATGCTGCCGCACCTGATCCTGTCCTTTGCGTTACGTGATCCGCATGTCCGCTTCACCATCCGGACGGGACGCGCGCCCGAACTGCTGGCGCATCTTGGCGACGGGCGCCTTGATATGGTCTTCGTCTATGATGCCCCGACAGACATCAATATCAGGGTCGTGCGGGAATACGCGCTCGAAACCTGTGCCGTGATGCGTCACGATCACCCGCTGGCATTACGGGGTTCCGTGACACTGCACGACTGCAGCGCCTATCCACTGGCCCTGCCGGATGATGCTGCCTACCTTAATGCGTTCCAGAAACGGCTTGCCATGCGCGAACCGTCGGGGTGTTTGCCGTTCCTGACAACAAATTCCTTCCAGATCATGCGGGATTTCGCAGCGCGGAGCGACCTGGTCTCGCTACAGACGCCCCTGCCCGCCCAGCTATGCGCGCGGGACCCGGCCCTGTCCTATGTGCCGGTTGCGGAGCCCCTGGCGCGGTACAGCCTGATGGGATGCTGTGTCATGACAGATGGCGGTCTTTCGGATGCCTGTCGGGGTTTTCTGGACCACGGTCTGCGTATTCTTGATGGCGCGCTTGCATGACCAGGCATGCGGGAATATCACCGGGCACGTCCCCCCGTCAGGGCGCGCATGGCGACAACCTCGCCCAGCCCGACCAGACCATAGAGGATCATGGAAACTGTGGTTGTCACGGTGACGCGCGCCCATAATCCGTCGTAATCCGACATTGATACGGCATTAAGCAGCATGTACCCCATGCCGCGCCCCGTCGCCAGCCATTCAGCAATCAGCGCTCCCGTCATCGCCAGCGGGGCGGCAATGCGCAGCGCCGCGAATATGGATGGCAGGGCCGCCGGTACCTGGACCTTGCGCAGCGCGTCCACACGCCCCCCGCCATTGGCCGAAATCAGGTCAAGCGCCGTGCGGGGCGTCTGTGCAAAGGACTGGGAAACGGTGACGAACACCGGAAAAAACGTGACGATGGTGCCAACAGTCACAACGATCGCCTCCCCGCGTCCGAACAGCAGGATCAGCAGGGGCGTCGTGGCGATGAGCGGTATGGCCTGCATGATGAAGACCGGCCCGGCAAGCAGCCGGTGCAGTGGTGGCCACAGTTGTGAAAACACGGCCAGAACCAGTCCGGCCACGATCCCGCCCACCAGTCCCACCGCCATGTCCTGCAGGGTTATCCCCAGTTCCCCGGCAATCGCGCTGATCCGCGATGGCCCCTCTGCTCCATCGGTCAGGTAAAGAAGCACATCATATGGGGACCGCCCCACATAGGGCGTCACCCCGGACATGCGCAGCACCAGCCACCATGCGCCCAGCGCAAGTACCGTCGCCCCGGCCAGTCGCCCCGCGCCATGCAACAGTACCCGCATGCGCTCCGGGCCAGCCGTCCAGCCCGCGCGCAGGGCCTCGCTGTCGCGCGCCAGGTCAAGGGGCATGTCGCGTGCCCAGCGCGTGCAGGCATATCCGACAATGCCGACGCCGGCATAAAGCACCCCCGCGAATGCCGCCGAAACCAGTGTGACGGCGCATGTCCGTGACAGATCAAGGCTCTGCTGGGCATTGATCAGCAACACGCCAAGGCCATGTTCCGCGCCAAGGAATTCCCCGACCATCGCCCCCAGCACTGAAGCGGATGCCGAGATCCGCAGGGCGGCGAACCACGCAGGCAGTGCCGCCCGCAGCCGGACCCGAAACAGGGCCTGAAGCGCGGTGCCCCCAAATGCCGTGACCAGTACCGTCTGCGATGGTGAACACGCGCGCAGCCCCGTCATTGTTCCCACCAGCATCGTGAAGAAGGATGCGAGGGCTGCAAGCATGATGCGTGGCCCGTCGCCATCCAGCACGATCATCAGGACAGGACCGATGGCCAGCGACGGCAGGCAGTAGGACATGACGCCAAGCTGGAACAGGCCGGACGCCAGAACGGGCCACATCGTGGCAGGCAGGGCGCACAGGGCGGCGGCCACGGTGGCGCCCGCCCATCCCGGCAGCGCGCAGCGCAGGGTCGCAAGCCCCGCATTCCAGTAAAGTGCCGGCCCGTCCGTCCCGATACGGCGCATGATGGCAAATGGCCCGGGCAGCGCCACAACAAGGGTTGCGCACTGCCATAACAGTAAGACCACCCCGAAACTGCCGCCCCATGCCAGGACGGATCGCAGGTTACCGTACCGCCGCATGGTCATTCCCGCAGTCCGGCGGAGCCCGTCACGTTCGCGAACAGGACCTCGCTACAGCGATCGCAGAGTTCATGGAAGCGCGCGCTGCGCAGCATGGCAGGCGTGCGTGGATACGGCAGGTCAATCGCGATCGTGCGGACGGCCCGCCCCGGGCGGGACGCCATGACCACCACCTGATCCGACAGGAACACGGCTTCGGCAATGGTATGGGTGACCAGGACCGTCGTGACCGGACGTGCGGCACGGATGCGCTGCAACTCCAGATGCAGGCGCAGCCGTACCACCTCGTCCAGTGCACCGAACGGTTCATCCAGCAGCAGGACGGCCGGGGTGGCGGCCAGCGCACGGGCGATCGCCACGCGCTGGCGCATGCCGCCAGACAGCTGTGCCGGCAGGGCATCCTCGAAACCCGCAAGTCCCACCATGTCGATCAGTTCCTGAATCTGACGGCGGTCCGCGGCACGCCGCGCGAGTTCAAGCGGCAGGCAGATATTCGACCGGACGGAACGCCACGGCAGGAGGGACGCATCCTGAAACGCAATGCCGATCTGGTGGCTGGCGCGCATGTCAGCGGGATGCCGCCCGTCAATCAGGATCGAACCGCCATCGGGCATGTCCAGTCCCGCGAAAAGGCGCAGCAGCGTCGATTTGCCGCACCCTGATGGCCCGAGCAGGGAGACAAGCGTCCCGGCCGGGACATCAAGGTCCATGGCCTCCAGCGCGACGACAGGTATCGCGCCAAGCGTGAACGTGCGTGTGACGCCACGCACCACGATCGCGGCGCCTGCGCTGTCGGGTGCAGGCGGGTTCAGCTGCCCTCTCCATCCTCGTCCCCGAGGTACAGTCTGCGCAGGTATGCATTGTATCTGGAGGGGGCCTCATTGATCTGGTTATCCAGCCGCGCGCCATTGCGCCACCAGTGTTCCGGCCCGTTGCCGCGTTCAACGCCCCGGCGGGTATGCATGTCGAGGTGGTAGTCCTCGATTTCTATGCGGCGTTCGCCCCGCGCCAGACTTTCACGCGCCCAGCAGGCGAGTTCCATGCTCAGCCGGTCCTTCCGCGCGGTGGCCAGTATCCGTATGGCATGGGCGCCATACATCCAGCGATCACCGGGATCAGCCATCCGCTTCGCCTGCTGGTACAGCGCCTCGATCACCGCCGGTCCATCGGGGAAGCCCATGCCGACGTCTTCCGTCGTGATGATTTCCAGACGCCGCCAGAGCATCTCCTCGGTTTCCGTGCTGTCGAAAAACAGTTCGCATCCGGCCAGAATGGCTTCCTCCACCATTCCGCGCCGGATTGATTTCTGCAGCACCGAGCGCAGTTCATCGGCGGCATAGCCGTTGCGGGTGGCCGTGCGGCTCCATAAATCCTGACTCTGGTAATTTTCGGCCATTGACATTCCTTTCGGGACAATCAGCGTGTCGCAGCATCCTGACGCGCTTCGACAAGGATTTCGTTGGTGAACATGTCCGGGCTTGCGGCCAGACCGCCCAGGCGCAGGATACGCACCGTATCCGCTATGCTGGCGTCGCTCATCCAGAACAGGCCCTTGCTGTGCGTATCCGCGTTCATCATCAGGTCATTGCTGGCCCGGCAGGACTGTTCTTCCGCCTTCAGGTCCAGGCCATTGCCCTTCCCGAACGTGTTGACGGTCAGGTCCGCCCCCAGCGCGGGGTCGGCAATCGCGGCCTGCCACCCCTGAATGTCCGCGCGCATGAATGACACCAGCATGGCGCGTCGGGCCGGGTCCTGCAGGCTGTCCGCCCGGACCACCAGTGTCGCGCCCATCACGGTGTAGCCGAACCGGGCAAAGGGCACGACCGCCGTCTGGTGTCCCGCGACCTCAAGGTGCACGACATTGTCATTCAGGTAGCCAAAGAACCCGTCCACGTCGCCCGCGATGAGGGGCGCCATGTCGAACTGGACCGGCACGACCGTAATGGACGCAGGCTCGATATGGTTGAGGCGCAGGAAAGTCCGCCACACGACAAGGTTGACGCTCTGGACGCCGATCCTGCGGCCGATCATGTCCTGTGGCGTGCGCATCGGGTGGCCGGACAGCAGGGATGCGATGCAGAACGGGCTTTTCTGGTATCCCGCCCCGATGACTTTCAGCGTGGCGCCGTGCATGTTCGCCATGACGGTGTTATCGGGCATGGTCTGGGCCACAAGCGCCTTGCCGGACATGACGACCGGCTCATGCGGCATGGTCGGCCCACCGGCAAGCAGTGTGACATCCAGCCCCTGCTCGCGGAAAAATCCCTTTGCCTTCGCGATATATTCACCCGCGCCCTGAAAGTTCTTGATCCAGCTGAGCTGGTAACTGCAGGGCCGCAACTGCGTGTCGGCAAAGGCGCGCGTGCCCATGGCGAGCGAGCCTGCGATACATGACGAGATGAAGCCGCGACGATTCATGATCCGACCACTTCCCCCGTTTCAGTAATTATAGGATTCCGATGCGCCAAAACAGTATTCGCGCACGATATCGCTCAGCCAGCCGCTCAGCGCGTTATAGAGCGTCTCACCGATTTCCGGCGTTCCCAGCGACGGACAGCCCAGAATGCCCTGGAACGCTTCATCCCTGATCGTGGTGGCCCGCGGTATGTAAACCCCTCCCCCGGCCGTGACCGGATGGGCGAATGGCGTGGCTGATCGCGTGGCGGCGACATGGTAATCGCGCGCAAGATCCATGCGGACCAGTGCCGGATGCTGTGCCAGCATCCGGGCGGTTTCCCCCGCGCCGCCATGCCCGTCACGCGCGCCGGGCGGCAGGTCGGTAAAGACCTGCGGCAGGAGGGAGACAACATAGGGCAGCCAGTTTGCGACGATGACACGCAGCCGGTCGCCGGTTTCCTCGGCCAGTTCACGCGCCGCGACCATCAGTGCGCCAAGGGACAGGTCATGGCCCATGGCCAGCACGATGGTATTTACGCCATCGCGGTGCAGGTTCAGGCAGACTTCCCTGGTCAGGACAGCAAGTGTCGAGGGACGGATGTTGATACAGCCCGCAAACCGGACATTTGATACGGGACCGAACGGAATTGTCGGACCGAAAATGACATGCCGGTTTTCTTGCGCAAGCTGCAGGACGCTGCGCCGGACAATTTCGCTGATCTGGAAGTTGTCCTGACCCAGTGGCAGATGCCCGGCGTGCTGTTCCACCGCGCCCACGGGCACGATGGCGCAGTCCGTTATGGCAAGCTGTCCCGCCAGTTCGGTCGATGTCATGCATTCCCACGATTTGGGGCCACGGACCTCGTACAGAATGTCATCCGAAGACGGAATGGGCATCACGGCATGTCCCTGCGGGTAAGGGTGGCACTGGGTTCGGGAACACGATAGCGCACTGCAATGCGTATCAAACAATCAATTTGATGCCGAAACGACATCAAATTGATGTTTGCCTGACATACCGGGCGCACGCTCAATGGAGACGTGGCGATACCGACATTCTGCATGGAGCCCTGGAAACGCGATGAAAACCACCGAGATCAGTCCCCATGACATCAACGCCGCCATCATGGCCCTGCCCCCGGTCGCGCGTCATGGGGACGGGTCGTTCGACCTGACGGAAAACCGACGCCTGAACGCGTGGCTGCGCGATGGCGGCATCCGGTCATTCATGTATGGCGGCGTGGCCAACCTGTTCAACCAGCCGCTCAGCACCTATGGGGCGCTGCTCGACCTGATCGAGGACATGGCGCAGCCGGATGAGTGGGTCATTCCCTCCATCGGCGCTGATTTCGGCAAGGCATGGGATCAGGTCGCGATCCTGCGGGAACGGGATTTTCCCACCGCCATCCTCCTGCCGTTCGCTCCGGTCAATGGCAACGGTGTCGCAACTGGCCTGCGCCGCCTGGCGGACCGGCTGGGAAAGCCGCTGATGGTGTTCTTCAAGGACCCGGCATATCTGTGCGTGACGGATGCCGCGGCCCTCATCCGCGATGGTGTGCTGTGCATGATCGAATACGGCATAGCGGCGGACGACGACGGGACCCATCCCTATCTTGCGCAGCTGGTCGACGTACTGGGCAGTCCCGAGCGTATCATTGATGGCGCCGGGGAAAAAAGCATCATCGCCACGGCCAGGTATGGCGTCCGGAACTATACATCCGGGTCCGGTGTCATCGCGCCACGGCTGTCAACGCAGCTTCATGCCGCGATCCACGTTGGTGAGATGATGGAAGCGGAGCGCATTGCATCGCTGTTCGCGCCGTTTGAATCCCTGCGCGCCCGGATATCCCCCATCCCGGTCCTGCATGATGGCGTGCGTCTGGCCGGGATTGCCGACACGGGCGTCATGGGACCGTTTTTCGCAAGCCTGACCGGCCGGGAGGCAGATGAAGTCAAAGCCCTTGCCAGCAGCCTGCTGCAGCACGAACAGGACGTTCTGCCCGTGTCATGAATGATGGTGTCCGGCCCGTCTCCTACATCGGCCCCTTCGTCATGTCGCAGTCATACTGGGGAATGTCTTTTCTGAGCATGAGGCACACATCCCGCGCCATCCGGTCACGCAGGGATTCATTCAGGTCATGCGGAAATGCCTGGCCTGTTTCGATAACAGTCCTGACCTGGCTGTAAATGGGATCGTCACGAACCTGCTGCTGATCCCAGAACGGGCGGGTGCCGACCAGAAGGTGGCGTGCGGGCGTTCCCTGCGGCAGGTCCTGGGAAAAGGCGATATATGTCTTCATTTCCTTCCCCGTCATCATGGTCGTGAACGCGGTACTGTCGGTTTGGCATGACGTACTGGAACATGATGTCCTGTTCGTGACAAACGCATCGCTGTACAGCATGGACTGGCCATTTTCGCCCCATGGCACGGGGATCATGGCAAGGGACGCGGCATGGGTGGGGTTGAACAGGTTGATATAGAAGCTCTGCTCGGAAAAACCGATATCAAAGCCGCTTTTTCCTTCGGCGAAGATCCTGTCCACATCACCATCCGCAGCGCGGCTGAGCGTCCCGTCAACGCAATGATTTTCCTTCCCATCCGTGCAGGTGATGGCAAGGCGCATAAGGCTGTTCACGACCTGCGGGTCGGGCGGCATGCGAAAGGCATCGCGGATATGGTCATGGCCGTAACGCTGCACATAGCCGTCTATATAAAGGGATGGCAGGCGGGTCGTGCCTGAAAAATCGGCGGAAATACGGCGTTTTTCCGCCGGTTCGCGATTGAGGTAGGACATGAACTGATCCAGCCCATGTATGTCCTTGATATCCGGGGAATAGGAATAGAGGAAATCAAGACACAGCCAGCTTGGCACGGCATAGGTCACGCCGTGGTACAGTACGGCATCGTGGCCCGACTGCCATGGCGCGTCCCCACTTATGCGTACCGGCGCGATGCGTTTATGGGCGGCAAGGAATTCGATGTATAATGTATCCAGTTCGACGACATCATACCCCCTGCCGGACAGGAGCTGCAGCAGGCGGGCCGGATTATAGATATCCACGTCCTCGCTCATCACGGCGTTCAGCAGCACGTCCGGGTTACGGTCCTGATAGGTAGCGATGACGTGCTGGACCAGTGTCTGGAAATTGCCGTTTGGCAGGCTGGGAATGAATGGATAGAGCGAGACGTTCAGCACGCGCTTCTGTCTGCCATTCAGCACGACGTAACCATCCATTCCCTTCGGGGTTATGTGCATTTCACGGGTTTTCAGGCCGTTGCATTCAACGCTGTTGATCATGCCGCCCGTCGGGACGCCGACATGCGCCGTGTCCTGCGCCTTTACGGTAAAGACGGCATCGGCTCTGCCACTGTCCACGACGTGGCATTGTGCATCCGCCGCGCCCGTATTGCGGACAACCAGATCACCACACAGCGCCGCATGCGGCAGCGCCAGCATCCCCATGACGGCGCACAGCCCCGCCCCCTTTCGCGCCAGCGTACCATGTGGCCGCATGACATGCTGACGATTACTTGTTGAAGACATGCCGGTATCCTGTCGTTATACTGTAACCATGTGCGGTCATGCTGCCATGATGGCGCTGTATATTTATGTCATTTCCGCCTGTCCCGCAGTCCAGAATGCGGTTTCCAGCGATACGGCCGTTGTGAACAGGCGTGTCAGTTCCGGCAGGCGCGCCACGCCCCCGCGCCGGGCCGCCACGATATCAAGACGGGCAAGGCCCCTGCGCATCAGGTCCTGATAGGGTTCATCGGCATATACGCTGACCCAGGAGAAATAGGGATTGCCTTCGCGCACGGTTGCGGGGTCATTCGCCAGCGCCAGCCCGATTTCGCCATATCCCACCAGGCAGGCCGACAAAGCCACCAGCAGGTCAAGCAGGTCGCCCGCCTGTGCACGGTCCAGGATGAAGCCAGCATAGGCACGCAGCTCCTGCGCGGGGGGATGGGCTTCCATTTCCGCGCGGCTCAGGCCCCAGCCTTCGCAATACGAAAAATGCATGGCCATTTCCGTATTCAGGATACCCGCCACGATATCGGCGGATTCCCGCATTTCCTCAAAACTGTCGCTTTTATAGACTGCCAGCGCATACGCCCGGGCGTAATTGAGCAGGTACAGGTAATCCTGCATGAGAAACGCCCGGAACCGCGCGGGATCCAGCGTGCCATCCGCCATGCCGCGCACGAACGGGTGCCCTACGTAACCCTGCCACGCGGCTGGCGCGGCGTTGCGCAGTCGTGCAAAAAACGTCCCCTTGATGCATTCGGGGGTCGTATCCGGTCCTGTCTGGATATTCATGTCTGCATGCTTTCTCTATCTGGCGTGCTCTGCTGTGGTGGAGTGCTGACCGGATGGCTCAGTCCCCGTGGTCAGGATCCCCGTCCTCGGCCAGCTGGCCTGTCTGCATGACGTGCACGCGCATTGTCTGGTAGGCCAGTTCGCCGTGTCCTTCCAGAATGGCAAAGACAATCGTCTGGTGCTGTCCGTGGGATACGGTCATCTGTTCGACTGATTCCATTCGCTCGACGCGTGTATAGGGCAGCACGCGCTGACGCATCTGCGTTACGGAATCGGCCATGATCTCGTTATGGGCGCCCTGCCTGATCGCGGCATGCAGGCGTTCGTTATGCCGGTCGAAACCGGCACGGCTTCCGTTGCGTATGATGTCTGACAGTTCTTCGTTGATCGCATGCAGGTTGTCGCGTTCCGCGTCGCTCATGCGCTCTGCCGCAAGCCTTGCGGTTGCGGCTTCAAGTTCGGCTATGACCTCCAGCGTCTGCACTACGCGGGTATCGTTCATCTTGGTGACGATCACGCCCTGTCGGGGGCGGATTTCAACCGTTCCCTGCGCGGCAAGGCGGCGTAGTGCCTCGCGCACGGGCGTGCGCGATACACTGAACATCTGTCCCAGGCTTTCTTCCTCCAGCCACATGCCGGGTGTAAAGACCCCGGATACGATCGCCTTCTGGATACGCTCCTGCACGATACTGGCCAGCGTGGGCGCACGCGTCGTCCCCTTGCGGGCGGTGCGGCGGCTTCGCGCCCGGGCTGTTGCCGGTGTGACGTTCCCTGTCAGTGCATCTTCATCGGTCATAGGCGCGCAACAATTCCCTTCAGTTCCGTATAATGTTCTATAGCAGGGAAACCGGCCGCGCGTCCCCAGCCCGACTGCTTGAACCCGCCCATGGGAAACGCGGGATCAAAGAAATTATGCGTGTTGATGCATACATTGCCCGCCTTGATGCGTCGCGCCAGGGTGTGGGCGCGTGACAGGCCTGTTGTCCAGATACTGGCATGCAGGCCGTAGACCGTATCATTGGCCATGCGCACGACATCATCGATCTGGTCATCGCCAAACCGGCGGACACACAGGACCGGACCGAAGATTTCCTCGCGGTACAGTGCCGCCTGCGGATCGACATCAACCGCAATGGTGGGCTGCATGAAATAGCCCGGGCCATCAACGGGTGCGCCACCCGTTGCGAAGCGTGTGCCGGTGCGGGCCGCTTCCGCCAGGTACCCGGCCACCCTGTCACGCTGCCCGGCTGAAACCAGCGGGCCAAGACGGGTGGCGTCATTCAGCCCGTGCCCGATTTCCAGGTTCCGGGCAAAGGCGACAATGCCATCAAGCAGGCGGTCATAGATGCGTTCATGCACGAACACGCGCGACCCCGCCGTGCAGACCTGTCCCGCGCTGAAGAAAATGGCGGATGCAATACCCGGTACCGCCTGTTCCAGATCGGCATCGTCCAGCACGATCATGGGTGATTTGCCGCCAAGTTCCAGAAAGACCCGTTTCATGTTTCCCGCTGCCGCGCGGATGATTTCGCGCCCGACCTGCGTGGAGCCGGTAAAGGAGATCGCATTGACATCCCCGTGTTCGGCAAGCGCCGCCCCGGCGGTTTCGCCTTCCCCCGACACGATATTGACCACGCCGGGGGGAAAGCCTGCTTCTGCGATCAGGCGGCCCAGATGCAGCGTGGTCAGCGCCGTCTGTTCCGCAGGCTTGAGGACAACGGTACACCCGGCCGCCAGTGCCGGGGCCATGCGCCATATTGCCAGTTCCAGCGGGTAATTCCATGGCACGATGACCGCCACCACGCCAACCGGTTCACGCTCGGTATAGGCATGGAACGTGCCGGGGGCGGATACGGGCACGCTTTCCCCGTTTATCTTGGTTGACCAGCCCGCCATGTATTCCAGCATGCCGATCGAGCCGGGCAGGTCCACAAGGCGGGTTTCAAAAACCGGCCGCCCGGTATCAAGCGCCTCCAGGCGGGCGAACACGTCCGCCTGCTGATGGAGCAGGTCGGCCAGTCGCCACAGTAGCCGGCCGCGCTCCGCGCCGTTCATGCGCGCCCATGGCCCGTCCTCCAGCGCATGGCGCGCGCTGGCCACGGCAAGGTCGACATCCGCGCTGCCCGAAAGGGGAATGCGTGCGATCTCCTGCCCGGTTGCCGGGTCGGTTACGGGAAAGGTTTCCCCCGACAGGCTGTCACGCCACTGGCCATCAATGAAATTACGATGCGGCGCTGACAGGATGGCGGACGCATCCGGCCCCAGCAGGGTTGCAAGGTCGGGTTCCATGCGGGACGCCGTCATCGCGAAATCCTTTTTATCATGAATCTTCATCTTTTCAGAAAGAGACGGGTCTGGCTGCCGATGCAGGCAGTTCAAAGGGTGCCGGATCGATAAAGCGCCGCACGACATTGCCCGTCATGCGCGAGACGGAATTGTCGTAATCCGCATGGGACAGGCTGCCGCTCCACGCGATCGACCCGGTGGAAAAGACCGCGCCGCCTTCGGCTGTCTCGAAAAATACGATTTCGGCGCGGACAAGATCGGACTGGGCTGCCCCCTGCCCGGCGTAATTGATCAGCAGCGCACAGGTTGACGGAAGGTAGGTGTTGGTATGTCCTTCCGAGCGCGCCAGCACCAGCGTGTTCAGCGGCGTGCCCTTCGCGCTGTTGGCGCGGTCCAGTTCTATGCCCGCGGCCCCCCCGCCAATCAGCCCGAAATCCCCGATGATGTCGCCCTCTATCCCGTCGAATATGAAGGCCGCGCGCGGGTTGTAACTGTCCGCCTGCCGACGGAAATAGGTGCATTTGTCAAAACCCTGTCCGATAAAGCCGGACCCCAGGGTTTCATGCGGCGGCCGGCCGATGCGTTCCCACAGGCCACCATATTCACCGCCAAAGGCATGGCAGCTTTCACCCGGGTCGGTAATCCAGCCATTGCCGACCTCGCAGCGGCGCAGTTCCATCACGCCGGGCATGGTGGGATGATAGACCACGCGCCAGTACAGCGCGTTGCCCCCCAGCGACACCAGTCGCCCGCCATCCGCGCGGTGCGCCGCCAGCGCATCGAGCATCCGGGTCGAGACATATTCAGGGTGGCTGGCCAGCATGACGCACCTGTAGGGGGAAAGCGCCTTTACTCCTTCGCGGTCCAGGTCCTCGTCGGTAATGATGTCGTAGTCAAAACCTTCGTGTTCCAGCCAGTCGATGATATGCGTGTCGGCGTTCATCTGCCACAGGCCCGACCCGGTTCCCCCCAGCCATGACTGGTATTTGGGGCGCATGTTCAGCACCGGGCGCAGGCGCGAGGATATCATGATGCCCGACCCGTCGCTGTGCCGGTCATACAGCGATGCGCCGAATTCGCGCCGTTCCGCCAGGAACACGTCCGATGCGCCAAATACGGGCACGTGGTCGTGCACCCGCTCCGCCAGGGCGGCATCAATGGCAAGATGTTCGTTGGCGTATGCCAGGTAGCTTGCGGTCGGCAGGACAAAAACCAGCGGTGCATGCCCCGTGCCTGCTGCGCGACGGATGACAAAGGGGATATAATCCTCATCCGTCGCACTGCGCAGGCGGGCGGCATAAAGCCCGCTTTTCAGCCCCGAGGGAACCTGCCACGCAAAATCCGTGGCCCATCCGGCGTCAATAATATCGTCTTCATGGAAATGAATGGCGCCATACTGTTCCGGCGCATCCTGCCATGCGCGTATGCTGCCGTTCCAGTTATGGCCGGTCATGGCGCGCCCGGGCATCTGCCATGTATGGCCATGCAGGTGGAATGGACCCTGATCGCAGATGTCCTGTCCATCGATCCCGATGGAAAAATCCCACTGCCCGATCACGGCGCCCGCGTGGTCCAGCAGGCAGGGCGCTTCGAGCTTGCCATTATAGAAACCACCGAAAATGTTTTCGCCTTCGGCGGTGGCGCGGGCCGCGATGATGATGCGCGCGGCGGATGTCCATGCCGGTTCAACGGCGCAGGCAACCGTGACGTCCGCGCTGTCGGCTATGCCGGCGCAGCTTTCCAGCGCGGCCTGCGACAGGGTCAGTTCGCCCTTTGCCGCGTCAAATGCGACGCGCACCCGGTACCATTCATGGCGGCGCATTGGCACGCCCGCGGCACAGGTCACGCGTGCCTGACTGCCCTGCACCGTGACGTAAGCGCCTTCCTCCCCCTTTATGCCAATTTCCATTCCGCCGCCCGACACGCGATCGCGCAGGCTGAACATGACCTGTCCTGTCCCGTCCTGCCCGCTGCTGTCCGGCAGGGTTGGGCGCGCCAGCAGCGTAACGCGCCAGCCAGCGGCCAGGCGTTCCAGCGGCACCGCCGTGTCAACCACGATGCACGAACCCGCATGGATCTTCTGTGGCCGCCCCTGAATGTGCCATGCAGTGCCGGGCACGTCTTCCTCACGGTAGCCGGAACCAGCGGGATTCAGGTCACCATTTACAATCCGCACGATCGTGGCGTCATACGTTTCAGCCGTTTCGCTGCTGACACGGAACGCAATTTCGTCTCCCGCCGTCACGCTGATCTGGTCGGCATAGCCAAGCAGGGTTTTCATCGGCTTTCTCCCGCCGTGTTCGTGGAGGGTGCGTGCAGGGGGCCGTCGAATTCGGGGGGCAGGCGCGTGCCGGTTTCCGCCTCCCACCGTCGGCGGAAGACATCCCATTCCGCTTCCTCAAGGTCGTCATATTCCACGCCCGGCACGACGTCGGGTGGTACGCCGCGTATGCCCGACAGGCGGCCCAGCGCCCATTTCCTGTGGGGTTCCAGGCAGATGATGCAGTATTTCCCACCCATTGTTCCCGCGCGCAGGATATTCAGCACCGCTTCCAGCGCGGGGCTGTGCAAACCAATGGGACAGGCCCGGAATTCACGCACCGGGTCAAGGTCGGCCGGATCGATCCGGGGGGCGTTGGCTCTCATGCGGCTGTTTCCATCGCAAAACTGTCCAGGGGCGCCAGTTTTGAAATGACGCCGTAAGACAGGCAGAACTTTTCAAATGCTTCGTACCGTGCCGTGTCCAGGTGACCAGGGGCTTCGGGTATCCATCCGATTGTCATGGCCCATGCCTTTTCAAGGACTGGCGTATCCTGTTCAGGGTGTCTGGCGACAAAGGCACGACGCATGTCATCGGGATGCGCGACCAGTGCTTCGCGCCCCTGTGCAATCGCTGCAATGAAGCGTGCCATGCGGGGATCGTTGCGCAGGTCCTGCCGCGTCAGGACGATCAGTTCGTCATACATGGGCACGCCGTGGTCTTCCGGTGCGAAAATGATGGGGGCCACGCCTGATGTCTGCTCGATCTCCAGCACCTCGGCATTGCGGTAGGCCCCGATGGCCGCGTCAATCCGGTTGGTCAGCAGCGCCGTCACCATCTGGTAATTGACCTTGGTGACCGTCACGTCGGAAATCGACAGCCCGACGGAATGCAGCATTGCCGCCAGCAGGCTTTCCTCCACCCCGCTGACCGAAATGCCGACACGCTTGCCCTTCAGGTCGGCCAGATTGCGGATGGAGCCGTTTCCCATCGCCGCGACGACATTGATTGGCCGGTCAATCAGCGTGCCAAAGCGCAGGAGCTGCAGCCCGCGATCCACCAGCAGGTTGATCTGCGTGCCGTAACCCAGCGCCACGTCCGCCTGACCCGCCATGACCAGCCGGGATGGGGAATCGGGATCGGAGGGGGAAATCAGCTCGACATCCAGCCCTGCGCGCGTGAACGCCCCGCATTCCTGTGCGGCAAACAGGACCGCGTGATTGACATTGAGCAGCCAGTCCAGAATGACCGTGAATTTCTCACCTCCCGCGGCACGTGCCGGGGCCAGTGGCGTTCCCAGCGCGCCCACGGCCAGTGCGCCACCTATGAAGCCGCGCCGGGACAGGGGGATCATTCCCCTGCCTGCCGGACGGGGCGCCTGCGGCGCCGCCCCTATGGTCCGCTGTGCGGCGCCATTCCCTGATTGCTGTTTCATGTGCTGCCTTTTCTGTTCATCCGGACATGTCGCCAAAAAAGAACATTCACCAAAATGTATACATAGGCATTTCGGGTTCGCAACAAGAAAACCGATGCGCGACGTCCTGATTGGGAATTATTTGTAAAACAAAGAAAACAGCAGGGCATGACAGATTAATTTTTTCGAATCAGCATCGAATCATGTTGCGTTATCGTTTCGACGTTGGCAATTTGTATACATGACCGATAACGATGCCTCTCCCCGCCCGCCCACGCACCAGCCGGTCGACCTGCCGGGACTGCGCATTTCCGGGCTGGGTCTGCAATACGGCACACGTGCCATCTTTACCGATCTGGACCTGACTGTTCAGGGTGGTGAATTCGTCGTCCTGCTGGGCACGAGCGGCGTGGGCAAGAGCAGCCTGCTCAAGATCGTCGCCGGCCTGACGCGCGCCAGCGCGGGCACGGTCACGGCGACGGACGGGCTGCCCCTGGCCGGGCGCATTGCCTATATGGGCCAGCAGGACCTGCTTTACCCCTGGCTGACCGTGATCGAGAATGTCATGCTGGGCGCGCGCCTGCGTGGCGAACGACAGGACCCCGATCGCGCGCGGCACCTGCTGGAACGCGTCTCGCTGCAGGACCGGGCAAAGGCGCTGCCTTCCGAACTGTCCGGTGGCATGCGCCAGCGCGTCGCCATCGCGCGCACGCTGTATGAACGTCATCCCTTTGTCCTGATGGATGAACCTTTTTCAGCACTGGATACCTTCACGCGCGCGCAGGTGCAGGATCTGACCGCCGAACTGCTGCAGGACCATACCGTCCTGCTCATCACCCACGACCCGCTTGAAGCCTGTCGCATCGGGCACCGGCTGGTGGTGCTGACCGGCCACCCCGCGCGACTGGGCCCCCCGATAGAAGTGCCGGGACCGACCCCCCGTGCACCGGATGATGAGGCGCTGCTCCATATACAGGGGCACCTCATGCGTATTCTCATGGAAGGACATGGCGCATGATCCCGACACTGGTCCGGCCTGTTGTCACGTTTGTCGTGCTGATCGGCGCATGGTGGGCCGTGACACGCCTGGGCGGCATTCCGTTCTATCTGCTGCCGCAACCGCCCGCCGTGCTGCATGCACTGTGGCAGCAGCGCATGCTGCTGGCGTCGGCCACATTCACCACATTTTCCGAAATGGCGCTCGGGCTGGTCATCGGCACGCTTCTGGGTAGCCTGTGTGCGCTGGCAATGGCCTTTTCCCCACGCCTGCAGCGCTGGATCATGCCGCTGCTGCTGCTGAGCCAGGCCATTCCGGCCTTCGCCATGGCGCCGCTTCTGGTGCTGTGGTTCGGGTTCGGCATGACGTCCAAGGTGGTCATGGCCACGATTGTCATTTTCTTTCCCGTCGCCGCCGCATTTTCCGATGGATTGCGCCATACCGATCCCGGCTGGCTGGACCTGGCCCACACAATGGGGGCGAAACAGGGCGCCATCCTGCGCCATGTGCGGCTTCCTGCCGCCATGCCGGCCTTCGGGTCCGGGCTGCGTGTCGCCACGGCCATCGCGCCCATCGGTGCGATCGTGGGTGAATGGGTCGGCGCGTCCGCCGGGCTGGGCTATGTCATGCTGAACGCCAATGCCCGCATACAGACCGATGTCATGTTTGCGGCCCTGTTCGTGCTGGCGGTCATGACGGTCCTGATCTGGACGGTAGTGGATCGGGTCCTGCGCCGCATCCTGTACTGGGCGCCCGGCAATGGCGGGGCAGCCCGATGAACGCCCCGGCACAGGGCGCGGCCCCGCAGTGGGTCGAGGCGCATGACAGGGTGGACGACATCAACTTTTCATGGCGTATCCGCCGTGGCACGGGCGGGGCGCCGCCGCTGGTGCTGGTGCATGGCATCGGTCCGGGCACGACTGGCCTGATTAATTTCGCCCCCCTGCTGGCCCGGCTGCCCGCTGGTCATGACGTGCACGTCATCGACCTGATCGGTTTTGGCGACGCCGTGCCGCCCGGCAGGACATGTGCCTTTGATGTGCCGCTGTGGATCGAACAGGTTGGCCGGGTGCTGGACCATGCCGGGCCAGATGCCCATCTGATTGGCAATTCGGTCGGGGGTGCGCTGTCGCTGCGCGTGGCGGCACGGCGTCCGTCCCTGCGTGGGGTGCTGGTTATCGGCGCGCCTGCCGGGCAGCGGCAGGCAACGCCCGCGCTGCGTGATTTCTGGTCCGCCCCGGCCGACCGTGCAGCGCTGGCAGCGGCCATGCGCCCGATGACGGCGGATTGCGCGCCCCCGCCATCCGCCGTGGTGGAAGCACGCTGGCAGGCCGCGGGCGACAGCGCGCGTCGCGCCGCCTTCGCCGCCATGCTGGCCGATCCCGATGCCTGCCTGCATGCGGCGTCCCTTCCGGTACGGGAGGCATCCGCCATATGCATGCCGGTCCGTATCCTGCACGGCCTGCAGGACCGGGCATGTCCGCCTGGCCCCATGGCCCGGCTGGTGCTGGACCATATGCCCCATGCCGATCTGACCCTTCTGGGCGACTGCGGCCATGCCATCATGTCCGAACGGGCAGCGGACGTGGATGCAGCGCTTTCCCTTCTGCTTCTAGCCACCGGATATTCCGCATGAGAACCATTCTGAAATGCGGGCGTGTCTTTACCGGCACGGAGTCCACCTACCGCCATGATCACGCACTGGTGATCGAAGATGGCCGTATCGTGGGCCTTTATCCCGCAGCCTCCCTTCCCGCTTCCGGTCCTGATGACGTGGTGGTTGATTACAGCCGCCAGCTGGTCATGCCGGGACTGAGCGATCTGCACACCCACCTGTCGTACGGCAATGCCCGTTCGGAAGAGGAAGTCGACCTTTACCCCAACCTGGAATACCGCGCGATCCGTGCCCTGGCGGCGGCCCAGCGCATGCTGGCCGCGGGCTTTACCAGCCTGCTGGACCCTGCCTGCGCGGGTCTGGTCACGCCGTCGCTGCGCAATGCGCTGTATGTCGGGATGTTCCAGGGGCCGCGCATCACCGCAGCCGGACAGGCCCTGACGGCCCGCCAGGGGCTTTATGACTATTATCCGTCATGGATCGGCTGTCCGCCATGTTCGACCGGCCGGCTGGTCACATCCCTGCCCGAAGCGATAGAGGCCATCCGCCAGCAGACGAAGGATGGCGTCGATATCATCAAGATCGCGATGGACGGGATACAGGGCGGCAATTCGGGCGGCCTGTATGCAACGTTCACGCAGGATGAGACGACGGCCATGATCCGGGAAGCCCACCGTCTTGGCCGCCGGGTTGCCATACATGCCCGCGGGCGCGAAGGCGTGCTGTATGCCGCGCGCGCCGGGGCGGACATTCTCTATCATGCTTCCCGCATTGATGACGAAGGCGTGCGCGCCGCCGCGGGGGAAGGCTGCACGATCTGCCCTTCCCTGCTCATGCTGGTCAACAACATCCAGTATGCCCAGCCCGATGACCCGTCCTATGACTGGTGGCCCAACGTGCAGCGTCAGGAACTGGCGGAAGCGACTGACAACCTGCGCCGTGCGTATGACGCGGGCGTGCCGATCCTGAGTGGATCCGAAACCGGCTTTTCCATGACGCCCTATGGCGAATGGGCAACCCGGGAACTGTCGATCCTGGTCAGGTTCCTTGGCATGCCAGCCGACGAAGTGCTGCGTACGGCAACGCACCGCAACCGCAGCCTGCTGCGTGGTGGCCAGGAGTTTGACAGTATCGCACCGGGGAAACTGGCTGACCTGCTGGTGTTTGACGGCGACCCGCTGGCCGATATCACGCAGCTTGAAGACAGGGAACGCATTACGGACGTCTGGCTTGGCGGTGCGCGTGTCGTGCTGCCGGACATGCCGATGGATATACCGCGCCACCCCTGTGAAAATGCACAAGGGTACTGGACGCGGATGTACACCCGCGCGTCCACCGGCCACACGCCGATGCAGTTGCCATAGTGCCCTTCCCCCATTCCGGACCGACCCATACGGAGTATCCTTCATGACCGCACCTGCCGGGGCTGATGCCCTGTCACGCTATACTTTCCCCGCGGCTGACTGTAGCCGCATACCATATGGCATGTACCGCGATCCTGATGTATTCGAACTGGAACAGGAACGTATCTTTCGCGGCCCGATATGGAATTACCTTGCGCTGGAAGCGGAGATTCCCAATCCGGGCGACTATCGCCTGATCGAGGTGGGCGATACGCCGGTCATCGTCAACCGTGCGCGCGATGGCAGCCTGCATGCCCTTGTCAACCGGTGCAGCCACCGTGGGGCGGAAGTGCAGCGCAACCTGCATGGCAATACCAAGGTGCATACATGCTGCTATCACCAGTGGTCCTTTGACCTGACCGGCAAGCTGATTGGCGTGCCGTTCCAGAAGGGGATCAAGGGGGTGGGTGGCCTGCCTGCCGATTTTGACAAGGCCTGCCACAACCTGCAGCGCCTGCGGGTGGAGACGATGAACGGTGCCATTTTCGGCACCTTCTGCGAGGAGACGCCGCCGCTGGAGGAATATCTGGGTCCGGTGTTCACCCATCAGGTCAAACGGCTGTTCCATAAGCCCGTCAAGGTACTGGGCTACCAGCGCCAGAGGATTTTCGGCAACTGGAAGCTGTATACGGATAACCTGCGCGACCCCAACCATGGCGGTCTGCTGCACATGTTCCAGATCACCTTCGGCATTGCGCGCCTGAGCGGCACCGGCGGCGCGCGCGTGGATGCCGATGGCAAGCATAACCTGTCCTGGGCCGCACAGGGGGGGCGCACGGATCAGGACGGCGCCAGCGATGGCGGCTATGCCGGGACCGATCGTGGGGACATGAACATCAAGCTGAAGGATCCCTCCCTTCTGCGTTACCACAAGGAATTCCCCGACAACCTGACGCTGGCGGTGACATCGCTGTTCGCCAATGCGGCGTTGCAGCAGATCGGCAATACGCTGGCCGTGCGCCAGTTGCGCCCGCGTTCAGCCGATGAGTTTGAAATCGTCTCGACCTTTTTCGGCTACGAAGATGATGACGAAGCCATGACGCGTCACCGCCTGCGCAAGGCGAACCTGGCGGGTCCCGCGGGTCTGGTCTCGATGGAAGATGGCGAAGCGGTTGAGCTGGTGCACCGTGCCATCGTGCGGGACATGGACAAGCATTCCATTGTCGAATTCGGTGGGCGTGGCCCGGTAACGGATCAGGAGAACCTGATCAGTGACGTGCCGATGCGCGGGTTCTGGATCTATTACTGCAAGCTTATGGGCATCAGGGCGGGAGAGACGGCATAATGAACGCCATATGTGGCATCTCACCCGAGATGCATCTGGAAGTCACGATGTTGTTCGAGGAATATGGCCGTCTTCTGGATGAAGACAGGCTGGAAGACTGGACAGCCCTGTTCATGCCCGACTGCCTCTATGAAATCATCAGCCGGGAAAACGTGGAACAGAACCTGCCGCTCTCGCTCATGCTGTGTGACAGCCGCGACATGCTTGACGACCGCGTCTATTCCCTGCGTGAAGCGAACGTTTTCAACATTCATTACGACTGCCACATCATCGGCCCGGTGCGTGTCACGGCGCAGGACGGTGCATGGACCGCCACGGCCGCGTATTCCCTGTTCCAGTCCATTCAGGCAGGTGAGACACGGCTGTTCAGCGTCGGGCGCTATCATGCCGAACTGAAGCGCGTGGACGGCGTGCTGCGGATTGCGAAGATGCGGGTTCTGGTCGATACCGGCGCGATCCTGACACTGCTGGCCACGCCGATATGATGCCGCGCGCCCTCTGCCCCACCGGCCTGTCCGCGCCGGTGGGGCCGTATTCGCATGCCGTGCTGGGGGGGGAACAGATCCATGTATCCGGCCTGCTTGCACTGGCCGAGGATGGCAGCCTGGTGGGCGCGAATGATGCCGAGGCGCAGGCCCGGCACATTTTCGCCCTTCTGTCGCGCATTCTCGAAGGTGTCGGGTCTGACCTGCGCCATGTGGTGAAACTCACCTTTTTCCTGACGGACCTGCAGGACCGTTTCGCGCTTAATCAGGTGCGGTCCGAAATCTTTGGCGAATGGCGTCCCGCCAGCACGCTGGTGCAGGTTGCCGGACTGATTGGTGATGGCACCCTGATGGAAATCGAAGCCATCGCAACCCTAGCTGAAAGCCCAGTTTCATGACCATTCCCTCCATCTGCTACCCGCTGGCTGTTGGCAACGGCTTTACCCGTATTATCGAGGCCGGGACCGGTCCTGCCGTCCTGTTCATTCATGGTCTGGGCGCGCGCGCCGACCGCTGGCGCACGACCGTTGAACGCATTGGCGCGCTGGGTTTTCGCGCGATTGCGTGTGACCTGCCCGGACACGGGTTTGCCAGCAAGGAAGAAACGGCGCCTTCGACCGTTCCCGCCATTGCCGATTTCATCCTGCAGGTCATGGATACGCTGGATATCCCGTCCGCGCCGCTTGTCGGGACATCGCTGGGGGCGCATATCGCGGCCTATGCGGCATGTACTGCCCCCGGGCGTGTGCCAGGACTTGTTCTGGTCGGCGCGCTGGGTGTTGTGCC
Organism: Komagataeibacter intermedius TF2; assembly: GCF_000964425.1. Taxonomy (GTDB): domain Bacteria; phylum Pseudomonadota; class Alphaproteobacteria; order Acetobacterales; family Acetobacteraceae; genus Komagataeibacter; species Komagataeibacter intermedius. Next base: position 45,776 of record NZ_BANF01000002.1, on the reverse strand, counting down.
GATCAGCCAGGACGTGGCCGAGACCATCAGCCGGAACGTCCGGGTACAGGACAGGAACCTGTTTGGAAACAAGCTGAAATTTGTCCTGTACGATACGTCGGGCATTACGCCGGCCATGATCGAGGAGGAATGGCGGATCAATACATTCCCCGGTGCCGGCGCCGCGTTCGGGCGGCTGGGGGATTATCTGGTCAACGGCATTTCTGCCGATTATGTGGCGGAGCGGCTGTCCGCGCTCTATCCGCCAGAGAAAATGCTTCTGGTATGGGGCCAGCAGGACAAGGCAGTCCCGCCCGAAGTGGGTGAAGCCTGCCGCACGGCGCTGGGCAACCCGGAACTGGTGTTTATCGATAAGTCGAACCACGTGCCGTACCTTGAACAGCCCGAAGCATTCGATGCGGTTGTCGTTCCCCTCCTGCAGCGCCTTGTGGCCAGCGCGGCGTAAAGTGTTACAGGCAGGGAAACGATTTTCCCTGCCTGTCATGATCATGGAAGCAGCACGACACGGCCGGGTAGTTCGCCGTCCTGCACTTCGGACAGTGCGGTTTCGAATTCTTCAAGACTGTGACGCCGCGCTACGGGCGACTGGATGACCCCGCGCGCCAGCAGGTCGATGGCTTCATACAGGTCTTCAAGAGATGAACCGACCGACCCGCGCACGGTAATTTCACGCACGATCAGTTCAACGGGATGAACATGGAAGTCCTCGGCGGTATACCCGATCATGACCATTCGCCCGCGTCGACGCAGCATGGTGATGGAGGCTTTCATCGTGGCGCTTGTGCCGACCAGTTCGAAAACGACGTCCGCCCCCTCGCCGGTAATTTCCGCTACGCGGGCCGCGACATCGGGCACCTCCGCCGCGTCGATCGTGTATTCCGCGCCAAGCTGCCGGGCCAGCGCCATCCGTTCGGCCCCCATGCCCACCGCAATGACCCGGCCACCGGCATAACGTGCATATTGCACCACGGCCATGCCAACGCCGCCCGCGCCATTGATCACCACCCATTCACCGGGGCGGATTTCAGCCATCTTTCCTGCATGCACCGCAGTCGAACCGGCACAGCCCATGGGGGCAGCTTCCGCCATGTCGACATTGTCCGGCAGCGGCACGCAGTTGCGCAGGGGCACCACGATATTTTCGGCATACCCCCCGTCGCTCGAAAAGCCGGGCTGCGCCTTGGGCGCGGGGCACAGATATTCCTCGCCATTGCGGCAGTAGCGGCACAGGCCGCAGCCGATATAATAATAGATCACCACGCGCTTGCCCTGCCACTGCGCGGGTACGTTATCGCCACAGGCTTCAATGGTGCCGGAGATTTCGTGCCCTACGGTGAAATCCCTTTTCCCCAGGTCAAGCAGTCCGTCACGCAGGTGCAGGTCGGTCCGGCAGACACCGCATGCGGCAATGCGCACGCGCACCTGATCCGGGCCGGGGGACGGCACGGATACCGCGCGCAGGGCAAACGGGCGCCTGGGTTCCATAAAACGGACAACGCGCATGGTATCGGTTTCAGACATAGGCAGTTCTCCCATTTCCTAAATGATCATGAACAAGGATAAAACAACACATGTATACATATCTTAATCATTCCGAATTGGCAACATATATATTGTATTGTTGGTATTTTTAAATGTAATATTACATATTCTTCTATGTAATATTTTCTAATTACCATAACCTGTTCTTGGTTTTGCGCGAGGCAGTTGGGGGATGAACGTACCCGCCTGCCCATGCCATTACGTCACGCGCGGTATGCGCCCCGGATCGGGGCGTGGCGTTCCGTCGCGACAGCCATGACACGCCACCGCGTTACGGAATCCGGGAAAGGTTCTGGTAGGTTGCTTTAACGGGCAATCAGTGAAACTGCCTGAAAGTTCCATGGACGTTTCTGTCCGGGCTTTCTGGACATATGTCGGGGAACGTCGCCTTTTCGGGAAAAGGCGACACCCGGAAACGGTTATGATTTCTATTATGCGGTGATTTCTGTACAGCCGCCCGGCAGGATGGTACCGGTCGGTCAGTTCTGCCCTGAAACCCGCGCGGGCTGTTCCCCAGGCGGGGTATCGAGATGCAGGGTGGTCGTCTGCGCGGGGCTTTGTGCAATGACCTTTCCCGCCCGGATTACATACAGGCGGGTGGGACGCAGCCGCAGTGCCTCGATCGGGGAAGCCGCCTGCAGCACCACCATATCCGCCCGCTTGCCAACCGTCAGGCCGTATCCGTCAAGTTCCATGATGCGCGCTGCATTTTCCGTCACCGCCCGGTAGCAGTCCAGCAGTTCGCCCTCACCGGTCATATGCCCGACATGCGCGCCCATTGACGCCACTTCCAGCATGTCATGGCTGCCAAGGCGGTACCACGGGTCCATGACGCAGTCATGGCCGAAGCCGACCGGCACGCCCGCCTGCACCAGTTCACGGATACGCGCAAGGCCCCGTCGCTTGGGATAGGTATCATAGCGTCCCTGCAACGTGATGTTGATCAGCGGATTCGCGATAACGCACATTCCGGCGTCCGCCAGCATCCCGATCAGCTTGCCAGCATAGGCATTGTCAATCGAATGCATCGATGCAAGATGGGACCCGGCCACCCTGCCCTGCAGGCCGTAGCGGATCGTGCAGGCCGCCATTGTTTCGGCATGGCGGGAAGACGCGTCATCCGTTTCGTCGCAGTGCATGTCGATACTCAGCCCCCGATCCGCCGCAATGCGGAACAGGGCTTCAATCGACTGCGTGCCTTCGTTGGTGGTCCGTTCGAAATGCGGTATGCCGCCGACCAGATTCACCCCCATGTCCAGCGCGTGTTCCAGACGTGCGGCCGCCCCTGGCATGCGGAAAAATCCATCCTGCGGAAACGCGACCAGCTGGATGTCGATCCACGGCTTCATGTCCTTCTGCAACGCCAGCAGCGCGCGCACGGCGCGCGGCTCCTCCGGGCTGGTATCGACATGGCTGCGAATGGCCAGGTTTCCTTTGGCAATCGCCATTTCACACAGGCGTTTTGCCCGGTTGTAGATGTCTTCCTCGGTCAGGGTCGGTTTCAGTTCCTTCCAGATCGCAATGCCTTCCGCCAGCGTACCGCTGGTGTTGTGCCGTATGATCCCGGCTGTCAGCGTGGAATCCAGATGGAAATGCGAATCCACGAACGGGGGGGAAACAAGGTGGCCGCCCACGTCTATTGTGCGCCTGGCCTCACCAGTGAACCGGGGCGCGATGTCGGCGATCAGGCCATCGCGGATTGCAATATCGGCGCGCGTGCCGTCGGGTAACGTTGCATTGGTAAGAACGAGATCCATCATGCCTGGGTCACCTTGATGCCGGTCAGGCGGTACTTTCGCGCCTGCTGGCGTAGAAGAAGATACTGGCCGGTCGCGGCCATTGCAAAGCCAACGAAATAGCCGATGTCAGCCCCGCGCAGCAGGCGGGCGACAGGGCTGACATACAGCGGCGTGGATGAAAACAGGATGATCGTGACCCCCGTCACGGCGACAAACAGGATGGCTGACGGGCTCCAGCCCGGCGGGGTTACCATGCGGCGCGCTTTCAGGGCGGGTGGACGGGCGTACCAGTCCGTCAGGACGATCCCGCACCATGGGGCAATCCAGTACAGCGCCAGCAGCAGGGCATTTTCATACAGGGTCGTAAAACGCCCTTCCCCCATGACGGCCAGCACATAGGCCAGTCCGGCCGTCAGCACGGCGCTGAGCGGACGGGGCAGCCGTGACCCGGCCGAAATCAGGGCATAGGCGGCCGTATTGTCGTTGGCTGCGTTGATGGCGATGGATGACAGCGCGATGGCCGCGAGGGCAACGGGCGCCAGCGGCCCCATCCAGGACTGCAGGGCAAGAATGACGGATTCCGGTGAAGGGCTGGCAATCATGGCGCCCGTCAGCAGCCCGAACAGTTCCATGAGCATGGCGGAACTGAATATGCCGCCAAAAGTCAGCGCAAAGACCTTGCCCCGCCCGGTGCGACGCGAGACATAACGCGTGTAATCCGATGCATAGGCCGTCCATGCCAGCGTGAAACTGCTGACCGCGCCCAGTGCCAGCAGGATATGCGCGGCGTCCGGCGCGTGACGGGCGGCGGTCGTCAATGCGCCATCGGGTCGATGCGTAACGGCCATCCAGCCACTGAACGCAAAGGCCGCCAGAAGAATCCAGCCAAGATATTTTTCAATGGTCTGCACGGTATCGTGCCCGGCGGCACTGGCCAGAAGCTGGGCCAGCGCCAGAATCGCCATCGCCAGCCAGAATGGCACGGTCATGCCCCATGTCTGTACCAGCAGGATGAGTGCTATGGCAGACGGGACGTTATTGACGGCATCCCAGCCAATGCAGTTCACCCAGTTGATCAGGGCAGGCAGGCGTTTGCCCCTGCTGCCGAAGGAAAACCGCGATGCCTCCATCTGCGGCAGTCCGGTATCCGGCCCCATGACCGCGCAGGCGGCGACCGGCAGGGCCCCCAGCATGTTGCCGATCAGCAGGACCACGAAGGCGGACCAGCCACTCAGCCCAAGGCTGACCACCAGTACGCCGATCACCCATGCCGCCGGCGCAAGGTTGGGGGAAAAATGGCTCCAGAATATCCGGTCGGCAGACATGGTCTGCAATTCTGGCGGTACGGGGCGTTCGACGGTTTCCGGACCGGCGCCTTCTATCTTTGCCACGGGATTCGATTCGCTTGTGTCATGATCATCGTTTCATCACCGTATGAATGGAAACCGGGCATGGCAACTGTACGGGTACGCAGGACAGCGTGACATGCCGCATGTCGATATGGCCTGCGCCATGCGCATCGGTCAGCCCGCCGTGTTGCGCCGTGACGCGCGCGCGGCCTGCCAGTTGGCTTCGCGTATGCGTGCGGCTTCCTCATCATAAAGGAAGGTCAGGCATGCAAAACGTTCCCCCTGTGTAATGGGCTCGACCTTGTGCATGAGACCACAGGAGAACACGAGTGCGCCGCCAGCCGGGGGGGCCAGCCCGTGCGGACTGAATTCGGGAAATGTGACCTGCCCGCCGGCAAAGGCGTCATTGAGGTTGATGGACACCGCAAAACGTCGGTGGGCGGCGGCTGTCAGGGTATCATCACGGTGGGGACCAAACCGCCCGCGTTCACGTGCCGCGTAACAGGCAATGATCAGGCGTTCCAGCCGTGTTGCGTTGAACTGGAAAACCTTGCGTATTTCGGGAACGATCCGCCGTGTGATGCGTAACTGCACCTGATTGACCAGGTGCGTGTCCTCAATCGGGCAGTCACGGCGTCGCTTGAACATGGAATCCAGCACGGGCACCGAACGTCCGGGCGTGTTTTCCATGAATATGCCCGATGGCCGCGCGCCCTTTTCCATATAATGACGGATCAGCCGATCACAGAAATCGGGTTCGAATACATCAGACAGGATCAGCGCGGGAACAGGTCCGGATGTCTCGCGCATCATCATGGATGGAATGGCGGCGAGGATGGGCAGGATCTCATCAATGACATGCGGGCCGTGGGGAAAGACCGCCCGAACCCGCAGCATGGGATCAACCAGCAGCCAGAACGGGCGCGTATCGGCGCCAAAGCCGTACAGGGTGCTGACCTTGCGGTCCGTATCCCAGAAAAACCTTATGGCGGGGTTGGATGACAGCGCCTGCAGCCGTTCCCTGTCCTGCGGGTCGTTCGTAACGCCAAAGAAAAGGGTATGGACGCCGTCAATACGCGAACCGTGGGCGGCCAGGCGTTCAAGGCTGGACGTAACATCCGATTCCATTCCGGAATGAAAGAAGAAAAGGACACTGTAACGTCCGGCAGCCTTGTCGAAATGATAGTCGCCATGTGCGTCGGACCCCTGCTGCACAAACCATGGGGCGGGGTCCCCTACCAGGATGGATGGATTCACAGACATGGCGCTTGCTCTACTTTTCTGTCGGGTTCGTATCGCATGATGCAGTTAGCATGGATTCCGGGGCGCAAACAGGCTAGGTCCAGATCGTGTTGTATACAAAACATGTTGTATAAATGCATCATACCCAAAAATGTCGTACGGATGGTCAACTTTTGCCTTAAGTAAACCGAACCTGACTGATATGTTACGAAATCATAATCAAGTGGCCGTTATCAGCGAAGGGTAAAACCATTGATCAGCTGGCGTATTACAAAAATTCTGGCGGCCAGTACCGCCCTGTCCACGGTCGGAATGGTGGAGAGCGCACCCTCCAGCGCCCAGACGGCAACCGTGGCTTCACATGCGCGCGCCACTGGTCGCGCGCCCCATGCGTCCACGGCCGCCGCGAAAGCAAAACCGGCGACTGACGCGACGCCCGTAAACGGCGTTCAGGCTGCGCCTGCGGCGGAACATATCCGTGTCACCAGCAGCGGCGTCAGCGCCGACGGCGTGACCGGCCGGGCGATGGGCGGTGGCCTGATGCACCGTGAGACCGAGGCCAAGTCCCAGACCACGGTCAGCCGTGATTTCATTTCGAAGCTGGCGCCTGCCACATCGGCGGCGCAGATGCTGCAGTTTGCACCGGGTGCCAATATTGCGTCGTCCGATCCGTTCGGGCTGTCCGATGCCACATCGATCAATGTCCGTGGCATGCAGCAGTCTGAAATCGGGTACCTGTATGAAGGCGCGCCGATCGCGGACGTTGACACCTATACCCCGTATACAACGGAATGGGGCGATACCGAAAACTATCAGGAAGTGCAGCTTTCACAGGGGCAGTCGGACATCAATGCGCCGCTGGCGAACGCCACGGCCGGCACGATGAACGTGAAGACGATCAACCCCTCCCACCATTATGGCGGCCTGGTGGATTATTCATATGGTTCGCACCGCACGAACCGTGAATTCATCCGCCTGGAAACAGGCGACATCGGCAATACCGGCCTGCGTGGCTATATCTCCTATTCCAACGCGACATGGGATGTATGGCGTGGGTACGGGTCGGGCCAGCGCCGTCATATCGATTCCAAATTCGTCAAGGAATGGGGTGATGGAAACTCGGTCAGCTTTGTCGAGGCCTATAACGAAAACAACACGCCCGGTTATACCAACCCCAGTATGGCGGATTGGCAACAGGGCGGCATCAAGGGCCTGAGCGAGTATACAGGTGACAAATCCGACCCATCTTCCTACTGGAAAAGTTCGGAAGGGGGATGGAGCAACCTGATCCTTGTCATGCCCATGCATTTCAAGCTGTCGGATCGCTGGAAACTGCATGTATCGCCGTACTTCTATTATGGTGCGGGCGGCGGCGGCTATGGTTCGTCCTTCCCCGGGACGGCATCGACATTCTATACCGGGTCGGAAACCGTGTCGCAGGCCTATCCGGGGCAGTCCATCGCCCTTCCCTATCCGGGCCAGACGTCTGACGGTTATTTCAATGGACAGGCGTATTATACGGAAATCGAATTCCATCCCGGCATCAATGCATCGGTGGACTTCAAGGCCGATCGCCACAACAAGCTGACCCTTGGCTGGTGGTATGATTATAACGATGACTATGAAAGCGAGACATATTCCCAGTACGGAACGGACGGATCGCCCAACAGCGTGTGGGGCAGCGGCAAGCTGCGTACATCGGGCGGGAACATCCTGTATGGGGTGAACTACCACCTGATCACGCAGACAAACGGCATCTACTTCGGTGATTCGGCATCATATCTTCATGACAGGCTGAAACTGAGTGCCGGTTTCCGTGAAGTCATTGTCAACCGTGGCGGCACCAACAACCTGCCTGGCGCGGGGTCCAGTTCCGACTTCCCCTATCGCGTCGGCATGAATACCGCCGTGCCGGAACCGCGCGTATCGGCCAGTTTCAAGATCAACCAGCATGATCAGGTCTATCTTTCCGGCACGACAAACTTCAAGATGCCGTCGGCTTCCACCTACTTTACGGGGTTCTATAACAACCCGTGGGATGGAACGGGTTATCCGGGCGGGTATAATACCAAGAACGAATATGCCATTACGGAAGAACTGGGCTTCCGCCATTACGGTTCGCTGCTGAATTTTGCCGTATCGCTGTATAATATCAATATTACGAACCGTAACCTCAACTCGGTGATCAATATGGGTAGCGGTTCGAATACCGTCGCCTACCAGACCACCCTGAACGGTGGCGGCAATACGCTGCGCGGTGCGGACATGGAATTCAGCACGCGCCCATGGCACCACTTCTCGCCTTACGTTTCCGCATCTTACCTGCATGCGTCAGAAGATAATGATGTGACGGCCGTAACCGAAAACGGGGCCATATCGACAATCCATACGAAGGGTAAAACATCCGTTCTGGCCCCCGAATGGATGGTCAACGCGGCACTGAACTATGATGATGGCCATATCTTCGGCAGCCTGCGTTACCATTGGACTGGCAAACAGTGGGCCGACGAAATGAATACGGAGGCATTGCCCGCCCATGGCCAGCTTGACCTGACGCTTGGGTATCGCCTGAAAAACGTCTGGTATCTCAAGCATCCCCAGATCCAGCTGAACATCTACAACCTTGGTGATTTCCATTATCTGTCAGGCGTGGAAGCCGTAACCACCAACGCCTATCAGACGACGGCGGCCAATGGTCAGACAGTCGCGCAGAACTCGCCAGCCTATTACGTCGCCAGTACCTTTGCCGCGATGGTGACGGTGTCGACAGGTTTCTGAAGCCAGAGGACGGAAAGCCTGAACAGGATCAGGCTTTCCGTCCGGCACAGGAATATATTTGGTTCGATTGATATTTATGCGCATGGATCAGGAAGACATTGCTTCCGGGCATAAGAACACGCAGGACCGACAACAGGAAAATAGGTTGTCGTTTATATTTTGACTTCACCAGATTCACAGGCAGACCCTTCCGGGGCGTCTGTCTGTGAAATGTCCTGAAAACTTTATGAAAGTTTTTGGTACAGCTGTTTTCACAAAGCGTCAGGACAGAATTCTGTTCTGAAAAAGCAGCTTCCACGGATATGAATATTGTATTGTGATGTAATCGTTCGTTTATTTCCGTGTCGTGGTCGTCCGCCTGGGGTTGCCGGAATTGCCGGGACGTGAATCCATATCGAGCCAACGCAGGATCGTGCGTGTGTACTTGTTGGCGGAATCCACCGCGCCGCGCGTGCTGTGGGCAACTGCCGCGCAAAGTGCCTCCATCATTGCCAGGACGCTTGCATCCGAATTGGCGGCGAACTGGCGCTCTGCCGTGACATACAGGACAAGATCGGTCAGGGCCGCCAGTGGTGAAGCCGGGCTGTCGGTAATCGCCATGACACGCGCGCCCTGTGCCCGCGCATCCCGTGCGACCGTGATCGTGTCAGCCATATAACGGGGAAAGGCCACCGCAATGACCAGATCCCGGCTGCCATACCGGCGCACCCTGCGCGCAGCAGTAGCCCCGCCGCCCGTAATGCCAACGGAATCAATATTGCCACGGTAGATATCAAGGCCATTGGACAGCATGGCCGCAAGATGACTGCCATTCTCCATGCCAACCACATAAATGCGGTGTGCCGTAAGGATGGCCTGGACGGCATGACTGCAGCCCTCTGCGGACAGTCCGCGTATTGTCGCCTCGATATTGCGTACGTCTTCTTGCAGGGAGGCGGCCATGACTTCCAGCGCGTTCGAACGCCCATTCAGGTTCCTGATCAGGCGGTCAACCGGCACGAAAGCAGATTCAAAACTGCGGATCAGTTCCGCCCGGAATGCCGCATAGCCGGAAAATCCCAGCGCACGCGCCAGCCGGTTGGCGGTTGCGGTCGAAACGCCGACATGGGCTGCAATGTCATGAATGCTCAGGCGTGCGGCGTTGATGGGCTCATCCACCACGAAATCGGCAAGATCCCTGAGCGCCTGCGTAAGATCCGGATAGACGCGGGCAATCCGTTCCGCCATGGGGCTGTGTGGTGGCAGGGATGTGGGTGGCTGCATTCGGCAGTATCCTGACTTGGCCTTATCATCATTTCATCCAGCCCCATTCCCTCCCGCAATGGATGGGACATGGCAGGCAGGGCGGACGCATACAGACGGTGAATACGCGCCTAGGGGATGTTTTCTGCAGCGCATTGCGCGTCGTGGCAACTCTCCTTCTTCATGAAACCCGGTTTCCGCACTGTAGTCGTTTTTTCCGCGCGACTTGCAAAATCATGGGGAAACAGGCTCAACCGGCAAAACGGGGTTCGGCCATGCCCGTCACGCCAAGGCCATGCACGGCAAACAGGGCCCCCCGCAGAGGGTGGTCGGCCACCGCGTCGGGCTGCAGGCCATGCGCCATGGATGTGACAAACAGGATGCCCAGTCCTGCCCCGCCAAAGGCAACGCTGGTCACACGCCGCACTGGCATCTGGATGACCCGGTCAATGGTGCCGTCGGGCTGGTAACGCACGATCTGCCCCGCGCCACAATGCGCGCTCCAGACACAGCCTTCGGCATCGACGCAGGCACCATCAAGCCTGCCGGTCCCGTCGCACGGCAGGGTGACAAAAGGCAGCCCGCGCGACAGGGCGCCTTCAGCCGTGTCGTAATCGTACACCATCATTTCGTTCGAATGGCTGTCGGAGAAATAGAAACGGCACCCATCGGGGCTCCAGCATGGCCCGTTACTGACACCAATCCCGCCACGCAGCCGGTGTAATGACAGGTCGGTATCAAGGCGGTACAGTGCGGCAAAACGATTTTCCGCCGCATCGACAACCATGGAGCCGAAGATAAACCGGCCCTGCCGGTCAACCTTGCCGTCATTCAGCGTCAGGTGTGCCCGGTCATGTCCGGGATCCACCACGCGGGTCAGGGCGCCGGTGTGGAAATCCAGCATGAAGACCCCCGTGCGCAATGCGACAACCGCCCCGCCCCCATGACGTAACGCCATTGAACCGATGCTGGCGGGAAAATCCCATGCCCGGATTTCCTGTCCATCGGCTGTCGCGCGAAACAGGCGCCTGCCAAGGCTGTCCACCCAGAAGATGCGCTGCGTATCGGCATCCCATAACGGATTTTCGCCCAGCGTTGTTTTCAGGTCAGCCACAACCGTGATGTGCATCACGTCCCCTTTCCTATCGCCAGCGCCGGGTTACGGCCCGTTCGGCATGCAGGGCCAGAAAGAAACAGCAGACCGACAGCACCATCGCCACAAGGCTGCACCCGAAGGCGCGTTCGGACCGGAATTCGGCTGTTGTAATACGGAACAGCGCACCCAGCCCCCCTGTCTGCATAAGATATTCGGCGGTCAGGCTCGCCAGGATCGCGGTCGGGGCCGCGATACGCAGGGCTGTCATACAGGATGGCACGGATGCTGGCAGTCGAAGCAGCAGCAGCCGTGCCCGCGCGCCAGCCCCGAATACGCTGAAGACATCCAGACTGCCCGCCGGAACCGACCGCAGTCCCGCGTGCATGTATACGAAGGCAGGCAGAAAACAGATGATGGCCACGATGATGATCAGCGTTGTCATGTGATACCCGAACAGGCGCGACAGAACAGGAATGATGGCCACAACCGGGATGGAAGACAGCATCATTGCAAGTGGCGTCAGCAGATATTCCATGACTGCGGAAAACTGGCACAGCAGCGCCAGCATGCCCCCCATCGCCAGTCCCGCCGTAAGGCCCGGAACGGCGACCAGCAGCGTCCCTGCCGCGGCGCGGCCATAAACCAGCGGGTTGGACGCCATATCCATGAGGACAGCCATGGGGTGCGGCATGACGATCTGGTTGACCCCGCTGGCCTGCACCCCGACCTGCCAGACCAGCAGCAGCAGGCACGGCCCCCACCAGCGCGCAAGGAAACGTTTCATCGGTAATGCCGTCCCACGATACGTTCGACATAGCCAAGCAGGACAAAAATGATGAGTGACAGCCCACAGCACAGGATGACCGTGCTCCACAGCAGGGCGATCTGGAAGTTTTCCATCGCGCTGAGGATCAGCAGCCCAAGACCATGGGCGGAGCCGAACCATTCGCCCAGTATGGTGCCCAGGAAAGCCACTGGCACGGCCTGTCGCAATCCGGTTACCAGTGCCGGCAGGGCGGACGGGACATCAAGCAGCCACAGCCTGCGCAGGGGGGACGCGCCGAATATCTGGAACAGGTCCCTATGCGTTGGCGCGGCCGACTCAATCGCAGTACAGCCTGCGATGTAGGAGACGAAAAAGACCCCGATCGCGGCGATGGCCGTCCCGGCCCAGACAGGGGACAGCACGGCCATGAACAGCGGCCCCAGCGCGATCATGGGTATGGCATGGATAACGCTTGCCAGCCGGTCCAGCCCGGCCCGGGAAAAAGGCAGGAGATGCCCGAACAGCGCGGCTGCTAGCCCCCCTGCCTGCCCGATGCCATATCCCCATGCCGCTGTCGAAAGCGTTGCCAGACCTGCACGGATATAGAGATGCCGGCGGTATGGCACCGTAAGGCTGGCGATGACACTGCTCAGTGGCGGAAAGGTCGGGCCAAGCAGTTTTGCACTCCCGATAACCTGCCACAGGACCAGGATAACCGCGAACCCGACGGCCGCAGTGATGGCTGCGCGGAAGTGGGTGACGTATTTCATGCTGTCGCACCGCGGCGATGTATCGGGGCGTGTCCGTGGCGGGATCGCAGGATCGTGTGGCCTGCGCCATCACCCCTGTGTTTCGTTCCCGTGCTACGCTTCCGTGAATACTGGACGGGCATGTCGCACCCTCCCTCTCAGGATATGAACAGTCGGCGGGAAAACGTGGCAATGCGTGGCGTGGCCTGCATTGGAATCATAACTTGCAAGAAACGATGATAGCGACCTGCATCCATCATGTCAGTAACATAATTTACACGTTGACGCTCATTTGGAAAATAAAGTAACATTTTTTCATCAGGAAAAAAATTGCGTGACATGTTTCGGGGCAGGCCGGGACAGCATACGGAGGTCATGGCATGAAATGGCATCGAAGATCGTTCCTCGCCAGCCTTGCCCTGTGCTGTGCTGCGGCACCCGGTTCCACACGGGCAGCCGAAACCCCGTCCCTGCCAGTTGTCAGGCTGAAGCTCGGCTGGATTGCCAATGTCCAGTACGCAGGCGAATGGATTGCCCTTGATCGCGGGTTTTTCCGTGATCAGGGGCTGGATGTCACATGGACAGCGGGCGGCCCCAATGCGCCAGACCCGGCCGTCATGCTGGCGGCGGGACGGGCCGACCTGTCCTACATGTCATGGCTGCCGTTTCTGGATGCGGTCGCACGTGGCAATGACCTTGTGATACTCGGCACCGAAATGCCCCGCAATCCGCTCGGGGTCATTTCACTGCCCGCCCACCCCGTGCGTGTGCCGCGCGACCTGCTTGGCCTGCGCATCCTTGCACAGGGCGTTAACGAGACGACATCAATCAATGCCGTGCTCGCCATTGCGGGCCTGCCCCGGCAATGGACCTTCGTCCCGGCCGGTTTTGCCCCCGATCCGCTGCTTGACGGGCAGGGCGACGCGTTCGTGGGGTTCGATACCAACCAGAAGCTCACGCTTGAAATGATGGGCCTGAAACAGGACAGGGACTTCATTTTCACGAATTTCGCCGATCTGGGATTCGTCACCCCTGCCGCCCTTCTGGTGACGACCCGCGCCTACCTTACGCAGAACCGGCCCCGCGTCGTGGCCTTCCTGCGTGCGTTGATACAGGGGTGGACCTTCAACGAAACCGATCCCGCGGTCGCTGCCCGTCTGGTGGTTGAAAAATATGGCGAGGATTACGGCTTCGACCTTGACCAGCAGATCCTGCAGAACAGGAGCCAGATCCCCTTCACCCATTATCGCGGCATGCCGTCGCGCCCGCTTCTCTCCCTCGATCGGGACATGATGGCCGGGCCGATGTATGCCGCCGCCCGCGCGGCGGGGCGCACGGCCCTGCCCGATATCGACCGGATTGCCGATTTCACGGTTGTTCCCGAAGCCTTTAAAGGAATTTGACATGGCGCTTCCCTCTCAGGCGGATATCGTCATCCATGGATGCGATATCGTAACAATGAACGATGCCGGGGACGTCATTCGTGATGGCGTCATCGTCATAAGCAACGGCCGGCTGGCGCATGTCGGTTCCCGGACCGATATTGGCGACATTGCCGCCACGACCGTGATTGACGGACGGGGCCGGATCGCCATGCCCGGCATGATCGATGCGCATGTCCATACCGCGCAGCAGCTGTTGCGCGGCAAGCTGGCTGAGATGAGCCGCCTCGGCCCGCTGCGCAACCCGCCATGGAAAAACTATTATGTTCCGTTCGAGGCCCTTCTCGATCCCGAAGACATCTATCTGAGCGGCCTGCTGGCCTATGCCAACATGATCATGTGCGGCACGACCTGTTTTGCCGAAGCCGGTGGCCCCCACCCTGATGAAATGGCCCGGGCGGCGGTTGAAACCGGCATTCGCGGTTTTGTCGCCCTGACGACATCGGACCTGAACACCAGTTTTGCAGGAAGGGACATGCCGCCATCAATGATGATGACGACGGACGAGGCCCTGGCCAGGAACATCGCCCTGGTTGAACGGTGGCGCGATCACGCCCGGGTCAGGGCATGGATGTCGCTGCGCCAGATCATCGTGTGCAGTCCCACGCTGATCGCAGGCATGGCGGATGCGGCACGCGCCCACGGCGTAAAAATCCATACCCATCTGGCTGAAGGCACGTATGAGGTGGATTACGCGCTGGAACAGCACGGCAAGCGCCCCACCGAATACCTGAACGACCTTGGCGCGCTTGGGCCACACCTGCACTGCGCCCATTCGGTCATCCTGTCTGCCGAGGAAGTTGACCTTTACGCCACGCACCGGATGTCTGCCTGCCACTGCGCCTTTGGCAATTACGGGATCGGCGTGCCCCGCCTGCAGGAAATGTGGCGGCGCGGGGTGGATATCGGAATGGGAACCGATGGCGCGGCCTCGGCCTTTACGCTCGACCTCTTTCAGGTCGCCCATGCCGCACGGGTCGGTCAGGCCGCGGCCATTGGCCATGCCTATCACCAGCGTGTTCCCATGTCCGGGGAAGACCTGCTCAGGATCGCGACACGTGGCGGCGCGCGCGCCGTGGGAATGGGGGACGAACTGGGCTGTCTGGAGGTCGGGCGCCGTGCGGACTTGATCCTGGTGGAGACATCCGACCTTGATCACATGGGGTCGATGGACCCGCTTTTCCTTGCGGCGCATTGCGTGGTCGGGCGGGATGTGCGCGATGTCATTATCGACGGCGCGGTGGTGATGCGTGACCGCAGGCTGCTCAACATCGATATCGAGGCCCTGCGCGCAAGGGTGAATGAACGCAGGGCAAGGATCATGGAAAGGTTTGACGCGATGGTCCAGAGCTGATGCAGCGCGTCCCGGCAATCGAGCTGAGCCATGTCTCCAAGACGTTCCAGCTGAATGACGGCCGGAGCATTCTGGCGCTGGACGACATTTCCCTTGCCATCCGGGAAGGTGAATTCGTCGCGCTGCTGGGGCCGAGCGGTTGCGGGAAAAGCACGATCCTGCGCCTGATCGCGGCACTGGACACGCCCGGCGCGGGACAGATCCGGGTGGAAGGTGTGGCGCCTGCCGAACTGTCGCGCGCGCATCGTCTGGGTGTCGCTTTTCAGGATGCGGCCCTGCTGCCGTGGCTGTCGATCGCGGCGAACATCAGCCTGCCCTTCCGCCTGGCCGGGCATCCGGTCGATCAGGCACGGGTGGACGACCTGATCCGGCGGGTCGGGCTGGCGGATTTTGCCCATGCACGACCCGGCCAGCTTTCCGGCGGCATGCGCCAGCGCGCGGCCATTGCGCGTGCGCTGGTGCTTTCGCCAGAAGTCCTGCTGCTGGATGAACCCTTTGGCGCGCTGGATGCCGTCACGCGCCGCAGCATGAACCTTGAGCTCATGCGGCTGTGGAGCACGCAGCAGATCACCACCCTGCTGATCACGCATGATGTCGCGGAGGCCCTGTTCCTTGCGGATCGTATCATCGTGCTCAGGCCCCGCCCCGGCCGCATCGCCCACGAGGTTGACGTCCCCTTCCCCCGGCCACGCGACGCCACGATCATGCGCACGGAGCAGTTTCATTTCATGGCGGATACACTGACAAACATGCTTGCCGATGGTTTTGATGAACAGGCATGACCAGCTTCTGACGTGACAGGCAGGCTTTCTGGAACATGGAACGTTTCCGGGTGTCGCCGTTTTCCACGAAGGCGATGTTTTCCGGGGGGACGTGAAACAGGCTTTACCAGAAACATCCAGCAGGTTTACGGGATGTTTCATAAGCCGCCTGTCTGAAACGGGTGGCATCCGTCATGCATCCGTATCAAGAAATTCCCGTAATGCCGGTCCAAAATTCTGGTTTTCATGGCCCGGCCGCGTCAGCTTGACCAGCGCGAAACGCTGCAGGCAGGACAGGTGCCTCCACTGTTCGGGCGTAGGTGCCCGCAACCCGCTGGATTGCGCTTTCAGCCTGATCGCATCGGGCACGCCATCAGCCAGCTGCCATGTTTCGGTCCGGGCGGGTGGAAGCAGTTTTGGCTCTTCCCCTGCCCGGGTCCTGATCAGGTGCACGAGGAACGACCGGTACGCGGTCCATTCTGGCGGCGTGGCGGCGGGACGGTCCACCAGTGCCTGCCTGTCCTGCCGGGTGAAGCGGCTCCACTGACGCAGGCTGAGTTTTACCCCGCACAGGTCCAGCTTCATGCGTACGATCATGGGAACGCAGCGTAACGACAGGGCAAAGTCCATTTCGAAATTGAACAGCACGGTTTCCCTCCCCCGCGTGGTTCACAGTGACCGTGCGCAGGCATGGGGGGGATCGGCGGGTATGGGACCGATCCAGCGCATGAGCATCTGATGCTCGGCATCGTCCACCCATCCCAGCGCCGTCATATCGCTTATGATCCAGTCAAGGTCGGACGGCAGCAGGCTGCCCCCGGCGAAGGTAACGCATTCGCGCGCGTCCCCACCGGGCAGAATGGCGTCCGTGGCCGCCAGCGGCAAGGTCAGCCCGCCCGCCGCGACGGGGGCTGCCAGTGCGCGCGCGATGTCCGCGTGGTGGTCCGGCTGCTGGCAGAACGCAATCGCGTCCCGCAGGGCATGCGACATGCGGCGGGCCGTTGCATCGCAAGACAGCAGTTTTCCCGATGCGACAATGATCTTTTCAACATGGCCGGGCAGGACGGTGGCTGATCCGCCCACGCGAAAGGCAAGCCCGAGCTGTTCCGCCTCGGTGCCCCATGGCGGACCGACACAGCCGCCATCAATCGCGTTTTCCGCAAGGGCATGGATCATGTCGGTCGGGGGCATGACCGACAGGTCGATCTCATCCTCCATGCTGACATCAATCATATTCAGGAAACGCCGGAGGATGAGAAGATGGGTGGAATACATGTGCACGACGGCAATACGTGGCTTCCGCCCGATGGTCGCGGACCACAGGTCAAAGGCCTGCCGTCCCTGGCGGCCGGCATTCCATGCCCCTTCCACCGGGTTGACGCCGCGCAGCATGATCGTGTTGCCGCCACGGCTGATCCGGCCCAGCGGGCGCAGCCCCGTATCATGCCCGCGCCGCCCGAGCGCGGTCATCATGGCCAGCGGCGCGAAAATGACGGCGGCATCCAGCCGGTTCCATGCCAGGCCATCGGCGATGTTGGCCCAGGATGGGGAGACGACGATTTCGGTCTCCAGACCATGATGGGCAAAAATGCCCTGCTGCCGCCCCATGATCACCGGTGCGCTGTCAGCCAGCTTCAGCACGCCGATCCGTAACGATGTGTTCATGATGCCTCATCCTTTTTGTGCGATGCCAGATACTCCCCTGCGACGGTCGCAATGCGACGTGATGTCTGCATGGCCTGGCGCTGGAGCCATCGATAGGCCTGCGCTTCGCTGGTTTTTTCGTTTTTCATGAAACATCTCTTCGCCTGTTCGATGATCCTGCGCTCGGCAAGGACACGCTGCGCTTCGGTCAGTTCGTCGCGCGTGCGGCGGAAGCGGGCATACAGCGCGATGGCGGCACGTAGCAGCGGCTTTACATCACGGGGCAGTGCTTCAAGCACATTGTAGGAACATATGCCCGTATCGAAGGCTGTCTCCATCAGTTCCACATCGTCCTCATCCACGAACAGGGCGACCGGGCGTTCCAGTGCTGAACAGGACAGGGCGCGAATGCTGTCCAGCGCGTCACGGTCGGCCCTGTTCATGTCGACCAGCACGACATCGGGCCGACAGGCCCGCACCGCATCGACCAGCGCCGTACCGGGGGGAACGGTCAGGACATCCAGTGACGCATCGGCGTGCAGCGCCTCCGACAGGGCATGGCCCCTGCGGGGATTTTCGTCCGCGACCAGCACCTTCAGGCGCGTACCGGGTGACATGTCCTCACGCATCAGTACACATCACGCAGATAGCGGCCTTCGCGCGTCAGGTTGCTTACGAATGCATCCGCATCGCCGGATGACAGGTCGCCGTGACGGGCCACGATCCGGCGCAGTGCCGCATCAACATCCCGCGCCATGCGGGTCGCGTCACCGCAGACATAGACATAGGCTCCATCCCGCAGCCAGTCCCACAGTTCGCCGCCTGCGGCCTCCATCCGGTCCTGCACGTACACCCGTTCGGGCTGATCGCGTGAAAAGGCGGTATCCAGGCGCGTCAGCACCCCACCCGACACGAAGGCGTCCAGTTCATCATGATAGTAGAAGCCTTCCGCCGCGTGGCGTTCCCCGAAGAACAGCCAGTTCCGGCCTGCAGACCGCCGCGCCGCGCGTTCCTGCAGGAACCCCCGGAATGGTGCGATGCCGGTGCCGGGGCCGATCATGATCATGGCGGCGCCATCATCCGCTGGCAGCCGGAAATGCGTGGTGGGCTGAATGAAAACCGGCACGTCCGCCCCATCGTCCAGCCCCGCCAGCCAGTTCGAGCATACGCCCGGCCATGGCGTAAGGCTGACCCCCATCGTCAGTTCCACCACCCGCCCGGATGCGTGTGGCGAGGAGGCAATCGAGTAAAGCCGCGGCTGCATGCGCCGGAACAGGCCCGGTATGTCCTGCGCCGTGACCGACAGCGATGCGTCGTTCAGCAGATGGGGCAGGAAACCCGGCGCACGGCCACCCAGTGCCGCCAGCATGGCCGGGTTGGGACGGCTCAGGTCAAAATGGCGCGTGAGGGCTTCGTGCAGCCCCACCGTTCCACAGCCACGCAGCACGACGGGCGTATCTTCCGGCAGGCGCAGCGCGCGCAGGGCCGTTTCCACATGGGCTGCCGGGTTGCTGGGCCATATGCCCAGCGCATCCCCCGGGGCCCAGTTCAGTTCCGTTCCGCTTACATCCAGGCCGATGCGCCGCGTGTCCCTGTCGCAGCCTGCGGCGCACAGGCGTTCGTTGATGGACAGCCGGGCCATGACGGGGGCTTCCCGCGTGCCGGACGCCGGGGGGGATGGCGCGTCCGCCAGCGCGGGTGTGGCGGGCATGGCAGTCTGTCCGCCGGTTCTTGCCTGCGCAAGGGCCGTGAGCATGGTCGCCCGCCATGTTTCGACCGTATCCTCGAAATCAGGTTCGCAGTCCACGCGTTCCACGAATGGCGTCGCCCCCAGTTCCCGCAGGCGTCCGTCCAGCGCCCGGCCGAAGCCGCAGAAACTGGCATAGGAGGAATCCCCCAGTGCCAGCACGGCGAATGTCAGGTCGGGCATGGGGGCCTGCCGTTCGCGCAACATGTCCCAGAACGGAGCGGCGCAGTCCGGCGGGTCCCCGTCACCGAAGGTGGACACCACGAACAGCGCCGGACCCGCAGGCAGGGTGTCCGCATCGAATGCATCAAGGCATTTTCCTTCCGCCATGTGGCCGGCCTCGCGCAGCCAGCCAACGATCGTGGCGGCCAGCCCTTCCGCGCGCCCGGTCTGGGATGCCCACCATACGCTGATACCCGGCGCGGCGGCCGCAGGCGTTTCCGGCACGGTCCCGCCAGCCGGCTGCATGCGACTGTACAGGCCCGCGAGGATGCCGCTGATCCGTGCGCGCGCCTGTGCCGGCAGTGGCGCCGATGCGGGCAGAACAGGTACTTCCCCTGCGCCCGGCGGGGCCATTTCCAGCCCGTCGAGGAATCCGGACAGCCATGCCCGTCCCTCATCTGGCAGGGTTGCGGCGACGGACTGGTCCGGCCGCGCCAGGCCAAGATGGCTGGTAAGGGCGCGCAGCATCATGGCGGACTCTCCTTTCCTGACTGGTTTCACATCATCGGCGGCCGGGCCTGCGGCCTGTTCCACACGTTCCAGCGCCACCGCGCAGAGCTTGAAGCCGGGTTGTAGCGAAATCGGGTCCACGGTGTCCGGTGTGACGGAATTGACCGTCAGGTCCGGCCCGAAACGGTCATTCCAGTGAAACGGGGCAAAGCAGGTGCCGGGCCGTACCCGCGCGGAAATCTGGACCGGCAGGACGATCTGTCCCCGTCGCGACGTGATCCTTACGCGATCATCCTGCGTCAGGCCAAGCGCATGGGCGTCGGGCGGGGCGATTTCCACAAAGGGACCGGGGTTCAGGCGGTTCAGGCTGTCCACGCGCCCGGTCTTGGTCAGCGTATGCCACTGGTGCTGTAGCCTGCCACTGTTCAGCACGAAGGGAAATTCATCATCCGGCCATTCATCCGGCCGCATCCACGGCCGGGCGAAAAAGACCCCCTTTCCATCCGGCGTGGCGAAGACGGGGCCGGTCCCGTCGGGGGACAGGTACCGGATCGGATGCCGGGCCTGCGTGTCGCCTGCGGGCGCGGGCCACTGCACCGGGCCGTTGCGCAGCCGCGCGTGGCTGACGCCTGCAATGTCATAGCCGGTTTTCGGGTTGCTGAACCGGCTGGCTTCGGCAAACACCTCGGCGGCGGAGGTGAAGGCGAAATCCTGCGCAAACCCCATGGCCCGCGCCACGCGGGCGATGATGTCCCAGTCCGGCAGCGCCTCGCCCGGTGGTGGCACTGCCCTGCGCGCAAGGGTCATGGTACGATCGGAATTGACCTGCACGCCATCCCCTTCGGCCCACAGGGCGGCGGGCAGCACGATATCGGCAAAGCGCGTCGTCTCGCCATCCGCGAATGCGTCCTGCACGATCACGCAGTCTGCCGCTTCCAGCGCCCGGACCACATGCCGGCGGTTGGCAACGGTGGCGACGGGGTTGGTGCAGATGACCCAGCATGCCCGGATGTCACCGCGTTCCATCGCCTCGAACATGGCAATCACGCCATTGCCTCCGGTGTCGCGCAGGGTGCCGGGGGGCAGCGACCACTGTTCTTCCGTAAAGGCGCGGTCCGCTGGCACCAATGCGCTGCGCTGCCCCGGCAGGCCCGGCCCCATGTAGCCCATCTCGCGCCCGCCCATGGCATTGGGCTGCCCGGTCAGCGAAAACGGCCCGCTACCGGGTCGGCAGATGGCCCCGGTAGCGAGATGGAGGTTACACAGTGCGTTGGTGTTCCATGTGCCGGCAATGCTCTGGTTCAGGCCCATGGTCCACAGGCTCATCCACTCCCCGGCCTCCGCAATCCAGCGCGCGGCGGTCAGGATGTCCTCAACCGGCAGGCCGGTGATTTCGGCCACGGCCTGGGGGGCGTATTCATCCAGAAAGGGTTCCATCGCCTCCCACCCTGTCGTGGCCCGGGCGATGAAGTCCCTGTCGATCGCATCGTTTTTGACCAGAAGGTGGAGCAGGCCATTGAGCAGCGCCAGATCCGTGCCGGGGCGGATCGGCAGGTACAGGTCGGCCTTTTCCGCCGTGGCCGTCCGGCGCGGGTCAACCACGATCAGCCGCGCACCTGCCCGTTTGCGGTCCATCAGCCGCAGGAACAGGATCGGATGGCAGTCGGCCATGTTGGCGCCAATGACGAAAAACAGGTCGGTGCGGTCGAAATCCTCATAACTGCCCGGCGGGGCGTCGGCGCCAAGGGACAGCTTGTAGCCTGTGCCTGCCGCGGCCATGCACAGGCGGGAATTGGATTCAATATGCTGGCTGCGGACAAACCCCTTGGCCAGTTTGTTGATCAGGTACTGCGCCTCCAGCGACATCTGCCCCGATACGTAAAAGGCGATGGCGTCGGGCCCATGTTCGTCAAGGATGGCGCGCAGCCGTGCGGCCGTAGCGTCGATGGCCTGCTGCACGCCCGCAGGCGCGGCCTGTTCCCCGCGCCGGGGGCGGATGGCGGCGTGGCGCAGGCGCTGGTCGGACAGGAGCGGCCGGTCGCACGAACTGCCCTTGGTGCACAGGCGGCCGCCATTCGCAGGGTGCGCGCCATCGCCCCGCACCTTTGCAATGCGGTCGTTTTCCACTTCCAGTATGACCCCACAGCCCACCCCGCAATAGGGGCAGACAGTGCGGATGTCCTCCCGCGCCATGGGGTCAGGCCGATACGGGTTCCGGCGGCGCTGCAACCGTTTTGGCGCGGATCTCCACCTTTCCGTTTTCCACGCGGGCGTCCCATGTCCGCAGCCGTACGGCGGGGTCCTCCAGGCACTGCCCGTCCTCCAGGCGGAAATGCTGCTTGTACAGCGGCGAGGCCACCACCACCTGTCCCTTCAGATCGCCCATGATGCCGCGCCCGAGCACGTTGGCGTTCGAAAACGGGTCGTGATTGTCGATCGCATAGACCCGGGCGGGCGCGCCCTCCCCCTCCGTCGCGGGCAGGTAGAACAGGGCGATCTGGTCGCCATCATGCCACGCCACGACCCCGGACATGGCCACCAGATCATCGTGTCCGCACAGTTCGGTCCAGTCTGCCGGCCCGGCCGATGGCGTGGTTTCCGGCAGGTTATCTGCCGGGCGGACCTGATCGCGTTCGGGTATGGTGCGGATGTTCGGATCGGGACGGCTGTCATTGACGAAGGTACGGAACCGCTTGAGTTTTTCACGGTCCGTCAGCGCATCGCGCCATTCGCAGTGGTAACGGTCCACCACCATCTGCATCTGTCGTTCCAGTTCCGCACAGATGCCAAGGCTGTCGTTGATGATGACGTCCTTGAGGTAATCCAGCCCGCCTTCAAGGTTTTCGCGCCAGACCGAGGTACGCTGAAGCTTGTCCGCCGTCCGGATATAGAACATCAGGAAACGGTCGATATATTTCACCAGCGTTTCGGCATCCAGGTCGGTCGCGAACAGTTCCGCATGGCGCGGGCGCATGCCGCCATTGCCGCAGACATACAGGTTCCAGCCATTTTCGGTGGCGATCACGCCTACATCCTTGCCCTGCGCCTCCGCGCATTCGCGGGTGCAGCCGGACACGGCGAATTTGAGCTTGTGCGGTGAACGCAGGCCCTTGTAGCGGTTTTCCAGATCCAGCGCCTTGCCCACGCTGTCCTGCACGCCATAGCGGCACCATGTGCTGCCCACGCAGGATTTTACGGTCCGGGTGGATTTGCCATATGCCTGTCCGGTCTCGAATCCTGCTTCCAGCAGTTCACCCCAGATATCGGGCAACTGTTCCAGCCGCGCGCCGAACAGGTCGATGCGCTGGCCGCCGGTGATCTTGGTATACAGGCCGTATTTCTTTGCCACCTGACCAAGTACGATCAGCTTCTCCGGCGTGATCTCGCCGCCCGCGATGCGGGGTACGACCGAATAGGTGCCGTTTTTCTGCATGTTGGCCATGAACGTGTCGTTCGTGTCCTGCAGCGGGATATAGAGCGGGTCCGTAATCGGCCTGTTCCAGGCCGATGCCAGGATCGAACCGACAGCGGGCTTGCAGGTGTCACAGCCCAGGCCGCCATTGCCGTACTGCGCCATCAGGTCTTCAAACGTCTGGATGCCATGCACGCGGACAAGGGAATACAGTTCCTGCCGCGTATAGGAAAAATGTTCGCACAGGCTATGGTCGACCGTAATGCCGCGCGCTTCGAGTTCGGTCTCGAACACGTTCTTGAGCAGGGTCGAACAGCCACCACAGCCCGTGCTGGCCTTCGTGGTCTGCTTCAGGCCGGCAAGATCCGTGCAGCCCCCCTCGATGGCGGCGCAGATCGCCCCCTTTGTCACGTTGTGGCACGAACAGATCATGGCCGTATCCGGCAGCGCGTCCGCCCCCAGCAGATCGGCCCCCTCCCCGCGCGGCAGGATCAGGGCCGCCGGGTCCGGCGGGGGTCTGATGGCGTTCTGTACATATTGCACGATCGTGTCGTAATAGGCGTTGTCCCCCACCAGCACGGCGCCGAGTACATGGCTGCCATCCGCCGAGAGTACGAGGCGGCGGTAGGACCCGTCCACTTCCCCGATGAAGCGGTAGCTCCGGCTGCCGGGTGTCGCGCCATGCGCATCGCCAATCGAGCCGACATCCACCCCCAGCAGCTTGAGCTTGGTGGACATGTCCGCCCCGGTAAACGCGGCGTCTTCCCCCGCCAGGGTGGACGCGACCGTGCGCGCCATGGTGTAGCCCGGCGCCACCAGCCCGAACACCTGCCCGTTCCAGCATGCGCATTCCCCGATTGCGTAGATTGCCGGGTCGGACGTACGGCACTGCCCGTCGATCACGACGCCGCCGCGTGGTCCGATGGCCAGCCCGCAGTCACGCGCCAGCCTGTCCTGCGGGCGGATGCCTGCGGAAAACACGACCAGATCGGTTTCAAGGAACGTGCCGTCGGCAAAGACAAGCCGGTGGCGGTGTGTCTCGCCCGTGGTGATCCGCTGCGTGGTATGGGATGTCAGCACCTCGATCCCCAGTGCCTCGATCCGCTGCTTCAGGGCCTGGCCGCCGTCGTCATCAAGCTGCACCGGCATGAGGCGCGGCGCGAATTCGACAACGGCCGTGGACAGCCCCAGCCCCGACAGCGCGTTGGCGGCCTCCAGCCCCAGCAGTCCGCCGCCAATGACCACGCCATGCGACGCGCCTTCTGCCGCTGCCCGGATCATGTCAAGGTCATCCAGCGTGCGGTAGACCAGCCCCGCCGTGCCGGTATTGCCCGGAACCGGCGGCACGAAGGGCGTGGAACCGGTGGCAAGGATCAGCGTATCGTATGGCAGCAGCCCTTCGGCACTTTCCACCATCCGCGCCGCGCGGTCGATGCGTGTCACCCTGACGCCACGGTGCAGGGTCAGGTCGTGATAGGTGTGGAAATCATCCACATGCAGGCGCAGCGCCAGCGCGTCGCGTCCGCTCATGTAATCGGTCAGGTGCACGCGGTCATAGGCGTGGTGTGGTTCGTCGCCAAAAATGTGAATCGCGCAGTCTTCATGCAGTCCATGCGCCACAAGCTGCTCGGCACAGTAATGGCCAACCATGCCGTTGCCGATGATGACGATGTTTCCCGTTCCGGTCATGTTCGTTTCTCCTGTCATACGATCGGCTGTCAGAATTTGAATTCCATGGTCTGCATGTAAAACGCCCCGTCCTTCGCCCCCGCGCGGTGCATCCCCTGCGATGCGACGAAGCCTGCAATATCGTGCGTCCATGTCCAGTGGGGCGCGAAGTTCCATGCAAGCTGCGTCTGGGGCGTGGTGCCGATGAACCCGCCAGACAGGCCGTTGCGCCAGCCATAGATCTTGCCGGTGCCATATACCGCGTCCTGCGTGCTTTCGCGCCAGAAAACGGGTATATGCAGTTTGAGGTGCAGGTTCGCCAGTGGCGCTGCCGTAATGACCGGCCCGATACCGACCAGGTTCTGTGATGTCAGGGCCAGCGTCACGTCATTATAATACGGCAGCGGGAAATAGGGAGTGGCGAATGTGCCGACCGCGCCATCGCTGCTGTGATACGACCCGCCTGAAAACAGGTCGCCCTGTAGTGCGATGGATGGCTTCGCCTTCAGGTTTTTTGCCGTCCACCCCAGCGTCCCGTTGACGGCATAGGCCCGCACCGGGCGTGTCGCCCCGCCACCGGCGGGACGGAATTCGCCGCCCTGAAACACGCCCGTCAGGCTGATATCGAAGGGACCGACATTCCCCCACACACGTGCGCCGATATTGTCGCGCCGGGTTGACCCGGCCTGCGTGCCCGTTGTGGTGGCCAGCGCCGCCGATGCACCGTTGAACAGGTAGCCAATGAAGAACACATCGGCGAAAATCTGGCTTTTCTGCCCCATGACCGAAAATTTCGGCAGCGCCGTGGATGTATAGATCCCATACATCCGGGCGTTGTAGTTCGTGCCGTCGGCAAAGACATTGCGCGGCAGCTTGTTGGTCTGCATGAAATCGAACAGGTCCAGCCGGAAGGATTTCCACACCGCATAGCCACGGAATCCATCCCATGACTGCTGTGCATTGGTCAGGTCGCGCGCGGACTGCATGGTGACGGGGGCATCAAGAAAGATCTGGCGACCGCCGATCACGCCCATCCGCGCGCCCAGCATTCTGCCTTTCACCTCCAGAATGCCCTGCTGGAGATCCAGCCGCTCGCGCTGTACCCCGGTCTGGTAGCCATAATAGTTCGATCCCCCGGCTTCGCCCCACAGGAACTCGGCATAGGCGCGGACATGTTCGCCCAGGTGCAGGTCGGCGCCATACTGGCTGCGCAGCAGCACGCGGCTGGCGTTGGTCTTGCCGGCGGTTCCCATCTGCGGCTGGTTTTCAAAGGCGTAGCGCAGCCGTTCCTCCCCATTGATGGATAGCCAGATATCACCCCTGTCCGTCAGGGGAATGTATTTCAGGCGGTTGAACCAGTCATTCCGGCGCTGTTCAGGCGGCGTATTGACAATGTCGCTCCAGTCCTCGGCCCAGCGCGCCTGACCGAAGCCACCAACGGTCCCGAAACCGGCCGCGGCCCCCTTTCCGGCATTGAATACTCCCCAGTCGGGGCTGTGTGGCAGTGTCACGTGGTGGACGGCCGCCTTTTCAGGCGGATGGGACGAGGTCGGGCGGATGCTGGTTGCCATGACGCCTGCGGCGGGCGCGGTGTCGGCATGAGCCGCCTGGCCGGTACACAGGCTGGCAAGAACGGTGGTGAAGCCGACCGTAAGCGAAGCGGGCCGGAGCACGTCGGAAATACAGGTCACGGGATGCGTTCCTGATCTGATATTATGAAGAGGCGGTCGCATCGGCTTCAGCCGACATCCGTGGGCGTTCAGCCGCCCAGCGGCGACGGCACACGCCAACACATGCAAACGCCACCAGCGCAACCGCGGCAAAGCCCATGAAGCCGGGGCCGTAAGACCCCGTGGCCTGTCGCGCGGCCCCTAGCGATGACGCCAGGTAGAACCCGCCTACGCCGCCGCTCATGCCCACCAGTCCGGTCAGGATACCGACCCGGCTGGGGAAACGCGTGGGCACAAGCTGGAAGACCGCGCCATTGCCCAGACCCAGCACCAGCATGCCCAGGAAAAAGGCCGGGAAAGCCAGCCAGATCGTGGGCAGGCCAAAGCCGATCACGGCAAAGATGGCGACAGCAAGCGCGAACAGGATGCTCAGGGCGCGTTCGCCCCCGATCCGGTCGGCCATGGCGCCCCCCAGTGGACGCACGAAGAAGCCAACAAACACGACCAGCGCCGTGCAGCTTCCGGCAATGGCGGGCGGCAGGCCGTACTGGTCGTTGAAATAGATGGTCAGGAACGAGGCAAGCCCAACAAAACCGCCGAATGTCACACCATAAAAGAACATCAGCAGCCAGCAGTCGCCGCTGCGCAGGACGGGCAGCCACGTCACCAGGCCGCCACTGGAGCGACGCTGCGGCGGTTCACTGGCCAGAAATATAAAGGCGACCAGCACGGCGGTCAGCGGCAGCGTTGCCAGACCCAGCACGTTGACCCAGCCATAAAGCACGGCCAGGCCGGGCGCGAACAGCGATGCAAGCGCCGTGCCGGAATTGCCAGCCCCGGCAATGCCCAGCGCCGTGCCCTGATATTGCGGCGGATACCATGCGGAGGCGAGCGGCAGCGCAATCGCGAACGACGCCCCGGCGACGCCCAGCACAAGTGCGACCCCAAACAGTGCGCCATAGCTGTGTGGCGCGATCAGCCATGTCAGGAACAGCCCGGCAATAACAAGAATCTGGGCGCCAATCGCGACCCGGCGCGGCCCGAAGTGATCGACCAGCGCGCCAGCAAGCACACGCAGCAGCGCACCCGCCAGAACGGGCGTGGCCACCAGCAGTCCCTTCTGGCCTGCGTTCAGATGCAGGTCATGGGCAATGGAAATGCCCAGCGGGCCAAGCAGGACCCACACCATGAAGGAGACATCGAAATAAAGGAATGCCGCGAGCAGGGTGCGCGGGTTTCCAGCCTTTAGAAATCCTTTGTCCACGTCATCGCATCCTGTCCCCATCATGCGATATGGATGGAGACGCCTTCTTCAGGCACGGGGACCATCGTTGGCCGTCCGGGTGTCGTCGTGACCGATTCTGCAGTTTTCCTGCCGCTCACCGCCGTTGATGAACGAACTGATGGGAAAGCTGTGCTGTTTCTTTTATTGGCACGCGGAACAATGCGATGTCAAAACATTTTGCCATGTCATCCATCTGGTCGGGCCTGGCGCAGCGCCATGGTTCGAGTGTCCCCGACGGGGCTGGGCATTGCCCGGATACCCCGCTACCATGTGACATGCGCTATCGCGATGGCAACGCAGGGGGACGTCCGGTGTGATTTTTGCTCGCCCTTCTTCCGTCTCCCCGCGCGCCATGGTTGCGATCCTGCTGTGTCTTGCAGCCCTGCCATCAATGGCTTTCGCGCAGGACCATAATGGTCAGGCCACGCCCGCCATTGCCGCGGACCATGGCCGGAACGGGCGGGTTCTCCATCTGTCCCTGAATGGTGGTGACCGGCTGAGTGTGCTTTTTGCCGCGCCCACCAGCCCGCGGGGGACCATTGTCATGTTGCCCGGCGGGGCGGGTGACATCGGCCTTGAGCACGATGGACGCATCCGCCATGGCGACAATTTTGTCGTACGGACGCTGGAATTATGGAACAGGCGCGGCTACGCCGTCCTCATTCCCGATACACCCGATCATGCCAACCTCAGGGGACATCGCGCATCGTCGGCTTATGCGCGTGTTGTGGGTGGTCTTGTCGCCCTTGCGCACCAGCAGGGACCGGGCCCTGTTTTCCTGCTGGGTACAAGTCAGGGAACAGTCGCTGCCGTAAATGGTGCGGCGCATGCGCCAGCCAGCAGCATTGCCGGTGTCGTGCTGACGGAATCCGTATCTGTCATGGGCGGCAGCCGGGAGACGGTATTCAGTGCCAGCCCGCAGGACATAGGCGTGTCTGTCCTTGTGGTCGCCAATCGCGATGATCGGTGCAATGTGGCGCCACCCACGGCGGCCCGGCAGATCGCAGCCGCCATGACGGCCAGCAGGGATGTGCATGTGCTGATGGTGGCGGGGGGCGCCACCCGGTCGAAAAGGGAGTGTGGTTCCCTCACCCCGCATGGTTATTTCGGCATTGAAGATCAGGTGATCAATGCAATCTGCAACTGGCTGGATGCCCATGCCTGACGCGGGCAGTCCTGCGGATACGGTGAATTGTCCATTTTTTATCCCCTGCCGCACCATTTTCCGGGAATATGATGCCGCTGGTCCGGGGAACGGTTCACCGCCTGCTGTCCCGAACGGAGGAAAAACAGGCCATGTCCATCCATATTGGCGTTGCTGGCTGGTCAATCCCATCTGCGCTTGCTGATCGGTTTCCTGCATCCGGCACGCATCTGGAACGCTATGGCGCACGTTTTTCCGCTGTCGAGATCAACAGCAGCTTCTACCGGCCCCATCGGCGTACGACCTATGAACGCTGGGCGGCCAGCGTGCCGCCGGGGTTCCGTTTTTCCGTCAAGCTGCCCAAGGCGATTACGCATGAACGTCGTTTTGTGGACTGTCAGGCGCTACTCGACCGCTTTGCCGGGGAAACGGACGGTCTGGGCAGTAAACGCGGGCCTGTCCTGGTCCAGCTTCCCCCCAGCTTCGCCTATCCCGGTGATAGCGCCGAACGGTTCCTTAGTGATCTGAAAACCACGGTTACGGACGATATTGTGCTGGAACCACGGCATGCCAGCTGGTTCAGGCCTGACGTCGAGCATATGCTGGAACGACAGAAAGTTGCCCGTGTCGCAGCTGATCCCGCCCGCCCGCTGCCTGCGGCGCAACCGGGCGGCTGGCATAGGCGTGCCTATTTCCGGTTGCATGGCTCCCCCGTCATGTATGAATCAGCTTATAGGCAGGACGCCATAGCCGCCCATGCGGGCGTTGTCGCCACACTTGCCATGCAGGGCATCGATGTCTGGACAATTTACGACAATACCGTTTATGGCGCCGCCACGCAGAATGCGTTTGAACTGATGGACGTACTGGCCAGACAGGGTGTCTGACATACGGTATCCTGTTGTCAGGGATCACTGGCCGTTTCTGACACGACCGTCAGTCCTGTCGGTATATCCGGTGAACGATATTGGCGATGTCCCGGCGACCCAACGGTGAATGATCCCCTGAAGCATGGATGCGCTGCCTGCGATCGGGATCAAAACGGCGGGAAGAAGTCTGGTTACCGGCCATGTGGGAACGGGTTTAGCCTTGCGCTACGTGGACGGATGTACATGAATGGTGAAGCGTGACGGATATGGAAAGTCTGGCAGTGAGCAACGCAGGCGCAAGGAACATGCAGCATCCGGACATGACAGGGCGGGCCATCCCTGTCACCGATGGCGGGCGGCATGGCTTTGGGCGCGCAGGCCCGCACCAGCAGCCCGTGGCATGGCGACGCCTGGGTGAACAGGCCGCGTCACAGCGCCATTGCAGTCGGCATGCTGGACATGGCCACTGATAAGGGATCGGATTTCTGGATGCGGGCGAGCATTATGGACGGGGTATCGCGGCTTCAGGTCTCGACCGATGGGAAGATCTGGCCGCCTGTGCGTCTGCCCCCCTTTCCGCTGGCGGACTTCTGCCTGATCGGGCCGATGTGCCGCACGCCGGAACGTCAGGGCCTGAAGGTGCGTTTTTCGGACTGGACGCCGGGCGCGCCGTTGGGCAAGACGCCGCATGACCTGACATGACATCCCGACGGAGCGAGAAGCAGAAAATGCTGTCTGGCGACCTGTATGTCGCCAGCGACCCCGAATTGCAGCGGGACATGGCGCAGTGCGCCGAATGGCTTGCCCGGTACAATCGTCATGACGGGACGTTGCACGAACGGCTTGGACATGCCGGAACGAACGCAACCATACGCGCGCCCTTCTACTGCGATTACGGTTATAACATCTTTCTGGGGGATAGCGTGTTCCTGAACTTCGGCTGCATCGTGCTTGATGTGGTTCCGGTCAGGATCGGGGACGGCACGCAGGTCGGCCCCGGTGTCCAGATCCTGGCCGCCGACCATCCGCGTGATCCTGCATTGCGCCAGAAAATGCTGGAATCAGGTCGCCCCGTGACCATAGGCAAACATGTCTGGATTGGCGGGGGCGCCATTATCCTGCCGGGTATCACGGTTGGGGATCATGCCATTATCGGGGCAGGCAGCGTTGTCACGCATGACGTGGCGCCGGGTGACACGGTGGCGGGCAATCCGGCACGTCCCCTGCATGCCGGGATGTCGCGCAGATAGATCGTTTTTCGGTACCCATTGCAGTCAGGCCCATTTTTCCTGCCACGTCGCGGTTACGACCGGGAGGACGCAATGACGGCATGCCCCTGCCCGGCCCGGTGAACGCGAGCCGGGCGCGGTGGCAGGGTACGCCACCGCGCGGCGTCCGGCCGTCGTCAGGCGAAGCGGATGTCCAGCGTCCGCAGATAGGTCTGCAGACCTGCATCCTGTATCGGGATCAGGCGCGCTTCGGCCTGTGATTCATTGAAATGGGCATGCCAGTAACCCGGCGGTGTCACGAACGCGCAGCCTGCTTCCCAATCGACCCGTACCGGATCGATGATCCGGCCATCCGCGTCAAGGTCCGTGCCCAGCAGTGAATAACAGCCCGGCGCGCAGTCCACGATATAGTCCAGGGCGATGGACTGATGGCGGTGCGGTTTCTGTTCGGTGCCCGCGGCAATGGTCCCGTACATTGCCCACAGCGTATGGGTGACGGTACGCGTCAGCGGGAATTCATCCGCGGCCAGCAGGACGCTGACACGGCTCCGTTCAGCGGCGGCGGGCGAACGCCTGACCTGGTCCAGTTCATGGTCCGCATCCTTCGCCCGGAACACGACGGGACGGAACCGTGCCGTATCGACGCGCACCCCGAGATAGGTCAGCAGCGGTGCGTCATGCACGGCGTAAAGTGCAGCATCAGCCGAGGCGTCGAGCGTGATGCCGTCAAGCGCCGGAATGGCGAAGAAGTCGCCCTGCGCCCAGTCGAACGCCACCGACCCACAACGTGCGCTGCCGTGACCGCGTATGGCGTAGAACACGATTGACGTCGCGTTCGGGTCCATCGTGATCCGGTCGCCGGCATTGATGCGGACAAAGCTGGCGCACAGCCCGGGGCCGGTGGCCGGGCCGGGGCATTTCAGTTCCGCGCTGAGGTCGAGCGGCACGACCCGGCTACTGCCCTGCGCATAGAGTGACGGCGGAAAGAAATGATACGGGACGCGCGGCGTCAGGCTGGGACGGATGGGATTGGCAGCCTTGCTGTATTCATAGAAATGTCCCGAAGCGGCAACGTCGGTCTTTTCGGTCCGGTCAATAACCAGCGTGTCCATCTTGATCTCCATGTTTTCGGAAAAGTCGAACAGGGTGATATGACGTTTCCATAGCCCGGCTGTTGCCGATCGCGCTACGTGCGTGGCGGCAAAGGACTTTTGCGGCAATTGCCATGCGCAGTCCGCCCCGTCACGACTGGTCCCGATACAGTAGGTCCCTGAAGCGTCGGCCCATGAAGTTGATGAAGCTTCTTACTTTCGGGGCTACGACTTTCTTTGGTGGGTAGACCGCCCATATCGCCCGCTCCGTGCCCGGGGCAAGGGCCCATTCGAAATCGGCCAGCACGCGCACCAGCCGCCCCTGCCGCAGGTACGGCCCGGTCAGCCAGTCGGGAAGCAGGGCAAGGCCGATGCCCTGCAGCGTCGCGTCAAGCAGGGCTTCGGAGTCATTGGCCTTCAGCAGGCCCGTGACAGGCAGTTTTTCAAATGGCGCATCTGTTCCGTCGCCGGGTCGGTAATACCACGTGCTGCCGCCATGAAGGGTAAACAGCAGGCAGCCATGCGCGCGCAGGTCATCCGGTGTTTCCGGCTGGCCCGCGCGTGCGATATATGCCGGCGTGCCCACGACCATGTGCGACTGCGTGGCCAGACGGCGCGCGACAAGGGTGGAATCAGGCAGCGCGCCAATACGGATGGCGACATCCGTGCCGCTTTCGATCAGGTCAACCGTCGCGTCCGTCAGTGTCACATCGGCGCGAATATCCGGAAAATCCGCCAGGAATGCTGCCATGTGGGGCATGACATGGCGACGTCCGAAGCAGCCGGGAACATTGATGCGCAGCAGCCCCCGGGGGGAGGCATTATGCAGCGTCACCTCCTCCCTGGCGTGGTCAAGGTCAGCCATGATCCGGCTGGCCCGTGCCTGTAGCAGGCCACCGGCCTCGGTCAGATGCAGCCCGCGTGTCGTCCGGTTGAACAGTGCAACGGCCAGATCGGCTTCAAGGCGGCTGATATGGCGGGACACCGTGGAGACTTCCATGCCCAGTTCAGCCGCAACGCCGGAAAAGCTCCTGACCTGACTTGCGCGCAGGAAAACGCGCAGGGCGGTAAAATAGTCCATGAACCAGTTTCTCCGGTATCCATACCCTCCGCATCATACAGGCCCATGGGCCGCAGATCGATGTCAGAAGGGGTGCGGTCATGCAGCGGAACGCCCCCTTCCCCGGATTGTTACGGCAGGATGCCGCACGCCCCTGCCCGTCCGACGATATACGACATGCCATGGCGGACCGGCCGATATTCCGGTGTGCGGCGGGTGTGACGGTACGTATTATTATATAGCGGCCCCGGTCGGGCCCCGCTGACTGATCATGCAGCCCGACAGGCGCACCCGGCAGCGTATGGCGCCAGATAACCGCAATGCGGGATGGGGCTGGTCGCCCGCACTTACGTGCCGGACATGTCCATGTCCCGCACATGATCTACAGTCATTCCTGAACGGATGCGCACAGCGTCGGTCCGGTTATGGAAATGATTATTACATGCAATATGGAACGTAATATTATCGTCATATGGATTGCGCGGTATGAATCCATATTTGTTTCTTAAAAGGAACGTAGTGTGAAAGACGGACTGGTGGCCGACTTTCCTGCTTCGGCATGTCATGATGGTGTGGATACAGGCAGTCCATACCTGTCGTGCAGGTTAGGAAACGCAGTGTTGATAAATAGTAAACACTCATCACCGTAGTCAAAATTCTGTGTCAGATGGAAAGAAAGAATGAAAAAAAATGTTTTCTGTAACGCGCATTAATTTCATGTGCCGTGAATCATTGGATTTAAGGTCAATGAATAGAGTGCTTTACGGCATATCCTTTCGGAAATTTCCATATACATAAAGGAATGTTTCGGAGGGGGTTAAAATTCCGACACATTTTTCTTGAGATCGGGCCGGGAGTGCAATACCCTGTCATAACATGAGAACGGGTAAAGATTGTCAGATCTGTTCGTAATCATTGTCATGATATTCTTCAGGAAAGCCGGTTTCTGCTGACTTTGTGCGCAAGACGTATCGAGTTCAGAATGAATCTTAAAGATACATTCACAAAACTTTTCTGGCTTTCGTAATACACAACGTTGGCGATTGAATTTTGCGGTAAACACAAAATGCTGGTGTGGAATAATGTCGAAACTTTTTCTACGTAACAGAACGCATCGGCCATCTCTGGCGAAATGCAATATCAAGCTGGCACTGGTCTGTTCGACCTTGTGGATATCAAGTGCATTCGCCCAGAGTGATGTCGTGTCCTCGTCCAGGGTTTCCGAAAAGAATGGTACACAGAAAACAGCAGTAAACACAGACAGCAGTAATACTGCTGATGTGAATGTTGGCAATCGCCCCTCCATGATTGGACAGACCGCACCAACTGACGAAAAAATGGTGGTGCTGGGACATCACTATACGGATGGCGTCACCCGCAGGGCCATTGGCGGTGGTCTGATGGTCAAGGAAGATGCGCCCAAGTCCAAATCGACCGTCACGCGCGATTATATTGAAAAACAGACGCCGGGCCTCAATCCCATGCAGCTGATCGCGCTGCTGCCGGGTGTCAACGCCACGGATTCCGACCCGATGGGCCTGACGGGTGGCCATACATCGGTTCGTGGCATGAACGAAAGTTCGATGGGATACACCCTCGAAGGGTTCCCGCTGAACGATATCGGCAGTTATGCCGTCTATCCGCAGGAAATCGTTGATTCCGAAAACCTGTCCTCCATCCAGGTGGCGCAGGGTTCGGCTGACCTCGACAGTCCCACCGTCAGCGCATCAGGCGGCGTGGTCAACATGTACATGATCGACCCGAAAGAAAAAATGGGTGGTCGTGCGGATTTCACCTATGGTTCATTCAATACGGTCCGCGGGTTTGCGCGGTTCGATACGGGTCTTATGGGGAATTCGGGAACGCGTGCCTATTTCTCGTTCTCGGATACGCATGAAGACGAATGGCGTGGCCCGGGGAATGAAAGCAAGATCCATGGCGAAATGAAGGTCGTCAAGGAATGGGGCAAGGACAACCGTGTTTCGTTCGTGGTTGTTGGCAACCAGCTGAACAACTATGGCACGCCCACCACCACCATGGCGTCGTGGAACCAGTATGGCATCGGGACGATGGGGGGGCCCGTATCCGGCAGCACGCCCAACACCGTGTATGACTCGATCTATACGGGTAATACCAAGGCAAATACAAATTACTACAAGCTGCATCCAAATCCCTTTACCAATATTTATATCAGCGCCCCGTCCCGGTTCAATCTGGGGCATCACATGACACTGACCGAAACCCCGTATTTCTGGTATGGTTTCGGCAATGGCGGTGGGGCCTACTGGGAAAACATGAACGCCATGTCGTATGGTTCCCAGACCATGTCGGGCACGATCGGTGGCAAGAATTACGGCAATACGCTGCTGTATAACCCTTCCATTACCCGCACGTACCGTCCCGGCGCGGTTACGAAGTGGACCTGGACATCGGGCATCAACCGCCTGATGATCGGCTACTGGTTTGAATATTCCTATCAGCGCCAGACGGCACCGTACAGCCTGGTCGGTGCCGATGGTTCGCCCGAAAGCGAATGGGGTACGGGGGAGAACCTGATCCTTGCAAACGGGCAGGTCGCGCAGTACCGTGACACGCTGACGCGCACGATTATCAACACGCCCTTTATTGGTGACAGCATTTCCCTGTTCCATAACCGCCTGACCATTGACGCCGGGCTGAAATATTCCATCATTACGCGTGATGGTCGCAATTACCTGCCCGATACGTCAACGGGGCCGATTATTAACCAGACATATCGTGAAGCACTGCCCACGATGGCGTTCCGTTACAAGGTCGATAACAAGAACCAGCTCTTCTTCTCGGTGGCGACCAATTACCGTGTGCCCATGAACTCGTCTCTTTATGATTCTGGTGCGTATTACGCTGGCAGCGGTTATAGCAACCATGCTGCGACGGGCCTTAATCCCGAAATATCCATTTCAGAAGAATTCGGCTGGCGGTATCAGGGCAAGCTGATCAATACGTCAGTGACGTATTTCCATTATAATTTCACCAACCGACTGTTTTCACAGACCATTACCGATCCAAATAACCCGAGCGACTATTATTCGACCAGCATCAACGGCGGTGGCGAGACGACCAACGGTGTTGATTTCGAAATTGGCACGCGACCGATTTATAACATCCGTCCATATTTCTCGGCCGAATATATCGATGCACGGACGGACAGTAACCTTGCTGCTTCGGCCAGCGGTGTCGATGCGCTTCTGCCGACAAAGGGCAAGTTCGCGCCCCAGACCCCGCGTTACCAGTTTGGATTTGGCCTTGATTATGACAACGGCGGTATATTCGGTAATTTCAGCCTGAAATACGTGGCCAAGCAGTATTCCACATTCATGGATGATCAGGCCGTGCCGGCTTATGTCCGGATGAATATCGGGGTTGGGTACCGATTCAAAAGCTGGGGCCTGTTCAAAAGCCCGACCATCAAGCTCAACCTGTCAAACATTACGAACAACCATTACCTGAACTATGCTTCGGGTGTAGAAAGCAATGCAAATTATGCAACTGCAATGAATGGGCAGAGCGTCAAGGGTTATGCGCCAACCTATACCATCGCATCCCCCTTCTCGGCCATTTTCTCAATGAGCAGCGGTTTCTGATCGACTGTCTCGTTCCGTGCGGACCAGTCAGACGGTCCGCAAGCGGGCCGGATATACAGGATCGGCAGGTCATTCATTGACCTGCCGATCTTTTTTGTAGGGCGATGGTCGTGTCGCTTTGCCTGGGGCCTGCTGGGCTGCAGTGCCCAATGCCCCGCGCGACAGGATCAGGTCGGGATCTGCTTTAAAGGCTGATTGAAAAGCCTGTCCAAAAAATATCCGGCAATCATTCAGAACGCTTTGGAAGACGTCGCCTTTTGAAGAAAGGCGACACCCAAAAACTTCTATTTTTTAACGGGTTGTTTTCATATGGTTTCTCAGGGATTTGCCTTGATCTTACGTGTCTGGGGATATTGGTATGTTTCCAGTATCATGGACTGTTATCAGGGCGGTCAGTTCGGCACGTCTTCTTTCTTGCGCACATAGATGCACATAAGGATCATCATGCTGATGAACTGGAAGGCGGGTTGCTGTCCATTCCATAAATGGGATTGCCACATGGCAAACCATTCACCCCCCACGACGGTAAACCCGAAAAACCAGACCAGAAAGCCCACCATCGTCCCCCACGGTACCAGGCGCGTAGCGGTACGGAAGGTGGCTGGATCGCTGCGTAACGCACGTGCCATGCTGGCGGCCGCCAGCATGAACAGCATGCCTGTTATCCCCTCGCACGCAATGATCATGCCGTAACCAAGGTGCCAGATGACCGGTATGGTGATGGCGCGCCACATAAGCTGATTATGGGGAAATGTCGTGTCCATGCTGAGGACATGACGCACGAACTGGTAGTTGGAATCATAATCGGTAACGTTATTGAACATAACGATCAGGCCAAAGCAGCCAAAGGCCGCAACCATGACAGTCTTGGACAGACGTTCGCCATTAATGCCGGTCATGTGTGTTCTATTCTCCCGCCATGCATGGAATTATGGGTTCAGACAGGTTTCCGGCCATGACTGACCGGATGGTGCCGGAATGGCCAGCATTGCACATCGTAACGATTATGCAATCAAATCGACTGAAAGTTTTTGGTGAAGCTTTTTTCAGACAGCATCCTAATGCCCGCGCAGGACCCGGGCAAACAGGTTGCGCACGCCATCTGAATCTACATCGGTACAGATGACCTGTTCCGGGCGGTTATCCCATGCACCGGGTGGGAAGCGTTTGCCTGCGGGTTTCTGGATGGACTCTCCATCCGCCACCCCGCCGCATACGACGCGGACCGCCCCCCTGCGGGTTTTGAACAGGTCCGGCCTGAGCAGATAGGCACTGGCCGAGGCATCATTGACATACATGGCATCCAGCCCAAGCCGCTGCCTGTGGAATGCCATGTAAAAACGCGTAACGTCCCATATCAACCTGCTGGCCGGACCGCCCTGATCGCGGATATCCTGCAGGTAGGCGTCCGTCATGGTGGTCTGGAACGTGACATCCACGCCCACGATCGTCATGGGCCATGATGCGCCGCATACCATGTCCGCAGCCATGGGATCGCCCTTGAAATTGGCTTCCGCCGCAGGCGTGACATTTCCCAGATCACCATGCAGGCCAAAGCCACCGCCCATCACGATCACTTCCCTCGTCAGGGTAGCAATGGTCGGATCATGCCGCAGGGCCAGCGCAAGGTTGGTCAGCCTGCCCAGTCCAAGGATCGTGATTTCATGTGGGTGGGCATGAACCATATCCACGATCATCTGCCACGCAGGGCGTGCGTCCACCGTGCGGTTGATGTGGCTGGGCAGCACGATATTGCCCATGGCGTTATCGCCGTGGATGAAGGCTGGTGCCGTATCGGTGCGATTGTCGAGTGAAACCCCGGCACCTTTTGCGACAGGCGCCTGTATCCCGAACTTTTCCGACAGGAGCAGGGCATTGCGCGTTGTATTGTCCAGCGTGCCATTCCCGTTGACCGTCGTGATGCCAACAATGTCCACTTCCGGGGCAAAATGCACCAGCAGCAGGGCCATGGTATCATCTACGCCAATATCGGCATCCACAATGACCTTGCGCGGGGCGGAAGCGGATGCCGCCAGAAGGGGCGCAGGCCGGATGGCACCGGCCGCCAGCATTCCACCTGTCGCTGCCAGGAAATGACGCCGCGAAAACAGATCCGTCATGATGTTATCCTGCCTGACAGTCATCTTTTGAGCGGGGAACAGGTGACAACCACCCTGCCCTGCCGCCCGTATTGATGTAGAAATAAGGGGGGCACCCCGTCCCGATACGTATCCATGCGGATCAGGGCGCCATGTGGAAATGGATCAGTATCCACTCAGGAATTATGAATGGATCATTTCTTCCTGAACAGGGTATTTTTATTTACGTTTTCTTCAAATTCCACAAAATTCTTCTCCAGCGCCCACTGTGCCTGCGCCTTTTCACTGTTCTGCAGGAAGGTGGAGCAGGATGCCGTGACCTGCTTCGACTTCATGTCGGCATGGGCACAGGCGTGAACCGGACGGAACGGCGCAGTCTGCGCCCACAGGCTGGTGCCGGGCAGGAAGGAATATTCCAGACCAGTACGTGAAAGATCCTTGAATTCACCATAGGTCAGCGGCCATGTCTCCGCCGCGCGCACGTATTCATGCGTCAGGTTGATCCGTTCCACCCCTTCGTCATCGGTGGAAAATGCGACGGGAACGCCCGCTGCCCGATAAAGCTGGAACGGATGTGCATTCCCCCGCACCCCAAGGATCTGGTCATTACTGGTCTGGTTGATTTCAACCATGACATGCCGCCGCGCCATTTCGGCCAGTGTCGCACTGGCATTCTGTTCATAGGCCATGTCCACGCCATGACCGATACGGCGCGCGCCGGCAATGTTCACCGCGTTCGTTATGTGGTTCCACAGTCCTTCCGGTGGCACCAGCCCCTCAGCCAGTTCGCCCGCATGGAGGCTCAGGTTGACCTGCGGATCAAGTCCCGACATGTAATGGAACATGCGCATATGCAGGTCATAATCGCGCATGGCCACCCGGTCATCTTCCGGCGCGACGATATTGATCCCGACAAAGCGCGGATCAGCCTTGACCAGTGCATAGGCACCCGAAATCTGTGAAAAGACGGCGGCCGGGGTAAACGTGCGTAATGTTGCGTACAAATAACGTACCCGCACCCGGCAGCCCGGTGCCGCCTGC
Source organism: Komagataeibacter intermedius TF2 (assembly GCF_000964425.1). Classification (GTDB taxonomy): domain Bacteria; phylum Pseudomonadota; class Alphaproteobacteria; order Acetobacterales; family Acetobacteraceae; genus Komagataeibacter; species Komagataeibacter intermedius. The sequence continues at coordinate 5,462 of NZ_BANF01000002.1, read as the reverse complement.
AGCGTATCGCAGCGCAGCAGGGTGCGCATGTCGGCTTCCATGCGGTCGGTATCCTGCCGGGCCTGCGTAATGAAGTCCTGCGTTTCCGCGGGCGAATAGGACGCCTGCGCCGCCGCGAAATCCTCGCCCTGCAGCGGGTGCTTCAGGCCACGGCGGATCAGCGCCTCAATGTCGGGTGAAATCATGAGTTCCAGATAGGTCGTATGGTCGTCCGCTGCCCGTGTGACCGCTTCAGCCAGCATCGCGCCCTCATGCGTTACCCCCATGCCCGCGATGAACCGGGAAAAGGTGCTGAAGAACTGGTCATGGCCCGATGTGACGTTCTGGGACGGATGGAAATTCCGCATGGACAGGGAGTCAACCATGCTGTTTTCCGTAGAACTGTCTGCTTCCACCGTGGCGGCATTGCGCATCTGGCCCCTGTCCTGCGCGCAGTGGGCGGGCTTTATGGCCTTATGATCCATATCTACGCACAGACCGTCCTGTGCCGCCCAGCGCATGGTATTTTCGGCATAGATCGCACCGACCAGATGATTATGCAGGTCGGCCCCCTTCGGGAAGTCATGCATGAATACTTCAAGCATGGAATGATTGTGCTGTACCTGTGTGAAAATACGCGCTGTCCTGTCTTCGGAAGAAGACGCAGCAGCCGGATGACATGCGACAAATAGCGAGGATGCCACCAGAAAAGAGGATACTACTGATAATCTTGCCATGTTTTTCAATCTCCAGCCATCAGGAATATTGGCACAGTAGAAGCCAGATTGTATTTCACAAAAAAATACGACCCTCCTGAACAGAGGGTCGTATTCATATTAAACGCTATATTCTGTTGATCAGAACGACGTGGAAACTGTTCCCGTCATGCTGAAGCGGGGTTCGACATAGAAGCTTGCCCCACCGGCGGCGGAGGTAGAGGACAACATGCCGTTCATCAGGCGGACCTGGCCGTTGCTGGTCCCGATACCCCTGACACCGGTACGCACGATGGCCCCCGTCAGGTTGGTGAAGTTGAGGCGGAAGGTAGGCGACTTTGCATACATGAACGGCTTGAAGTGATAGCCAAGCGACAGCGTATCCGTGACATAGCCGGGGATCCGCTCATCGCCCGCAAGGGTTACGGATTGCGGGCCGGTATAGTGCAGCGTCGCGTTACCGAAGAAGCCATATTTCTGGTAGGTCAGGCCGAAATTGGCCATGACATGCGGCGCCTGCGGTGCCTGGTGCCCCGCCGTGGCGAAGTAGCTTTTGGTCGTGCCATCTGCTGCCAGGGCCGCAATGTTGGAGTCCATGCGCGCGTTGAGGTACTCAACCGAAGCATAGGGACTGAAACCATGGAACGGACGGGTCGAGATCATGGCATCAAAGCCGCGCGCCGTCTGGTTACCTGCGTTCACCACGCCCGACTGGCCGCCACCGATATAGGTGCTGAGCAGACGGTTGGTGATGTTGTAGTTGAACAGGGACAGGTCAACAATGATGTACTTGTCATGGTAACGGTAGCCCAGTTCTTCCTTGATGGAATACTGGTTCTTGGGCAGACCGCCTGCAGCCCCGCTATTGGCGATGGCGCTGGGTGAAGGCTGGCGGAAGTCGCCCTCGGCATTCACATAGATCTGGTGGTGATCGTTAAAGGTATAGCCAATGGACAGGTGCGGCAGCGGTGTCGTGCTGTTTTCACCATACTGGCCGCTCAGCGCCCCGGTGGAGCCATATGACTTGTACCAGTAATTGGTCATGACATACTTGAAGCCGGCATCAATCGTCAGCCTGTCATGCAGGTATTTGGCACTATCGCCAATGAAGATGGAGTGGACTTCAAACCCGGCGTCATTACCGGAGAATGAGCGTGAACCATTGGCGTACAGCTGATAGGCAGCATTGTTCGGGCTTGGGTTGAAGCCGTTGGCCATCTGCGCGCTGACGGGGAAGTGCGTCAGGTAGTCCTGATTTTGGTACCAGTAGCCGACATAGGCATGGTTATGGCTGTCAATGTCATAGCCAAGCTTGGTCGTGACACCAACCTGCATGGCGTAATCTTCGAGAAAGTAGCTGGTCAGGTTCGTGCCGCCGGGAACGGCTGTTCCGTTGGCGTATGTGTACTTACCATCCGTGGCCGTCCCGCCGGGTTCGCCATCCCAGCCCTGACCGAAGTTGAAGTACGGGGTAATATCGAACTTGAACTTGGCAGGCAGGACAATATGGACCGGAGCCGTCAGGAAGATCTGGTTCCAGTGGTCAATATTATTGCCCCAGTAGTTGTTGCTGGATGGATCAGCGCTACGACCAAAGCCCTGCCCCGTGTGCTTGTACTGATAGAATTCGGCAGCATTGGAATAATTGTCGATCGTGAAATCTTCATAGTTCCAGGAGATGAAGAACTTCGCGAAAGAACCGTTCTGCCAGTCTTTCTGCAGCCCGAAGTCGATGTGCTTGCGGCTGTTGATGCCGGCACCCATCCACGAACGTGCATGCGTGTTGGAGAACGAGAAATACGAACGGATGCCGGTCTTGCCAATGTCACCGGATTCCAGACGGATGAATTCACGCGACATGTTGTTCGTGCCGTATGAGAAATCCATCAGGCCGCCGAATTTGTGGCCCGGCGTATGGGTCCGCTCATCCATCACGCCCGCGGCGGCGGATGTGGTGGGAATGTCGATTGCTGAACTGCCGGGCGTGACGTTCACGGCTTCCAGATCTTCGGAATCCACGTCTTCAGCCATGTAGCTGGCGCTGGCGGCGGGCGCGCCATCAACCAGCAGGCCCATATCGGCGTCGGTCAGGCTTCGGCTGATGATGCTGCCGCCCTGCATGCCTGACGTGTCGGGCGTGGAAACGCTGACGCTGGGCAGCGTCTTGATCAGGTCAAGCGCCGTGCTGGTGGGGCTTTTCATGTCAATGAACTGCTTGCCGATGCTCTGCACGGTATGCGGCGCGGTTTCCAGGCGCATCATGCCGCCGCCGCCGTCACGCGCGCTGCGGCTGGTGCCAACATGGATCACTTCCGGCGTCGCACGGGCGGCAACGGCCTGGGGCTTTGCCGGCGTGGACGCAGCGGCCTTGCCCGTCGTATGGCTGGCGGCATGACGGGTGGCCACATGTCCCTTCACGGGCTGCGTGGTGCTGTCCGTGGCTGCCATGGATTTGGAAACGGGCCCGACAGTCGTCAGGAACGTCGTGACCAGGCACGACATGGTAAACAGCGCCTTGTTCCGATGAATATAACGTCGCATGTAAGTAACTTCTCCCCCCGGAAAACCGACCAGATACCCTGGCTTGATAAGCATTCGGATATTCACGCCCCCTGCCCGTTCGCGTGAACCATGTGTTGCATTTTCGTGCAAACCGTCCTTGATGTCCAGACCATCAAGTTCAAACACAAATGGAAAGTAAAAAATGAACTTTTCCATCTTTTACGATCATTAAATGCAGGTTTTATTAAAATAAAGAGAAAAATTAGAATAAGGCAGGAAATTTTTATCAAAATCTTTATTGTTGTAAATTTGTAACGCAAGCCACAAAGATTTCGCTATGCAAAGGAATAACAAACAGTCGGTCTATATTCTATTCATTACGAAAACAGATGGATCGTTTCTGTAATTACACATCCACAACAATATATTTTGTATATATATTCTGGTTATGGATGGAATTTGTATCAAATGATGAAAAGCAGGAAACGGGAGGTGTGTTGTGATCTTTTTGACACGCTTCCCGTCGCGGCTATGGTTTATGGACGGGCAAGAACCTGTTCCATCGTCGCCAGCAGTGTCGTCGGGTTTATGGTTTCCACAACAGTTTCCTTCTGCTCATCCAGATCCGGCTGATAGCCGGGCGACCAGGACAGCGTATCCCCATATCCTGCGCCAAACTGCGTGTTGATATCCACATACAACTGGGTGGACTTCGTCACGATCTGCGGGTTGAGCCAGACGGTCGCCGCGATTTCGTCCCACATGGGGGAACCGGGCTGCCAGTGTGCGACAAGTTTGCTGATATCGGCATTGCGTGATGCGATGCGATGCAGGAAATCTGCGCTGAGTTCCGTTGCCGTGGCGGGATCAGATGGCACCATGGTGATCTTGTGCCACGGGGCATGCATGACAATGCTGGCGGCTTCCGGATCGAAGCGCAGGTTGAATTCGCGTCGTGGGGAGTTGACAAATTCACGCGCGTACTGCCCGGCGGCCACGGTAGAAAGCTGCTGGTGCGGGTTCAGGCTGCCCCCCATGTACACCAGCTCCTTGGCCAGTGACGCGAATTCCGGATCCAGCCGTTCAGCCAGCGCCAGATTGGTCATGGCGCCCGCCGCCAGGATCGTGACCTGCCCCGGATAGGCATGAACCATGCGGATCAGGAAGTTGGCCGCGATTTCCTTTGCCGGCTTTGTCGTTGCATTGCCGTCCGCCGGTGTCGGCACGAAATCGGGCGCATGGTAATTCGGGTCGGGCTGGTTCGTGGGTTCCACCCACTGCTTCATCCACGCCCCTTTCCAGATCAGGCGGCCGTACAGGCCTTCCCACTTTTCCGTCAGCTTTTCCGAATTAATCAGCGGATAAATCGCCCCCGGCACCACCGGCACGTCAGTCCGGTGCAGGATTTCCAGCCCGCGCAGCATGCGGTTGATTTCATCATCGCGCCAGCGGTTGCCGCTTGCGACGGTAATCCCCAGAACATCCACCCCCGGCGCCTTCAGCAGGGTTGCCTCCGCTAACGACAGGCTGTCGTCATCATCAATGATGACCTTGCGGTTTTCGGCCGCAAGCCCGGAACAGACGGGCACGCTACAGGCCAGTGCCATAAGCATGCCGCAGAAACGATATCGGGAGCCACGTGACGAAAACAGAGACATCGGGTATCCGGTTTTCCAGAATGTTGTGATGGTTCAATGATATGCCATGCATGTAAGCGGTTTCCAATCGGGAATGCAGACAACACGATGTTGCTTTTTATGCAAATGGAAAATTGAACCCTCCGGAAACCGTAAAACCGAAACTATAAATTGCACAAAAAATAGTCACTTCACTGAATAATAAATATGCAATTCAGTCATTTCCTCCCCGGACAGATCTGGACGCAGGGCCATGTCCGGATACCGTTTTTCGTAATATGAATCTGTAATTCATCTAATAAAACAAATATATATCGAAATAAATCCGTCATAAAATGTATTTATGAAACTTATTTTTCATTTCGTATGTTAATTTATATAAAATAAAGCATAAAAATTTTCTTTATGACGGTATTTTCCTGATATTCAGAATATTTTTTACATTAATTATGCTGTGGCGGCCATGCATATGACATTTGTCATGTCTGGGTAATGACACCCGTCACTATTCCGGAATGATGGAGATTCCTATCGTGACGCCAGACCTCACTCCAGTCAGGCAGATACCCGCTTCATGACCTCCTCCCCTCCCCCCCCTTCAGGCACCAGCGCGCCCTCCAGGGGAAGC
>NZ_BANF01000003.1 GCF_000964425.1 Komagataeibacter intermedius TF2 | reverse complement strand
CGAGCGTCGGAATGGTCATGACGCAGCCTCATCTGTAGATGTGGGAACCGGATTGGCTTCCCCAACGTAATGAACGGTGCGGGCGGGCCGCCGGTCCTGAAGCAGGCTGAGCAGTTCGGGCCGGGCGTAATGCCCTACGGAATCCATCATCCGCTTGCGCTTGGTAATCAGGGCGAAGTCGAGATCGGCAATCACCATCCCCTCGCCTTCCGTCAGCGGCGTGCCCAGCAGCTTCCCTTCAGGCGAGACGATGGCCGTGAAGCACCCACCCCGCAGCGGCCCTTCCAGTGCAGGGTCGCCCGCTATTTCCTTGATCTGCCCGTCCGTCAGCCAACCCGTGGCGTTCACCACAAAGCAACCGGATTCCAGCGCGTGATGCCGGATGGTGACTTCCATCTGGTCGGCAAAGATCTGCCCTACCAGCGAGCCGGGGAACTGGGCGCAGTGGATTTCCTCATGCTGGGTCATCAGCGCGTAGCGGGCGAGCGGATTGTAATGCTCCCAGCAGGCCAGTGCGCCAATGCGACCGGCGGCACTGTCCACCACTTTCAGCCCGGAACCATCACCCTGCCCCCAGACCATGCGTTCATGGTAGGTGGGCGTGATCTTGCGGCGCTTGAGCAGGATTTCACCCGTGGCGTCGAAGATGATCTGGGTGTTGTAGAGCGTGCCGAAATCGCGCTCGTTCACGCCGAGCGCCACGACCATGCCGGTCTGGCGCGCGGCCTCTGCCACCATGTCGGTGACCGGACCGGGAATGACGACGGCGCGCTCGTAGAGTTCCAGATGCTCCCCACCGAAGCGGAAAGCCGGCTGGATGAACGAGAAATAGGGGTAGTAAGGCACAAAGGTTTCGGGAAAGACCGCCAGTTTCACGCCTTTTTCGGCGGCCTCGCGGATGGCCTGACAGACTTTCCGGGCAGTTCCCAGACCATCGTCACCAAGGACGGGGCTGATCTGGATGGCTGCGACGCGAACGATACGGGACATGGCTTGCGGTCCTCCCTTCGGCCTTCAGAGAGTCCAGGTATTGAGGATGAAGGCGTTGTCGCGCCGGGCCAGCAGGATGATGTCGAGCACGTCCTGCGGGTTGATCGGCGTGATGCCGGGGATCAGGTTCTGCTCGCCGTATCCGTAGAGGGCCTGGAGCGCGAAGCGGCAAGCATAGACCTTTCCGCCCTCTTCGAGGATTTTCGCGATCTGCTTGTTGCAGTTCATGTGCCCCGGAAAGGCTTCGTCGCCCAGACGGGGAAAGCCGCGCTGCACGCCAAGGGTGACACCCGGTCCGTACAGCAGCACCGACGTCTCGAAGCCCTTGCGGATCAGACGGGTGGCCTGCAGCAGGTTGACGAACCCGACCGAGCCTTCATTGGCGACGGTGTGGAAGGTGATAAGGGCTTTTTCGCCGGGCTGGGCTTTGACGTCCTCAAAGACCTTGTTTTCGTAATTGACGAAGCAATCGCCGTCTTTGTACGGAGCGTGTTCGACTTTCGGCATGATGTATCTCTCCATGTGGTGCGGTCTCTGGCGAAATGCCGGGGCGACCGCTGCACCGGGAGAAAACGTGACATGGAATGCGCCAACTACAAAATTT
>NZ_BANF01000004.1 GCF_000964425.1 Komagataeibacter intermedius TF2 | reverse complement strand
AGATGATAGCTTATCGCCCTGTCCGAAAAATGGGGACCACCTCTATACCTGTGGTCATTTAACGCCACATGAGCGGGCAGGGAAGGAGACAGCAGCTTGCAGTTCCTTATGCACCAGAAAAACGGTAGGGCAGGGGACAGCAAAAGCTATGTGCCTGAGATTGAGCACGACAAGAAGCAGGGCAGCACAGCTGGATTGTGCCATGCTGCATATTCATATTGAATATGTTCTAACTTGATTATTTTAAATAGACATGGATACAGAATCCTTTCTGGAAAATCGTCATATCGAACTTCCAGAAAGTCATCCCGAATGGTATTAGAACTTCACTTTTATATTTCCACGAAGTCCCGATTCAACAGACTGGTCACCATATTGGCCAATATAATTTACGCCAACATTTACGCGGTCACTCAGATATGCCTTAAGACCAATATTCAGAACCGCTGCATTGGTTGACAGGGGCACGCCAGAAATATCCATCGTCGCATTGCTATTCGCGAATGCTTCATGGGTGGTTGGCACCGGCGATCCAAACGTATGCCGGTAGGCGAATTCCGCTCCCGGCACCAATATGAAATGCGCGGCATGAAACGCGGAGGAAGCCCTGACCCCAAAGGTCGAGAACGTGGTCCCCGTATCCATGCCATGACCATTCAATGCAGCCGCACTGCCATGCTCGCTAAACCGGTTCGTATCCAGGTTAACATACGCCACATTGGCAAATGGTTCGAACGATGCCTGACCCAGACGCATGCGATACCCAAGATCACCAAATGCTTGCGCAGTGCCTGCATCATATTGACTGTTGGCCTTGCCATTATTCATAGCCGACAGGGCAATCGTCCGACCGGTAGACAGCATGTTCCAGGTGTAAGCAGCCCCCATCCTGAATGCCAGGCGCCCCCAATGCGTTCCCGCATAACCGCCAATACTGACGTTATTGCTATGACCGTAGGAGTCCACTGCACGGGAATTAAAGGTGGAGCGACCGTAACCCACCATGCCACCGACACGCCACTTTCCGGCAACCATCGTATCTGCGCCCAGCACAAATCCACCAACCGAATGGTTCATGCCCGCCGCATTGCCATCACCGGAATTACGGCCCCAGCCACCATAGGCTTCCATCCACATGGCGCTACGGTTCGATTGACAGAGGCCATCTGTAAGGTGTCCCCGCATCGTCGCAGTTTTAAGTGCTCCATTCCCAGCCCCCGGATCACAGGCGGCATCACGCAACCGATCGACTGCCGCGTTTCGCACATAAAAGCTATCCTGGATCAGGTCCGTTCGTGCAGAAGCATGGATCTCCCCGGACAGGGCATTGAAAGCCTTACGGGCCTGTGTCGCATCCATGTTGGTAATAACAGACGACAGCGCAGCACTTCCCGCATTGTCCAGGGCATTTGCGACACCGAACTGATTGCGGGTCTGTGTAACAGAAGAAAATTTACTGTCGTTGCGACGAATGGCTACGTCCACACTATCTTCGCCATATTCAAGATAGGGCGAGATGAATGGGTAAATCGAATCCATATTGGTAACAAGATTTGCAGCTTGTCCCGTGACACCTTTCTGGGCAGTCAGAATTGTATAAACCTGTCCGGATTTTATCGACGCCCCAGATGAAATATTCGTAAAATCAACGGTTCCACCGTTTAAGGTTGCCGTTCCCCCAACCTGAACAGAATCATTTTTCAGGCTGCTGGCATCGGCTTTGATCGCAAGTACGGACGTACTATCCATGGAAAGGTTATTTGCAATCGTCAGGGTGCCCATTGACGTTGCGTTACCGGGGGACAATGTCGCATGGTCCGTAATCGTGGCAGAATTTATACTTCCGTTACCAGATAACGTTGCAGTAGATCCATGCGCGTTTACATCGATCTGGTTGTCCGTTCCGTCAATATACAGCTGCCCCCTATCATCGACCACGCCGCTAATGCTGCCTGCGCCAGATACGGTCAGGGCACTCCCGGCATCAATCTGCACATTTGAAAATGTATTGGTCCCATCAATCTCGGACGCACCTTCTACAAACAGATTGTCCAGACCGGTTGAAGAACCAAACTTTGTTCCATCTTCCAAATAGAGTGAATTGATTCCGCCACCACCTGCAGCAACGGTTCCGTCTATGACAGAACCTTTTTCTATGTATAGATTTCCGCTTCCAGCAAGAACAAGGGAATTGGTTCCACCACCAATATAACCTGAATTATAGATATTATATGTCGACCCGGGAAACATATATATGCCAGCATCCGCGCCATATATGTATCCGGAATTATTTATGTTTGCGATTACTCCCGTTGAGGAGACACCAAGGTAATCACTTTTGATAATACCGGAATTGGTTAACTGCAGATTCTGATAGTCCCAGATACCAGTACCACCTGCCAGAACGGTTCCCATATTATTGACAACTGCAATCGTGTCCGGGTCTCCGCCCAGCGTCATTGCATTATCAACACTTTCAATGACGCCGCCAGCATAATTGTTTACTGTAGAATTTTCACTAAGTGCCAACGCTTCAGACGCATTCGGTGAGCCTGTCTTATCGACACCAGCAGCACCCAAGGCCTTGATTGTTCCCCAGTTATTGACAACGGCGTCACCATCAATGTCGACGCCATCACCGTCCCCTGTTCCCGAACCGTCATAGGCACCGATAATAGTACCGTAATTGGTCACCTGACCGGTGCCGTCAGAGCCGACACCTGATCCATTGCGGCCTATTATGGTGGCACCTGCCTCATTGATAACGTTTACAAACCCATCGGTGGTAATCCCATGCCGATGACCGGAGATCAGCCCCCCGCTTTCATTGATGACCGTACCTGTCGGCGCACTCTGGAAGTCAATGCCATCATGGCTGGCGGCGACGGGGCCATCTGCATAAATCAGACCGCTATTGACTATGGTAGCATTTGTTCCGGGGCGGATGCCGTCAGCGTTTTCAGAAACAATCTTACCAGTCGCCGTATTGGTGATCGTGGTCGTGTTGCTGTCGCCAACCATATCATTGAGATCTATGGCCTGCCCATCAGATGTGCTGGTGATCGTCCCACTGTTGGTTATCGATATCTGTCCCGTGGATGCATCCTTCGCATGCACGCCATCACCCGCAGCGGTAACGGAACCATCACTCGCAATATCTATGGAAACATCTGTTGGATTCTTGATGGTAATGCCATCATCATCTGTATTTATCGAACTGGATGCATCAATGTTCGCAGAACCCTGACCAGATATGGTATTGGTTGCTGCATGCGCAAAAGAAATGGTGCATATCGCGGTAAAGCAATATAAAAATATGTCTCTTTTATATTTCGAATTCATAATTTTCTACTTTACAAAGTCAATTATTTTTTATGTTTCGCATATTTTTAGGTTGATATTTTTCTTAAATATCAGAATGATATACAAAAATGCAACATCCTTCACAAGATAATACATTACAAAATATTTCTTGTGTTTATTACAATGTATGTCTGGTTCTTTCGGTATAATTAACTCCTCTACCATATCAATACCTCAGCCATGCAGCTCTTCAGTCATATGTTGGAAATTCACGGACGAGCGTTTCGGCGCAACGGGAGGCTTCCCATGGCGATGTGGATCATGGCCTCTGCCACGTCGATACGCTGCCCGTAATCCTTCACCAGCCGACTCCAGCGGATCATCCGGCCAAATGTCCGTTCAACAACCCATCGCCGCGAGATGATCTCGACCGTGAAGTCGGGAAAGGCGGCCCCGTCCATAAACCGCAGGCGATCATGGGCCCCATTTGCGAATGGCATCCAGGATCATCTGACCTCCCGCGCTATCCGAAATATCGGCCGGTGTCAGCCTGACCAGAAGCAGGCGGCCATCCGTATCGACGGTAATGGGCCGCCTTGATGCCCTGGCTGTCGATGACACCACCGGATGGAGTGGCCTCGCGCGCCGCGCCTTCACGATCGAGCATCAGGCAGACATCATGGATGGCCTGAAACACGAAACGACGCATCAGCCTGCGGCACCATTTCCCAGCCGCACCCTGAGCGGGCAGGATGGCGCAGCGCATTGATGATCTCGCGAAAATCGGTTGCCCGCTTCCGGCCACGCCGGTGCGCAGGCGACATCAGAGGGACAGCGTTTCGTCCTGCGCGTAATGCTGGCCATGCGGCCTCGCTGTCATGGTGTCCGCATCCCGCGTTTGAATCACGCCCGAACCCTTCTGAAAACCTATCACATCAAATTTCCAAAAGGGGTTTTAATAGACAAACGGCAGACAGGCATACCTACGTCCATGTGTTACGGGTCGAACAGCATGGAGTAGGGCACATGAAAATATGATGGCGCCACCGGCAGGTGCACTAAATGCCTGATCGCTGAATTCCGGAAAGACAAGTTCTCCGCCCTGGTAATCATCATTTAGATTGATCGATACGGCAAATTGTCGATGGGCCGATGTCGGCACCGTATTGTCCCGATGGGCGTTAAAGAAACCCTGATCCTGCGCATCATATGAACTGATCAGCATACGGTCCATCTGGCTGGCCTTAAATCGGAAAACCCGGAAAATTTCTGGAACCACACGCCGGATAATGCGCCCCTGCAGGTCCATAACCAGCTTTTTTTCCCGGATCGGCGTATCCAGACGCCTTTTGAAATGCGGCACAACCATACGCAGGGGATTGCCGATCGCGTCCGCTGTCAGGATAGGAGACGGATATGGATCGTGGCTTTGATGATAGTGAATCAGTGTTTTGCAGAACGCTGGTTCCAGTACGTGTTCCAAAATCAGGGCTGGTACGGGAACATACGGCTTCGGCTGGCTGGCCCGCTTCATCAAAGCCCTGAACGCCATATCTGTCGCACCAGATGAATGGGGGAAATGCCCACAGACATGCATCATTGGATCGACCTCCACCCAACGGGGTGATGCTCCAGCAGGCACACCAAACAGGTTGTGACACTTCCGGTCTGCATCATATAGAAAACAGACAGACGAGAGATCCGGGCGCTTGCGCAGTCTGGTGACATCTCCCGCGTCCAGACTGACACCAAAAAACATGCAGTCCGGACGATTAAGTACGTTCTTGTAATAACTTATCTCTTTTAATGCCTGTTCGACCTCCGGATCAGTCGAGCTGGAAAAAAAGAAAAAAAGTATATGCCTGCCGCCTGCCGTATCAAATGCACAAATCCCGGAATTCGTACTGGCCTTCTGGGTAAAAGGCGGCACAGGATCACCGATGTGCATTTCCATTCCGGGCATATTTTCTCCTGTTTCCGTAATCCTGCTGAGGATAGCGATAGCAGCATAACACGGCTCCCACCAGCAAATCATCTTGTATATACAAGATGGGGAATTTCCCTCCTATCCGTTTTTTCATCAGCGGTCTCCACAGGATATGAGCTTGCACAATATAAAATACATTCCATAACATAATGATATTGTTTGATATTTTATATATCCATCTCAGCACTTATCTACCGACAGGTATATTATAGCCCCCAGTTTTCACGGGATTCTTCCTGTAAATACCCACTCCCTACCGATTCCGCATTTTTTCAGCCAAATGTCATTACATGGATATTTAACATAATATATTGATATAAAACGATAAATATTATTGTTCTCAAAAATCCTTACGCATGGCCATACATGTAAACAAAAAAAATTGGTTGCATATGCAAGCTGGTCTGTCATTGTGATGTCGATATGAACAGCTTTTTGAGAAGATGCTATGCTGACCATCAAACGTTCTCATGCCTGTCTAGCCTTCTCCACCGCTACGTTTCTTGCTTCGACCTCTCTGGCCAGCGCTGCATCGCCCACCCATGCACATGTGCGTGCTGCGGCGCATGATGATGGGAATGCCGCGACAACGCATGGCACGCCATCATCCAGGCCAGAGGTAATACACGTTCATGCCAAAGGCGAGAACGGGGCTTATGGCAAGGTCAGGCGCATTGCAGGTGGTGGCCTGATGGCCCTACAGACGGGCGGCGACATGCGCAGCACCGTCACGTCTGAATATATTAACAAGCAGGCCTCCACAACGACGGCCTATCAGGCGGTTTCCCTTTCTCCCGGCGCCAATCTGTCCCAAAGTGATCCATATGGTTTCGCAGCCAATACCCAGTTAAGTGTCCGTGGACTGGGTGGCAACGAAGTCGGTCAGGTATGGGAAGGGATGCCCGTCAATGACATCGAGACCTATAATGGGTACCCTTCGTTCTGGGCCGATGGGGAAGATATTGACTCCGTCAGCCTGACACAGGGGTCATCGACGATTGCGGCGCCAGTGGTCAATGCGGCGGGTGGTCAGGTTACCACAACGATGCGCGACCCGAGCAAAAAGATGGGCGGCCTGGTCGATTACAGCTATGGCACCCTGAATCTGGAACGTTTTTATGGGCGGTTCGATACCGGTGAAATCGGCCATACCGGATTGTCTGCCTATGTTTCGTTTTCCAACGGCACGGCAAAGAACTCCCTGGGACCCGGCCGGCAGACACGCCGTCACGTTGATTTCGGCTTCAAGAAGGAATTCAATAACGGCGACACGATCCGCCTGATGGGTTCCTACATTGATATGGATTATATGTATAACCCCAATCCAACAATGGCGGACTGGCAGGCATCCGGACGCAGTTATGCATGGTCGGGAACATTCAGCCCGGGCAGTTCCGATTACTGGACCCAGAACCGGTGGAAATGGGAACAGATCATGCTCAGCATGCCATCTGAGTTTACATTACCTGAAAAAATAAAGCTGAATGTAACGCCCTATTTCCTTTACGCGATGCAGAACTCGCCTGCGTCCTCCTCGCTATCAACTGATGGGAATTATTACGGAACCCAGCCGGTTTCCCTTAACATTCCCGATAACGCCGCTTCGGGCGGCAGCGTGCGTAGCGATTATGTCGGGTTACAGTCCGTAGGCGGAGTAAACGCTTCCCTGACCAGAAAATTTGGCGTTCAGAAAGTAACGTTCGGGTATTGGTACCAGTACAGCGTCGACAGTCTTTCCATGCCATTTTCATCTGTCGGGGCAGGAGGGGACGCAGGGTCCGCATGGAGCACGCATAATATTACCATGGCCAATGGTCAGCCCTATTACGCGGAAAAAGAACAGACGATCTCACAGACCAATGCCCTTTACCTGCAGGATGAGATTTCCCTGCTGCATGACCGTCTTAAAATTATTGGTGGCCTGAAAACATTGATGATGAGCCGGGACGGCACCAACAGCCTGCCTGGACCACAGTATCACGTCACGGCAAATAATTTTGAGCCACTGCCGCGCGTCTCCATTACTTACAAAATCAACAACCATCATCAGATATTTGTTAATGGCACAACCAATACACTAATGCCCATTGATGATACGCTCTATAATTCATATTCCGGAGGTGCCGTTGCCACACAGGGCAATTCTGCCATCAAGCCGGAATATTCAATCTCTGAAGAACTGGGGTACCGGTACCAGGACAGATATGTTCATGCCAGCCTTGCCCTGTTCAACTACAATTTCACAAACCGACAGGTTTCCAGCCTGCGTTATGTCAATAACGTCGCTGTCTACTCGACAATCAATGGTGGCGGACAGACATCCCGAGGAGTGGACTTTGAAGCTGGCCTGATGCCCTTCCATGGTTTTTCACCATACGTATCCCTTGAATACCTGCATGCCACGATTGATAACAATATTCAGGTAGGGAACGACTACCTTCGCACCGCTGGAAAAATAGCTGTCCGCAGCCCTTCTTTCCAGGGTGCGGTGGGTCTTGTCTACGACCACAAGAACATCTTCGGCAGCTTCTCGTTCAAATATACCGGATCTCAATACTCCACCTTCATGGATGATGAGAAAATGCCCGCATACAAAACCTTCAATCTTTCGCTGGGCTATCGTCTTCCCAGCGTGGGCTTTGTCAAACACCCTGAAATCCGTGTCGCCTTCATCAACCTGACTGATGAAAAAGTATTATCGGGCATTGCGTCACCCGCACTGAATGCAAACAACGCGGTGGGAACGCACGGGACGACAATCGCAGGCAGTGCGCCGGAATATTACATTGCCCCCCGCTTTACGACCGCCATGACGATCGCGGCAGGGTTTTAACCTCCTTATATACCTTAACGGGAGACCATATACGTGAACCAGTCACTCTTTCCTTCCAATTCCCGTCTGGCAAATGATCGTGTCATCCGCGCCGCCCGTGGTGCAGATATCACCGCCAAATCATGGCAGACAGAAGCCGCCATGCGCATGCTAATGAACAATCTTGATCCCGAAGTCGCGGAAAAACCGTCTGAACTGGTGGTCTATGGCGGCATCGGGCGGGCGGCGCGCAACTGGGCCTGCTATGATCGCATTGTCGAATGTCTTCAGGAATTGGGTAATGAGGAAACCCTGGTGGTGCAGTCAGGCAAGCCGGTGGGGGTATTCCGCACGCATGCCAATGCGCCGCGTGTGCTGATCGCCAATTCAAACCTTGTTCCGCACTGGGCCAACTGGGAAAAGTTCAACGAACTCGACCGCGCCGGGCTTATGATGTACGGTCAGATGACGGCTGGTTCGTGGATCTATATCGGCAGTCAGGGCATCGTACAGGGAACTTACGAAACATTTGTCGAAATGGGCCGCCAGTATTACGGCGGCGACCTGAAGGGCAGGTGGATCCTGACCGGCGGACTGGGCGGCATGAGTGGCGCACAGCCTCTGGCTGCTGTCATGGCCGGGGCCTCCATGCTGGCGGTGGAATGTGAACCTTCGCGCATACAGAAGCGCCTGGAAACCGGCTATCTGGACCGTAAGGTGGACAGTCTGGATGAAGCGCTGGAAATCATTCATGATGCCTGCGCGAAAGGCGAGGCCGTGTCCGTTGGCCTGCTTGGCAACGCTGCCGAGGTGTTCCCCGAACTGGTCCGCCGCGGCATCCGCCCCGATGCGGTTACCGACCAGACATCGGCGCATGATCCGCTGAATGGCTATCTGCCCGCAGGCTGGTCGCTGGAAAAGGCTGAAAAACTGCGCGTTACCGATCCGGCATCCGTCGAAAAGGCAGCCAAAGAATCCATGAAGGCGCAGGTTGCGGCGATGGTGGCATTCCACCGCATGGGTATTCCCACCTTCGATTACGGGAACAACATCCGACAGATGGCGCTGGAAGAAGGGCTGGAAGATGCCTTTGCGTTCCCCGGCTTTGTCCCTGCCTATATCCGGCCGCTATTCTGCCGGGGTATCGGGCCATTCCGCTGGGCCGCCCTGTCTGGTGACCCGGAAGACATTTACAAGACGGATGCGAAGGTCAAGGAACTGCTGCCTGACGACAGGCACCTTCACAACTGGCTGGACATGGCGCGGGAAAAGATCCAGTTCCAGGGCCTGCCCTCGCGTATCTGCTGGGTTGGTCTGGGGGACCGCCACCGTCTGGGCCTTGCCTTCAATGAAATGATGGCAAAAGGCGAACTGAAGGCACCCATCGTCATCGGCCGCGACCATCTTGACAGTGGGTCGGTTGCCAGCCCCAATCGCGAGACCGAGGCCATGCGTGACGGATCGGACGCCGTATCCGACTGGCCATTGCTGAATGCGCTGCTCAACACCGCATCAGGTGCGACATGGGTATCGTTGCATCACGGCGGGGGCGTCGGCATGGGGTTCTCCCAGCATTCCGGCATGGTGATCGTGGCCGACGGGACCGCAGATGCCGCCGAACGGCTGGGGCGCGTCCTGTGGAATGACCCGGCAACCGGTGTCATGCGCCATGCCGATGCAGGGTATGAGATTGCCATCGACTGTGCCCGTGAAAAAGGGCTTGATCTGCCCATGATCACGACGGTCAAGTAGTGTATCTGGCGCGTTTTCGTTACGGAAACGCGCCTTCTTCCATCAGGTACAACAGGGCATTGATGATTATGACAGGGACACGCACCGGCCGCCTTTCGCCTAATCGGAACATTCTCCTGCTTTCTCTTGGGCTGAGTGTCTGTTCAGGCTTTGCATATCTCGGCTCATCCGTCATGCCATTCCAGATTGATGCGCTGATGACCGGCCTGCATCAGTCTGCCAGTCGGGCGAGCCTGTTCGGCTTTTTCGAAATCATGTCGTTTGCGGTTTTCATGATCGTCCTGTCCAGGCTGCACCTGCGTCTGCCTGTTATCGTCAGTGCTTTTCTGGGAGCTGCACTCGCCGTCATTTCGTCACTACTGATCGCAAGTGGTACGACATCGTCCATCTGGCTCTGGGGCTGCGCCATTGTCTTTGGCCTGGCGGAGGCACTGCTGGGCCGGTCCTTTGTCTGCGCGGCCTCAGCCAGTGACAATCCTGACCGGTTCTACGCCATTGCCAATGGGGGAGGGCAACTGGTTCTGGTCGCCGTCATCGATGCCATACCTTATGCAACACAGATATTTGGTGCACTTGGGGTGTTCGTGGGGCTTGCCGGCATTGTCATCTGCCTGACCCCCTTCATGCTTACGCTGCGGCATGTCCCCATGGCGCCGCCCCCCAGCAGGCATGGCGGCACGGTATCGTTCACGCCCGGGGCGATTGCATTACTGTGCATATGGGTCGGGTCGTCCCTGGGTTCCAGCATTATCTGGTCCTTTGCTGAAACCGTAGGGCGTTCCCTGAACCTGTCAGCTAATTACATTGTCCTTCTCTCGACACTGTGCATCCTCTCCAGTGTCGGGGTCAGTTTTCTATTTGGCAGCCTTGCGGACAGATTACGCAGGGATGTCTTTCTTACCCTGACCCTTCTTGGGGTCGGGATTGGGGGGCTTCTGGCCTGTTCCGCCGGGAATGCATGGATCTATACAACCGGCGTTATCATTTACTGGAATTGTTCCATGCTATCCTACGCCTGGCTGCTGGGCAGTGCCGCAACGCTTGATCATACCGGACGCGTTGGCACCTTCTGTGGCGGCATGGACCGTATGGGCTATGCACTGGGCGCGCCCATTGGCGGGCTGATCGTTGATCATGCATCCTTTACCACACTGGGCATTGCCGGTTTTGTCGCCTGCGTTATCAGCATGCCGATCGGGCTGCCCATCCTGTTCCGTGAAATCCGCCAGCATCAGCGCGAAGATATGACACAAAACAGGATCGTGCAGGTAACCCCCGTTTAAACGGGGGGCCGTGCTTCCATCCAGTCCGACATATGCATCATGTCGTCGGACAGGGGATGGTCTTCCTCATAAAACGGCACCTGTTTCCTGACGGCATTGTAAAGCGCATTTGTCGAGGGGGAGACATCTTCAACCAGCCCGGCAAGGTCCATTGCCTGACAGAGTGCCAGCAGTTCGATACCCAGAATGGTGCGTGTATTCCGTACAACGTCGGCGGCCTTAAGGGCAGCAGGCGTTGCATGCACAAGAATATCCTCCTGCAATCCTGACGTGATTCCACCATCCAGACAGGCTGGTGCGCCAAGACGCCGGTTCGCACCTGTCAGGGACGACGCCGTGTACTGGGCGATCATGAAGCCGCTGCCGGTGCCGGAATCACTGGACAGGAACGGCGCGAACGGGCTGGTCAGCGGATTGACCATGCGATCAAGACGACGTTCGGAAATGGCCCCCAGACTGGCCAGTGCAATCGCGGCTTCATCCATGACGCGGGCCATGCTCGCCCCCACGGCATGTGCCTGGGAAAATGCCTGTATGCCGCTTTCATCTTCCATGATTGCGGGATTATCCGACAGACTTTCCAGTTCCTGGGTAACGGTTTCCATTATATTGCGCAGGGCATCATGGATGGAACCATGAATGTGGGGAATGGCGCGCAGGCTCAATGCATCCTGCGTGCGCCGCCCCGCTGTCCTGGCAATGTGTGTGGAACCGGCAAGGTTCTGGTTCATGTAACGGGAAATGTCCCGATGGCCGGGCATCATCCGCAGGGCCGCGGACCGAGAATCAAAGGCTGCCTGCTGGCCGCCCAGAACATCAAAACAGGCTGTGGCGATCCGGTTGGCCCAGTCAAGGCAGGTCCGGGCATCTTCGATGACAAGACAGGAAATGCCAGTGACACAGGACAGGCCATTGACCAAGCACAACCCTTCCTTGGCTTCAAGGACAAGGGGAGCAAACCCCAGTTCCTGCAACACCTCTCCCGCAGGCTTGCGGATCTCCCCGCACTGGAGTTCACCATATCCTGTCAGCGCAAGGGCGATATGGGCCATATGGGTCAGGTATCCGACCGACCCGTCGCGAGGCACGATCGGCAGGCAGTCATGATTCAGAAGCGCCACCAGACGATCGACGATTTCTGCCCTCAGGCCGGAATATCCAAGGCAGTACTGGTTGACCGCACAAACCATGATGGCGCGCGTCTGCTGGCCGCTTAATGGCCAGCCCACGCCCGTTGCGTGGCTGAACAGGATCTTGCGGGACAGAACGGACTGTTTTTCGGGCGTAATGCGGGTATCGGACAGACCACCGACGCCCGTATTCAGGCCATATGCTGCCGCTTTCCCATTCACCAGCATGCGCAGGCGCCGGTTGGCTTTCGTCAGCCTTGCCCGCGCGGCTTCAGAAAGTCGCAGGGGGTATTTCCGGCGCGCAACATCACAGACCTGGCCCGGGGTCAGCGGCCGGTCAAGCATGATTTCAGGCATACGAAGATACTTTCATATATCAGCCGGTCAGGCCCGGTAACGGCCGCCAAAACTGTACCGGTTGCCGGAATAGGTAAAAATACCCTTCATGACCACGCGGCCTTCCACCCATGTCCGCCGAACCAGTTGCAAGCAGGCTTCCGGTTTCTTGAGCTGAAGAAGGGAACAGATGTCAGGCGGCGGCGTTACGGCAAAGACCACATGCTCGATTTCCTCAGGGCCGGCTATTCCATACAGATGCCTGTGCGGGTTCGTCGTGGTAAAATCCTGTTCCAGATAATCAGGCGCAAACTGGGGTGAAACAAAGCGTTCCTCCAGCTGCAGGGGCAGATCATCCTCGTAATGCACGATCAGGGTACGGAACAGCCGCGTGCTTGCCCGCTGCTCGAATGCGATTGCAAGATCGCTATCGGCACGAATGGTTTCAGCTGCAATGACTTCCGCCCTGTGCTGATGGCCGCTTGCCACGATGTCATCAACAATATCGCGGATTTCGAGCAGTTCAACATGCTTGGCGGGCTGGGCGACGAACGTCCCCACACCCTGGGCACGGCGGACGATCCCGTCTGCGGTGAGTTCACGCAGCGCCCGATGAATGGTCATGCGTGACACGCCGAGCTTTTCAACCAGTTCGTGTTCGGATGGCAGCCTATGGCCAACCTCCCATTCCCCACAGTCGATCCGCTCGATTATGAAGGCTTTCACCTGTTCATAACGCGCGACCGTCTTCGCCTTGTCCATGGTCTGTGGCACGTCTCCCCTACCTTTGCTTCTCTTGAGTGTCGATACGATGCCGGATGGTTCCGGCTGGCTGGTCATCAATCATGCTTGTAGACTATTGTACTTACATATAATGCAAACGCATAAACAGGATTCCACAACCTTATGAAACCAGATGAAGAAAATGGCAATCTCTTCCCTGCGGAGAGCAGGGTGGAAGCCATTGCCGGGCTTACGCCCCAGCCGTGGAAAAATGGGCGTGGGATCACCCGTGTCCTGACCCGCAATGCCATCTGGCGGCTGAGTATTGCTGAAATTGACTGCGACGGGGAATTTTCACGCTTCCCCGGCATGACAAGACATATCGCCCTTTTACAGGGGGGCGGGCTGACACTATGCACCCCGGAGGGCAGTGCAGCACATCTTGGCAGGCCGGGCACAGTTCACACGTTTTCTGGAGAATCGCAGGTATCCGCCACCCTTGCGGACGGCCCCGTGCAGGTGGTGAACCTGATGCATGTATCCAGCAGTGCATACAGGCTGGAACCCACGGACCGGATTCATCCGCCGTGCGACACTCTGGCATTCGTGGCTGCGCATGGCAGATGGGAATTTCAGTATCCATCCGGGACGAAAGGCGTATGCCTGCCGGGTGAATTCATGATGTGCAATCCCCGAATGCGTCTTGCCCTGACAACAGATGGCGGGGATGACGCCCTGCTGTATCGCGTCATCCCCGCATGAGACCTGCCTATCGTGCCGGACGCCAGGCTACAGCCGCATCTATGAGATGTTCAAGCGCGCCGGACAGCCGTGCGGCTGCATCCGGGTCAATGGGCCACGGCGCCTGCTCTGAAGCGAGGTAGGTTGACTGGGCAATTTCCAGCTGAATGGCGTGAATGTCTTCCGTCGGGCGACCATAATGCCGCGTAGTGAAGCCACCTTTGAAACGGCCATCGACTACGTGGGAATAACCGGTCAATGTCTTCGCGCGCCCCACAACCGCCTGAAGCAGGGAGGGGTCACAGGCAACGCCGCTATTCGTACCAAAATTGAGGTCGGGCAGCCGGCCCTCAAACAGGCGTGGCACCTCGGAACAGATGGAATGGCCGTCCCATAATATGGCCCAGCCCCATTTTTCCCTGAGATGCGCGAGTTCCCGTGCTACAGCATCATGATAGGGCTTCCAGTAGGTTTCTGTCCGATGCGCCATTTCCGCGCCATCAGGCTCGCTGCCGTCACGATAGATCGGCTGTCCATCAAAACCCAGCAGGGGCACAAGACCCGTGCTGGGTCGCCCCACATAGAGGGCCGAGTCATCACTGCCACGGTTGAGGTCAACCACGTAACGGGAATGGTTGGCCCGTATGACGCCAATATTCTTTTTTAGGGCAAAGGTATAAAGCCGTTCCATATACCAGTCCGTGTCCGGCAGCTGCCGGCCGCGTGGCGTCATGCGTTCCGCCATGCCCGGCGCCAACTGTTCACCGGCATGGGGAAGGGTGATCAGTACGGGAAGATCGCCGGGGGAGAAGGAAAAAATATCAGTCATGGTTAAATCCGGTAAAAAGACTGTCAGGAATTCACAAGGGTACGGACCGCCTTATGAAACGCGGCTGTAATCCGCTCTTCATCGGCATGACGCCCATCCACGATCTGCCATTTCCCCGCGCACATGACATGCCTGACCGGGGGGCGTGACGCGGCAAAAATGGCGGAACTGATCACGTTGTCGCCCTGCAGGTGGGGTAGGGACAGCGCATCGCTGTCCAGCACGCACAGATCCGCGCGGGCACCTGGCGTAATGCCCCAGCCAGACTGGCCACAGGCCTGCGCACCACCGCGCAGGCTCTGTTCATAAAGCCACGTACCAATTGCCCCTTTCGTGCCGGTGGGCCGGCCCACACAGCGTTTCTGCCGCGTCAGACGCAGGCCATATTCCAGTACCCGCAGTTCCTCCCACGGGCTGATAAGCACATTGCTGTCACTTCCGATGCCAAAGCGACCGTTCTGGTCGATGTAGTCCTCAAAGGGGAAAATACCGTCGCCCAGATTGGCCTCAGTGATGGGACACAGACCCGCGACCGCGCCCGAACGTGCGATGGTCGTGACCTCCTGTTCCGACAGATGGGTTGCATGGACAAGACACCATCGCGCATCGATCCCGATCCGGTCAGACAGGTAATCGACCGGACGCATGCCGGTAACGCGCACACATTCCTCAACTTCACGCTGCTGCTCGGCAATATGGATGTGTACGGGTGCCTGTCGGTCAGATATGTCCAGTAGTTCTGCGGCATCCGCCACATCAACCGCACGTAAGGAATGCAGCCCGACGCCCACTTTCACCAGATCCGATCCGGCCCATTTCGCACGGATATCGGATGCAATGCGCGCAATTCTGTCTGGTGTTGTGGCAAAGCGTTTCTGGGCATCGCGCAACAGCAGTCCATTGAAACCTGCCTGTGCGTATAGTGTGGGAAGAAGCGTAATACCGATGCCTGCATCGACCGCGGCGGTGGCGAGGCGGTCGGACATTTCGGCAGGGTCCGCATAAGGACGCCCATCTGTTTCATTATGCAGGTAATGGAATTCCGCCACCTGTGTGTACCCGGATTGCAGCATTTGCATATACAGGAAAGATGCAACATCCTGCAGCTGTTCGGGCGTGATGTGGTGGGCCAGCTGATACATGAGCGTACGCCATGTCCAGAACGTGTCATCAGGATTCTTCCGTTCTTCCGTCAATCCGGCCATGGCTCTCTGGAATGCGTGAGAATGAAGACTGATCTGTGCAGGAACGACGATGTCGTGACACTTTATGTTGCCATATGAATGGGTTGATGGGGTAACGGAAGCAAACCGACCATCTTCCCCCAAAATGATTCTTACGTTGTGACACCACCCTTGCGGAAGAAGCGCCTGTTTTGCAAACAATTCTGTCATCACGGAATTCCAAACTTCGCCGTCGGCGGGACGGGCGGAAAGAGCGCGCCCGCACCGCACGACGATCATAATGGGATTGACTATGATGTATATACATATATCAAGGACATTAAAACAATACGGGAAAGCAACATGTGGGATACCCTCTGGCTTGATGTCCATCTTGCCACCAGCGATGACCGGATCATGTCACCGCAGGATGGATATGGATGCATTCGTAACGGTGCAATCGGTATCCGGAACGGCACGATCTGCTGGGTAGGCCCACAGGCCGACCTGCCCGATGCCCCTCAGGCACTGGCCACCCGGATTGAGCATGGCCACGGTGGATGGCTGACACCTGGCCTGGTGGATGCACATACGCATGTTGTGTTTGCTGGTGACCGTAGCCATGAATTTGCCGAACGCCTTCACGGCGTATCCTACGCAGAAATTGCACGAAAGGGCGGAGGGATACTGTCGACGGTCCGCGCCACCCGCGAGGCAAATGAAAGCACGTTATTGGAAATTTCTGCCCGCAGGATCAAAAAAATGATTCAGGCAGGCACAACTTCCATAGAGATCAAATCCGGCTACGGTCTGACACTGGAAGATGAACTGAAACAGCTGCGGGTTGCCCGTCAGCTGGGCAGGATTTTACCCATACGTGTTCACACAACATTTCTGGGTGCCCATGCCGTCCCACCGGAATATGCCGGGCGGGCAGATGATTACATTACTTTCCTGATCGATACCCTCCTTCCATACCTGCATGCTGAAAAGCTGGTTGATAGCGTTGATGCTTTTTGTGAAAGCATTGCCTTTACCCCACAGCAGACCAACCGACTGTTTGCAAAAGCGCAGGAACTGGGGCTGCCCGTACGCATTCACGCCGAACAGCTTACCCCCGGTGGTGGCGCTGTGCTGGCCGCGCGGTATAATGCCCTGTCGGCAGATCACCTCGAATATGCTGATGAATATGCCGCCATGAACATGGCACGTCAGGGAACAGTTGCGATGCTGCTGCCGGGAGCGTTCTATTTCATTCGGGAAACACAGCAGCCACCTGTTGAACTATTTCGTCAACATGGCGTCAAAATCGGGTTGGCGACGGACTGTAACCCCGGAACATCCCCCGTTCTTGGCCTGACAGGCACCATGAACATGGCCTGCACCCTGTTCCGCCTGACACCGGAAGAAGCTTTCCGGGCTGTCACCTGCGTCGCTGCACAGGCCATAGGAATGGAGAGAGACGTCGGAATGCTCCGTAAAGGCATGAAGGCCGATATGACTCTATGGGATATCACGGGGCCTTACGAACTTTCGTACTGGATAGGAGGCATACAGCCTATCCGGCGTATTTTTGCTGGAACGGACCAGACTTAAAACCAATCACAGCCGCTACATCTGGACAGTGCTGTTAGGGCGTGTCGTCAGTTAAGCAGGAGGATTATGCTGCCTGTACTCCCGTTTGATCTGTGATGTCTGAGGTGGCCCCGTCCATTCGGACAGTTTTGTGGGCTCGATAAGCTATACCCGGTTGTCGTTATGCCGCCATCCTGACGGCGCTGCTATAGACGTTCGATGAACACGTTGTCCAGCCAGCGACCGCGCCGATCCATGCTGATGCGAACCTGGCATCATTCCAGGACCTCGGTGAACCGGGGCGTCGTGAATTGTGAACCCTGGTCCGTGTTGAAAATCTCCGGGGTGCCGTAGCGCACCAGCGCATCCCGAAGTGCCTCGACGCAGAACGCCGCATCCATCGTGTTCGACAGACGCCAGGACAGCACCTTGCGCGTGTGCCAGTCCATGACCGCTACCAGATAGAGAAAGCCCTTGCGCATCGGGATATAAGTGATGTCGGAACACCACACCTGGTTGGGCCGGTCGATGACCAGATCCCGCAGCAGATACGGATATTTCCGATGCTCCGGATGTGGCACGGTCGTGCGCGGCTTCTGGTAGATCGCCCGCCGGCCCATTCCCGCCATGAGCCGGCGAGCCCGCTTGTGGCCGACATCGTGGCCAGGACGACGAAGATGCCGGGTCATCTGACGGGACCCGTAATACGGTGCCTCCAGGAACTGCGCGTCGATCAGCCGCATCAGTTCCAGATTCGCCTCGCTCTCTGGCACAGGCCAGTAGTAGACGCCCGATCGGTTGAGTTGCAGCAACGTGCATTGCCGCACGACCGAAAGCCGGGGCCGTTTCAGGTCGAGTATTTGCCGCCTCTGATCACGCCCGGCCGAACAGAGGCATCACGCAAAAAATCACGTTCAACCAGCAACTGGCCGATCTTCGCATGCAGCTTCTCCACGTCGGCTGGCCTGGCTGTCGCACCCGACGTTGACCTGCCAGAGAATGTCGCCGCCATGCCTTTGATCGCCTGGCGCTTCCACTGGGCAATCATGGTCTGATGCACACCATGAACTGCCCCGGGTTTACCGGAGAGCGATTTGTTCAGTGCTC
>NZ_BANF01000005.1 GCF_000964425.1 Komagataeibacter intermedius TF2 | reverse complement strand
GGACGTTGATCCCGCGCATGTCGCCCTGTTCCGGCAGGCCATCGGAGCATGACATGAACACCACTGCAAAACTCGGCGGCCTCGGGGCCGTCATCGCGCTGCTGCTGACCGAGGTGCCGGAGCAGTATGCCTTCTACGTCGCCCTGTTCATCATTGCCTGCGGGGCGGTGACCGCGCTGGTGCCCCCGCCACATGCGGGCAGCCGGTGGGCCGTGGCCTGGCAGGTCATGACCACCATCGGACTGAACATCGGCTGGGCGGAAAACCACTTCAAGCCGGGACAGTCGGGCGTGCGGGTGCCGCTGGTGGACAAGCCCTCGGCGAAGCAGGCGGTGCAGGCTGCGGGCATTCCTGTCCTCAACCGCAGGGGCGCGCCGGAACCGACAGCAGCAGACTGAACATGGAAGGGGGATGCGGTCCCGGTGCTAGGTGGATGGCCGATGCTGTCCGGGACCGCATGCCTGATCATACGGGACTTTGTGGCAATTATATGGATGGAACCGTTATGATTGCCCGGTCCCCTGCTTTTTCTGCCAGCCGCCCTGTGGGCGGCTTTTTTTTCGAGATGGAGCAAGACCATGGCCCACCTGTCCCCCGATCCCGCCCGCCGCATGGTACTGCGCACCGGCTGCGCCACGCTGGCTGCGGGCCTGCTGGCGGCCTGCACGCGCACACGTTCGGGCAGTGTGACCACCGTGACCCTGAATGTGGCCGACGTGGTGGATTACGGCAACGCCGTCCTGTCATTCGCAACCACCGCAATCGGGCTGACATTCGTATCCACCGCCATGGGGGCGGCGAACGTGGCGATGGCGGATACGGTTATTGCATCACTCAGGACAGCATTGGCCGCGTTCCAGTCCGCCGCGGGCGCCAGCACGTCCGTCACCTATGACAGCGCCAGCGTGAAGACGGCATTCGACAGCATCCTTGCCGATGTCGGGAAAGTGGACACGCTGATCATTTCCGTCATTACCGGCACGGCAGCCAGCCTGACCGGCAGCGTCGTGTCCGACGCAAAAACGGCGGCGGGTGCGGCGCAAACGCTGATCGACCTGCTGAAGGCGATGGTGGACATGTCCGGCCCGCGCCTGCGTGGCGCGTTACCGTCGGGCGGGACGGCGGCGATTGGTGAAATCGCCATCTTCGCGGCGGTGCGGGGATGAACGTCCACGCGCTTGCCGGTCTGGGCCTGTTCCTCAGCGGCGCCGCGTTGTCGCAGGTGCTGGCCTTCGGCATCGCTGCATGGCGGGAAGGGCGGCGCAGGCGGCAGATCACTGACACGCTTGGTCCCCCGGCGCCCGACTGACGCGGGACCAGACCGGCATGCGCTCGCACGATCCGGCCCGCACGCCACGCAACCGGCATGGGGGGCGGACTGTTGTCATGTGCATGACGGTCCTGCCACATTTCACCTATTCCGCCCCCGGCGAGGGATGGCTGCAGCTGGGGGAACTTGCACTGGCGTTCGTGCTGTCGGCGCTGGTCGGTCTGGAACGGGAATTCCGGCAGAAAAGCGCCGGGCTGCGCACCTATACACTGGTGGGGGTGGCGGCGGCGCTGTTCATGCTGGTGTCGAAATACGGGTTCAACAACATTCTCGACAGTGGTCGGGTCGTACTGGACCCGTCGCGCATCGCAGCCCAGGTGGTGTCGGGCATCGGGTTTATTGGCGGGGGCGTGATCTTCATGCGTCGCGACGTGGTGCGCGGACTGACCACGGCGGCGTCGGTATGGCTGACAGCGGCGCTGGGCATGGCGTGCGGGGCAGGGCTGATCGCGCTGGCGGTGGCGACCATGGTCGGGCACTTCATCATCATGCTGGTGTTCCCGCGCCTTGTGCACCTTGTCCCGCGTGACCATGCAGCGCGGTCGGCGGGGCTGTACATATCCTATCCTGACGGGCGGGGACTGCTGCGCAGCATCCTGATCCGCTGCACCCAGCTGCGCTTTACCATCCATCGCGTCCGCATCGAATCCCCCGCGCTGCCTGCCGGTGACGCATTGCAGGACCTGCGCCACCGCCACCCCGATCCGGTACCCCCTGCGGCGGATGCTGCGGGCCATGCCACGGTTACGCTGTTCATAAAGGTGCGGGGCAGGCGACCGCTGTCGCATCTGGTCGCCGCGTTATCGGATATCGAGGGCGTGATTGGCGTGGAAACGGAAGACGCCGATAACGACCCCGACTGACCCGGCTACGGGCGGGTATCAGGCCGGCAGGTCCACCCCGCCGTCAGCCGTACGCGACACCGGGCCGGTCGCAACCACCGCGCCAATGGGCAGG
Source organism: Komagataeibacter intermedius TF2 (assembly GCF_000964425.1). Taxonomy (GTDB): domain Bacteria; phylum Pseudomonadota; class Alphaproteobacteria; order Acetobacterales; family Acetobacteraceae; genus Komagataeibacter; species Komagataeibacter intermedius. The sequence goes on along the minus strand of NZ_BANF01000005.1, from coordinate 14,222 downwards.
GGCGCATACAGGTGGGGAAAAAGCTGCCCCCCGCGTGAAGGTTCCCACCGCACCACCGCCGGGTCCAGCAGCGACAGGTCCACCGCCACCAGCACCAGCCCGGACCGCCCGCTGAAATGCCGGTCCAGCGTGCCGGCCACCTGCGGGCCGGCAGACAGGTGGATGAACCCGTCGGCAAGGTCGTCAGGAGACCCCGCAAGGCTGCCGGTACGGGCGAATGAATCGTATTCGTCGGGCGTCATGATCTTGTAAACGATACGGTCGGTCATGGGGTGTGTCCTGTCGTCTGCATGGCGTGACCATAGGCCAGGGGCGCATCCCCGCCAACCGCGCAGGGACGCCCGGCAATGGCGACAGGGGAAAAAAATAGTACCTGAACGGGCTGAAATGGGGTGGCCTTTGCCGCCCCGACGCGGCACCCTAGGGCCAGCCCGACGCCACAAGCCGTGCCGCGCGGACCCCAGACAGAGGCTTTTCGTTGCGATGCGCCCCCATAACGACAACACCAGCCCGGATGTGCTGCATTTTCCACGCCGCAACATCTTTTCGCCACAGGAGGCATCGCACTACCTTGGCATTGCGCCGTTGCGACTTCGTATCATGAAATGGCTGCGCTGCGGGCCCAAGCCCATCTCCATCAATCGCGAAACGTTCTATACCGAAGCCGAACTGCGCAATTTCCGCCTTGGCCTGATTCACGCGGTGGGCGTGGAGGAAAATGGCGGTCCCTACCGCGAACGGTACATGGCCGGCCTGCAGGGGGAAAAACCGGCAATGGACCCGCTGGTCACGCTGCTGTCGGCCAACCTGATCCGGCGGCGGGCGATCGGACTGTCGCTGTGGGGCCTGCTGGCGCTGGGCATCGGCATTGATCTGATCCTGTTCTGACCCACCGCGTCACGCGCAGGGGGGGCAGGGCACAGGCATGAAAAAAGGGGCGTCCCGGCATGGGACGCCCCCCTTTTCGCGCTACGATAGCTGCAGATTACTGCTGCTGACCGTCGTGATCATGTTCGCCGTGTTCGCCATGCTCACGGTCACCATGCTCACCGTGTTCGTGATCGCCGTGCTCACGGTCGCCGTTTTCACCATTTTCATTGTGGTGCTTGCCATGGTGCTTGCCGTGGTGTTCGCCATGACGGTTCTGGTCGTTGCCGTTGTTGTCGTCAGCATGAGCAACAACCGGGAGCGACAGACCAAGAACGGCTGCCAGGATCAGGGACTTTTTCATACTATATCGTTTCCTTAGTTTTAACCGGTTTCTAAAAACCTGCCCTATACATATAGAAGGGTAACCAGAAATGAGAAGGCCTGTACCAATAAATTATTTGTAACAGAATGCATCATGCCCCTGATCGGGCTGAATATTTACAATAATCCGGGATACTCAGGCGTCATCCGGCATGAACCCTTCATCAGCGCGGATGGGCGATGTTTCATGCGTGCGGACATAGCCGCGACGGTTCTTCCATGCATGGATCAGGGCTTCGCGCCATTCTTCATGCGGCTCTTTACGGGTTTTTTGGGGGGAAACGGCTTGCGTATTCATGATCCGGAAACCTCTTAAAAAGCCAGCACAAGCGCGGGCAGGAACAGATTAACAAAAACCGCGGACTGTAAATGTGATAATTCTGTGAATCCGTCCGGCCATGCCGAATTCGGGTGATGGAGACATGTGTTATGGTTCTGTTAAGACATTAAGACGGTCTCCGGGCTAATATTCACGAAATATCACGAATGACAGGAACTTATTCCTGTTCTGCGAATGCTTTCCAGAAACGGGTCCGACGTCAGACAGGCCGAATCTGTTTGTAACAATATTGGCCCTATCAATCGCCGCTTCGCTTCCCGATATCTTGGGTGTCGATCCATAGGAGACATCATGAAACGTACAATCCTGCTGGCGCTTGCCCTTGGCGCGTCCCTTCCGCTTGCAGCGCAGGCACAGTCCTTTGACCAGAACCATGGTGGCGAACACCGTGGTGGCCGTGGCGGTGAAGGCCGCGAAGGTCAGAACGGCGGTGGCTGGGGCAACCGTGGCGGCCAGAACGGCGACAGCCAGAATGGTGGTCAGAACGGCGGCTGGGGCCAGCGCGGCGGTGAAGGCCGTGAAGGCCATAACGGCGGTGGTAATGGCGGCGGCTGGGGCGGTCGTGGCCATGGCCACAATGACAGCAGCGACAGCAGCTCCAACTAACGCAGTGCGGGGACAGGTCCGGCCATGCCGGGCCATCCCCGTCTGACAGCGCGTCCCGGCATGACGTCATGCCCGACCGGGCAGCTGCAATGCAAAAGGCGCATCCTGTCCACCCGCCCCATCACATGGGACGGCGCGGGGCAGGATGCGCCTTTCGTGCATGAACGGGTGCGGCCCGCAGGGCACAGGGTGGGCACGGCCCGCCATGACGGGAAATAGCGGCCCGGGCCAGACTGCCGCATGCCATGGCCCGGATGCACCGGCCCTGTCCAACTGCCGTCATTGTGCCCGCAGGGCAGCGTACCACGCGGGTTTACGCGCAACGTGCGACCGGAACCGCCCGCCAGCCGACGCGTTCCGGTTCATTCATCCATATTACCCGTGGGCGGCGTGGACGAAGATGACGGCGCGGCCCCGCCGCCACGCGTGCCGGGAATGTCCGGGTTGCTGGGGTCCTTGCGCGGGCAGGGCTGGGAATGGCCGTGCGCGGTGTCCTGCGTCCGGCATGCGCTGTCCGGTGTGTGGGAGGTGGAGGTGCCCCCGTTCCGGGGCATGGTCTCGACAGGCATTCTGGGTGGCGTATTGCCCTGTGCGTGGGCCGCTGTCCCCATACATAGCCCAAGGGCCAGAAGCGACGCGATACGAAGGGGGCGTGCGATCATTGTCCTGATCCTTATCCGGTCACGTCGCGGCATGCGGCGTTTCTTTGTAACGCCCGTTATTATTTCCGGTTTTATTTTATATTCATTCCCCCCCCGCACGAAAACCACCCGGTCCGTTCATCCACCCGCACCGCCATATCCATCGCAACCCATGCAGGGGGGCGACGTTCACCCGGCAGTGCGACAACCGACCGGAGGCACGACATGACACCGGATATCAACGCCAGGAAAATTCGTTACGCCGTGATCGGCGGCGGCCAGATTTCCCAGCAGGCCTTCATGCCGGGCATGGCGCGGGCAGGCAATTCCGTGCTGTCCGCGCTGGTGACGGGCGACCCGGAAAAGGCCCGCAGGCTGGCGGCGCAGTACGATATTCCCGCCTGCCATTATGATGACCTGCCAACCCTGCTGCGTTCGGGCCATATCGACGCGGTCTATCTGGCCACCCCCAACGCGCTGCACCGGCAGTACGCCGTGCCCGTGCTGGAGGCGGGGCTGCACCTGCTGGTGGAAAAGCCCATGGCGACCAGCGTTGCGGACTGCGAAGCCATTCTGGATGCGCAGAAACGTGGCGGCGGCAAGCTTATGGTGGCCTACCGCCTGCATTGCGAACCGGGCACGGTCGACCTGATCTCACGCTGTCGCAATGGGGATTTCGGGCACCTGATCGCTTTTGATTCCATATTCGGGCAGAACTTTGCCGAAGCCAACCATCGCGGCCATAGCGGTTACTGGTCCGGCCCGGTGCCCGACATGGGCACCTATCCGCTGAATGCGGTGCGCAACCTGTTTGCGCGCGAACCGCTGGAGGTCCACGCCGTGGGCACGAAAACGCCGGGGCGGGGGTTCAATTTTGATGATACGGTATCGGTCACCCTGCGCTTTGCCGAAGGGCGGATGGCCCATTTCCTTGTCAGTTACGCCTGTGCGCCGGTCGAGAATTTCTCGCTGGTGGGTGACAGGGGCAGCGTCACTGCCGGGCCGTGCTACATGTTCGGTCCCGATGTCGGCATTACCTACACCACCACCATAGACGGACGGAAGGAAACGCACCGCCATGACCCGGTGGAACAGTTTGGCGGAGAAATCGCCTATTTTTCCGACTGTATCCTGCATGACCGCGACCCGGAACCGGATGGGGAGGAAGGGCTGCGCGACGTCCGCGTGCTGGCGGCGGTGGAACGCGCGCTACTGACCGGACAGCCACAGAAACTGGACCCCATGCCGCCCGCCCGCGTCGCCCTTCCTGATCAGGTCATGACCCTGCCGCCAGTGCGTGAGCCGGATGTTGCGGACATGATCAGCATCGTCCCGCAATCGGCCTGAGCCCATCCGCCTTCGGCCCGGACCGACGGGCCGGTCAGGGGGAAGGCGGGATAACAGGCATTGCCGCCTGCAATAAAGACGATGTTTCCCGAAGCCTGCCCATGACTGGTTGATGTGGTCCGGGCGGGCCTTTTGTGTGTTTCCCTGTTACAGCATGGGGCGACCGCCGGTTACGGGAATGATGGCGGCGGTTATGTAACTGCTTTCATCCGATGCCAGGAAGACATAGGCGGGGGCGACTTCCGCCGGTTGCCCCGCGCGGCCCATTGGCGTGTTGCGGCCGAATTCCTTTATATGTTCTGGCGGCATGGTCGCCGGTATCAGCGGCGTCCAGATCGGGCCGGGGGCCACGGCATTGACCCGGATCCCGCGCGCGGCCAGCATGTCCCCCAGCCCCACGGTAAAATTGGCGATCGCCCCCTTGGTCGTGGCATAGGCCAGCAGATGCGGCGAGGGCGATGTGGCGTTGATCGACGTTGTATTGATGATCGTGGACCCCGCCGCCATATGCGCAACGGCGGCCTGCGACAGGAAGAACATGCTGTAGATGTTGGTGCGGAACGTCCGGTCCCACTCCTCTTCCTCAATATCTTCCAGCCGGTCGATGCTTTTCTGGTGCCCGGCGTTGTTGACCAGAATGTCAATCCCGCCCAGCGTTTCCACCGTACGCGCGATCAGGTCCACGCAATGCGCCCTGTTGGCCACGTCACCGGGCAGCAGCAGCGTCTTCCGGCCTGCCTTTTCAACCCATGCGGCGGTCTGCCGCGCATCGTCATGTTCAGTGTAATAGGCAATGGCGACATCGGCACCCTCACGCGCGAACGCAATGGCCACCGCGCGCCCGATACCGGAATCCCCCCCCGTTACCAGCGCCCTGCGCCCCGCAAGCCGGCCGGACCCGCGATAGCTGGTCTCGCCATGGTCGGGGCGGGGGTGCATGTCCCGGGTTTCCCCCGGTGGCGCCTGCTGCTGCGGCGGAAAGCCGCCGTCATGTCCGTCCATCATGCCGGGCTCCCGGTTGTCCTGTCCAGTTCATGCCAAAAGCAGAAAAACGCAGACTGCAGGCCGGGCCGCGCCCATACCTGCAGTTGCGTTCCGTCCGGCCTGCGGCCGGCCTACATGCCGGGCAGGCCGCCGTAATAGGTATCGACCTGGCTGCCGTAACGGCTGTTGGTCCAGTCGGGGGACATGTCCTCGGCATAGGCGGGGGCGGCTTCAAGCTGCTCGCGCGTCAGGGATACGATATACCCGCCGCGTTCCCTGTCGTAATGCAGCGCCTTCCACGGCAGCGGGTGGTAGCTGTTGCCCATGCCCAGAAAGCCGCCAAAGCTCATGACGACATAGGCGACATCGCCCGAAGTCTTGTCGACCATGAAATACTTGACCGTGCCCAGTTTTTCCCCCGCCGGAGAGTACACGGACGTGCCTTCCACCTGATCCGAGGAAATCAGGTCATGCCTGCCGGTCATTTCAGGGGATATGGTGGTATTCGTCGTGGAACCGTTTGTCATGGATGCTGACATGGAACTTCTCCTTACATGTCATGGACATCGCCCGACGATGGCGACACCCGATGGTATCGGCAGGTCGGGCGGAACCCGGCTGAAGGTTCCGCCCGCCCGTTCTACTTACGACTTGCCATGACTGTGCAGGCCGCCCTTGCGCCCGGCTTCCGCCGCGCGTTCGGGGTTGTCGGCAAAATTGCCCGCGCCATGCTGCGTGCCTTTCTGGGTGCCGGACGCCGCCGTTTTTTCAGACGTGTGCCCGGTGCCGCCATGGCTGTGCTGTCCGCCCCTGCGCCCGGCTTCCGCCGCGCGGGCCGGGTCATTGGCGAAATTGCCGGAACTGTGCTGCCCGCCCTTGTGGCCGGCTTCGGCCGCACGGGCCGGGTCGTTGGCAAAGTTGCCGGGGTTGTGCGCCGCCCCACCGCCGCCACGACTGTCGGCCGGGGCCAGTGTGGGCAGGCTTGTACGTGTGTGCAGGGAGATATGATAACTCATGATCCTCACCTTTTCATATCACAGCGGCTACGCGGGATCCTTGTTTTTCCATGGTTCCATAACGGATGTGCCAGTGGAAGCGATCCCGGAACTGCGCGCTGTGGGAAGATCAACGGCACATCGCGTCCACGGTTGCGTATCGGGCAAACAAAATAATAAGGGATGGATCAGACTTCATGATCCTTAAAAAACCCGCCAGTTCCATAATATAATTACGACCGGATACTTTATAATTCCCCATCACATGGCGCATGCCCCATGCCATGTGGCGGTAAATGCATGGCGGCGCCTGCTGCCATCATGGCAGGCGGGTGCAAATACACCGCACGCCATTTTTGCGCTGCATCATTACTTTTGTTCCGGCCGGAAAACATCATGAACGGAGATGGGCGCGCGATGCGGCTGCGCCATCATCTGGCGCGCAGGCCATCTGGAGTGTGACGCCCCCATCCGGCACGGCATCGCACCCGATCCGTCCGGGATGACCGGACGGGATATGATCTGAAATAATAAAATACGTCAGAACCACCTTCTGACAATAAAAGACGATGATCCTGACGTATTTTGAAAAGAAACCGTCACCAGATACCTGATGCGATGACCCGCCATTTTCCGGGCAGGCTTTTCAGGCCGACCGTGGCCTGATCCCGGCGTCACGCGCGATGAACCGCATGGCGTGTCCGATATGCTGCCGGGCGGGAACCGGGAACGCACACCGGCCTTCACGCCGCCCGCACCCTGTCGACCACGTTCATGCACGACACACGACATCTGACCCGGCAACGGCGTCTATCCCGCGACATTCCGGGAGAACGCCGCCGCCCCTGTTGAAACAGGCGACGCCCCGGAACCGGCGTTACCAGCGTGAATACGCGACCACAGGACAGTCCGTTACTGGTTTTTCAGCGCGTCTTCTTCTTCCTGCCGCGTGGCGAAGGGCACTTCCTGCCTGTCATCAAGTTCGTTCATGCTGCCGCCGGGATTGCCAAGGTTTTCCTCAAGGAAGGCTTCCTCGACCGGCTGGCCGTTTTCATCAAGCGGCACGGGGGAGTCCACGGGAATCTGCCCCGCGTCCGGGTTGCTTTCCATCCCGATCAGTTCCGACGCCGCTTCCCTGTACGCATCCGGCCCGCAACCCGGCCTGCCATCGGCTTCCCACATTTCCTTTGCCTTGGCGGCGATGCGCGCCTGTGTCTCGGGGGTGGTCTGAAGCGGGTTGTCCATTGTCATCATCCTTGCACAGTGACCTGAAAGGGGCATCAGGCCCGATCTTGCGTACCCATCCATAGCGTAATCGGGCACGCCCCGTTACCCGCAACGCGGATACCAGCCTTTCGTCCAAGGGCCATGGCGGGAACGGGCATGCGAAAACCGGGACAGGCCGCGCCGTGGGTCAGTCCAGCCCTTCCTCGCTACGGGCCTTCTGCGCTGCCGGGCGGGCGAACACCGCGTCACGCAGGGCGCAGGCGTGGGGATAGGCCGACAGGTCCACCTGCAGCGGGGCGGCCCAGCTCAGGATCACGGCCATCAGCGCATCGGCCTGCGTGAAGCCCTGGGGCAGCAGGTGCCCGTTGCCACAGGCGGCCAGCATTGCCTCCACCTGCCCCAGTCGGCGCGGGATCAGCGTATTCAGCAGGTGGTCACGCGTCACATCCGGCAGGCCGGGGGCGAACAGCGCGCCGAATGCGCCGTGCACGTCCTCGCAGAACCCGATGGCTTCGAGCAGCCGGAAAAACGCCACCGAGTCCGGGGCCGGGTGCATGGCGACATTACCGGCCTGCTGCCCGATATAGGTCAGCACCGCGACATTCTGCGTCAGGACCTCGCCCGGTGCGATTTCCAGCGCGGGCACCGCGCCACGTGGGTTGATCTTCAGGTAATCCGCGCCGCTGGCGGTTGTCCTGGTCTTCAGGTCCACCCGCTCCAGCGTGTGGGACAGCCCGGTTTCATTCAGGATGATGTGGGCTGCCAGCGAACAGGCGCCCGGCGTATAATACAGCTTCATTGCAATGCCCTTCCATGATGGCGAACCGGGGGGACGACGCCCGCCCGGCCAGGCAGGAGCCTGACATACACGCGCGGCCCTGAAAAGCGCATGGCTGCACGCCGCAGTCCCCCGCGCGGAACCTGACAAAGCATGACCAGTGGCGCGGGCAGGGAACCAACCCGACACCGGCGCTGTTTGTGCCAGCAGGGGCAGGGCGGTCTGCGCGCGCCTGCCGCGCATAAAGGGGCCCTGCCGCCATGACCTTTCCCTTCGAAGCACTGGCCGCATGCCGCGCGGAACTGGAAACGGAAGCCAGCGCGGGCGACGCGCAGGCCACCTTTCCGGCTGCGGGGCTGCAGCGCCTGCGGCAGCTGGGGGTGCTGGCGGCGGCACTGCCGCGCGTGCATGGCGGGCTGGGCCTTGGCACGGAACCGCACGGGGCGGCGGGCCTGCTGCACATGCTGCGGCTGGTGGGGCAGGGCAACATGGCGCTTGGCCGCGTGGTGGAGGGGCATGTGAACGCCATCCGCCTCGTCTGCCTGTACGGCACGCCCGCGCAGGTTGCCCGCGTCGCGCAGGACGTGCATGACGACGCACTGTACGGCCTGTGGGTGACCGATGGCGCGACCCCGCTGCGCATGGAACAGGCCGCGGGCGGGCTGGTGCTGCATGGGGGGAAGGCCTTTGCCTCGGCCGCGCGGCAGGCGACCCATGCGCTTGTCACTGCACGGGCGGAGCGGGACGCGACCCGGATGCTGCTGGTGGCGCTGGATGAAGGCCGCACCGTGCAGGCCGGGGGCGCGGGCCTTGCGGGCATGCGCGGGGCGGGCACGGGACAGTGCGACCTGACCGGCATGGCCGTGCTGCCGGCCGCCATGGTGGGACAGCCGGGGGATTACCTGCGCCAGCCCGAATTCTCGGCCGGGGCGTGGCGGGGCATGGCCGTGGCGCTGGGCGGGATCGAACGGCTGAGCGCGCTTTTACGCAGCCAGCTTGCCACGCGCGGCCGGGCGGCGGCCCCCGCGCAGCAGGCCCGGATCGGCCGGGCCCTGATCGCGGCGGAAACCGCCCTGTTATGGACCCGCCGCGCCGCCCGGATGGCCAGCGGACAGGACCAGGTGGATGCAGGCGACATTGCCGCCACTGTCAACCTGGGGCGTCTGGCGGTGGAACGCGCGGGGCTGGAGGTGATCGAACTGGTGGAACGCGGGCTGGGGCTGTCCGCCTTCGTGCGTGACAACGTGGTCGAACGGCTGGTGCGCGACCTTGCCACCTACCTGCGCCAGCCCGCCCCGGATGAGACATTGTGCGAAGCTGCCGCCTGGTTCACCCGCCGCGACCTGCCCCAGCCGGACGTCCGGCCATGAAGGCCGCCACCGTGCATGCCGCCCTGCGCGACCTGCCGCTTGCGCCGCTTTCGGCCATTGCGCCGGGCACCGTGATGGTCCTTGCCCCACACCCCGATGATGAAAGCCTTGGCTGCGGGGGACTGATCGCCGCCTGCTGTGCCGCGGGCATGCCGCCCGTTGTCGTCATCATGACCGATGGCGCGGCTTCCCACCCCAATTCGCGCCAGTGGCCAGCCCACCGGCTGCGGGCAAAGCGCCAGCAGGAAGCCCGCAATGCGGTATCCTGTCTTGGCCTGACGCCTGACCGGCTGGTTTTCCTTGGCCTGCCCGACGCCGCCGCCCCGCATGACGGGCCGGTATTTGCGGATATGGCGACGCGGCTGGCCCGGCTTGCCACGGCACGGGACTGCACCACGCTGCTTGCGCCATGGCGGGCAGACCCGCATTGCGATCATGAAGCGGCATGGAAAATGGGCATGGCGGTGCAGCGGCTGTGTGGCGCAACGCTGCTGGCCTATCCCGTGTGGGGGTGGCTGCTGCCCGATGACATGGATCTGGACCATGCCCCGCCACGGGGCCTGCGTCTGGACATCACCGCCCACCGCCCGGCCAAGGCCCGGGCAATCGGCATGCATGAAAGCCAGTACGGCGGCCTGATTACCGATGACCCGGACGGGTTCCACCTGCCTGACCGCCTGCTGGACGCGCTGGTGACGGATTACGAGGTCTTTGTCCAGTCATGAGCCCCCCAAGCTGGTCACGGACAGTCTTCGAACGCCTGCATCGCCGTCGCCCCGACCCGTGGGGCGTGGGAACGCGGGCGTATGAACACGACAAGTACCGCCAGACGCTGGCGGTGCTGTCAGGCCGGCATTTCAGTTTCGCGCTGGAACTGGGGTGTTCGATCGGGATGATGACGGCGCGGCTGGCGCGGCGGTGCGAGCGGGTGATGGCGGTGGACGTGGCCGAGGCCGCGCTGGAACGCGCGCGCCGCCGCTGCGCGGGACTGGATGGGGTATCGTTTTACCGCGGGCAGTTGCCGGACGGGTTCCCGCCGCTGCCCGCGCGCGCGTGCGACCTGATCGTGGTGTCGGAAATGCTGTACTTCCTCTCCCGCCATGACATCCGCCGCCTTGCCGCCCACTGCCTGCGGGTGCGGCAGGCAGGCGGCCCGATCGTGCTGGCAAACTGGACCGGGCCAACCGATACGCCCTGCACCGGGGATGAGGCCGCCCGCCATTTCATAAACGCCTGCCGCGCGGGCGGCCTGCATGTGACCCATGCGCGACGGTACGCGCGCTACCGGCTGGATGTCGTCAACGGACCCGATAGCGCGCCCCCGGTTGCAGACCCGACATAAGAAGGCAGGGCGTGCGGCGTGACCAGCAGGCCGCGCACGATCCGCCGCGCTTCCTCCATGCACATGGGCAGGTCAGCCCGCCGGACGGGCACGCGCCGCAGTGCCGGGCTGAGCGTTTCCAGCCTGTCCCATGCCATGCCCATGAACCGGCCACGCGCCATATGCGCCACGGTGGCGACCGGCAGGCGCAGCAGGGCCGCAAGCCTGTCCGCCGCGTCATGCCATGCATTGCCCCCATGCGGCAGGCCCCGCAACCCGCGCAATGCCGCCCGCGCCCGGGCGCGCCGCAGGCAGGTGCGCGGGGGTTCAAGGCTGTCATCCAGCATGTCATCCTGCCGCACCATGCGCCGCGCCATGGTATCGGCCATACCGCCACGCGCGCGCCCGTCAATGCGGCCCGAAACGCTGACCATGACATCAGGCGCATGGCGGATCGTGGCGTCCACCTGCCGCAGGGCGCGGATGAACCCGCGATCTTCCCCCAATGGCAGGGCAGGGATGCCACCGGCGCGCCGCCAGGCGGCCACGCGCACGGCAATGCTGGCGCCGGAATGTTCCGTATGGCGTGGCCAGGGGTCATGCGGGTCGGGATCGCTCAGGTCATGGATACGGTCCAGCATGGTGGCATAGGCGGTTTCCATCCGGTCATCATCATGCAGGTGCGCGGGAATGATCCGCGCGTCTGCCGGGTCAATCAGGGCGCGGCCACAGACCGCATCGGCACCCGCGTCAAACGCCGCAAGGGTATTGGCCAGCCAGTCCGGGGCGACGCGGCCATCGGCATCGGTTGTCAGCACGATGCCGTCCGGTTCGGCCAGTGCCGCGGCAATCTGCATGGCCGCGCGCCGGGCCGTACCCGCATGGGCCACCGGCGGGGCAAAGATGCGTTCGGCCACGATCACGCCAAAAGGCAGGGACGCGGCAAGGGCGCGGGCCGCGCCACGCGTATCATCGGTGCAGTTGTTAAGCAGCAGGACCACATGGCCCGGACCGCCCCCCCGCTGCGCGGCAAGGGCGCGCAGGCAGGGACCAATACGCTGTGCTTCGTTTCGCACCGGGATCGCCACGACAGGGGGGCGGGCAGGCGGCATGGGTCACCTGTTGGAAAGGGAAACGGTAAACGCCACGCAGGCCGGAACAGTTGCAGGCAATATGACAGAGTGTTGCCCACGACCACAGGCACACACGCACCCCGTTCCGGCGCCGGATCACGCGCAGGCGTGCTGTCCCGGCCCGTGACCCTGCGCACGCAGGCAGGCCAGTCATGAAACACCGTGCAGATCCCGTGGCGGATTGCAAAAATCCACGGGAAGCGCCCGGAAGCACGTATTGCATTTCCGCAGCCTGTCGGGGCGGGCGTTCTGACGGTCATAACGCCGGGACGGATACAGCTCATACGGCCTGAAGTCGTGCCATTCTTTTGCAGTCATGGACGAGTGCGACGGGGGCCGCCTGATCGCAACTTCTGCATGACTGCGCCGGTGGCATGTCCGTGCGTGGATGTCTGCCGATATGGCGAAAGGTTCCCGGCTAACGTATTTTTTATTTATCAGGTGCCGAAATTTGTAAACTATACTTCATAAAATATTGGAAATAATAACGAATAGTACCTGTAATGAATATTATTTTAAATCTTATCTGTTCATAATTTGTAAAAAAACACTGTATCTGTCGTTTCAGGCAGATGCCGCATGACCCCATGCCGGCCCGCCCGTTACCGACCCGCCGGAGTGCCGCCCCATGCCCACCACCCCCAACATGACCCGCAGGCCCTAGTGCCGCCCCACGCACGCGTGGGACTGTAAAACCCGATCAATGCAATAAAAACCGCATGCGAATACTGTGGGGCATGCCCGTAGTGCTGCGCGGTTATTCGTAATACAGGGAATGATCCATCCCATGAACGCCATCGTAGTGACCGCACTGCGTCGGCCCTATACCTTTGTGGTGCTGTCGATCCTTATTGTGGTCTTTGGCATCATGTCGGTATTGCGCACGCCGACGGATGTGTTCCCCAACATAAAAATTCCGGTCGTATCCGTTGTCTGGACCTATGGCGGCATGCTGCCGGAGGAATTCGCGGGCCGTATCATATACAATTACGAACTGATGGTGACCTCGACCGTCGAGGGCATCGAACATATGGAAAGCAGTTCGTATTACGGACGCGGCATCGTCAACATATACTTCCAGCCCGGCACCGATATTGGCAAGGCGGAAGCGGAAGTGACCGCCATTTCACAGACGGTCATCAAGCAGCTGCCCGAAAACATTCCATCGCCCATGGTGATGAGCCTCGACGCCTCCTCCGTTCCGGTGCTTACACTTCAGGTCACGTCCGACAAGCAGACGCCATCGGACCTGTTCAAGCTGGCGATGATCCGCGTGCGCCCGCTGCTGGTGACCGTGCCCGGTGCGGTGGTGCCCCAGGCCTATGGCGGCATGGACAGCTTCGTCATGGTGGCGCTGAACCAGCAGCAGCTGCAGGCGCACCACCTGTCGGCAATGGACGTGCAGAACGCCCTGCGCGGGCAGAATATCGTGCTGCCTGCGGGTGACCAGAAAATCTCGGCAACCGACTGGATGGTGCAGACCAACGCCACCCCGCGCTCCATGAAGGAACTGGGCGATATTCCCGTCAAGCGCGTGGGCAACGCCGTGATCTATGTCCATGACGTGGCGGAGGTCTATCGCGGCGGCCACCCGCAGACCAACCTCGTGCTGGTGAAGGGCAAGCAGGGGGTCGAGATTGTCGTGATGAAAAGCGGCGACGCCTCGACGCTGGATGTCGTGGCCGGGGCCAAGGCGCTGCTGCCGCGCATACAGAGACTGCTGCCGCCGGATGTGAAGGTCAGCATACTGGGCGACGCCTCGGTATTCGTTAAGGATTCCATTTTCGACGTCGTGCGCGAAATGCTGACGGCGGCGGCCCTGACCGGCATGGTGGTGCTGCTGTTCCTGGGGTCGTGGCGGCCGACGGTCATCATCGCCACCTCCATCCCGCTGGCGATTTTGTGCGCGATCATCGGCCTGCACTGGGCGGGGCAGACGATCAATGTCATGACGCTGGGCGGTCTTGCGCTGGCGGTGGGCATTCTGGTGGATGACGCCACGGTGATGATCGAAAACATCGACGCGCATCTGGAAATGGGCAAGACGCTGGAACCCGCGATCATTGACGCGGCGAACCAGATCGTCATTCCCACCTTTGTCGCCACCACCTGCATCTGCATCGTCTGGCTGCCGCTGTTCGGGCTGAGCGGGGTTGCGGGCTGGCTGTTCATGCCAATGGCGGAGGCCATCATCTTCGCCATGATCGCGTCCTTCATCCTGTCGCGCAC
>NZ_BANF01000006.1 GCF_000964425.1 Komagataeibacter intermedius TF2 | reverse complement strand
CGGCATCTGGGTGCCCGCATCGGCATCACCGCCGTGCTGCACAGTTGGGGTTCGGCGCTGACCCACCATCCCCATGTGCACATGATCGTGCCAGGTGGCGGGCTCTCGCCCGATGCCCAGCGCTGGATCTCGTCGCGCCCGGCTTTCCTGCTGCCCGTCCGGGTGCTGGGCAAGCTGTTCCGCCGTCTGTTCCTCACCCGGCTGCTGGCATTTTTCGACGCCGACCGGCTGGCCTTTCGGGGCCAGCTTGCTTTCCTGGCAGACCGCCGTGCCTTTCTGCGGTATCTGGCCCCCGTGCGCAGCCGACGCTGGGTTGTCTACGCCAAACCACCTTTTGCGGGTCCCAAAGCGGTGCTGGCCTACCTGTCGCGCTATACCCACCGCGTTGCCATCTCGAACCGTCGCCTTCTGGCGTTCAACGAAAACGGCGTGACGTTTCGCTACAAGGACTACCGACGGGACACGGCCCACCAGCAGCAGGTCATGACACTCGCCACGGA
>NZ_BANF01000007.1 GCF_000964425.1 Komagataeibacter intermedius TF2 | reverse complement strand
GTCACAGCCCCGGCCGCCGCGCCACAGGCCGCACCGGCGGGTGGGGGCAGGCGTCTCTTTGCCTCCCCGCTGGCGCGCCGGATCGCGGCACGGAAGGGTATCGACCTGTCCACGCTGAAGGGCAGCGGCCCCAACGGGCGGATCGTGCGCCGGGATGTGGAACAGGCCGCCACCGCACCGGCGCCAGTGCCCGCGCCGAAACCGGCAGCGCCTGCAACGCCCCCCGTGGCGGCGGCCGGGTACGAAAGCGTGCCGCATTCCACCATGCGCAAGGTCATCGCGCGCAGGCTGACGGAAGCGAAGAGCACCGTTCCGCATTTCTATGTGGAAATGGATGTGGAGCTTGATGCGCTGCTGGCCCTGCGCAGCCAGCTCAATGCCGCGGCCCCCGACGAGGGACCGGGCGCGTACAAGATTTCCGTCAACGACATGCTGGTGAAGGCCGCCGCCATCACGCTGCGCCGCGTGCCGAAGGTCAACGTGGCCTACACCGATGATGCGATGCTGGTGTATGACGACGTGGATATTTCCGTTGCCGTCTCCATCCCCGACGGGCTGATCACGCCCATCGTCCGCAATGCCGATACCAAGGGCCTGCGCCAGATCAGCCTGGAGACACGCGACCTGGTGGCCCGTGCCCGCGCGGGCAAGCTGAAGCCGGAGGAATTCCAGGGCGGCACGTTCTCCATTTCCAACATGGGGATGTACGGGGTGAAGGCGTTTTCCGCCATTCTTAACCCGCCACAGGCCGCGATCCTCGCCATTGCGGCGGGG
Source organism: Komagataeibacter intermedius TF2 (assembly GCF_000964425.1). GTDB lineage: Bacteria > Pseudomonadota > Alphaproteobacteria > Acetobacterales > Acetobacteraceae > Komagataeibacter > Komagataeibacter intermedius. Next base: position 99,765 of record NZ_BANF01000007.1, on the reverse strand, counting down.
GAACGCAGGCCGGTGGTCAAGGGCAATGACATCACCATCGCTACGGTCATGACCGTCACCCTGTCGGTTGACCACCGCGTGGTGGATGGCGCGCTGGCGGCGGAATGGGTGTCGGCCTTCCGCACCGTGGTTGAAAACCCCATGAGCCTTGTGGTCTGAGGAAACGGTCTTATGAGCACCACGCAATTTGATGTCATTGTCATTGGCGGCGGACCGGGCGGCTATGTCGCGGCCATTCGCGCGGGCCAGCTTGGCCTGAAGGTCGCGGTGGTCGAGGCGGCGCAGCTTGGGGGCATCTGCCTCAACTGGGGCTGTATCCCGACCAAGGCGCTGCTGCGCGCGTCCGAAATCAACCACATGCTGCACAATCTGGACGAATTCGGGTTTGCCGCCGACAACGTGCGCTTTGACTTCGCTAGGGTGGTCAAGCGGTCGCGTGATGTTTCGGCCCAGCTTTCGGCAGGTGTCGCCCACCTGCTGAAAAAGCACAAGGTCACCGTCATCAACGGGTTTGGCAGGCTGGCAGGCACCGCGGGCGGGCAACGCAAGGTGTCGGTCAGTGTCGATGGCAAGGAAACCGCCACCCTGACCGCGCCCGGCGTGATCGTGGCCACGGGTGCGCGTGCCCGCGTGCTGCCGGGGCTGGAACCCGATGGCAAGCTGGTCTGGTCCTATCGTGAGGCCATGGTGCCGACCGAACTGCCGCGCAGCCTGCTGGTGATCGGGTCCGGGGCGATCGGGGTGGAATTCGCTTCCTTCTACCGCAACATGGGTGCGGAGGTGACGATTGTGGAAGTTGCCGACCGCATCCTGCCGGTGGAAGACGCGGAAATCAGCGCCTTTGCCCGCAAGGCGCTGGAAAAGCAGGGGATGAAGATCCTGACCGGGGCAAAGCTGGGCGCGATCAGGAAGGGCGACAGTTCCGTCACCATTGACGTGACCGTGGGTGGCAAGACCCGGCAGGTCACGGTGGAGCGCGTGATCTCGGCGGTGGGCATTGTCGGCAATGTCGAGAATATCGGCCTTGAGGGCACCGCGATTGAGGTGGACCGCACCCATATCAAGGTCGATCCCTACTGCCGCACGGGGGAGAAGGGGGTCTATGCCATTGGCGACATCGCCGGTGCCCCGTGGCTTGCGCACAAGGCCAGCCATGAAGGCGTGATGGTGGCCGAACAGATCGCGGGCCGCAGCGTCCACCCGATCAACCCGCTGAACATTCCCGGCTGCACCTACTGCCGCCCGCAAGTGGCATCTGTCGGCATGACGGAAGAAAGGGCGAAGGCGGCGGGCCATAAGCTGCGTGTCGGGCGTTTCCCCTTCATCGGCAATGGCAAGGCGATTGCGATGGGTGAGCCCGAAGGCATGGTCAAGACCATATTCGATGACGCGACCGGCGAACTGCTGGGCGCGCACATGGTTGGTCCCGAAGTGACCGAAATGATCCAGGGATACGTCATTGCCCGCACCGGGGAACTGACGGATGCGGAACTGAAGGAAACCATCTTCCCGCATCCCACCATATCGGAAACCATGCACGAAGCGGTGCTGGCGGCCTATGACGGGGCGCTGCATATCTGATTGATAAAAAGGAAAAGGTTTTGGTGAAGCTTTTTTCAGAAAGCTTCAGGGCATGTCACCTTTTTGAAAAAAGATGACGCCTGAAAACTTTTTCCATATCTGCGGGGCAGGGGCCGGACGCGCTGATCGTGCGGTTGTGATCCCCTGCCGGGACGAAGGCGGCAAGAACGCTTGACGTGGTGGGGCAGGCGTTACACTTCTGATTATCTGCCTGTTTACGGGAATTTTTGCGTCATGTCCGTGCGTTTGATGATCGATCACCGGAAGAAAGGGGAGGCCGCACAGCGGCACCCGGAAAAGGCACACCGGCCCGACAACCCCATCGCGCGCAAGCCCGACTGGATCCGCGTGCGCGCGCCCAACCACCCCACCTATCACGAGACGCGCAAGCTCATGCGCGACAACAAGCTGGTGACGGTGTGCGAGGAAGCAGCCTGCCCCAACATTGGTGAATGCTGGTCCCAGCGCCACGCCACCATGATGATCATGGGTGAAATCTGCACCCGTGCGTGTGCATTCTGCAATGTCACCACGGGCCTGCCCCATGCGCTGGATGCTGACGAACCCGAACGTGTGGCCGACGCGGTGGCGAAACTGGGCCTGCGCCATGTTGTCATAACATCGGTGGATCGTGACGACTTGCCCGATGGCGGCGCGCACCACTTTGCGCGGGTGATCGGGGCCATACGGGCGGCAGCGCCCGACACCACCATCGAAATCCTGACGCCCGACTTCCTGCGCAAGCCGGGCAGTCTGGAGGTCGTGGTCCGCGCCCGGCCTGATGTGTTCAACCATAATCTGGAAACCGTGCCCCGGCTGTATCCCTCCATCCGGCCCGGCGCGCGGTATTACCAGTCGATGCGCCTGCTGGATGACGTGAAACGGATGGACCCGTCCATCTTCACAAAATCGGGACTGATGCTGGGATTGGGGGAAGACCGGCCCGAAATACTTCAGGTCATGGATGATCTGCGGATTGCGGACGTTGATTTCATCACACTGGGGCAATATCTCCAACCAACAGTGAAGCATGCTGCGGTGGCCCGGTTTGTCACACCCGAGGAATTCGCCGATTATGCGGGCATGGCCCGTGTGAAGGGGTTCCTGCAGGTCAGTTCCTCGCCACTGACACGGTCGTCGTATCATGCGGACTCTGATTTTGCGGAATTGCGCGCCGCACGTGAACAACGCCTGCGGACAGAACGTGGCGCAACGGAGATGAAGTGATGCCCACCCATGCCGAACGTCGGCTTATTGCCTATTCCCCCAGCCAGCTTTTTGACCTGGTGGCCGACGTCGGGAAATACCCCCAGTTCCTGCCGTGGTGCACGGGGGCGCGCGTGCGGACCCGCACGGCGACCGAACTGGTGGCCGACCTGACCATTGGCTTTGGTCCCTTCCGGGAAACCTTTACCAGCCGCGTGCTGCTGGAAGCGCCGGACACCATCCGTGTCAGTTATGAAAAAGGTCCGTTCCGTTACCTGAACAACGTATGGACCTTCACGCCGGAACCGCGTGGCTGCCTGGTCGATTTCTTCGTGGACTTCGAATTCCGTTCCCGCCTGCTGCAGGCGGCCATTGGCGTGGTGTTCAACGAGGCCGTGCGGCTTATGGTGTCCGCCTTCATCCGCCGGGCGCGTGACATTTACGGGCCGCCGCCTGCGGTCGCCGCGCCGGGACAGTCCGTCGGCCCGGCCAAGGCCGGCAATGCCTGACGCCCCTCCTTCGTAAAACCGGACAGGGAAAGACCGATCATGAAAACCATTCTGACCGCCATGGCGGGGGGTGTTCTGCTGTGCATGGCGCAGCCTGCGTTTGCAGCACCCGCGCCGCATCACCACGCAGACAGCGATTCCGTCGCCGCCAGTGACGCGGAAACCGCCGATCTGAACAACCAGAGCCTGCAGAAGGCCCGGGCTTCGCTCAGGCAGCCTGCTGCCCCGGCAACGGCAGCCGCCCCCGGACAGCCGGTGCAGGCAGCCGGAACCGGCCAGACCGCGCCCGTCATCCGGGTGCCTGAAACCGGCAGTACGGTCGCCGGGTACTAGGGGGCGATTTTAAAAGCCCACCCGCAAGGCTGATTGGAAATAAAAGAAGGTCCTGGTGAAGCTTTTTTCACAAAGCGTCAGGGACCTCCGCCTTTTTCGAAAAATGGCGGCCGTGGAAACTTTTATTTTTATCAGGGTGTTGTTCTGAGGAAACCTCTGCAACCAGTCTATTCCGCCGCCAGCCGCCCTGCATGATCCAGCAGCAGGGCCAGCGCAGTGCGGACGGCCTGCGTGCGCACGTCCCATCGCTCGCCCGAGAAAATGTGCGATACCGTGTCCACCGCGCCGCTGGTGCCCACCGCGAACCAGACCAGCCCGACCGGCTTGTCGCGGGTGGCGCCCCCGGGGCCGGCAATGCCGGTAATGGCGATGGACAGGTTGGCATCGGGCGCATGGGCCAGCGCGCCCTGCGCCATGGCGGCGGCGACTTCGCGGCTGACGGCGCCGTACTGCTCCAGCAGTTTCGCGGACACGCCCAGCGCATGGGTCTTCATGCTGTTGGAATAGGTGACAAACCCGCCCGCCACGACATCGGACGACCCGGCGGCTTCGGTCAGGGCCGCAGCCAGCAGGCCGCCGGTGCAGCTTTCCGCCGTGACGATCCGGCACCCGGCCGAACGGAAGCGGGCCAGCGCGTCGGGCATGTGGGCAAGGAATGTATCAGGTAGCATCGGGTATGGTCTCCTTTCCCGTCCTAACGCATCAGGCGAGGAAACGGATGCCTGTCAGGATGACGTCCGCCATGATCCCGGCCACGATGTCGTCCCCCATGATGCCGATGGCGTCATGCCTGCGGTCGAACCAGCCCACCGGGCCGGGCTTGGTAATGTCAAACAGGCGGAACAGGGCGAAGGCAAGCAGAAGCCACAGCACATCCGCCCAGCGCAGGGCCGAAAGCGGCAGGGGGGCCAGCGGGAACATGGCCAGCCACATGCCCGCGACCTCATCAATCACGATCCAGCCGTGGTCTTCCCCGTTGGAGGCCAGTTCCGTCGCACGGTAGCCCACCGCCGTGCACACCAGTACCGCCAGCGCCATCCAGATCCAGTGCCCCAGCAGCGGCACGCCCACGATCAGGGCCGCGAACGACCCCACGGTGCCCGGCGCGCGGGGGGCGAAGCCCGTGCCGCCAAAACTGGCGATCAGGTGGGACAGGGGGCGCGCCATCAGCCGTGACCCGCCGCCGGGTCGGTTGCCTGGTAAATGGCCATGTTCTCCTCCACCCGTTCAACGTAGTTGCGTGTCTCCCCAAAGGGGATGCTTTCGATCCAGTCCAGCATGGCGTCCGGCTGTGGCGTGTCGCGCGCGGGATTGCCCAATGTCTCAAGCCAGCCATCCGTGCGGTGCGGCCCGGCATTGTAGGCGGCGGCCACGTACGGCACCGCGCCGCCCATGCGCTGCGCGATGTCAGACAGGTAGGCCGCCCCCAGCCGCATGTTCAGCTGCGGGTCGGTCAGGCTGGCTGCGCTGACATTCACGTTCAGCCCGGCCTTGCGCGCCACCTCGCGCGCGGTGGGCACCAGCAGCTGCATCAGCCCCACCGCGTGGGCGGGGCTGACCACGCCCGCGTCAAACCCGCTTTCCTGCCGCGCCACCGCCAGTTCCACATCGGCGGGCAGGGTGGAGGTCGGCGGGCTGTAGACGCGCGGCCAGCCTTCATGAACCAGCGTCAGCCCGTCCTTTCCGGCCAGTCGGGCCACCATTACGGCGGCGTCGGGAATGCCAAGGCGGGTCGCCATGCGCGCGGCCAGAACGTGTTTCATCGGGCCGGTATCCTGCGCATCAAGGGCGAGGATGAAGTCACGGGCATGGTGCCGGTCGCCCCACGCCACCAGTATTTCGGCAGCGCGCGCCAGGTCGCTCGTGTCGAAATGCACCGAATCAGACACGCTGGGGGCAGGTTCGCGTTCGCGCAGCAGGAAGCGGCGGATCTGCTGCCCCGCCTGGTTGGGCGCCACCAGCTGGTTCATGCGGTCGCCTGCCAGCCGTTCAATGGCCATCTGCCCATAAAACGTGTTGGCCAGTGCCGCGGCCTGCTCCCACTGCGCCTTCGCCGCCGCGTGCCGTCCCTGCGCCCACAGCGCGCGCCCCGCCCAGTACAGCCCGCGACTGCGGGTAATGACGGGCACGGCCTGCGCCAGCGGCGTGAAATCGGCCAGTGCGTGATCGGCGTCATGCAGGTATTCCAGCCTGATCCACCCGGTCAGGAACAGCGCGTCATAATGGGTGGCCGACCCGATATCGGCAGTGTCATTGGCCATGAACAGCGCATCATCCGTGCGGTGGGCCAGCAGCAGGTCGCGTGCCATGGCGTCGCGTTCGCGCCAGAACACGGCGGCGACCGCCGGGGTCTGCTGCTTTTCCGTCTCCACCCCGCGTTCGTGCCACAGGGCCAGCGCCTCATCCAGCCGCTGGGCGTGGTGCAGCCAGCGCAGGCGGTCCAGCACCAGCGCGCCGTCGGCCTGCTGTTCCGGCGGCAGGGTGGCCAGCGTGTCCTCGGCATGGGGGTCATTGCGGCGGAAGGCAAGGCGGGCACGGGCGACGGGCTGCTGTATGGTGTCCAGCATGACGACCTGCCGCGTCGCCGCGTCGATCCGGCCCGCGCGTTCCTGCCGGTCGAATCGCAGCCAGTGGTCCTGTGGCGTCAGCACGGGGCCGAAGGTGGACAGCATGGCCTGCGTTTCGCCCTGCGTGTCGGCGTGGTTGACCCACGCCACGCGGGCCCAGCTGTCCAGTGCGGCGGGGCGCGGGGCCGCGTGCGCGCAACGCTGCAGGGCGTGCACGTCCGTCAGTTGCAGGCGGCTGCATAATGCGCCGGCGACCGCGTCATCGGGTTCGGTCGCCAGCGCCTGCTGGAACCGCGCCTGCATGAGTGGCCGCAGCGGCCATGACGGGTTTTCGGTCAGGAAGGTGGCGTATTCCTCCGCCGTGCCACTGGCTGACAGCAGGCGCAGGTACACCAGCAGTTTTGCGGCGACGGGATCATCATCGGCATTGCCGGTCGCGGCCTGCCCTGGCGTGGGCCAGCCGCCCTGTGGCCCCGCGGGCGCCGGGGCGGCATGCAGCGGGGCGGGAGCCAGCAGCGTCAGCCCCGCGACAAGGCCCATCCCCGCCACACGGGCGCGACAGGTGCGGCGCGGCATTACGCGGCCCCTCCCACATGGGTCCAGACCTCGCCCCCGCCCTTGACGATCAGTTCGATCGCCACTGCCAGCACCACCAGCAGCCCGATCCACGAAATCCAGCGGTAGCGTTCCAGCAGGCGGGCGATCAGCGATGCCGCCACCGCCATCATGACCACCGATATGACCAGCCCCGCCACCAGCACGCCCATGTGCTCGCCCGCAGCGCCCGCCACCGCCAGCACGTTATCAAGGCTCATGGACAGGTCGGCCACGATGATGCGGATGATGGCGTTGCGCAGCGATGCGGGGGCCGGGGTGCCGCCCTCCACATGGGCATCGCCGCGCATTTCGCGGTACATGCGCCAGCACACCCACAGCAGCAGCAGCCCGCCCGCCAGTGTCAGCCCGATGATGGCCAGCAGCCTGACCGCCACCAGCGCCAGGCAGATCCGTATGACCGCCGCCCCCAGCACGCCGCACAGTATGGCGATTCGGCGCGAGGCATGCGGCAGGTTGCGCACCGCCATGCCCACCACGATGGCGTTGTCCCCCGCCAGGGTAACGTCGATCAGGACAACCTGCGCCAGCGCGTACAGGGAGGAGGGGGAAAAAATGGCAGACATGGGCAAGATACGTTCCTGGGGGAGAGGGCCGCGGCAGACAGGTGCCGGGCTTCACAATCGCTTTATGCCGTTCGCTGCCCGCATCATGCAAACACGCCCGGTCCGGCGCGTAATATATGCCACGTTATGAATCGCACGTGAATATACCGGCCGGTTCAGGAAACGGGCCGGGCGGTCCGGACGGGAATCATGGGGATGGAATCCGGCGGACGGGACGGGGCCGGGGCGCGATGAGCAGGGTAAAAAGTCACCCGGACCGGCCTGTCTCGCGTTTTCGCCTGCCTTTGAGGGAGACGCACGCGGCAGAATTGGGTAGGAAGGCCGCCTGATCGTGTCCTGTCCGTATGCAGAAAAGGAAGCCCGAGAACATGGTACCGCGCTATACCCGACCCGTAATGGCCGCCATCTGGTCGCCCGAGAACCGTTACCGCATCTGGTTCGAGATCGAGGCCCTGGCCTGTGAGGCAATGGCGGAATATGGCGCGATCCCGAAGGATGCCGCCCGGACCATCCGCATGAAGGGCGACGCCGCCATGGCCGCCTTTTCGCAGGCGGACCTTGACCGCATTGATGAAATCGAGGCCGAAACCCGCCACGACGTGATCGCGTTCCTGACGTGGCTGGCGGAAAAGGTCGGTCCCGACAGCCGTTTCGTGCATCTGGGCATGACATCGTCCGACGTGCTGGATACCTGCCTGTCGGTGCAGATGGTGCAGGCCACCGACCTGCTGCTGCAGGACATGGACGCGGTGCTGGCGGCGCTGAAGCGCCGCGCGTTCGAACACAAATACACCCTGACCATTGGCCGCAGCCACGCAATCCATGCCGAACCGACTTCGTTCGGCCTGAAGATCGCGGGGCATTATGCCGAATTCGCCCGCAACCGCGAACGTCTGGTCCGCGCGCGTGCGGAAATCGCCGTCTGCGCCATTTCCGGCGCGGTGGGCACCTATGCCCATATCGACCCGCGCGTTGAGGAATACGTGGCCGCGAAGCTGGGTCTGGAACCCGAAGGCGTGTCCACGCAGGTCATTCCCCGTGACCGGCATGCGGCGTATTTCTGCGCGCTGGCGGTGATCGCCAGCGGGATCGAACGGCTGGCGACCGAGGTGCGTCACCTGCAGCGTTCCGAAGTGCGGGAGGCGGAGGAATTCTTCCACAAGGGGCAGAAAGGCTCGTCGGCCATGCCGCACAAGCGCAACCCCGTCCTGTCGGAAAACCTGACGGGTCTGGCCCGCCTCGTGCGCTCGCACGTCATTCCGGCGCTGGAAAACGTGGCGCTGTGGCATGAACGTGACATCAGCCATTCCTCGGTCGAGCGCAACATCTGCCCCGATGGCACGATCGGCCTCGATTTCGCGCTGATGCGGCTTGCGGGCATGATGGAAAAGCTGGTGGTCTATCCCGACCGGATGCAGGCCAATATCGACAGCCTCGGCGGCGTGGTGCATTCGGGCGAGGTGCTGCTGGCGCTGGCGCGCGCGGGCATCCTGCGCGAGGATGCGTACCGGATCGTCCAGCGCAACGCCATGGAGACATGGACGAAGCTGGGCCAAAAGGATGCAAGGACCTTCCGCGAGAACCTGGACGCCGACCCCGAGGTCGCCGGCCGGGTCCCGCCGGAGGTGCTGGACGCGGCAATGGACAGCAATGCCCACCTGCGCCAGATCGACCATACCTACAACCGCGTGTTTGGTGAGTCCGGCCCAACGCGGACCTGACGGAAACAACAGCAGGATATCGAGGCGTGTGCACTGTCGTCATTTCCCACGACCCGACCCGGGACTGGCCGCTGCTGCTGGCGGCCAACCGTGATGAACGCCTTGACCGGCCATGGCTGCCGCCGGGACGGCACTGGGCGGAACAGCCCGATGTCGTTGGCGGTCAGGACCAGGTGGCGGGCGGGTCGTGGCTGACGCTGAATGACGCGGGCGTCGTCGCGGGCATCATGAACCGCGTGGGCAGCCTTGGCCCCATGCCGGGCAAGAACTCACGCGGGGCGCTGCCGCTGCTGGCCGGGCGCTTTTCCACCGCGCGCGACGCCGTGGCGCATATCGCCACGATCGACGCGGGGGCATGGCGGTCGTTCAACATGATCGTGGCGGATGGGGATGACGCCTTCTTCATCCGCGGCCCCGGTTACGGGCAGCCGCAGGTCGAACCCCTGCCGCCCGGCGTGCACATGGTTGCCACCACCGACCCCGATGACATGGCCATGCCGCGCATCGCCCGTCACCTGCCGCGTTTCCGCGCGGCAGACCGCCCGGTCCCGCCGCAGTGGACGGGGTGGACCACGCTGCTGGCCGACCGGTCGCTGCCCGCGGGCAGCGAACTGAACATCCCGCCGCGTTCGGGCTTTGGCACATGCAGTTCGTCCGCCATCGGCGTGGCGCGGGACGGGCGGCGGTCATGGTTTTTCGCCGCCGGCGCCCCGGACCGCGTGGGCTACCAGCCCATCAATCTGTCCGCACCGGGCACGGGGGCGGGGTAAATATGGTATCTTCCCGCCCGGATCGCTGCTATGGCATGCGGACCATTTGGGATCATGCCAGACAACAGATCCTGCAGATCAGGGGAGGGGCCGCTCCCGGCCCGTCCCCACAGCGTTATGTGAAGGACGAGTATGGGCCGCCGCCGTCAGCTTTACGAAGGAAAAGCCAAGATCCTTTTCGAGGGGCCCGAGCCGGGCACCCTCGTGCAGTATTTCAAGGATGACGCCAGCGCCGGGAACGGCGCGAAAAAGGGCATCATTACCGGCAAGGGGGTGCTGAACAACCGTATCAGCGAACACCTCATGCTGCGGCTGCACGATATCGGGATACCCACCCACTTCATCCGCCGCCTGAACATGCGCGAGCAGCTGATCCGCGAAGTGGAGATCATTCCGCTGGAAGTCGTGGTGCGCAATGTCGCCGCCGGTTCCCTGACCAAGCGGCTGGGCATTCAGGAAGGCACGCGCCTGCCGCGCCCGATCATCGAATTCTATTACAAGAACGACGCCCTGAATGACCCGATGGTGAGTGAGGAACACATCACCGCCTTCGGCTGGGCCTGCCCGCATGACATGGAAGACATCGTGGCGCTGAGCATGCGCGTGAACGACTTCCTGTGCGGCCTGTTCATGGGCATCGGCATCATCCTGGTGGATTTCAAGCTGGAATTCGGCCGCCTGTTCGAAGGCGACAGCATGCGCATCGTGCTGGCGGATGAAATCTCGCCCGATAACTGCCGCCTGTGGGACGCCAAGACCAGCGAGAAGCTGGACAAGGACCGTTTCCGCAAGGACATGGGCAAGGTTGAAGAAGCATATCAGGAAGTCGCGATGCGCCTGGGTATCCTGCCCGAGGCCACGAATTCCGACATGAAGGGACCGGAGGTAATGCAATGAAGGTGCGTGTGACCGTCATGCTGAAGGAAGGCGTGCTCGACCCGCAGGGCAAGGCGGTGGAACACGCCCTGCACGTGCTGGATTTTTCCAATGTGGGCGAAGTCCGCATCGGACGCGTCATCGAACTGGACATTGACGAAACCGACCGCGAACGCGCCCGCGCGCAGGCCGACGCCATGGCGCGCGCGCTGCTGGCCAACCTTGTGATCGAGGACTTCACGACGGAGGTTGTCGGATGAAGATCGCCCGCCTTCTCGCCCTTGGCTGCGTCATGGCCGTGGCCCTGCCGTCCGCCCATGCGTCCGCCCAGCGTGTCTCGCGCCTGACGGGGGAGCAGCTTGGTTCGCTGTGCACAAAGCCCACGGGGACCGGCATCTGTGACGCCTACATCTCGGGCGTGGCCGATGCGGGCGCGCTTGACCACCTGTTCGAGCGCAATGCCGAAAAGGACACCAGGGACGTCGCAGCCTTCTGCATCGCCCCGGCCGCCGCCACGGCGGACATACGTGGCAAGGTCGTTGGCTGGATGAAGGATCACCGCGACGGGCTGTCCCGCCCGGCGGGGGAGGTCGTGTTCACCGCGCTGCATGAATCCTATCCCTGCGGCGGCAGCAAATGAAGGCGGCGATCGTAGTCTTTCCCGGCACCAACCGCGAACGTGACATGGCCATTGCCCTGCGCGGCGTGACGGGACACGCACCGGCCATGGTGTGGCACCGTGAGGACGCGCTGCCTGCGGGCACCGACCTTGTGGTGCTGCCCGGTGGCTTCAGCTATGGCGATTACCTGCGCTGTGGCGCGATGGCCGCGCACGCGCCGATCATGGCGGCCATCCGTGATTTCGCGGCGAAAGGCGGCCATGTCCTTGGCGTGTGCAACGGGTTCCAGATCCTGACCGAAGCACAGCTCCTGCCCGGCGCGCTGCTGCGCAATGCAGCGCTGCGCTTCCTGTCGCAGGACTGTTTCCTGCGTGTTGAACGCAATGACACGCCCTTCACCCGCCACTGGGCGAAGGGTGACGTGTTCCGCACCCCCATGGCGCATGGGGATGGCAATTACATCGCCAGCGCCGACACCATCCGCATGCTGGAGGATACGGACCGCGTGGCCTTCCGTTACGTGGCCGAAGATGGCCGTATGGACGAAGGCGACCCGCAACTCAACCCCAACGGGTCGATGCACGCGATTGCCGGTGTGTTCAGCGAAAACCTGCGCGTATGCGGCATGATGCCCCATCCGGAGGATCTGGTTGATCCGTTGATGGGCGGCGAGGATGGTAAACCCCTGTTTACGGGACTTGTGGAGGCTCTGGTCGGATGAGTGCTAAGGTATCCCGCCCCGTTGATGAGGCACTGGCGCGCGAATTCGGCCTGACGGCGGAAGAATACGGCAATGTCCTGTCGATCATGGGACGCACGCCCACGTTTACGGAACTGGGCATCTTTTCGGTCATGTGGTCGGAACACTGCTCGTACAAATCGTCGCGCGCGTTCCTGAAAACCCTGCCGACAAAGGCTCCGTGGGTCATTCACGGACCCGGCGAGAACGCGGGCGTGGTCGATATCGGGCAGGGGCTGGCCGCCATCTTCAAGATGGAAAGTCATAACCACCCCTCCTTCATCGAACCCTATCAGGGGGCGGCCACTGGCGTGGGCGGCATCCTGCGCGATGTGTTCACCATGGGTGCGCGTCCCGTAGCGAACCTCAACGCCCTGCGTTTTGGCGACCCGAACAACCCGCAGACCCGCCGCATCGTGGATGGCGTGGTGCGTGGCGTGGGCGGATACGGCAACTGCGTGGGCGTGCCCACGGTGGGTGGCGAGATCAACTTCCACCCCGCATATGATGGCAACCCGCTGGTCAACGCCATGACGGTTGGCGTGGCGCGGCAGGACCGCATCTTCCTGTCGGCGGCCGCTGGTGTGGGCAACCCGGTGATCTATGTCGGGTCCAGGACCGGGCGCGACGGCATCCATGGGGCCACCATGTCATCGTCCGAGTTTGACGAGGACGCGCTGGCCAAGCGTCCGACCGTGCAGGTGGGCGACCCGTTTGTCGAAAAGCTGCTGATCGAGGCCTGTCTGGAACTGATGGCGACGGATGCCATCGTGGCCATTCAGGACATGGGGGCCGCAGGGCTTACGTCATCATCCGTTGAAATGGCGGGCAAGGGCGGCGTTGGCATCGACCTTGACCTTGACCACGTGCCGCAGCGCGAACGCGGCATGACGGCGTATGAAATGATGCTGTCCGAAAGTCAGGAACGCATGCTGATCGTGCTGCGCCCCGACCGCACGGAACAGGCCCGCGCCATTTTTGACAAGTGGGAACTGGATTTTGCCGTCATCGGCCATCTGACCGATACCGGCAACATCGTGATCCGTCACAGGGGCGAGGTCGAGGCCGACATTCCGCTGGCCCCGCTGGCGGATCAGGCCCCGGTCTATCACCGCCCGACCGCGCCCGCGCTGAAGCCGCAGCCGATGGAGCCGATCATCGACCCCGTTGGCGTGGAACAGGCGCTGATCCGGCTGATCGGCTGTCCCGACCTTGCATCGCGCGCATGGGTGTACAACCAGTACGACAGCACGGTGGGCGGCCAGACGGTCCGCAGGCCGGGCGCCGCCGATGCCGCGATCGTCAAGGTCGAGGATACGGAGATCGGCCTTGCCCTGACCACCGACTGCACGCCGCGCTACTGCCGCGCGAATGCGAAGCTGGGTGGCGCGCAGGCCGTGGCCGAAGCCTGGCGCAACATTACCGCGACCGGCGCGCGCCCGCTGGCGGTGACCGACAACCTGAACTTCGGCTCGCCTGAAAAGCCGGAGGTGATGGGCCAGTTCGTCGATGCCATCGCAGGCATGGGGGAAGCCTGCCGCGCGCTGGACTTCCCGGTCGTCAGTGGCAATGTCTCGCTGTACAACGAAACCCGCGCGCCCGATGGCACGTCACAATCCATCCTGCCCACGCCCGCCATTGGTGGTCTTGGCGTGCTGGAGGACGTGCGCACGGCGGTCGGGCTGGAAATGCCCGATGGCTGCGACATCATGCTGCTGGGCGAGACGAAGGGCCAGCTTGGCCAGTCGATCTGGCTGCGTGAAATCCTTGGCGCGCAGGATGGGGAACCGCCCGAGCTTGATCTGGCGGCCGAACGGCGCAATGGCGATTTCGTGCGCGGGCTGATCCAGAACGGCACCATCATCGCCTGTCATGACGTGGCCGATGGCGGCGTGCTGGTGGCGGTGGCCGAAATGGTCATGGCGGGGCAGGCGGGCTGCGTTCTGGGCGCGCCGCAGTCGGGCATGCGGCCCGAAGCCTTCTGGTTTGGCGAGGACCAGTCGCGTTACGTCGTGGCCGTGCGTGACGGGCAGGCGCTGGCGACCCTTGCCGTGCAGGCGGGGGTGCCATGTCGCAAACTTGGCCGTTCTGGCGGGCAGGGTTTGACATTGCCCAGTGGTTCCACAATATCCAAGGCACGTCTGCTCGCGGTGCATTCCGAATTCTTTCCGCGACTGATGGACCGATAGGGCAGGAGTTTTAAGCCAGATGGCAATGACGGCACAGGAAATCGAAACCTATATCCGCGAAGCCCTGCCTGACGCGAAGATTACGATTGATGATCTGGCAGGCGATGGCGACCACTATGCCTGCCGCGTCGTGAGCGAGGCCTTCCGTGGCCTTCCGCGCGTGCGGCAGCACCAGCTGGTCTATAACGCGCTGCAGGGGCATATGGGCGGCAAGCTGCACGCACTGGCGCTGCAGACACAGACACCCGACTGACCTTACGCGGTATTCTTACCCCCAAAGCAGGAAACGAAAACATGGCTGAAACAATCGCACAGCGCATCCAGGCGCAGATCGACGCCAACCCCGTCATGCTGTACATGAAGGGGGACGCCAACTTCCCGCAGTGCGGCTTCTCCGCGCGCGTGGTGCAGGTGCTCAAGCACCTTGGCGTGCCGTTCAAGACCGAGAACGTGCTGGCTGATCCCGAACTGCGTCAGGGGATCAAGGACTTCTCCAACTGGCCCACGGTGCCGCAGCTGTACATCAAGGGCGAATTCATCGGTGGCTGTGACATCGTGACGGAAATGTACCAGACCGGTGAACTGCAGAAGCTGCTGGTGGAAAAGGGCGTCGTCACCGCCGCGGCCTGATTGCGCCATGCGCCCATGGGGCGCCGACCGGGACGGGCGGGACAGGAATGTTCCGCCCGTTCTTTTTTATACCGATTTTATACCGAACATCACTTGCGTCATGCCCGTGCTTTCGCCTAGCTTCGTCCAGGTTTGAAAAACAAGGGGGCCTGATGCGCTACAGTGACTTGCGTTTTGCTACAATGCTACTGCTTGGCGCAGGTCTTGTTGGCAGCATCGTGACGCCCGCCAATGCCCGCACCCACGCCGTGACGGACAGTGAAGCGGACCGCCTGACACTTGGCGCGCTGATCGCGCCACCGCCGCCGCCCGTCCGGCACGCGGCCTATCACCGTCGCGCGGGTGGTCATGCCGCCCCGGTGGTGATGGCGGCAAACCACAGTTCCGCTGCCCATACGCGCCACACGATGGTCCACACCATCGTCTATCATCCGCATGGCACGGTTACCCACCACATCCACCCCACGGCTGCCCGGCACCGTACCTGATACTCCGCCGCGCCTTCAGTACTGCCTGAAGGCGTCGGGTATCCATTCCACGACATTGCCCGGCAGCACCGCGCCGACATCGAAGCGGATGCTGTCATAGGCCCAGTCCGGGTTGGCCGCGCATAAAAACTGCGCCGCGTTCATGATCCGCGCCACCTGCGACGGGCGAATGGCTTCCCCTGCCGCCAGCAGGGAGGGGCGGGCCTTGATTTCTGCAAACATCAGGCATCCCGCGCGCAGCGCCACGATATCCACCTCGCCCCACCGGGTGCGCGCACGGTGCAGCAGGACCCGCCAGCCACGGGCCTGCAGGTCTGCAATCGCCAGCCGTTCCGCCGCCATGCCATCGCTGAAGGCGCGCCTGCCGCGCCGCTGCCGGCCCGTTTGTGCTGGGCGGGCGTCCTGCTGTGTCATGCTTTGTTTTTCCTGTGGCGGCATGGGTATGTAAAACGCGGTGGGTAGGATATAGCAGGCGGCCTGACCGGGCTGTCCGGGCATGGACCGGTACCATGCGCCGGAACGGGATACGCGACATGATTTTTCATTTCCTGACCATATGGGATATTTGCCTGCTGCTGGTGCGCGTGTCCATTATCGTGGTGGTGGTGGTGCATGTGCTGCTGACCAAGCGGGATGTCGGGGCGTCCATCGGCTGGATCGGGGTGACCGTGCTTATGCCGCTGACGGGCGGCATCCTGTATTCCATGTTCGGTATCAACCGCGTGCACCGGCGGGCGCGGCGCATGGCGGGACAGCACCCGTGGCGTAGCCGTACCACGTCATCGCAATGGCGCAGGGAGGAAACCGGGACGTTCGCGCCGCTTGCCTCCATGGCCGGGAAACTGACCGGGCGGCCATTGCTGGGGGGGAACGCGGTAACCCCCATGCATGATGGCGACAGCGTCTATCCCCGCATGCTGGCGGCCATAAATGGCGCACGGCACAGTGTACTGATGTGTTCCTACATCTTTCGCGATGACCGCATCGGGCGGCAGTTCTGCGATGCGCTGATCGCGGCCCATAAGCGGGGCGCGCAGGTGCGCGTGCTGGTTGATGGCGTCGGGTCGGGATATTTCAACTGTGGCGTGGGGCGGATCCTGCACCATGCGGGTGTGCCGGTGGGGCGGTTCATGCATTCCATGCTGCCGTGGCGCATGCCGTTCATCAACATGCGCGACCACAAGAAAATACTGGTGGTGGACGGGCTGACCGGGTTCATGGGCGGCCTGAACATTGGCGAGGAAAACATCGCCGCCTCCCGCCCCCGGCACCCGGTATCGGATACGCATTTCGAACTGAACGGCCCGGTCGTCCACCAGCTGAGCGAAGCGTTCGCGCGTGACTGGGCCTTTACCTGTGGCGAGGAACTGACGGCGGACATCTACTTTCCCCGGCAGGACAGCCATGGCCCCAGCCTGAGCCGCATCGTCACCGCCGGGCCGGATATGGATCTGGAAAAGATTGAATACACCATGCTGCAGGCCTTTACGCTGGCGCAGCGCAGCATCCGGATCATGACGCCGTATTTCCTGCCCGATGACCGGTTCCTGACCGCGCTGGCCCTTGCGTCCATGCGGGGGATCGAGGTGGATATCGTCGTGCCGTGGCACAGCAACCATACCCTGCTGGACTGGGCGCGGGCGGCCAACCTGCCGCGTTTTCTGGATTCCGGGTGCCGGATCTGGCTGGCGCGGCCGCCGTTCAACCATTCCAAGCTGATGGTGGTGGACCGGCACTGGTCATTTGTGGGCAGTTCCAACCTGGATGTGCGCAGCCTGCGGCTGAACTTTGAAATCAACCTTGAAACCTATGATGACGCGCTGGCGACCATGATTGATGGGTTCATTGCCACCCACCGCCATGTGCGCATGACGCACCATGACCTCGACCGCCGGTCCTTTCCGCGCAAGATGCGTGACGCGGCGGCACGGCTGTTCCTGCCCTATCTGTAGGAAGTCACTCATAAAAACAGAAAATCCTCGGCGCCGCCTTATGTTCTGAAAAGGCAGCGTGTCCCGGAGATTCCTGAAAAAAGCGTCACCAGAACCGTCTGTCTGTCCGGCCCTGCGGGAATACGGGCCTAGCGCGTGGGTTTCAGCAGGACCGAGATGGGCCTGTGGTCGGATGCATAATTCTCGATCACATGGCGTTCGACGCAGGTCAGGCCGCGCACAAGGCAGCGGTCCAGCCGGATGGGCAGCATGTCGGCCATGCGGTGCGTGGGGGCGCGTGGCCCCACGTCATGGAAATGCCGGATCAGGGCGGGACCGACCTGATTGAAATCCCCCAGAATGGCAGCCTGATGCGGCAGGATCTGCACCACCCGGCGCAACTGCCGGCGGTTGAGCAGCTGCCCATGCGACAGGTGCACATTGGCCACCGTGACCGTCCCGCAATCCACGATCTGCGCCACGCGGCGGATCAGCGTGCCGGCGGGCAGGGTGCAGGTCAGCGGTTCGCGGCGATAGGGCCACGGGCTCCAGCACGCCAGCCCGTGTATGCGGCCGGGCAGGGGGGAACGCGCGTAATGCCCGCCGATCAGGGTGGGCAGGGTGTCGATTTCCACCGTTGCCTCCTGCATCAGCATAAGGTCCGGCCGTTCGGTGCGGATCAGGTCGATCACGTCGCGCACCGTCGCCCCGATGCGGCGCAGCAGGTTCCAGCTGACGATCTTGATCGCCTCGCCCTCGCGGTCGGGCGGGGTCAGGTCCATCTGTGGTGGCGAGCCATGGCGCGGCTGGATGGAGGGCAGGCGAAGATAGGGGCGGGCTAGGGTCATGGTTCGATAAACGGCTCGCGTATTTCGTCAGGGATGGGGTCCTTCGACCGGGGATCACCCGCGGCGAATTCGGCAGTCAGGGTATAGCCCACGCCAATCAGCACGGGGCCAAGGAAAATTCCCAGCCCCCCGAATGTCAGGACACCCCCCAGCACGCCCAGCACCGTCAGCAGGTAGGGCATCTGCGCGCCACGCGCAATGAACATGGGACGGATGATGTGGTCCGCCCCGGATACGATGATCGTGCCATACAGCAGCAGGAAAATGCCCCAGCCGGGATGGTGGGTCAGCAGCAGGAACACGGCGGCGGGAATCCAGATCAGCGGCGCGCCGATGGGCAGCACCGCGACAAAGGCGGTGACCGCGCCCAGCAGCACGGGGCTGGAAATACCCGCAATGGCAAAGCCGATGCACGTCAGGATGCCCTGTATGATGGCGGTGCCAAGGATGCCGTACACCGTGCCCCGGATGGTCCGGCCCACGATGCGCAGGATCCGTTCGGCATACACGCCTGCGATCCGCCGCACCACGGCCACAAAGGTATTGCCCAGCGCGTCGCCCCCCAGCCAGAAGAAGAAGGAGATGAACAGCGCCATGGCCAGGTGCGCCAGCCCGCTGGCCAGCTGCATCATGGCGCTGAGGATCGATTGCCCGATCCGCCCGGCATAGGGGCGTACGATCTGGTCTATGCTGCCGACATCAACCGACCATTTCTGCCATTTTTCAACAATTTCGGGGCCGAAATGCGGGATATGCGCAATGCGCGCGGGCAGTTGCGGCAGGTGCAGCGTGCCCACCGTGTCCACCACGTACTGCAGGGTGGCGGGAACGTCGGCAATGCTGCTGGACACCACCACCGCCAGCGGCACCACCAGCACCAGCGCGCATAGCACCGTCATGATCAGGGCCGCGGGCAGCAGCGACATGTGCCGCCGCAGCCGCATGAACACCGGCCATGTGGAAAAGGTCAGGATCGCAGCCCACAGCAGGGCGGTAAGGAACGGATACAGGATCAGGACGCAGCCGAATGCGATCCCCCCCAGCATCAGTCCCATCATGATACGTTCGACCATAGCGGTGGCGTATCCCCTCCTGCCATTAAACGAAAGACAAATGTTCAGGACTTTCGTTCCCGTGCCGTATGCTGCACCTTATTGTGCGACACGCAATTCCTAAAGACCGGGAGAAGGTATGCATCCGCTGATCTCAGCCAGTGATCTGGCACAGGCCATCCAACACGGCGACATCCTTGTGCTCGATGCCTCCATGGCGCTGCCGGGGCAGGCCTTTGACCCGCAGCAGCGTTTTGCCAATGCCCATATCGCCAGCGCGGTGCGCTTTGACATCGATACCTTCTCCGACCCGGATTCCCCCCTGCCGCATACCATTCCCGGTCAGGCCCGCTTTGCCCGGCTGGCGACGGAACGCGGCATGGCCAATGCAAAACGCATCGTGTTCTATGATCAGGACGGCATGGCCTGTGCTGCGCGGGCGTGGTGGCTGACACGCCTGTTCGGTCATGAACGGGTGCAGGTGCTCGAAGGGGGGCTGGCGGCATGGAAGAGTGCCGGCCTGCCACTGGAAAGCGGGCCGGACCTGGCCGCCCCCGCGCCGTTTGTCAGCCGTCCGCGCTATGACCGCCTGCATGGCACGGGGGATGTGCTGGACATCGTGCAGGGCCGCCTGCCGGGGCTGATCCTTGACGCGCGCAGCCGGGGCCGGTTCGAAGGCCGCGATCCCGAACCGCGCGCCGGAATTGAATCGGGCCACATGCCCGGCGCCCGCAGCCTGCCCTATACCGAACTGCTGGATGATAATGGCCGCTTCCTGCCGGTTGATACGCTGAAGGAGAAATTCGCGGGCCTTGGCGTGACCGACACCACCGCCGTCACCTGTTCATGCGGCAGCGGCATGACCGCGTGCATGATCGCGCTGGCGCTGGTCAGCATCGGGGCGGGCGCGGGGGAACCCGCGGTCTATGACGGGTCATGGGCGGAATGGGCGTCCACGCCTGACTCGCCCATCGTGTGTGGCGCGTAAGGGGCGGACGACATGACCGATCCCATGGCGCTGGTGCCGTCCGACCTGCTTGAACGCGTCACGCGCGGCTGGCGCGACATGTCCACGCGGCTTGTCCAGCTTGGGCGCGACAGGCCGGAGGGGAACAGGGGCGTATTCGTCAATCCCGCCGCCGAGCGCGGTTCCACCGTGCTGTTCTCCAGCCTTGAGGCCATGGACCGCGCGGGGCATGGCCGCTATGGCCCGGAACTGATTTACGGCGCCATGGGGTCCCCCATCCAGCACCGGCTGGAAGCGGTCATTGCCGAAATCGAAGGTGGCGCGCAGGCGCAGGTCGTGCCCTCGGGGCTGGCGGCGTGCACGCTGCCACTGCTGGCCTATCTGGGGGCGGGAGATCACTGCCTGCTGTCGGATTCCGTCTATGGTCCCACCCGACGCTTTGCCGACAGGGTGCTGCGCCGTTTTGGCGTGGAGGTCACCTATTTTCCCCCCATGGCGGCCGAGGGTGACCTTCAGGCCCTGGTGCAGCCCAATACCCGCCTGATCTTTGCCGAAAGCCCCGGCAGCCATTCGTTCGAGGTACAGGATATTCCCATGCTGGGCCGCCTGGCTGCGCGCGCGGGGGCGCGCCTGGTGGTGGACAACACGTGGGGGATCGGCCTGTTCAACCCGTTCGCGCATGGGGCGCATGTATCGGTGCAGGCGCTGACCAAATATGCCGCGGGCCATTCCGACACCATTATCGGCGCGGTGACGGTGGCATCCGATGCGGACTGGCGGCCATTGCGCGATACCGCGATACAGGCAGGGCAGACGGCGGGGCCGGATGACTGCTGGCTGACCCTGCGCGGCCTGCGCACCATGGGCGCGCGCCAGGAACGTCAGGCGGCTACCGCGCTGGGCGTGGCGCTGTGGCTGCAGTCCCGGCCGGAAGTCAGCCGCGTGCTGCATCCCGCCCTGCCGTCATGTCCGGGGCATGAATACTGGGCGCGTGATTTCAGTGGCGCGTCCTCGCTGTTTGGCGTGGTGTTCGATCCGGCCTTCACGCAGGCGGACATGACCGCCATGATCGATGGCCTGTCGTATTTCGGCATTGGCGCGTCATGGGGCGGGTACGAAAGCCTTGTGCTGCCCACCTCGGGCGGGATTTCGCGCTCATGCCCGTCGGTCACGGCCGAAGGGCCGGCCTGCCGGCTGCATGTCGGGCTGGAAGATGGTGCGGCGCTGGTGGCCGATCTGGCGCGGGGGCTGGATAGCATGTCTGCCGCCCGCGCAGTGCGGGGGACAGGCTGACGTAGATCAAGGCTGCAACGGGGCAGGGGTGAAACACTCCCCCCATTCATGCCCCTGTCCGGCCATGCCGGCCGGGCGGGTGGCGCAGGTAACGGTGGCTCCCTCGCCGGGGTCATGACATCGGAACAGAAGGTGCAAGATGGCTGGAAAGATGAAGGCTGCGGTTGTGCGGGAATTCGGCAGGCCGCTGACGATCGAGGAACTGGACATTCCGCAGATCAACTCCAACCAGATCCTGGTCAAGGTCGATGCCTGCGGTGTCTGCCACACCGACCTGCACGCCGCCCGCGGTGACTGGCCCACCAAGCCCACCCCCCCCTTCATCCCGGGGCATGAGGGGATCGGTCATGTGGTCGAGGTCGGCAGCAACGTCAACTGGATCAGGACCGGCGACGTGGTGGGCGTGCCGTGGCTGTATTCGGCCTGCGGGCATTGCGAACACTGTCTGGGCGGGTGGGAAACCCTGTGTGAAAAACAGGAAGACACCGGCTATTCCGTCAATGGCTGCTTTGCCGAATACGTGGTGGCCGACCCCAATTACGTTGCCCACCTGCCCAAAGACATCGACCCGATCAAGACCGCACCCGTACTGTGCGCGGGACTGACGGTGTACAAGGGCCTGAAGATGACCGATACCCGCGCGGGGGAATGGGTTGCCATTTCCGGCGCGGGCGGCCTTGGGCAGATGGCCATCCAGTACGCCGTGGCCATGGGCCTGAACGTGGCGGCGGTCGATATCAGCGATGAAAAGCTGGAAGAGGCCCGCAAGCTGGGCGCGCGCGTGACCGTCAATGCGCTGAAGCAGGACCCGGTCGCCTATATCCGTGAACAGACCGGGGGCACCCATGGCGTGCTGGTCACTGCCGTGTCGGACAAGGCGTTCAGCCAGGCTGTGGGCTACGCGCGGCGCGGGGGCACGGTGGTGCTGAACGGCCTGCCGCCCGGTGACTTCCCGCTGTCCATCTTTGACATGGTGATGAACGGCACGACCGTGCGCGGGTCCATTGTCGGCACGCGTCTGGACATGATCGAAGCCATGTCCTTCTTTACCGATGGCAAGGTGACAACCGTGGTCACGCCCGACAGGCTGGAAAACATCAACACCATTTTCGACAACCTGCAGCATGGCCGTGTCGAAGGGCGCATCGTGCTGGACTTCCGTAACGGGGCCTGAAACAGCGCCGGCCGTCACCCTGATACCCTGTCGGGGTGATGCATCCTGTGGGGCGTGAACGGGGCAGGAATGCTCCGTCACCTCCTGTCGTGTCTGCGCGATTACCTGTAGAAAACAGGAGTCTGTCTGTCGTAAGCAGATATATCCATTTATTGCCAAGGTTTGTGTGTTCTGCTTGGCTGTATTTATTAAATTTCCATTTATAATTTTTTCATAATTACAAATATATATTCCCAATGTAACTTCTTAAATTTTCGTATATGAAAATTTTTTCATCATTGTCTGGTGTAACCCAATAAAATGACCTGAAGAAACTTCGGCTCCGGGGCTGCGTTTTTATACCGGATAGGGCATGCACGGCCATGCCGGCATGTCGATAATGCAGAAACTGAAAGACAGGTAAGGGTATCATGAAAAAAACGGTGATTCTGGCAGGGCTGTGCGCAACCGGGCTGAACGTGGCGATGCTGGCGCCTGCGCTGGCTGATTCCTGCGACGGTGTGACGGATCATGCGGAATGTGAAGTGCGCCTGAAATCCCATGAAACCAGCCGCGAAACCCGTGAAAAGGCGCATGAGGCGCATGAAAAGGCAGCCGAGAAAACCGACAGCGCCAAGGACTGGGGCGACCGGACCGGCAAGAAACTGGATAACTGGGGCCACAAGACCAAGGGCGACATGAGCCAGTTCTTCACCGGGCATCGTTAAAAGGCTGTTTCAGCCTGGCGGATGAATAAAAAAGAATGAAAATTTCTGGATGCAGCCTTTTTGCGGGAAGGCTGCGTCTGCTGAAACCTGCTGGGAAGCGTCTCCTGAACCATCTGTATTCAGAGGCGCGTATATGACCCGTCAGACTGGCCTGATCGTTGCCCGCGTCGTGTCAGGGCGGCGAATGGCGATACAATGTCCTGACAGGAAAAAGGGGGCGGCACCCGATGGTGCCGCCCCCTTTCGCATCATGACGCCATGCAATCAGGAATGGTGGTGATCGCCTGCCTCATGCTCGCGCCAGCCTGCTTCCAGCGTGTGCAGGAAGGTCTTGAAATGCTTCTTCACCTCATCAGGGGAAGCTTTTTCCATCACGTCCTTTTTCGCGGCCGTCAGCGTGGCGGCTGCGTGGATCAGGGCGGCGTGGATGATGTCTGTCGGTTCTTTGGCCATGGTCGTGCTCTCCCATCGGGTTGATGGGCAAAGGATGGAAGATGCCTTGGCGACTGGCAACCGGCATGCCTGCATGACTGCCGCCGCGTTTTCCCCCTTGAAACCGCACCGGAACGAAACGGGGGGAACCCCGGGCGGGATCCGCCGTTGAAAGGCCTCAACATGAACATGATGGGATAAGATATGTTTTTCAGGCGTACCGCTCTGGCCCTTGCCACCACAACCGTCCTGGCCCTGCCGTTTGCGGCGCAGGCGGAACCGGGTGGCTGCGTGAAGGGGGCCGTCGCCGGTGGCGTGGCAGGGCATTTTGTTGGCAGTGGCCATGGCAAGGGCGGGGCGGCGGCAGGATGTGCCGCAGGCATGGTGCGGCGTCACCATGCGCGCAAGGAAGCGCGTGAAAACCAGCAGCAGGACAGCGCCCCGCCCGAAGGGGGCACGCAGCCTTCGCCGCCGCCCGCACCCAATGGCAACGTGCAGTAATCCGCCATACCGCCACCGTCAGGGCACGGACCTGACGGTGGATGCGCCCATGGCGCGTGCGAAACACATGGTCAGCATGTTGTGC
Organism: Komagataeibacter intermedius TF2; assembly: GCF_000964425.1. Lineage (GTDB taxonomy): Bacteria > Pseudomonadota > Alphaproteobacteria > Acetobacterales > Acetobacteraceae > Komagataeibacter > Komagataeibacter intermedius. Next base: position 75,365 of record NZ_BANF01000007.1, on the reverse strand, counting down.
GGATCGGGGTTTATGCCCACGAAAATGATGTCCTTGCGCACATAAAGCAGCTTGTGCCGTGGCCCCATCGTGACGCGGGGCAGGATAACCGGCTGGTCACGCGCCACCTGTTCGCGCGTGCTGGCCACCCAGTCGTGGCTTATGCGGGCCAGCCGCGTCAGGTCGGGGACCACGATCACCATGTGCATGACCACCAGCCCGGCACAGCCCGACGCCAAGACCATGCCAAAAGGCCGCCCGATGGGACAGGTGAACAGCAGGCAGGCCAGATAGCACACCAGCAGCACGCTGGCGGGGAACGACACCCGCGCGGCCAGAGCTTCACGCGGGAACATGAGCAGCAGCGCCATGTAGGCCAGCGCCAGCCCGACAAACCATATCCCGTGTCCCGCACGCAGGCAGGCGGGACAGGAAACCTGTCGTCGCCCCATAAACAGGCCGATGCCGATCAGTGCCACAAATGGCAGCCAGAACGGGTCAAACAGGCTGCCCAGATTGCCCAGCAGCCCGTCCAGCCGGTCCGCAGGCGGGCTGGGCACCATGGTGCGTTGACGGACATAGTTGCCCGGCGCGATACCCAGCACCAGCGTGCCCATGGCATGGCTGCACGCCAGCGCCCACGGCACGCGCTGCCCCCGCTTCCATGCGCGTGCCGCATCGCCCGCCAGTATCAGTGTCAGCAGCAGTGAAAGTGGTTCAAGGAACGTGGCGATCAGGAATACGGCCACATACTGGACCATGTTCATGTCCGTGCGGCGGGACAGGATCCGCGCCAGCAGCCACATTTCCCCTGCCACGGGCCACAGGTAGCCAATGGACCCGGTTTTCCATAACGCGACCTCGCCAATCGTGCGTGGCAGCCACCACAGCATGAGGAACACCAGCACGTACTGCGTCACGCCGTCGCGCAGGCGTGCAGGGGCGGGCTGTCCCGCCACCGCGCGGCACATATGCACCACCACACGGACCAGAAAGGTGAAGATTCCCGCATTCACCACCGCAAAGGCGGCAAGTGACCCATAGGGCCGCAGGTCCAGCACCATGAAGGTGACCAGCGTGGTGAACCACCGCCCCGTCCAGAAATTGTAATTGCCCCAGACAATGCGCAGAATGGTGGCGGGGTTGAACGGCATGGTGCGGCAGTAGTCATCCGCCCATAACGGCGTGATCCAGTTGGCCCATAGCAGAAATGCAAAGCACAGGGCCAGGCCCAGCCGTTCGCCGGGTTCGGTGCGGGGGGAAATGTCCATGGGCGGTTTCATTGGATGCAGGGGCCCCTTGCGGTCCGGATTTCCGTCATGCCGGGACAGGCTCTACGGAAAAATGATGGCGTCGGTTCCGGGCCATCCCGATAATTCGTCCATGCGGTGGGGTTGTATCATGGATCGGTTCAGCCGCATCGCCTATGAATTTGGCCTGACCGGCCCCGTCAATCATGAACATGCCGGAGATCAGGGGATAGAGCCACGTGTTACAGCCTGCCGATCAATCCGTCTCCTCCTTGCGCGGCGGCCCGGATGCACCGGGCATGCCTGCCGCATCCCCGCCGCCATCGGGCAGCCATGGCCCGGCGGTGCGCGCGGCCCTGACCACGGCCAGCGCGGGGCTGCTGGTGGGGCTGGATACGGGTCTGATCGCGGAAGCGCTGGGGTTTATCGGTCAGGATTTCCATGCTTCCGCCCGCGCGCAGGAATGGGTTGTCTCGGTGCTGATGGTGGGCGCGCTGCTGGGATCGGGCGGGGCGGGGGTGTTCTCCAGCCGCTTCGGCCGCAGGCTGGCGCTGGGCACGGCCACGCTGCTGATCGGACTGGGGGCGCTGCTATGCGCCACGGCGGGGTTGATCGGGCAGATCCTGCTGGGACGGTTCCTGATCGGGATGGCCATTGGCATCTGCACGTTCACCGCGCCGCTGTATATTTCGGAACTGACCACGGGACGCATGCGCGGCACCATGGTGTCCACCTTTTCCATGCTGCAGTCGGCGGGCATCCTGCTGGGGTATGTGGCGGGGGGCATCCTGTCCGGGGGCGGGCACTGGCGGCTGATGGTGGGGCTGCCGGTCATCCCGGCGGCGCTGCTGTTCATGGGGTGCGCGTTCCTGCCGTCCAGCCCGTCATGGCTTGCGGCGAAAGGACGGTTCGAGGAGGCGCGCAGGGTCCTGCGCAACCTGCGCGGCGATGACGTGACGGCGGATCGGGAACTGGACGGCATCCGCCGGGAACTGGGGGCGGGCAGGCCGGTAGGGGGCTTTGCGCTGTTGCGGACCAGACCGTTTTTCCGCCGCTCCGTCGCCCTTGGCATCGGGCTGCAGGTCATGCAGCAGCTGACCGGCATCAATGTGGTGATGTATTACGCGCCCAAGATTCTGGAAGGCGCGCATTTCGGCACCTCCGCCGCCGCATGGGCCACTGTCATGGTGGGTGCGGTCAATGCGGTTGTGGGCGTGCTGGCCATTTTCATGGTCTCGCGCTGGGGACGCAGGCCGCTGCTGGTGACAAGCTGCGTCATCATGGCGATCGCGCTGGCGGCTGCTGGCGTGATCGAGGGGATGCACCTGCAGGGCATTGGCGCGGTGCTGGCGCTGGTGGCGGCCCTGCTGGTGTTCGTGGCGGGCTTTGGCATGGGCGCGGGGCCGCTGGTGTGGACCCTGTGTTCGGAAATCCAGCCGATCGAAGGGCGGGATTTTGGCGTTGCGTGTTCGACACTGGCCAACTGGGGCATGGACTGGGCGGTCAGCAACACGTTCCTCAGCATCGTGGCGGTGGTGGGCGCGGGTTGGACCTTTGCCGGGTTCAGCGTGATGAACGTGGCGTTCGTGCTGTTTACGCTGGCGCTGGTGCCTGAAACCCGTGATGTGCCGCTGGATGTGATTGAACAGCATCTGGAGGCTGGTCGCCCCCTGCGTAAGATCGGGCGCTAGGGTCGCGCCCGCACATAAACCGTAAGCCGGTTGGGGGCGATGGTTCCGGCTGTCCCGCCTCCATGCCGGATGCGGCGGGAATGCCATGACGCGTTCAGGGTGCGGAACGCCCGCCGGTGAGCAGGGCAGTGGCGCTACGGCCGGATGTTTACGCCGGTCGTGTCGATGTCCGGCCGCGTCGATCTTAAATACAGCTTGCCCATGTATCTGACTGGTCCGAACCGGGAGTCCCTGAAAAATGCCTTTGGGCTTTTGCGTAGTTTCTTGCGTCTGGTTTTGCCCAGTATCCTCAGCAGGATAAAAAAGAATAGTTTGAGGATGATGCCTTTCGGGGTGATCAATCCTTTCTCATCATCTTCATGGACCAACTCTACTTTGGCTATTGCGATGTCTTTGGAGAACAGGAATTCATAATCAACTTTCTCGTTGTTGTTTATGATTTTCTTCCACAGGCTGTAGGGTATGCACATGGAATGGATGGATTCATTCTTTTTCAGGTCGTTGTATTTCCTGAAATAAGTCTGGACTTCGTTGGGACCGCCAATCACGAAGTTATCGGCCAGGACGCCGATTGATTCCTTTATGGATGTCCGGTCATCATGATAGTCCAGCGTCAATTCCGGGAAGAACTTTTTAAATACAGTAAAAGACAGGTGCTGCTCCACCGCGTACTTGCTGAAGAACGCCCTTTCCTTAATGCCGGTGGATTTCTGGTATGGATGTCTTTCGTAATATGTTGCGTCCATTATATCATATGGCGGCACGTCCCACAGGCAGCGAACGTCTTCGGTCAGACCGAAATGGAACCAGTCGCTATAATGAAAAGGCAGGGATTCAAACGTATAGGGATTGAGCGTAAAGAATTCCGAAATCAGCACGCGCTGTTTCAGCGCTGCAAAACGGTGCCGGGGGAGCGCATGGTTTTTAATGTAGAAATCAATAAAACTGTCATCGACGAACAGAATATCATTTCGTGTTCTTAGAACATATTCCGTGCCGACATGATCGAGCCCTGCTTTTGCCGCTTCGATCTGCAGGTTGCAGTGATTATTGCCCAACCCCCGTTTGACCGGGGGCATGGAAACCGCCGCACCGGACAGGGTGATTACGTCACAGCATTCTGCAATCAGTTCCAGGGCATCATAAAACAGGCCATTATCCCGGTATTTCTTGACCAGACGCGGATCGGAGATAATGCCAGGACCGTCAAACATGACGATATCCGTCTGGGATATCGAGAAAATGATCCTGCACGAACTGAATATCTTTCTCCAGCCTGATATGATCCGGGCTGTCTGAATGATGTTATTTTTGTTCAGGGGGCCTTGAACAAGAATAGAAAGGGAATCTGTAATATATTTCCTGTTCGGTAATTTACTGATCATTACGCGCCTATGATTTGGTATAATTATGATGGTTTTTTATAATATACGAAAAATGCAGGATGGAACCGCCTGCGGCGTCAGCCGAAAATATGCTGTCCCTGCCGGGAAGGTGGGACATATCCGGTCTGTCCCGCATATACTGACTGATGGCATCTCCCTTGCATGTATCCTGCCACCGTAATCCATGATGGATCACCTGAACAATCCCATCGCCAGCCGGTGCGGTGGTCGGTTTCTGTCCCGTGATGGCGGCAGGCCTGCCCCATAAGGTCTGGCAGGTCCTGAAAGCAGGGCGTCGGCTGCCCTCACGTGCAAACAGCGCTTTGATGTTTTCCAGTGACCAGCGTTGCCCGGTGGTGCTGACCTGCGCCTTTCAGGCGTGGCCAGGATATTTCATTTCCAAAACCAGCAAGGGTCATGGCCCCGGCGGCCTGACGTTATCCGCAGGTTACTGGTCCTGCCATGTCTGCAATCCTAGAAACCGCGCATCGGCCCGTGGCTGTAATACAGCAGCATGGAACCCACGGCAGCCATATGCGTGCCAGCACCCAGCACGACCATGACATGCCACAATGCATTGGAAAACGGCATGTTCTCACGCATGTAGAATACGACGCCAGTACAGTAGAACACCAGCCCCAGCATGATCAGGGAGAACACGCGCGCGGGCAGGGCCCACACCGTCGGGTCGGGACACAGGAAGAACACCCACGCCACGCATAGATAGGGCACGACATGATACCGCCGCGACCATGTGAAGAAACACATCTTGGCCACGACACCCGCCCCGGCCATGGTCCATAACAGGGCGCAGAACCATACGCTGCCCATGCCGTGTCCACCCAGCAGGATGAAGGGGGTGTAGCTTGCGGCGATGGCGATGAAGATAACCGACTGGTCAATGCGCTGCAACCCGCCCTTGAGCCGGCATGACGGACAGAAATTATAGGCCGCCGAGGACAGGCACGTTGCCAGGATCGACCCGCAGTACAGCAGCGTTACCCCGGATTCCAGCCCCGAATGCGACAGCATGGCGGTATGCAGCAGCCACAGCACGCCATACCCCAACCCCACCACGCCCGTGACATGGACCAGTAGGTCGGCCGCCCGTTCGGACAGGGAATAGATGGGAAAACGCGTGCGGGTATTCATGGCGGCGGAAAATACTCCTTATTTTTCCGCAGGTCCGGTCCCGTATAATGAATAAGTCTGTTTCCATATATGCATAAAAGATCATGCATGCGTGAGGCATCCCGCATGCGGGGCGCAAGACCGCCTGCTGAATAAAGACCTGATAAAAATAAAAGTTTTCGGGGGCCATCTTTTCCGAACCGGCGGCATGTCCTGAAACGCCCTGAAAGACGTCCTGTCAGAAACGTTTCAGGCCATGCGCGCGGACGGGCCGGGCCATGCGGGGCATACGCGCCTGCCGCATGGACCGGCCCCGGTCCTCAGCGGGCCGTGCGTTCGCCGGTGACGTGGCTGCACAGGGTCTTGATTTCTTCCGCCGTGATGCCTTCGGGGTTGTGCTGGGCCTTTTTGGCGATTTCATGCTCGGCCTCGGTGGCGCGGCCATGTTCCTTGGCGACGTGCTGGCCCAGGGAGATGACCTCGTCCTTCGTCAGCAGCTTGGGCTCCTTCAGGCCCCTGTCGGCCAGCTTGTGCATGTGTTCGCGTGCGGCGGCTGTGGGCTTGTCGGTCATGATCGGGCAATCCTGTCTGAATGATGCGCGGTATGCGCGTGAAAGGGATGATATAACGTATGACAGGGCAGGAAAACCAATAGGGTACACATGCCCTTGTGTCATATTTCACATATCTGCTCCGCCGCCCCGCGACATAAAAGGGAGACGGCATAGAGAGGGAGACACATGCCAGACCCCATCCATTGCGCACCCGACAGCGCGCTTGCCCGCCTTGCCCCGACCATGGCGCTGACGGGCCAGCAGGAGGCGCTGAAGGCCGAGGTCCTGGCCTTCTGTCGCGCGCACCGGGCGGACGATCATGCCCTGTTCGTGATTGAAGGGGATGCGGGCACGGGCAAGAGCCTGCTGCTGAACACCCTGTTCGCCGCCATACAGCAGGCGGCGCGGGGGCGCGACGGCCACGACCCGCTGCATGGCACCCGCAACTGGCTGCTGGTCAACCACCCGGAAATGATCAAGCTGTACCGCAATATTTCCGAATCCCGGAGCAGCCTGCGCAAGAAGGATTTCGAACGTCCGACCACCTTCATCAATCAGATGTCGGCCCGCCATGATCGCGCCGACATCGTGCTGGTGGATGAAGCGCACCTGCTGCTGACCCGCAGCGATCCCTACAACCGTTTCCGGCAGGATAACCAGCTGGCGGAAATCATCCGCCACGCGCATGTCGTGGTCATCATATTTGATGCGTATCAGGTGCTGAAGTTCAAGAGCCTGTGGAACGACGCCACCCTGCGCCGTCTGGTCGCGGGCTATCCGGTGATGACCCGCAGGCTGGAGCAGCAGTTCCGCGTGCATGCCCATGCGGATGTCATGACGTGGATCCATGCCCTGCGTGATGGCAGGCTGCTGCCCCTGCCGGCCCCACAACCCTTTGACTTCCGTATCTTTGACGACGCGCAGGCCATGTATGACGCCATAAGGCAGCGCAACGCGCAGTGCGGGCTGTGTCGCATGCTGGCGACGTATGATTATCCCTATACCCTGAACGGGCACGACCATTTCATTACGGAGGGGCGTTTCCACCTGCGCTGGGACCGCGCCATGCCACAGGCGCGCCTGCCATGGGCGGAACGGCCAGACACGATTGATGAGGTCGGTTCGGTCTATACCATCCAGGGGTTCGACCTGAATTACGCGGGCGTGATCCTTGGCCCGTCCGTCAGCTACGACCCGGCTGCCGACCGGATCGTGATCGACCCGTCCCGGTACGAGGACAGGGCCGCGTTTACCGGGCGCGACGGGGTGGACAACCCGCAGGCGGTGATGGAGCGGATCATCCTTAATTCCATCAACGTCCTCATGACGCGGGGTGTCCGGGGGCTATATATTTATGCCAGCGACCCACGCCTGCATGCCCGGCTGGCGGCGTTGTGGGGCGCCCGGCAGGACGTGTCGGCTGTCACGCCATGACCGGAACGGTTGCCTGCGTGACTGTCCGGGGGCATGACAGGTTGTCATAACATTGGAACGACCGCGCCTTCATCCCCGGGATGAACGCGGCCTGTCGTGACGGTTTCCCGGTTTTTTCAGCCGCGCTGGCCAAGGCGCTGCAGGTAGGGCAGGATTTCAGGACCGGATTCAATGGCATGGCCCAGAACGGTTTCGACCAGTGTGGCCAGATGCCCGGCATCCATGCCCGCCAGCGTTACGCTCAGGTCATGCTTCTGGGCATCGGACAGGCCCGGCGCCTGGATGATGCGCCGCTCAATGGCCGCCTTCATGGCGTCCGTGGTGAAGGGCATGTCGATGATCTGGTCTTTGCTCATGGCCGTTATTCCTGAATGAATAAGATAAGGCGGCCATCGTACGGGTTGCCGGTTTCCCGGCAACCTCCCTGTGCGCGATGCGGTTATGCGTTCGTCATCATGTGGGGTGTATCATGCGGGATGCGCGGGGCGTTCATCCCTGCTCGGGCTGTTCCGTTGTCATGCGGTGCAGGCGGGCGGTCTGGGAAAAGCCGCGCATTTCCTGCACGATGCCCCGACGTTCCAGCCGCCGCAGTCCGGTGGCGTAGCCGATTTCCTGTTTCAGTTGGCCAAGCAGCATGTTGGTGCGACCGGTAAGCATCGTCTTGAAACGATCCATGGCTGATCTCCCGTTCAGGATAAGGAATGCTGCGTCATACGCATGACAGACAACAGCATGATGCATATGCAGGCGCAACAGTTAATGCATGTCTGACAAACATTTAATGCATAAGACCCGGCTCGGTACATGCTGTCCCGACATCATCCGGGGCGAAGCGTCTGGCTGGCCATGTGGCTGATCCTGACCTGCATCGGGGGAAGGGCATAAACTTTCACCTCCATCCCGATTTCTGGTAGTGCGGATGGCATGTCCGCAACCATGCAGGAAGCCACCATGCCGACAACCGTTCTTTATTCCCCCGATGATGTGCGCAGGCTGCTTGCGGCTGGCGATGCGGTCGTGATCGATGTGCGCGACCGGAAGGATTTTGACGCAGGCCACATACCCGGCGCGGTCAACATGCCCGACATCTTCACCTACCTGGCGGAAACCACGCAGGATGGGCTGCACACGCTGCAGCAGACCTTCGCCAGCCTGTTCGCCGATTACGGGCTGGATGGCAAAAAGACCGCCATCGTTTATGAAGATGCCCTGCATACGCGCTATGGCGCGTCATGCCGGGGGTACTGGATACTCAGCTATCTCGGCTATCCGTCCGTTGGTATCCTTGATGGCGGGCTGAGCGCATGGCGCAGGGGCGGCGGGACGCTGACGACCGAAACAGTCACCCCTACGCCCACCACGTTCCCGCTGCAGATCAATGCCGCTCTCATGGCTACGTATGAAGACGTGCGCGCGGCGCTGGGGTCGCCCACGGTCCGGCTGCTGGACAACCGCGACCGGGTGGAATGGCTGGCGGAAAGTTCGTCCCCTTACGGCGTTGATTTCGCCCCGCGCAAGGGCCGCATACCGGGGGCCGTGTGGATCGAGTGGTATGACTTCATGACAGTCACCGACAACCATGCCGCCTTCCGCGATGCGGATGACATCCGCGCCCTTGCCGCCAGCCGTGGCCTGCGGCCGGATGATGACATCATCATCTACTGCTTCAAGGGCGCGCGCGCGGCCAATACCTATGTCGCGCTGGCATCGGCCGGGTTCAGCCGCCTGCGGATCTATATGGGATCGTGGAACGAATGGTCCCGCAACCCGGCCCTGCCGATCGAGGACGGCCTGCCCAAGGCTGCCGCCCCGTATCGCGGGTAATGCCCGAGCGGATGGGGAAGGGGGCATGATCCTTTCGCCCCATCCGGACAGGCAGGGCCGCCCGTATCAGCCCCCGCGCCGTGCGACACGCCTTGAGGGCGTTATGGGCTTTCATCCGTCAATTCGGCCCTGCGATTAAGGCGCACCAGCGCTGGTGCAGGATGATCCTGTCCCGGCCCATATGCAGTGCGATCAGCAGGCACAGGAAACACAGGCCATCGGGCCATGCGCCATGCCGGGTCTCGAACGCCTGCCAGCCAAACAGCCCCCCAAAAGGGCTGGTATGCCTGCCCCCCGGTGTCACCGCAGGCGACAGGGGCCAGCCGCCCCCGCTGCCAGGGCGTGAAACCAGGGAATTTCCGTTTCAACGCCATGTCCATCACGCCATGCGACATGTCACTTCAAGGTTGCATATTGCCCTGACCGGGCCGGGTGCAATCCAAATCGGGGGCAGGGGCATTCCTGCAGGACAGGGGCGGAACGACGTCAGGGCATTTTCCGTCATTCCGTGCGGAATTTCCTGTATCCAGAGTCCGCATAAGGGGCAAAGCCGGGTGTCCCATCGAGTCACGGGGAGAATGAATTTGAAACATGTGCTTCTGCTGGGCGGTGCCCTGCTGCTGGGTTGCGGTGCTGGCGCCAGCGCCAGAGCGGTTCCGGCGGATCGGCCCCCCGCGGCCGCACGGGCGCTTATCACGCGCCTGCACATGGAAAAGATCCCGCATGAAGGGGCATGGTTCGTGCAGACGCTGAAAAGCGGTGAAGCGGCCGGCGGCGGACCGGCCACGGATGTACCGGGGGAGCGTCGGGCCTACAGCGCGATCTACCTGCTTCTGACGCATCATGATTTTTCAGCCATGCACAGGCTGGCGACGGATGAGGTCTGGCATTTCTACGGGGGCGAGCCGGCCACGCTGCTGCTGCTTTATCCGGACGGGCATGGCGAGACCAGACACTGGGGCAGCAACGTTCTGGCCGGGGAAGAACCGCAGATTCTCGTGCCGCGTGGCACATGGATGGGGGCCATGCCTGGGGGCGCTGCGCGGACCGCCTATACTTTTGGCGGCAACATGCTTTCCCCCGGTTTCGATTATGCGGATTACGAGCAGGGCTATCGTGATGACCTGATTGCCCGCTATCCCGATTTTGCCAGACAGATTACCGAACTGACGCGACAGGACGCCCTGAGCAGGCCCGCAGACATGAAAACGGCCGCGGCGACACCTGCACCGGTGCAGCTTGAGGAACTGGTCGGCCGGACCGCGCCACAACACTCGGACCGGATCAGCGGATCGCGGTTTGTCATCTCGGCCGGGCACGGCATGCCCGGCATGATGACCCGCAAGGGACATGAAGTCATGTTTGTCGTCAGCGGGCAGGGGAGTGTCCAGGTCGGTCATGATGTCCGCCCCGTGACGGCGGGATCGGTCATCTATCTGCCGCCCCGGGTTCCGCACAGTATCAACGCCGTATCGACCCTTGTGTTCTATGTCGCCGCCGCACCGGCCTGGCGGCAGTCGGATACGCAGGTTCTGAAACCATAGTCCTACCCCGGCGGCATTTATAACTGCACGGATTTTCGTGGTCAGCGCGCCATGGAAATGTCCGATGGGCTGATCCATGTCCCTTCTTTACGGGCTCCCGCGCCATGTCCGCATTGCCATGGTCAGTCGCTATGTGCGTGAAGCAGGCCAGAAACGGCGGGCACAAAGCGCGGCAACAAAGGTCACCCGTTATCGTTTGGAACAGGGGAGTGCTCAAACAGCATGCAACAGGGGCAGATACTGGCCCTGAAAAAGTCTGAAAATGTAAGGAGGGTCAATCCTAACGCAGATGGTAGCGGTGGACGGATTTGAACCGCCGACCAAGGGATTATGATTCCCCTGCTCTACCGCTGAGCTACACCGCCATCGCGTTAGGATGAGTGCGAAATACCCGCGCTGATGGGGCAAGTCAACCCGTGTTTTGAAAACAGGACTGAAAAGACGCAAAAACCGCCCCGATTTGTCACATCCCCCCAACAGGGGGTACTAGTGACGATCCACCCATCACCTGCAAACAACCGGAAAAGGCTACGCATCCTTCGTGAAAACAGAATTCCTGGCACTCCTGACCAAGATCCGGCACCTCTTCGGGTGGCTGCCGGGACTGCTGTCCTCCATACTCATGCTGTGCGTGGCGGGACTGGTGGCGGAGATGTTCAGCCGGTTCATCACGAAGCTGATCCTGCGCATACCGGGGCAGAAGCGCGGGGCCTTCGTGCGCTCATTCACCATGGCCATGCAGCGCCCCGTGCGCATCATGCTGGTGATCGTGTTTGTCGGCACGGCGCTGCCGGTGTCGGGCCTGCCCTATGACATCATGCAGGCCACCACGCATACGCTGGTGGTGCTGTTCGTGCTGATGCTGGGATACGCGGCGGTGGTCGCCACCCGTATCCTGTCCGATGCCTACCTCAAGCGGATCAATGGCAAGGACGACAAGGACGACATCCTGCTGCGCACCCACATGACGCAGGTGCGCGTGCTGCGGCGCACGACGGACCTGCTGATCGGGCTGCTGACCATAGGCGCGGCGCTGATGACGTTTGAACCGGTGCGGCAGTATGGCCTCAGCCTGTTCGCCTCGGCCGGTGCAGCATCGCTGGTTGTCGGTCTTGCGGCCCGTCCGCTGCTGACCAACCTGTTCGCGGGCATGCAGATCGCCATGACGCAGCCCATCCGCATGGAAGACCTCATCATCATCAATGGTGACTGGGCATGGGTGGAGGAAATCACCTCCACCTATGTCGTGCTGCGGGTGTGGGACTGGCGGCGGCATATCGTGCCGATTTCCTATTTCCTGGAAAACACATTCCAGAACTGGACGCATAATTCAGCCGCCCTGATCGGGGTCGTGTTCCTGTATGTGGATTTCAACGCGCCCATGGACCGCATCCGCGAACGCCTGCGCGAAATCGTGCATTCCGCCCCGTTATGGGACGGCAAGGAATTCGCGGTGCAGGTGGCGGACTGCAATGCCCAGGTCATGACAATCCGCGTGATCGCCAGCGCACGCTCGGCCATGCAGAGCTGGGACCTGCGGTGCGAGATCCGTGAGCAGATACTGGCCTTCCTGCGCGATGAATGCCCCGAAGCCCTGCCGCGTGAGCGCGTATCGCACGTGGCCTCGGTCTCGGGGCTGGATGTAATGGGGGATCCGGGCATGCTGTCGCCGCCCATCCGGCGTCCGCCGCCCGGTGCCTATCCGGGGCCGCGTAATGGCGCGGGCGGGGGCGGCATGGGATCGACCGATGGCGGGCAGGGTCACGGCTGACCGCGCCCGGCCCATGAACCATCAGGACAGTAAACAGTAATGAAGACGTTTTTGGTGATGCCCGTTCAGGAGGCTTCAGGGAAAGCCGCCTTTTTTGGAAAAAGGCGGCACCCGGAAACCTGTCCTGACGCTGCCTGTCAGAAGGACAGGTAGGCAAACGCGGCCACACCGGCCACGATGCAGTACCAGCCGAACGGACGCAGGGCCCAGTCCTCATGGTCGCGGAAATACCGCATGAGGATGCCGGTGCACACCAGCGCCACGACCGCCGCCACAATGGAGGCGATGATGGCCATGTGCATCTGTTCGGGCTGGGGGGGCGCATGGCGCAGCTTCAGCGCCTCCAGCACTGTGGCGGCCAGAATGACCGGCTGCGCCATGAGGAAGGCGAACCGCGCCGAATTTTCATGCGACAGCCCGCGCAGCAGTCCCCCCACGATACATGCCCCCGAACGTGACAGGCCGGGGAAGAACGCCAGGCACTGGAACAGTCCGATCACCAGCGCTTCCCCAAACCCCAGCGAGGCAAGGGAGCGGTTGCTGTCGGGCAGCAGGCCCGCGCGCATCCGGTCCACCAGCAGCAGCATGACACCGTTCAGCGTCAGGAATACCGCCGCGTACCGCGCCGTGCCGAACAGGCTGCGGATGGCGTGTTCAAACAGTCCACCAATCAGCACGGCGGGAATGGTGGCCACGATCAGCAGCGCAAGGATACGGATGCTGTCCATCTGTATGGTGACGCCATGGCGTCCGGCAGCCCCGGTGAACAGCGCCACCCAGTCGCGCCAGAAGAAAACCAGAAGTGCAATGCATGTGCCCAGGTGCAGCATGACCAGCAGGGGCAGGAACATTTCCCCATGCAGGTCGACCGGCCAGTGCAGGATGGCGGGCACGATTGCCGCGTGCCCCAGGCTGCTTATGGGAAACTGTTCTGTGGAACCCTGAATGATTGCAATGATAATAGCTTGGATGAGTGTCATTGTCCCCCCGTCCATGACGCAGTAGGATGAAAAGAGAAGGCAAGGCGTAGCGCCGGTCCCACATTGCCCGGCATTGCGGCGGATTTCGGGATGGCGCGTGGCCGTATCGGGCGGGGAGCCATCATGGCAAGGCAGAGAAGTGGCGCGATCATATCCAGCGGGCTTGTCCTTCTGGTTGCGGGAGGGTTCTGTATCTACGCCCGGGCATCGCAAAGCGGTGGATCACAGGACCGTTACCCTGTCATCGCGCGCTTCATTTCCGCAAACGGGCTGGCGGTCGGGGCCGATGTGGACATGGATGGCGTGGCCGTGGGGCGCGTGACCTCCATCACACTGGACCCGACAACCTACATGGCCAATGTGGGTTTCACGGTGGACCGTACATTGCCGCTGCCGGAAGATACAACCCTTTCAATAGGTAGCCCGACGCTGACGGCGGATACTGCCCTGCTGGTGCAGCCGGGGCAGTCAGCGGACCGGCTGAAGCCCGGCGCGGTCATTACAAATACGCGTGAGCCGCTCAGCCTGGAACAGCAGGTCAGCAATTACATCTTCGGAAATGGCGGCCTGCCCGCCAACTGATGGCGGGCGTATCCGGCCCGTTCAGTCATTCAGCGGGTAGGACGCCATAAGCCTGCGCTGGCGCAGCCACGCGCGCAGCATGGCCATGGCCCCGCTGCTTTTCCATCCCTCGCGCCGCTTTTTCGCGCCGATGCGGAAGGTTTCGCGGTAATGCATGAACTGCGTGGCGTAGGCATCGCGCAGGGTGGTGCGCGCGTCCCAGATATGGGTGGCTTCGGAACCGACGCCGTTGATTTCGATGATCTGGAAGTCCTCGCCCTTGCGCAGGCTGGCCAGGCTGCGGGCCTTGGCGTCGATCCGGCCGAAATGGAAATCGGGAATATCGCGCATGATCGCGTTCACCCGCGCGCTCAGTTCGGGGGTGATGTCTACCGCGCGGTCATGGAAGATCGAGCCCTTGCAGTGATTGCCCGCGAAAACCAGCGGCAGCGACTGGCCCGCTGGCGGCACTTCATGCAGCCGCGCCTTCAGCCGGGGCAGGTAGATGTGGGGGACAAGGCGGGTGCGGGCATCGGCGTGGATCAGTTCCTCCACCGTGGAGGTGCCATCCCCCGTCAGGCACGGCACTTCCTTGTAGGTCAGGGAAGTGATGCGGCCCTCCGCCTCATCGGGGTGACGGATGTAGAACAGCCCGACCTCATGCCCGTACGGGATCAGGTGCTGCAGCATGACCGGCACGTCGCGCCCGAATGCGGCCAGGCCCGCGCGCAGGCTGTCCTTGTCGCGCATGATCCGCACGCCGGTGCCATTGCACCCGATATCGGGCTTGAGCACGACAGGAAAGGACAGCCCCGCCCCCTTCATCGCGGCCAGCGCGCGCGGCAGGTCGTCATGCCCCGTGGTCAGCACGGCATAGGGGGCGATCCATCTGCGGGCCTCGTCCCCCGCCATGTCCAGGATCGAGCTCTTGCTTTCCCCGCACAGGCCGCCGGTCTCGATACGCGGGTTGGCGGCGGTGGGCAGGCTGAAATCACGGTGCCACAGCCCCAGTATGATCCAGTACAGCACGATGGGGGTGTAGAAGATCCACCCCGGCCAGAATTCGAACGAGGAAACCGTCGGCCCCCCGGCCTGTCTGGCTGGCCTGCTGTCAATGGCTGTGGTTACGTCGGTCATCGGGTCTCATTACTTTGCAAACGTGCGATCATGCGGCTGATCAGGAAAATGGTCAGGACGAAACCGGCCATGCCCGCCCATTTCCATGTTCCCAGATGGTCGATCAGGAACTGCCCCACCTGCAGCGAGACAAGGAACAGCATGGAGGTCCATATCAGGGTCGCCAGTACCGCCGCGATACAGAACAGTCCGAACCGCGCGCGGAAGAAACCACACGCGGTGTAAAGCGGCAAGCGTGCGCCGGGCACGAAGCGGCTGATGAACACGATACGGAATACGTTGCGGTCGAACCACTGGCCTTCCTGCGCGCCACCGGGCAGGGTGATCCACCGCCGGGCAGGGGGCCACAGCGCCGCCAGCCTGCCCATGCCGTACAGCCCCATGTCCCCCACCACGATGCCGATATACAGCGCCACAAGGGCGACCATGACATCCACATGCCCGGTGCGCACCTGCATGGCGGTCATGATGGTTGCGGCGTCTTCCAGTATGAACGTGCCGATGATGATGGCCAGCGCCTGCATGACGGGCGACGCCCCGGCCGCCATGATGTAGGCGGTCAGCGTTGGCATGCGGACAGTTCCAGCGCGTCCCGATCATGCGGGAAAGGAAAACCGTAACTACGCAAGCACAAGCCCTTCAGTCGGCCCGGCATGCGGGCAGGGGAAACATTGGCCATGAACCGACCAACGGGAAATAGCGGTGGGCGTTCTTGTGACATGCTTCGCCTGTCGTCACAAATGTGAAATTGTATCGCAGGGTGTATCATGGCCATGGCCGCCGCGCCCGGATGCAAGTCAGACATTGAAACGGGCGCAAGGCCGTGGCACAGCATCGGTATGCTTGTACGTCGCCGCCTTCTTCATGCCGCCGCCGCCTCGATTGCCGGGGCTGGTGCCTCATGGCTGCTGCCCGCGCGCGCGGCGCACCACCATGCGCCGGCCACGCCCGCCACGGGCGGCGGAACGGGCGATTACGCCACGTTCCTCGCCACCGTGCGGCGCGATGCGATTCGCCAGGGGCTGACGGCGGATGCGGTGACACGGGCGCTGGACCTGTCCGCGCCCAACCCGCAGGTCATACAGCGCGACCGCACCCAGCCGGAATTCCACCTGACATGGGCGCAGTACCGTGACCGCGTGGTGACGCAGCGCAAGATTGCGGATGGCCGCGCCGCCTTCGCGCAGCAGCGCGCGATTCTGGAACAGCAGGTACTGACCCGGTACGACGTGGCCCCCGGCGCGGTGATGGGCATATGGGGGCTGGAATCGGCCTATGGCGCGCTGACCGGCAAATTCGCGGTGGTGGACGCGCTGTGCACCCTGGCGTTTGAGGGGCGGCGCGCGAAATTCTTCCATGACGAACTGTTTCATGCGCTGTCGATCCTCAATGCAGGCGACATTGCCCCCGATCTCATGACCGGCAGCTATGCCGGGGCGATGGGACAGCCGCAGTTCATGCCGTCGGCCTACCTGAAATACGCCGTCGACATCGATGGCGACGGACGGCGCGACATCTGGCATTCCGTGCCGGACATATTCGGTTCCATCACCAACTACCTTGCCGGATCAGGCTGGGTGGGGGGCGAAAGCTGGGGCCAGCAGGTAATCGTGCCCGATACCGTGGCGCAGTCCATGCTGGGCCGTACCCAGACGCGCACGCTGGCGGAATGGATGGCCATGGGCGTGCGCCAGATGGGGGGCGCGCCCTTCGACCGCCCCGCCGATACCGGCGCCGTGCTGCGGCCCGACGGGCCGGGGGGCGAGGCGTTCATGGTCTATCGCAATTTCGCCGCGATCCGTCGATACAATCCATCCGATTTCTATGCGCTGGCCGTCGGCCTGCTGGGGAACGAAATCGCGTGACGGACCCTGTCACCCCGGCCGTGGCCACGCGCCCGGCCGGTATCTACCGGACCAAGGATACAATGCACACCCGACGTTTCCTTCTGGCTGGCGCCACCAGCCTTCTTGTATCCACCCCGGCATGGGCCGCCGGCCGCCGCCGCCATCCTGCAGCCGCCGCGGCCGCCGCACCGGCGCCCGTTATCCCGTCCTCGCCGGCCAACAGCCTGATCGGGCCGATCGACACCATTGCGCGGTGGGCGTGCATTGTCGATTACACCACGGGCGCGGTCATACTGGAAAAGGCGGCGGATGAACGCATGCCGCCATCCTCGCTGACCAAGATGATGACGGCCTATGTCGTGTTCAGCATGCTGCGCGCGGGCAGGCTGACGCTGGAGCAGATGCTGCCGGTCAGTGAAAAGGCATGGCGCATGCAGGGGTCGAAGATGTTCGTGCCGCTGCGCGGGTCGGTTGCGGTGTCCGACCTGATACAGGGCATGGTGATCCAGTCGGGCAACGATGCCTGTATCGTGCTGGCCGAAGGCATTGCCGGATCGGAAGACCAGTTTGTCGGCATGATGAACGCGCAGGCCGCGCAGCTGGGCATGACCAACAGCCATTTCCTGAACGCCACGGGCTGGCCGATGGACGGGCATTACATGTCGGCGCGGGATGTGGCGACCATTGCCATGCACCTGATCCACGACTTCCCCGAGTATTATCATTTCTTCTCGGAAAAAAGCTTCACCTTCAACAAGATATCTCAGGAAAACCGCAACGCGCTGGTGGTCAGGGGGGTCGCCGACGGGCTGAAGACCGGCCATACCGATGCCGGTGGCTTCGGCCTGTGCGCCAGTGCCGAACGGGGCGGCAACCGCGTAGTCATGGCCATCAATGGCCTGCCCAGCAGCAATGCCCGCGCCAATGAAGGGGAGCGGCTGTTTGAATGGTCATTCGTCAATTTTGAAAACGCGACCCTGATCCATAACGGCGCGGTGGTGGATAACATCCCGGTCTGGCTGGGACAGTCCCCGACCGTGCCGGTGGTCGCCACCCGTGACGTGACCCTTACGCTGCCCCATGGCTGGCAGAACCGGGTGCATGTGAGCATGGATTACCGCAGCCCGGTGCCGGCCCCCGTCACGGCGGGACAGCAGCTTGGTGAACTGGTCATTGCCAATACGGGCCTTGCGGAAATCCGGATTCCGCTGGTCGCGGGGGCGGCGGTGCCCAAGCTGGGGCTTATGGGCCGTGCGACGGCGGTACTGGGCCGCAAGCTGGGTCACGGATAGGCCATGTCCGGTCTGTTCATTACGTTTGAAGGCGGCGAGGGGGCGGGCAAGTCCACGCAGGCCCGGCTGCTGGCCGATCACCTGTGCGCGCTGGGGCTGGATGTGGAGCTGACACGGGAGCCGGGAGGCACGCCGGGGGCCGAGGCGCTGCGTGACTTCCTGCTGTTTGGCGGCCACGACCTGTCGCCCCGGGCCGAGGTCATGGCCCATTTCGCCGCCCGCGCGGACCATGTCGACCGCTGCATCGCCCCGGCGCTTGCTGCGGGAAAGGTCGTGGTGTGCGACCGATTCACCGATTCCACCGAAGCCTATCAGGGATGCGGTCTGGGGCAGGGGGAGCCCGCGCTGCTGGACATGATTGCCCGGCTGAGCGCGCTGATCCCGGTCGTGCCCGACCTGACCCTTGTCCTGCAGGTGCCGCCCGCCATTGCCGCAGCCCGCATGGCCGCGCGCGGCAATGGCCGCACGGACCGGTATGAGGCACTGGACACCGCCTTTCACGCCCGCGTGGCGGCGGGGTTTGACGCCATTGCCCGACGGGACGGCACGCGGTGCCGCCGGATTGACGCCAGTGCGGCAACCGGGGCGGTGCACGACGACATCTGCGCCATTGTGGCCCCGTACCTGAACCGGGTCGCCAATGCCTGACCCACGCGCCTGCCGCCGGCTGCTGGGGCATGACGCGGCATGGCGGGAATTCCTGTCGGTCATCCGCAGCGGCAGGCTTCACCATGCCTGGCTGCTGACCGGGCCGGAGGGGATCGGCAAGGCCACCATGGCCTTCATGATGGCGCGTACCCTGCTGGGCGCGCAGGACCATGACAGCCCCGTGGGCCGGCGTATTACGGCGGGCACCCATGCCGACCTGCTGGTGGTTGCGCGTGGCATGGATGAAAAGCGCCATCGCCTGCGCCGCGAGATCGTGGGTGATGACATCCGCCCCATATCTGCCTTCCTGCGCCGCACGGCGGCGGAAGGGGGCTGGCGCGTCGTGATTGTTGATGGCGCGGAATACATGAACCGCACGGCGGCCAACGCCATTCTCAAGATCCTTGAGGAACCGCCCGAACGCGCGATCCTGATCCTGACCACATCGGTGCCCGGCCGGCTGCTGCCCACCATCCGCAGCCGCTGCCGGGTGCTGGCGCTGTCCCCGCTGGATGACGCGGCCATGCGCGCGGTGCTGATGGACATGCCATCCCCCCCCCCGGCGGAACAGGCCGCGCGCATCCTGTCGCTGGCCCATGGCGCGCCGGGGCGGGCGGCTGGCCTGCTGGCGGGGAATGCGGCGGACCTGGCCAATATCGTGACTGCCGTGATGGATGGCACGGTGGGGGACGCGGCCGGATATGACATTGCCGAACAGGTGGTCCGGCGCGAAAATGGCTTTTGCGTCTTTTTCGATCTGCTGTGTGATGCCATATCAGACAGGACGCGTAATCTGGCCCTCGGCGCGGAGCGGGGGCGCGAGGGGGATCCGCATCCGGCCCGACTGGCCCTGCTGTGGCAGGACATGGTACGGCTGCGCGCGGAAACCGAACAATTCAATCTGGATAAACTGCAGGCGGTCCTGACGGCGCTTGCGCGGGTGAGTGGAACATGACACGGCGCTACTACGTCACAACACCAATCTATTACGTGAACGGGGCGCCGCATATTGGCCACGCCTATACATCGGTCGCGGCCGACGTGATCGCGCGGTTCAAGCGCCTGGCGGGGTTTGACGTTTTCTTCCTGACCGGCACGGACGAACACGGGCAGAAGGTGGAACAGGCGGCGCAGGCGGCAGGCATGACCCCCATTGCCTTTGCCGACCGGGTTGCCGCCGATTTCCGTGACATGTACGATAAAATGGCGATTTCGTACGACGATTTCATCCGCACCACCGAACCGCGCCATGCCGATGGCGCGCAGGCGCTGTGGAAGAAGCTGGAGGAAAACGGCCACATCTACCTTGGCGCGTACGAAGGCTGGTACGCCACGCGTGACGAGTGCTTCTATGGCGAGGAAGAACTGATCGACGGCCCGGACGGGAAGAAGGTCGCCCCCACGGGCGCCGCCGTGGAATGGGTGAAGGAACCGTCGTACTTCTTCAGGCTGTCCGAATTCGGTGACAGGCTGCTGGAACTGTATGAAACCCGCCCCGGCTTCATCGAACCCGCCAGCCGCCGCAACGAGGTGGCGAGTTTCGTGAGGCAGGGCCTGCGTGACCTGTCCATCAGCCGCACCAGCTTCAACTGGGGCATTCCCGTGCCGGGCGACCCGAAGCATGTGATGTATGTGTGGGTGGATGCGCTGGCCAACTACCTGTCCGCCGTGGGGTATCCGGACCAGACGGCCCCGCGCCGGGATTTCTGGCCCGCCAACCTGCACCTGGTGGGCAAGGACATCCTGCGCTTCCATGCCATTTACTGGCCCGCGCTGCTGATGGGGGCGGGGCTGGACCTGCCGGACCGCGTGTTCTCGCATGGGTGGTGGACCATCGAAGGCCAGAAGATGAGCAAGTCGCTGGGCAACGTGGTGGACCCGCGCGAACTGGTGACGGAATTCGGCCTCGACCCGATCCGGTTTTTCCTGATGCGCGAAATGCCCTTTGGCGGGGACAGCGACCTCAGTCGCCGCGCCATCATTTCGCGCATGAATGTCGAACTGGCCAACGACCTTGGCAACCTGGCCCAGCGCACCCTGTCGCAGATCGCGCGCAACTGCGATGGCAGGCTGCCGCCGCAGGGCACCCGCACGGCCGAGGATACGAAGCTTCTGGCCGCCGCCAGCCTGCTGCCGCAGATCATGCATGACCAGATCGACCGGCAGGCCCTGACCGACGCGCTGGAGGAAGTGTGGAAGGTCATCCGCGCGTGTAACGCCTATATCGACCATCAGGCCCCGTGGAAGCTGAAGAAGACCGATGCCGCCCGCATGGGCGACGTGCTGCGCGTGCTGGCTGATGCGCTGCGTACCATAGCGACCGTGCTGCAGCCCTACATGCCCGGCAGCATGGACAAAATGCTGACCCAGCTTGGCGTGCCGGACGATGCGCGGGACTTCGCATCCCTCGACACCCCGCTGCCCGCGGGCCGTGAACTGCCTGCGCCACAGGGTATTTTCCCCCGTTATGTCGAACCGGAGGCTTCATGACCCGTACGGGACTGACCGACTCCCACTGTCACCTCGACCATTTTTCCGATGAGGAAATGCCTGACATCCTGGCCCGCACGCGGCAGGCCGGGGTGGATGGCATGGTGACCATCGGCACCCGCCTGTCACGCGCGGACCAGCAGAAGAAGCTGGCCACGCTGGATGCGCCCGACCTGCGGGTGTGGTGCACGATCGGCACCCATCCCGACCATGTGGATGAGGAAGTGCTGCCTGACGTTGCGGACCTGGTGGCGATGGCCGATGACCCGCGCGTGGTGGGCATCGGGGAAAGCGGGCTGGACTATTTCCATGGCCAGCCCGACATCCGGCCCAGACAGCACGAAAGCTTCCGCGTGCATATCGACGCCGCGCGCCGCACCGGCCTGCCGCTGGTGATCCACACGCGTGAGGCCGATGATGATACGCTGGGCATCCTGCGCGACGAGACCGCGCGCAACGGGGCGTTCCCGTTCCTGATTCACTGCTTCTCATCCGGGCCGGACCTTGCGCGCGGGGCGCTGGAACTGGGGGGATATATCAGCTTCTCCGGCATTGCGACGTTCAACCGCGCGCAGTCGGTGCGTGATGTGGCGAAGGACGTGCCCGCGGACCGGCTGCTGGTTGAAACCGATTCACCCTACCTTGCCCCGGTGCCGCGCCGTGGCAAGCGGAACGAGCCGGGATACGTGGCCTACACCGCACGCGTGCTGGCGGACCTGCGCGGGATGGAGGATGCCGCGTTCGCGGAACTGACCACGCGCAATTTCAGCCGCCTGTTCAGCCGGGCGGCCTGACGTATGGAAATGATCATTCTTGGCTGCGCCGGCTCGGCTGGCGTGCCCATGCTGGGCGGCCCGGACGGGGCAGGGGACTGGGGCGAATGCGACCCGAACGAGCCGCGTAACCGCCGCACGCGTTCATCCGTGATCATAAATGACGGGCCGGGGCGGGTGCTGCTGGTGGATACGGGGCCGGACCTGCGTGACCAGCTGCTGGCGCAGCGGGTCGGCGTGGTGGACGCGGTGCTGTACACCCATGCCCATGCCGACCATATTGCCGGGCTGGATGAACTGCGGACCATCAACCGCATCATTGGCGGCGCGCTGCCGGTTTACGGCACGCGGCAGGTGATGGATGAAATCAGCATCCGCTTTGACTACGCCTTCCGCCCATGGACGCCGCCCCACATCTTCCGTCCCATTCTGGAGGTCAATCACGTGACGCTTCCCTCCACCCAGGTCATGGCGGGGATGGAGGTCAGCGTGTTCGGGCAGTGCCATGGCAGGACCGAGACGCTGGGCCTGCGCGTGGGGCCGATGGCCTACTGCACCGATGTGGCGGAAATGGATGATACGGCGCTGGATACGCTGCGGGGTGTGGATACGTGGGTTGTCGACTGTTTCCAGCGTGATGCCCATTCCTCCCACGGGTGGCTGGCGCGGGTGCTGGAATGGCGCGACATCATCCGGCCACGGCGTACGGTGCTGACCCATATGGGGCCGGACATGGACTGGGGCTGGATGCAGGCCAACCTGCCCGACGGTGTCGAGGCTGCGTATGATGGCCTGCGCCTGCATGCGTAAGGGCGCGTGACAGGCAATGATGACCGTTTCCGGGTGCTGCCTTTTTTTCACCAAAGGCGGCGTTCCGTCGCGTATTTTGCGCAATAAAGCGCATCAGGCCTGCGCGTAAGGCTTGCCAGCGGGCACGCAGCCCCGTAAGAGGGAGCGCCAACGGTCGGTGACCCGAGGCGCGGGGAAGCCGCCATCTGCTGACGAGGCCCCTGCATCATGTCTTCCATCCCCAAAAACACATCCGCTCCCCGGCTTGAGGACCGCATCCGCGAAGCCCTTGCCTTTGATGACGTGCTGGTTGTTCCCGACGAATCGAATGTGCTGCCGTCGCAGACATCCACGAAAACCCGGCTGACGCGCAGGATCACGCTGAATATCCCGCTGATTTCGTCCGCCATGGACACCGTGACCGAGGACAGCATGGCCATTGCCATGGCCCAGAACGGCGGGCTTGGCGTCATTCACAAGAATCTCACGATCGAACAGCAGGCCGAGCAGGTCCGCCGCGTAAAGCGTTTCGAATCGGGCATGGTGGTCAATCCCGTCACGGTCTATCCCGACCAGACCCTGGCGGAAGTCAACGCGACCATGTCCCGTCACGGGATCAGTGGCCTGCCGGTGGTCGAGCGCGAGACAAACCGTCTGGTCGGCATCCTGACGAACCGCGATGTCCGCTTCGCCACCGACCCGGCACAGCGGGTCTATGAACTGATGACGCGCGAAAACCTGGTGACCGTGCGCAACGGTGTCGATCGCGATCAGGCCCGGCAGCTGCTGCACCGCCACCGCATCGAGAAGCTGCTGGTCATTGATGACGAAGACCGCTGCATCGGCCTGATTACCGTCAAGGACATGGACCGCGCGGTGCAGTATCCGCAGGCGAACAAGGACAGCCTTGGCCGCCTGCTGTGTGCAGCGGCGACCGGCGTGGGTGATGATGGCGTGGCGCGTGCGCGCGAACTGATCGCCGCCGGGGTGGACGTGGTGGTGATCGACACCGCGCATGGCCATTCCTCAGGCGTGCTGAAAAGCATCGAGCGGATCCGTGCGATTGAAAACGACATCCAGATCATCGCGGGCAATGTCGCAACGCCCGAGGCCGCGCAGGCGCTGATCGGCGCGGGCGCCGACTGCGTGAAGGTGGGGATCGGGCCGGGGTCGATCTGTACCACGCGCGTCGTTGCCGGTGTGGGCGTGCCGCAGTTTTCCGCCGTGATGGAAACATCCGCCGCCTGCCATGAACTGGATGTGCCCGCCATTGCCGATGGCGGCGTGCGGACATCGGGCGATATCGTCAAGGCGATCGGGGCCGGGGCCGACGTGGTCATGATCGGCTCGCTTCTGGCCGGGACGGAAGAAGCCCCGGGCGAGGTGTTCCTGTATCAGGGCCGGACCTACAAATCCTATCGCGGCATGGGCAGCCTCGGGGCCATGTCCCGCGGGTCGGCCGATCGCTATTTCCAGCAGGACATCAAGGACACGCACAAGATGGTCCCCGAAGGGATCGAGGGGCGCGTGGCCTACAAGGGGGCCATGGGCGCGGTCATCCACCAGCTGGTGGGCGGGTTGCGCGCGGGCATGGGCTATACCGGTTCGGCCACCATTGCCGACCTGCAGCAGCGTGCGCGTTTCCGCCGCATTACGGGGGCCGGCCTGCGTGAAAGCCATGTGCATGACGTATCCATCACACGTGAAGCCCCCAACTACCGGCAGGACTGATCCTGCCGGTTTCATGACAGTAACGGTTCAATAATCCATGACACCCAGCGCACGGCTTTCCGCCGCCATTGACCTTCTTTCCGCAATGGAGGAGACGCCACAGCGGCCTGCCGATGCGCTGGCCAATGCCTTTTTCCGCGAACGGCGGTATATCGGCGGCGGCGACCGCCGGGCCATTTCGGCGCGTGTGTGGCGGATCCTGCGGCACTGGCGGCGGTTGCAGTGGTGGATTGAACGTGTCGACATGCACCCGACGCCACGCCTGCTGGCGCTGGCGATGATGGCGGTGGAACCGCTGGGGCGCGAAAACCCCGATGACCTGTTTACGGGCGAACGCTACGCCCCGCTGGGCCTGACCGGGCCGGAAAGACGGCTGTACGACCAGCTTCGGGACAGGGAGATGACCCACCCCGACATGCCGCGTGCTGTTGCGCTGGAAGTGCCCGACTGGCTGCTGCCCCGGCTGGAGCGGACGTTTGGCGAGGGACTGGAGGCCGAACTCGCCGCGATGGAGGGGGAGGCGACGCTGGACCTGCGTGTCAACCTGCTGAAATCCGATCGGCCCACCGCGCGCGCGGCGCTGGAGGCGGAGGGCATCGCCGCGCAGGACACCACGCTGTCGCCGTGGGGGCTGCGGCTTGCGGGGCGTCAGCCCGTGACATCATGCGCCGCCTTCCGCAGTGGCATGGTGGAGATACAGGACGAAGGCAGCCAGCTTGTGGTGGCCGCCGTGGGCGCGCGGCCGGGCATGCGCGTGCTGGATTACTGCGCGGGGGCCGCAGGCAAGACGCTGGGTATGGCCATGACCATGGAGAATCGCGGCCATATCGTGGCGTGCGATGTTTCCGAACCCCGGCTGGAGGGCGCGGTGCGCCGCCTGCGCCGTGCGGGCGTTCACAATGCCGAGCGTCACCTGCTGGTTTCGGGCGACCGCTGGGCGCGTCGGCGCAGCGGCAGTTTCGACCGGGTGCTGGTCGATGCGCCATGCACCGGCACGGGCACATGGCGGCGCAATCCCGACGCGCGCCTGCGCCTGCGTGAACAGGACCTGCTGGAACTGACAGCCAAGCAGGCCGACATCATGGACCGCGCGGCGGCCCTTGTCCGCCCCGGTGGGCGCATGGTCTACGCCACATGCTCCGTCCTGCGTGAGGAGAACGGCGACCAGATCACCGCCTTCCTTGCGCGCAACCCCGCTTTTTCACTGGTCACGCCTGATGGGGTGCACGATGACCTGCCACCGGGGCTGGCGCAGGCGGGGCAGGTGTGCCTGACGCCGCGACAGCATCATACGGATGGTTTTTTTGCTGCCATCATGCAGCGCGATTCCTGATATAATCCAACAGGCGAAACGACACGCTACGATCGCATTCCAGGGCCATGACATAAATCTGGCGCGCGGCAGGGGCGTTTGCGTTTGCACATGCAACAACGCGGGACATGGGAATGCAGGCAACAAACCTGGCAATTGGAATTCTGTGCGTGCTGGGCGGCGGGATCGCGGCCCAGTGGGTGGCGTGGCGGTTCAAGCTGCCGGCCATCGTACTGCTGTTTTCCCTGGGGCTGGTATTCGGGCCGGGGCTGGGCATCCTGCACCCCGGTGCGGCGATCGGGCCATATTTTCATCCGCTTGTGTCCATGGCCGTGGCCTTCATCGTGTTCGAGGGCGGCCTCGCGCTTGATTTCCGCCAGTGGCGTGAATCGGGCGAGGGCGTGCTGCGCCTGACGGCGGCGGCCCTGCCCATCAACTGGGTGCTGGGGTCGCTGGCCGCGCATTATGTCGGGCACATGCCATGGGGCACGTCATGGCTGTTTGGCGCGATCGTGGTGGTGACGGGGCCGACGGTTGTGCTGCCACTGCTGCGTCATACCAAACTGCGGCCACGGGTCGCGGCCTTCCTGCGGTGGGAAGCCATCGTCAATGACCCCATTGCGGCCATCCTGGCGACGCTGGTGCTGGAATGCCTGCTGATCCGGCCGCTGCATACGGGGGGCATGTCGCTGGCGGCAATGGAAATCGGGCCACACCTGCTGTTCGCCACCATGTTTGCCATTGCGTGCGGCATTTTCCCCGCCGTGCTGATCAAGTTCCTGTCCGCGCGCGACATGCTGCCCGAAATCCTGCGTATTCCCATGATCCTTGCCTTCGCCATGGGGGTGGCGGCGGTGTGCAACCTGCTTATGCAGGGGGCGGGGCTGATGGCGGCTACCGTGTTCGGCATGGCGCTGGCCAACCTGCATGTGACCGGCATGTCGGAACTGCAGCGGATCAAGGAATCGCTGGGCGTGATCGTGGTGTCATGCCTGTTCGTGCTGCTGACGGCCGACCTGCCGCGCGCGCTGCTGACCGAACTGTCGCTGCCCATCATGGCGCTGACGTTCACCGTCATGTTCGTGGTCCGGCCGCTGGGTATTTTCCTGTCCACGATCGGGGCCAGCATGTCATGGCAGGAACGGCTGTTCGTGGGCTGGATCGCGCCGCGCGGGATCGTGGCGGCGGCAGTGGCGGGCGTCGTGGGCCTGCAACTGCACGAAGCTGGGTATCCCGGCGGCGACCTGATCACGCCCGCCGTGTTCGCGCTGATCGCGTCGACCATGATCCTGCATGGGTTTTCCCTCCGCCCGCTGGCGCGTGCGCTGCGGCTGACCCTGTCGGATGAACCCGCGCTGGCCATAATGGGCGCCAATGCGTGGTCCACCAATCTGGCGCGCGCCGTCCATGACCGTGGCGTGCCGGTGCTGATGGTCGATACCTATGCTCCCGCCCTGAACAAGGCGGCGGGATTCGGCATCCCGATCCTGCGCGCGGAACTGCTGTCGGTTGAAGGGCAGGAAAGTCTGGAGGAACGCCCGGCGGACTACCTGATCGCCACCACGCCGGACGCGATCTATAACGGGCTTGTCTGTGCGCGCATGGCGCCCGACCTGGGGCGGCAGCGCGTGTTCCAGGTCAGTCCCGGTCTGGCAAGGCTGGACCTGTACCACGGGCTGAGCCGGGATTCGCGTGGCAAGGTGCTGGGGGAACCGGGGTGGAATTTCTCCTACATCGATTCCCTGTACGCAAAGGGCTGGCGTTTTGGCAGCCATGTCATGGAAGAGCATGTGGAGGAAGCCGACCTGCTGGACGGGCCGGGGATGCTGTTCATGATCATCCGCAAGGGCAGCGCGATATGGATATTCTCTGCCGAGGATGCGATTCCGGCGGAACCGGCGGCGGGCGACATCATCGTCATGCTGCTGCCGCCCGCAGTGGCCCCGGCGGCCCCGGTGGCTGCTGCCGTGCCACCGGCCCCCGAACCTATACCGGCCTGACGTCAATTTCCCCCAGCCCCGCCGCCAGCAGGCGGCGCAGCACGGGTTCGGGCAGGGCGATGCAGCCTTCCGTCGGTCGCCCCCCGTCTGGCGGCAGGTGAAGGAAGATGGCGGACCCCGCACCAGAATGAACCGGGTCGTCGTTATAACCAAGAACCACCACGATGTCGTAAACGTGATCTTCACGCCACAGCCGTTCATGCCGGGCGGGGTGGGGCAGGCTTACATATCGGTTATAATCAGGATGATCAGGATCATCACACCATCCATCCAGAGGGGAGAGCGGTTCCACGGGCAGATGACAAACAGGTGATGGCACCCGGTCGGCGCGATAGAATACGCGCCGTAAGGGCAGAATACCGCTGGGAGTGGCGTGATCTCCCTCTGTTTTGCGGTTTTTGACGCCACCCGCGCCGATAATGGCGGGGATGATTTCGCGCATGCAATGCAGTTGTGCATCCAGCCCTGTATTCGTTTGTAAAATAGCGCGTATCATGAATTCCTCTGGATCGGGTCGTATTTATGATACTCCGGCCTAATCCGGCAGCATACGGCATTATGGCCGTCGGGCCGGTGGCCTGTCGGTGGTGTGGCCGGACATGAACAGCAAGACAGAGACCGCCCCGCTAACGGGACGGGACTAAAGTGATAAAGAGGGTTCGATGGCAGGAGCACGTCCCATACTGATAGCGGACGACGATCAGACGTTACGTCAAATGCTCGTTGAACAGCTGCAGATTGATGGTGAATTTGAAGCGATCGAGGCCGGCTCCGTCGCCGAGGCCTGGGAAAAACTGCAGAAACCGGGGGCGCGTTTCGATGCGATCATCCTCGATGTTTCCCTGCCGGACGGGGATGGCCGCGATTTCTGCGCCGACCTGCGTCGCAAGGGCAAGCGTATTCCCATCATCATCCTGACCGGTTCCGATGACGAGACGGACGTCGTGCGCGGCCTTGACGCCGGTGCGAATGATTACGTCGCCAAGCCGTTCCGCATTGCCGAGCTTCTGGCCCGGCTGCGCGCGCAGATGCGTATTTTTGAAAACAGCGAGGACGCGGTCTTTGCGATCGGGCCGTACATTTTCCGCCCCTCCGCCAAGCTGCTGCAGGAAACGGCCAAGAATCGTCGTATCCGCCTGACGGAAAAAGAGGCTGCGATCCTGAAGTTCCTGTACCGTGCGGGTACGCGCCCCGTGCCGCGGCAGGTGCTGCTGAACGAGGTGTGGGGCTACAATGCCGCCGTTACCACGCATACGCTGGAAACGCACATCTATCGCCTGCGCCAGAAGATCGAGCCCGATCCCACCAACGCCACCCTGCTGGTGACGGAAGGGGGCGGTTACCGCCTCGACCCCGAAGGGGGCAAGACCGCCGTCGCCTGATGGGTGATGGCCCGCATTGCAGGCTTTCCTGACGGGCCGCCCGGTTTCGGGCGGCCCGGTCGCGTTCAGGGCCGTTTTTTCAGGCGTCCAGGTCGATCATGACCGGCACGTGGTCCGATGGCTTGTCCCAGTCACGCGCCGCGCGCAGCACGTCCATGCCACGCAGGGCGGGCTTCAGGTCAGGCGTGATCCAGACATGGTCCAGCCTGCGGCCACGGTTGGATTTGCTCCAGTCCCGGTTGCGGTAGGACCACCACGTATAAAGCTTCTCGGTCGCGGGGACGAAGTGGCGCATGGCGTCAACAAAGCCGGTCTGCTGCCATGCCAGCAGGCGCTCGGTTTCGGCAGGCGTATGGCTGACGATCTTCAGCAGCTGCTTGTGGCTCCATACATCCTGTTCCAGCGGGGCGATGTTCAGGTCGCCCACCAGCACGGTGCGCCGCATGTTCCGGCCGGAAAACCACTGGCGGGCTTCTTCCACGAACGCCAGCTTGTGCGCGAATTTGGGATTTTCCACCGGGTCGGGAATATCGCCGCCCGCCGGGACATAGAAATCATGCACGTCAATCGCGTCAGCGCCCGTACCATGGCGCACGGCGATATGGCGGCAGTCCCCACGCTGGCACCAGTCCGGCGCGTCCTCCAGCACGGTTACGGGCTGGCGTGACAGGATCGCCACCCCGTTATAGCCCTTCATGCCGCGGAACACGACATGGTCGAACCCCAGCGCCTGTACCGCATCAAGCGGGAACAGGCTGTCGGGCACCTTGGTTTCCTGAAGGCAGACGATATCGGGGGATGTGTCCCGGCATAGCTGGGCCAGCAGGGGCATCCGCAGGCGGAGGGAATTGATATTCCATGTCACAATACGCATATCGGGTGCATTGCCGATCGGACGCGGGCTGACAAGAATATTTTTGCCCATCCGTTGCACGGCGGGGGACAAAAACAGGAACGAATTACAAAAGGCGGCTGATATTCCGCGCAAAATGGAAACCGGGTTTTCCACCACGGAGATGCCATAATTTGTCCACCTGTGGGGTTGACAGGGCCATTATGGGTTCATGTGGGGTGGGATTTTTTTTCCGGCCCTTGGGGTGTGGGATATAATCTTTTTAAAACAATGGGTTATTGTTAGTGATGTTTTTTTGGGCAATCCAAGTGCAGGAAAGGAAAACCGCCATCCGCACGTTTTTTTCTGCTGCTGCTCCACAGACTTATCCACACCTTCGGTGGATGAACGGCTGCCATCCATGACAACCGCCATTTCGACCGCCCCCGTCCGCCCCGTGGGGGTGGAGGCGATTCACCACGCCCTGCAGACCATGCCGCAGTCGCCGGGCGTGTACCGCATGCTCGGGCCAAAGGGTGATGTGCTGTATGTCGGCAAGGCGCTGAACCTGAAGAAGCGCGTCACCTCCTACACCCATATCGGCCGCCTGACCGAGCGCCTGCGCCGGATGGTGTCCGAAACCCGCAGCATGGAAATCGTCACGACCCATACCGAGGCCGAGGCCCTGCTGCTGGAGGCCAACTACATCAAGCGCATGCAGCCCAGGTACAACATCCTGCTGCGTGATGATAAAAGTTACCCATGGATCATGCTGACGGACAAGCATGATTTTCCCCAGATCAGCAAACATCGCGGCAAGCCGGTGAAGGGGGCGTCGTACTGGGGACCGTTTGCATCCGCATGGTCGGTCAACCAGACGCTCAACCTGCTGCAGCGCACCTTCCTGCTGCGGTCATGTTCCGATAGCGAGATGCAGGGCCGCACGCGCCCATGCCTGCTGCACCAGATCCACCGCTGTTCCGCCCCGTGCACCGACCGCATAAGCCGGGAGGACTATGCCGAACTGGCCGGTCAGGCACGCGACTTCCTGGCGGGCCGGAACCCGCACATGCGCGAGGAACTGGGGCGGGAGATGGAAGAAGCGGCCGAGGCGCTGGAGTTCGAGCGCGCGGCCGCCATCCGTGACCGCATACGCGGCCTGTCGGCGCTGCAGCAGGATTCCAGCGTCATCAATCCCTCCACCGTGACGGATGCGGACATCATCGCGATCTGGCAGATCGCGGGGCAGTCGTGCATTCAGGTGTTCTTCATCCGTGCCGGACGCAACAATGGCAACCGCGCGTTTTTCCCCAGTCACGCGCGCGACGAGAACGCGCCCGACGTGCTGGCCGCCTTCATTGGCCAGTTTTATGACGACAAGCCACCGCCCGCCCATGTGCTGGTCAACCAGGACCTGCCGGAACTGGATGTCCTGACATCCGCCCTGACGCTGCGCCGGGGCCGCAGGGTGGAGATCACGCATCCGCAGCGCGGGGAAAAGCGCGCGGTGATCGAACATGCCGAACTCAACGCGCGCGAGGCGCTGGAGCGGAAGCTGGCGGAAAGCGCGGGTCAGGCGCGGCTGTTGCAGGGGGTGGCCGACCTGTTCGGGCTGGATGCGCCGCCGCGCCGGATCGAGACCTATGACAACAGCCACATCCAGGGGGCGAATGCCTATGGCGTGATGGTGGTTGGCGGGCCGGAAGGGTTTGACAGGCGCGCCTACCGCAAATTCTCCATCAAGGGCCCGGTCACCCCGGGCGATGACTTCGCGATGATGCGCGAGGTGCTTGAACGTCGCTTCCGCCGTGCACTGAAGGACAGGGAGGAGGGCGTGCGGCCCGAGGACTGGCCCGACATCCTGCTGATTGATGGCGGCGCGGGACAGTACACGGCGGTGCGCGGCGTGCTGGATGAACTGGGTGTGACGGGGGTGACGCTGGTCGCCATCGCCAAGGGGCCGGACAGGGATGCAGGGCGCGAATGGTTCCATACCGAGGGCCGTCCCCCATTCCAGCTGCCGCCGCGTGACCCGGTGCTGTATTACCTGCAGCGCCTGCGTGATGAAGCGCACCGCTTCGCCATCACCACCCATCGCGCCGGGCGGTCCAAAACGCTGGTGCGCTCGGAACTGGACGATATTCCCGGCGTTGGGCCTGCACGCAAGCGCGCGCTGCTCAACCATTTCGGATCGGCGCGCAGCGTGCGGCAGGCC
Organism: Komagataeibacter intermedius TF2; assembly: GCF_000964425.1. Taxonomy (GTDB): domain Bacteria; phylum Pseudomonadota; class Alphaproteobacteria; order Acetobacterales; family Acetobacteraceae; genus Komagataeibacter; species Komagataeibacter intermedius. The sequence goes on along the minus strand of NZ_BANF01000007.1, from coordinate 42,813 downwards.
GGCCTGGGGGAACTGGAAAATGCACCGGGCATCAATCGCGACATGGCGCGCGCCATATACGGATATTTCCATCCCGGCTGGACAGGGGAGTGATCGGCTGTCATGCAGATGTGAGCATATGACCTGCCTGACAGGCGTTATCAGTATTTCGGTTTTTTCCCATCTTTCGTTATAGCAGTACCAGCATGCTTACCGACCTGCCCAATCTCCTGACCCTGTCCCGTATTGTCGTGGTCCCCATCGTTGTCGGGCTTGTCGTCATCCATACGCCGCAGACCGACTGCGCGGCGTGCGTGCTGTTCATACTGGCGGGCATCACCGATTACCTTGATGGCAAGCTGGCGCGGGCATGGAACCAGAATTCCGACCTGGGCCGCATGCTCGACCCCATTGCGGACAAGCTGCTGGTGGGCGCGTCGCTCATGGTGCTGGCGGGGCTGGGGCGGTTGCCATATGGCTGCCTGTATCCGGCCATCATCATCCTTTCGCGTGAAATCCTGGTCAGCGGGCTGCGGGAATACCTTGCGGCGACGCGGGTGGGCCTGCCGGTGACGCGGCTGGCGAAATGGAAAACCGGCTTCCAGATGACCGCCATCGGCTTCCTGCTGGCGGGCGACAGCACTGCGGGACTGCTGCATATCGGCTGGCTGCCGGTTGACGTGATGGGCGCGGTCATGATGTGGATCGCCGCCGTGCTGACCCTGATTACCGGGTGGGACTACCTGTCCACCGGCCTGCGCCACGTCAACCGTGGCACGACAGGGGCCACGAAATTATCTTCCTGACCTACATGAAAAATTAACGCGCGACGTGGTTGCTCTCTCCTGTGCGGGCCGTCTGGTCCGTCCGGTGCCAGACAGGTCAGGGGGAGAACGCGGTGCGCAACGCAATGGTGCTGTCATTGCTGGTGGGGCTGACGGGGTGTGGGGGCTTTGGCCATATCCTGTCCGAAAATACGGAACTGCCCGGCAGCCTGCCCAATACCCCGCATGCGGAAGTCGAGAACATGCGCCGCGTGGCGGGGCAGGCGCCACAGGTGCTGCCCATCATGCCGCAGGAACGCAATATCTGGCCGGTCGTGCGTTCGGGCCAGTCGGTGCTGGTCGCGATCGGGGCGGACGGCGCCAGTGCTGGCGCGCGTTCGCAACTGGTGGAACGTGAGGTCGACCTGCCCGCCGGGGGCGAGATGCGGATCGGCAACGATGCGGACCCCGATGGCGCCCCGACAGGTGGGGGGCACGTTTCCGCATTGTCTTCGGGCCCTTCGGCAACGCATAAGGGCGTATCGGATTCGGCCATTGTCGTCCCGAACGGCGATGGCACCACCACCGTGGTCGCGTCTGACGGCACGGTTCAGGAACAGCAGGCCCCATGACGCGGACAGGCCGCATGGGGACGCTGTGGCACAGGGAGATGAAACCGGAATGCTGCGCATTCTCTATTTCGCATGGCTGCGCGACCAGCTGGGCTGCCCCGGGGAGACGCTGCCCCTGCCGCAGGGCGTGCGGTCGGTGCAGGACCTGATCGACCGGCTGCGCGCGCGTGGCGGAGCGTATGGGGAAATATTCGCCAGGCCCGAACTGATCCGCGTCGCGGTGAACCACAGTTTCGCCACGGTTGACGCCCCTGTTGCGGCCAATGACGAAATTGCCTTTTTCCCACCGGTCACGGGGGGCTGACGCCATCATGTCCTGCGTTACGGTTCGTGTTCAGGCCGACACATTCGATGCCACCCACGAAACTGCGCTGCTGCTGCGCAGGCGTGACGACGTGGGGGGGGTGGGCGCGTTTACCGGCATTGTCCGCGGGGGCGGCGGGCTGGTGGCGCTGGAACTGGAACACTACCCCGGCATGACCGAGTCCATGATGCGGCAGATCGCCGAATCGGCCTGCACGCGATTCGGCCTGACCGGCTGCACTGTCATCCACCGCGTCGGCCGGCTGGAGGTGGGGATGCCCATCGTGCTGGTGCTGTGTGCGGCAGCACACCGCAAGGCGGCGCTGGAGGGGACGGAGTTCATGATGGACTGGCTCAAGACCAGTGCACCCTTCTGGAAACGCGAAGAATTCTCAAACGGGCGCAGTGAATGGGTCCAGCCCCGCGCGCAGGATGATGCCGCGACGGCACGGTGGGGCACGCTGGGAACATGACGGGAAGGGGGAGGAAAATTTAAAAAATATTCTCCCCATTTCATGTCTTGACGCAAGCTTGCCCGCTGATTCGGAAGATCAGTCCACAATTTGTCCCCACACATTATGTAGTGCAATGCGGTACCGTTTACTCCATATATAGGGGGCAAAATCATAAAACCTCACCGCACGGCACAGGATCGAAAGGCCCTGTGCGTTGGCGTGAGCCAATGACGGAGAATGTAAATGGTCCTGGATGACGTATCTGGAGGCATGCCCGATCGTTCGGCCAGTGTGGACGGGACCATCCAGGGAAAGGACAGTACGACGATGTCTGAAATGTCTGACATGCTGGATAACGTGGTCCAGTTGCCTGGCCACCATCCCGTTCGCGTGGACCATTCCCGTGATGCGCTGCTGACGGCGTTTGGCAAGGCGACGCTGGACAACCGCTATCTGCTGCCCGGTGAAAGCTATCAGGACCTGTTTGGACGGGTCGCGTCCTATTACGGGGCGAATCCTGCCCATGCGCAGCGGCTGTATGACTATATCTCGCGTCACTGGTTCATGCCGGCGACGCCGGTGCTGTCCAATGGCGGCACCACGCGTGGCCTGCCGATTTCGTGCTTCCTGAACGAAGCCAATGACAGCCTGCGCGGCATTGTGGACCTGTGGAACGAAAACGTCTGGCTGGCGTCCAAAGGCGGGGGCATCGGCTCCTACTGGGGCAACCTGCGTTCGATTGGTGAAAATGTCGGCCGCAATGGCAAGACATCGGGCGTCATTCCCTTCATCCGCGTCATGGACAGCCTGACGCTGGCGATCAGCCAGGGGTCGCTGCGTCGTGGGTCGGCTGCGGTGTACCTGCCGGTCTGGCATCCCGAAATCGAGGAATTCATTGAACTGCGTCGCCCTACGGGTGGCGATCCCAACCGCAAGGCGCTGAACCTGCACCACGGCGTGCTGGTGCCCGATGCATTCATGCGCGCGGTGGCCGATGATGATGAATGGGCGCTGCTGTCGCCCAAGGACAATACGGTCATCCGCAAGATCTCGGCCCGTTCGCTATGGATCCGTATCCTGACCGCGCGGATGGAACAGGGTGAGCCGTACATCATCTTTTCCGACCATGTGAACAATGCCCGGCCCGAACACCACAAGCTGGCTGGGCTGGAGGTCAAGACATCCAACCTGTGCGCGGAAATCACCCTGCCCACGGGCATGGACCAGCACGGGCGCGAACGCACGGCAGTGTGCTGCCTGTCGTCGCTCAACCTTGAAACGTGGGATGAGTGGAAGGACAATCCGCAGTTCATCGAGGACGTGATGCTGTTCCTTGACAACGTGCTGCAGGATTTCATCGACCGTGCGCCCGACGACATGGAACGCGCCCGGTACGCCGCCATGCGCGAACGGTCCGTGGGGCTGGGGGTCATGGGATTCCATTCCTTCCTGCAGGCCAGGGACGTACCCTTTGAAAGCGTGGTGGCCAAAAGCTGGAACCGTCGGATCTTCAAGCATATCCGCGCGCAGGCCGATGCCGCGTCGCGCAAGCTGGCGGAAGAGCGCGGGCCATGCCCCGACGCCGCCGATTACGGCGTGATGGAACGTTTTTCCAACAAGATGGCGATCGCCCCCACCGCGTCGATTTCCATTATCGCGGGCAATGCCAGCCCAGGGATCGAACCGATTGCGGCCAACGTGTTCCTGCAGAAAACGCTGTCGGGATCGTTCACGGTGCGCAACCGCCACCTTGACCGCCTGCTGACGCAGAAGGGCCAGAACACGAACGAGGTCTGGTCTTCCATCACCCTGAACAAGGGCAGCGTGCAGCATCTCGACTTCCTGACCCAGCAGGAAAAGGACGTGTTCAAGACCGCGTTCGAACTGGATCAGCGCTGGGTGATCGAACATGCCGCCGACCGCGCGCCCTTCATCTGTCAGGCGCAGTCGATCAACATCTTCCTGCCGGCCAACGTGCACAAGCGCGACCTGCACCAGATCCACTACATGGCGTGGAAGCGGGGGGTGAAATCCCTGTATTACTGCCGTTCGCTGTCCATCCAGCGTGCCGACGCCGTCAGTGACGGACAGGAAAAGCGCGACATGACGAAAACGGAAGGCGATACGCCGCCAGCCACGACCACGGATTACGAGGAATGTCTGGCCTGCCAGTAAGGCAACGGTTTCATGTATTGATCTGAATTCATTTATATAAATTTCTGGTTTTAATATATTGAATGACCTGAACGGGCTGTTTCCATGTATGGGGCGGCCCGTTTTTTAAATCATTATTGTGTCTGGACATGGGATTGACGTGCTGTCTATCGTTTTGGGTGTCGGGACTCTGCCCGGCGCCCTGGAAACATGCACAGGACAGGCATGGCCATGACCGATACAGCCCCCGGCGCGGATGTCAGGATACAGTACGCACCCAGCCTGCTGACCGCCAGTCCCGTCTACAAGCCGTTCCGTTACCCCTGGGCCTATGATGCCTGGCTGACGCAGCAGCGTGTCCACTGGTTGCCTGAAGAAGTGCCTCTGGCTGATGATGTGAAGGACTGGCATCGCACGCTGACGGACGGGGAACGGCATCTGGTGACCCAGATCTTCCGCTTCTTTACCCAGTCGGATGTGGAGGTGAACAACTGCTACATGAAGCACTACAGCCAGGTGTTCAGGCCGACTGAAGTGCTTATGATGCTGTCGGCGTTTTCGAATATCGAGACGATCCACATTGCTGCCTACAGTCATCTGCTCGACACCATCGGCATGCCCGAGACCGAGTATTCCGCGTTCCTTAAATATAAGGAAATGAAGGATAAATATGACTACATGCAGCAGTTCACCGTCAGCGATACCTACCAGATCGCCCGGACGCTGGCTGCCTTTGGCGCGTTTACCGAAGGGCTGCAGCTTTTTGCGTCCTTCGCCATCCTGCTGAACTTTCCCCGCCATAACAAGCTCAAGGGCATGGGGCAGATCGTGTCGTGGTCGGTGCGTGATGAATCGCTGCACTGTGATTCGATGGCCCACCTGTTCCGCGTGTTCATTCAGGAAAACCCGGAAATCTGGACCGATACCCTGCGTGATGACATCCGCCAGATCTGTCGGGACATTGTCGAGCACGAGGACGCATTCATCGACCTTGCGTTTGAGATGGGCGCGGTCGAGGGACTGGATGCGGCGCAGGTCAGGCAGTACATCCGCTTTGTCGCCAATCGCAGGCTGGGCCAGCTTGGGCTGGATGGCCTTTATGATATTGCCGCCAACCCGCTGCCATGGGTGGATGAGATGGTGAACGCGGTCGAACACACCAATTTCTTTGAAAATCGCGCAACGGAATACAGCCGCGCGGCAACCACCGGATCGTGGGACGAAGCGTTCGCGGACTGAAGGATAAAACCTTACAACTGACTGAAAAACAGAAGTTCCGGATGCTGGCTTTTTCAAAAAGGCGGCGCTGACCGAATCGTTGTGGCGTGCAGGATATTCCGCAACGCGCCTTACGGCAGGGCTACGCCATCTTCCAGCACCGCACGGGCGGCAGGGGTGAATTCACCATTTCCTTCATGCAGGATCAGGCCGGGCAGCATTTCGCTGCCGGCGCGGGAATTCACGCGGCCCTGCACCAGCACGATCCGCGCGGCATGTCCCTGACGCGGCCAGAAGGGAAAAATCCGGATGCGGCCAAGCCGCGCGCGTTCCATGGCCGCGATGCCCGCGGACAGCAGGCTGGCGGGCAGGGCGAGTGTCAGGGTGCCATGATGGCGCAACTGGTCTGACAGCGCACCCACCCACGCCGCCAGCATGCCTGCGGGCAGGCGACGGGCAAGGTCACGCTGCATGTGTGGGGAAGGCGACGAGTCATGCCCATGCCATGGCGGATTGGCGAAGGCATGGTCGATGCGCCGGATGCCTGGACCCGACAGGAGCGGGTCATCGGGCAGGGCCGGAATGGCTGCCACCCGCACGCGCAGGTCGTGGCGTCCGTTCAGTGCCAGGTTGTGCCGGGCCAGACTGGCGGTGGCGGGGTCCTGTTCCAGCCCGACTCCCGCAAGGCGAGGTACCCGATTCGTCAGGCACAGCAGTCCCGCGCCCGCGCCGCACCCGCCTTCCAGCACGACCTCTCCGGCACGTGCAGGCACGAAAGCGGCCATCAGAACCGGTTCCAATCCAGTCCTGTTTCCGGTCGGAAACTGGCGATAGACCACCTTTCCCCCCAGCAAAGTGCCCGTCGTGACCGGGGCGTCGCCCATGGGGGGCAGGGACTGCGTACCATCAGTCCCATGCGGTGTGTGTGCGTGGTCTGGCTTGACCGTTATTCCAGCGCCGCCCATATACTCATATCTATGTTCATACATTCGGAACCGGGAGAGTAACCTTTTGGCCCTAGCAGTTAGTCTGCCGGAATCCGACGAAACGGCAAGTCAGAAAGACGAAGGGGCTCGCCGCCCGATGGCAGATGGATCAGAAGTCGCCCTGCGTGAGCTGGCGGAATATCTTGCAGACGACATGGCCGCGTGTAACCGCGCCATTGTCGAGCGGATGGACAGCCCGGTTGCGCTTATTCCCCAGCTGGCAGCCCATCTGGTCGCCGCGGGTGGCAAGCGGTTACGGCCGCTGCTGACGCTGGCGTCCGCACGGTTGTGCGGCTACCAGCCCGACGCCACGCACCAGCGGCACGTGGCGCTGGCGGCATGCGTGGAATTCATTCATACCGCGACCCTGCTGCATGATGACGTGGTGGACGAAAGTTCGCTGCGTCGCGGCATGGCCAGCGCGAATGCGGTATTCGGCAACAAGGCATCGGTGCTGGTGGGCGACTTTCTGTTCGCCCGTTCCTTCCAGCTCATGACGGATGATGGCTCGCTCAAGGTCATGAATATCCTCTCATCCGCTTCCGCCACGATCGCGGAAGGGGAAGTGCTGCAGATGTCCACCCAGAATGATCTTTCCACGCAGATTGATCAGTATCTGGAAGTCATTCATGGCAAAACTGCGGCGCTGTTCGCTGCTGCCTGCCGTGTTGGCGCAGTTGTGGCCAACCGGGAAGGGGCGGAAGAGCATGCCCTGGAATCCTACGGCACCAATCTGGGCATGGCGTTCCAGCTGGTGGATGATGCGCTGGATTATGCAGCCGATCAGGCCCATCTGGGCAAGACGGTGGGCGATGATTTCCGCGAAGGCAAGATTACCCTGCCGGTGCTGGCGGCCTATGCCGCCGGGTCGGAGGAAGACCGTGCCTTCTGGCATCGCGTGATTGAGGAAAGTGAACAGCGTCCCGAAGACCTTGACCACGCGCTCAGGCTGATCGAGCAAACCGGGGCCATCCGCATTACCCTTGACCGGGCAACGGAATACGCCACGGCCGCACGCGAGGCGCTGGACATCTTCCCACCCACCCGCCTGCGCCAGCTTCTGCAGGATACGGCCAGCTATACGGTCAACCGCCTGCGTTAAGCGGACGTTTCAGGCTGACCGTCTGACAGGAATGGACAGTTTCCGGATGCCGCCTTTCTTCGGGAAGGCGGCATTTTTTTATGGGGACCATCTGGAAGCCTGCCCTTTGGGCAGATCTGCAGATTATCGAAAAGTTTCTCGTGACCGTTTTTCCGACAGCTTCGGGAAATGTCGTCTTTCTGAAACAAAGCTGACCCATCAGTTCCCGCCCGTTCAGGAAAGGAGGGTCAGGTCCTCCCCAAACAGGAAGGGCGCATCTGCTGCGTAACCCATCCTGCGCAGGCCGGGCAGCAGGGCAGGGAGGTCGGTCGGCATCGCGGTAAAAAAGACCCGTTCCGGTTCCGGTGACCGGACGGATGGGGCTGCGCCGCCGCACTGGGTCAGCACACGGGCGGTCTGGCGCGCAACGGCCGGGGCGGGGTCCAGCCACATGATATGTGCAGGCCCGGTGTCACGCATCACGTCCAGCAGGAAGGTGTAGTGCGTGCAGCCCAGCCCGACCACGTCAATCCGGTTCCCGCCCGGCTGGCGGAACAGGCCATCAAGTTCTGTCTTCAGTTGTTGCCGGTCCGGAGGTGTGCCGCGGAAGGAGGCTTCCGCCATGTCGGCCAGTCCCCGCGCGCCATAAGCAAGCAGGGTGCAGTCGGGCGCGAAACGCACGCTCAGGTCATGCAGGTAGGGACGCCTTACTGTGGCGCGCGTGGCCAGCAGGCCGATCGTGCCGGTGCGGGTATGGTCCGCCGCCCATTTTATCGGGGGCACACACCCCACGAACGGAACATCATAGGTGGCCCGCAGGCTGTCCAGCGCCAGCGTACTGGCGGTATTGCAGGCCACCACCACCACATCGGGGCGCAGGCGGGCAATGGCCTGACCCAGCAGGCGGACGATTCGCTGCCGCAGCGGCCCATCAGCCTGTTCACCATAGGGAAAGACAGCCGTATCCGCCAGATAATCGACTGTGATCCCGGGCAGGAGGTCGCGGATGCGGGCGACAATTCCCAACCCCCCGATACCGGAATCAAAAGCGAGGATACGCGCCATCGACCCGTCCGTGGTTCAGGCCCCGGCGTCCCGTCTGGCCTTCAGTTCCAGGGCTTCTTCCGCGCTGCCCACGCCGCCATGCTTGGCCGACCATGCGCAGGGATTTTCCAGGAAGCGGCGGACTTCGGCGGCATCCTGTTCCGAGAAGTAAGGCTTGCCCGCGCAGGCCTCCAGCACATCCCACCACGTGCACAGCGCATGCAGGCTGATGTCCATGTCCGCCAGCGTGCGATAGGCGCCGGGGAACACGCCGTAGAAGAAGACCACGAACGTGTGGTCCACGATGGCGCCCGCCTTGCGCAGGGCATTGGCGAACTGCACCTTGGATGACCCGTCGGTCGTCAGGTCTTCCACCAGCAGGGTGCGCATGCCCTCGGGCACATCACCTTCGATCTGGGCATTGCGGCCAAATCCCTTGGGCTTTTTGCGCACATAGGCCATGGGGGCCATCATGCGGTCGGCAATCCATGCAGCGAAGGGAATGCCCGCCGTCTCGCCGCCCACCACGGCGTCAATGCTTTCGTACCCCACATGGCGGCCGATCTTTTCCACCGCCAGTTCCATGATCTTCTGTCGTGCGCGGGGGAAGAAGATGATACGGCGGCAGTCGATATAGACCGGGGATTTCCAGCCGGATGTCAGGGTATATGGGTCATCGGGGCGGAAGTTGACGGCCTTGATTTCCAGCAGCAGGCGCGCCGTCATAAGTGCGGCGTCGCGATCCCATGCGGTTGTGCCTGTTGAAAGTCCAGCCCCGTTCCCCGTGGCGTCGTGCATACCCTGTCTCCGGCCAAATGATATGTGGTGTCGTCAATGACAGCACAGACGATTAACCGCAACAGATGCGAAAATCCATCTATGTGCGCGGGGTGTGGGCGGAATTGCCAAAAAAAGCCATGTCGGAAACATAACGTGACCCGATCAGCCGAGTGTGAGGCCATGCGTACCTTGCCCCATGGGGGTATTCGATCTAATATCCCAATACTGATAATCATTCTCACCAATGGGTCATCGCATCGTGTCTGTTGAAAACAGTCGCATCTCTCGCAAGTGCGAGCGTGCCGTAATCACCGCCTATCAGGAACTGCGTGGCGTAGGGACCAGCGATGTGTCGGCTTTCCACGCCTGCACCACCCTGTACCGTATCCACCATCCCGAATCCTCGCTGAACGAGGCGCGGCGACTGGTGTCGGAATGGATCGACCACCACGTGATCCAGAAACGTCCTGGCCCCACCAATGGCTGTGAATGTGACTGATCCGTCCGGGTCGGGAAGACTTATATAAAAAAAGGCAGGCCACATACTGGCCTGCCTTTTTTTATATACCCGGACATGATGCTGCGGGATGCCCTGGCATCATCCGGTCCGTTCTTCAGTCCCTGCCGGACGGATGTGATATCCGTCCGGCAGGGGATTCAGTCAGCCCCGCTTGTCAAACGGCACGAAGTTGCGTTCGGGCGATCCGGTGTACAGCTGACGGGGGCGGCCAATCCGCTGGCCCGGTTCCTCGATCATTTCCTTCCACTGGCTGATCCAGCCGGTGGTGCGGGCCACCGCGAACAGCACGGTGAACATGCTGGTGGGGATGCCCATGGCCTTGAGGATGATGCCGGAATAGAAATCGACATTCGGATACAGGCTGCGCTTGACGAAATATTCGTCGTGGATGGCGATCTTTTCCAGTTCGATCGCAAGATCCAGCAGCGGATCGTCCTTGATCCCCAGTTCGCCCAGCACCTCATGACAGGTGGCCTGCATGATCTTCGCACGCGGGTCGAAGTTCTTGTACACCCGGTGGCCAAAGCCCATCAGGCGCACGCCGCTGTTCTTGTCCTTCACCTTGGCGATGAATTCGGGAATGTTGTCCTTGTGCCCGATTTCGGCCAGCATTTTCAGCACGGCCTCGTTGGCGCCGCCATGGGCAGGCCCCCACAGTGCTGCGATACCGGCGGAAATGCATGCGAACGGGTTTGCCCCGGTGGAACCGGCCAGACGCACGGTGGACGTGGACGCATTCTGTTCATGGTCCGCATGCAGGATCAGGATACGGTCCATGGCGCGCGCCAGAACCGGGTTGATCTTGTACGGTTCGCTGGGAACGGCGAACATCATGGACAGGAAGTTTTCCGCATATGACAGGTCGTTGCGCGGATAGATGAAGGTTTCGCCCTGTGTATATTTATAGGCCCATGCTGCAATGGTCGGAATCTTGGCGATAATGCGCATGGCCGACTGGTAACGGGTGGCCGCGTTCGAGACATCCAGCCCTTCATGATAGAAGGAGGACAGCGCCCCCACCGTGCCACACAGGATGGCCATGGGGTGGGCGTCACGACGGAAACCGTTGAAGAAATTGCGGATCTGTTCATGCAGCAGGGTGTGATGCTTGATGGAATTCACAAACCCGTCATACTGCGCCGTGTCCGGCAGTTCGCCGTTCAGCAGCAGGTAGGCCACTTCCATGAAGGTCGCCTGTTCGGCCAGCTGCGCGATGGGGTAGCCGCGATGCAGCAGGATACCCTTTTCACCGTCAATGAACGTGATCTTGCTGGAGCATGAAGCCGTTTCGCCATAACCGGGGTCATAGGTGAATACCCCCGCCTGCGCCGGCAGCTTGCGGATGTCGATGACATCCGGCCCCAGCGTGCCTGACAGCACCGGCAGGGCAACATCCTTGCCGTTCAGCGAGATTGTGGCGCTTTTTCCGGACTCGCTCATCTACAACACTCCTCTTGGGTGCCGGTCCCGCGCACATCGGGGCAGGGCGGCACATGTCTCCAACCTCCGGGCATCCTGTCGTTCGTGCGACAGTTGGTATGTCTGCCCAAATTTATATGCCCGTGCGCCGCAGGGGCGGCGCTCAGCGGGCCTTGGCACTGACGATAGGAACGAAAACCCCGTCGTGGCAATCCGTCCCCCCCGCCTGAGGCAATGACATTATTGGCAAGACAGGTCCTGCAGGCGGATATCCCCGTCTTCTGCCTGATTCCAGGCTTTCGTGGCGGTAAAGCAGGCCATTGCGGCCGGTGGGAAGCCCTGATGCAGCGCATTTTCCGCATCGGGCGGACAATGACGCGCAGCCCAGTGCGCAACCAGTGCCTGCAGACCGGGATTGTGGGCTAATATCATGATATTGTTTACTTTATCCGGCACCTCATACAGCAGGTCGCGAATGGTTTGCGGGGCTGCGTCATACAGCGCGTTCACATATCGGATATCGGGTTGCCGATCGCCATAAAATGATCCGATCGCCTCCAGCGTCTGGCACGTGCGCATTGCCGGACTGACCATGATCAGGTCGGGCGCGAAATGCCGCGCCCGCAGCACCGCGCCCTGACGGGCGGCGCTCTGGCGGCCGTGTGGCGTCAGGGGACGGGTCAGGTCCGCCTGCATGCCCATTTCGCCAAATGGGGCAGGGGCGGCCTGCGCGTGGCGCATCAGCACCATCCGCCGGGCGACTGGCGGGCTGCCTGCGGGCATGTCGGCCATGGGGAACTATCGCCCTTCGCTGGCGGCAATGGCTTCGTGATGGCGGATGACCTCGCGGATGATGAAGGCAAGGAATTTTTCGGCAAAATCCGGATCCAGCTGCGCTGACTGGGCCAGCTGGCGCAGGCGCGCGACCTGACGGGATTCCCGCGCGGGATCTGCGGGGGGCATGTGGTTGGTCGCCTTCAGCTTTCCCACCGCCTGCGTATGGCGGAAACGCTCGGCCAGCATATAGATCAGGGCCGCATCGATATTGTCGATGCTGCGGCGCAGTTCCTCCAGCTTGGACTGCGCGGCGTCCTGCGTGGCCTGGGTGGTGTTCATGGGGGAAGGCTCTCCTGAAGGTATGGGAATTCTTGTGGTCTGCCGGGTTCTTACACGATGGGCGGCAGGTCGATCCATGCCAGATGGCCACCTTTGCCCGCGCCGGTATCGGTAAAGATGGCCCGTCCGCCCATCCTGCCCTGCCGGACCCATGGCCGCCCGTCCGTGGACCGGCGGTCATGCCCGCAATAGACCGTGTAGCCCGCCGGGATGTGATCGACCCAGTTCAGCCGGCGTTCAGGATAGCCGTCTTTCTGCATCCGGCCCGTCGTCTCGCCAAACAGCGCGCGCGACAGCAGCGGGGTTACGGTTCCCAGCCCCGGCGGCGGCAGTTCGCCCAGCATGCGCACGTGAAAACCGCCATGCACGAATATCGACTGCCCCAGCACGATCCACGCGGGCGCATGCGACAGGTCCGCCAGCGCGCGCTGGAACACGTCGCTGTTTTCTTCCGCCGTGAACTGGGTCAGCGTTTCCATCAATGGCGGGTCGCGACGCATCTTGCGGCCCTGCAGCGCGCGGGCCAGCTTGCGGTCATGGTTGCCCAGTATGAACAGCCCGCGCCGTTCATCAATCAGCTGCTGCATCAGGCGGAACGCCCCCGCGCTGTCGGGACCGTAATCCACCAGGTCTCCCAGCTGTATGACAAACCGGTCGGTCGCCGCTGCGTGGCGGAAGGCATACAGGTCGCCATGCACGTCCCCCACCACGCGCAGGGGGCGTCCGGCCAGCAGGTCCCTCAGCGGATGCGTCGGCAGGGCGGGGGATGGTGGTGGCTCCCTCGCCGGGGGCGGCGGGGGCGTGCCTTCCCGTGCCATGACAGGCCTGTGAGAGGGAAATCGGCGTCTCAAACGAAAATCCTCTCCTGCTTTTATGGCGGTGCCGTGTGCCGGTGCCCCCTGATTGTGTCCTGTTGCCTATTATTCACAAGATTGGCCGCCTTGCACTAGGGGACTGGCCAGGAATGTATCTTTAATGACACAAAACGGTTGCATACGGGTAACGACAATTCTGCCGTGCAGCAGGACATATTGCTAAAAATACATACCAAAAATACACCCCGCGCATACCCGCTTCGTGATGGAGCAAACGTGAAACCAGTCACCGGAGTCAGGGCGCCGTGTCACACTCTTTTGTTGTGACGTCGCCTGCCGGAGGGAGAACAGATGATGGCGTCATGCTGAAGTGAAACGCAACGCCTGCGCATGCGGTGCAAAGGGAATACCCACAGCGCATGTGGCGGCTAGGCATATCGGACCGGTGCAAGGCAGTATGGGGCAATGCAGGCCCCGCCCGACCGTGGCTGAGGCATACGACATATCCGGCGCAGGCTGGACATAACGATAAAAGTTTTGAGGGAAAGTTCATGATCGACCACACCCGAATCCGGAATGCGGCGCTCCGGGCCAAGATCACTACCGCCGAGCAGGCGGCCTCCCTTGTCCGTCCGGGCAGCACGGTTGGCACCAGCGGCTTTACCGGCGCGGGTTATCCCAAGGCCGTGCCGCAGGCGCTTGCCGCCCTGATGGAACGTGAACACGCCAAGGGTAATGAGTACCGCATCCGCCTGCTGACCGGGGCGTCAACCGGACCGGAACTTGATGGCGCGCTGGCCAAGGTCAACGGTATCTCCTTCCGTATGCCGTACAATTCCGATCCCGGCCTGCGTGCGCGCATCAACAAGGGCGAGACGGAATACCTCGACATGCATCTCAGCCACGTGGCCCCCATGGCATGGGCGGGCTTCTTTGGTGAGATCGACACCGCCATCATCGAAGCTACCGCCATCCGTGAAGACGGCAGCATCGTGCCGTCTTCCTCCGTCGGGAATTCCAAGACATGGCTCGACACCGCCAAACAGGTGATCATCGAGGTCAACAGCTGGCAGGACGCGGCGCTGGAGGGGATGCACGACATCTGGTATGGCGCGGCCCTGCCGCCGCATCGCCAGCCCATCCCGCTGCTGCGCCCCGATGACCGGATTGGCGGCACGTCGCTGAAGGTGGACCCCGACAAGATCGTGGCGATTGTCGAAACCAACGCGCCAGACCGCAATGCCCCGTTCTCCCCGCCGGACGAGACCGCGCGCGGCATCGCGGGCCACCTTATGGAATTCTTCCGCCACGAAGTGAAAATGGGCCGCCTGCCGCCGTCGCTGCTGCCGCTGCAGTCCGGCGTGGGCAACGTGGCCAATGCCGTCATGGGCGGGCTGGAAGAAGGGCCGTTCAATGACCTGACCGCCTATACGGAGGTCATTCAGGACGGCATGCTGGGCATGCTGGAAACGGGCAAGATGCGGGTTGCGTCGGCCACCGCGTTCTCCCTCAGCCCGGAAGCCGCGGAATCGCTCAATGCCCGCATGCGGGAATTCCAGAAGAAGATCATCCTGCGCCCGCAGGATATCAGCAACCATCCCGGCCTGATCCGTCGCCTTGGTTGTATCGCCATGAATGGCCTGATCGAATCGGATATCTATGGCAATGTGAATTCGACCCAGATCATGGGTTCGAAAATCCAGAACGGCATCGGCGGATCGGGTGACTTTGCCCGTAACGCCTATATTTCCGTGTTCATGACGCCGTCCACCGCCAAGGGTGGCAAGATTTCGGCCATCGTGCCCATGGCGTCCCATGTTGACCACATCACGCAGGATTCGCAGGTGCTGGTGACCGAGCAGGGCCTGGCCGATCTGCGTGGCCTGTCGCCCAAGCAGCGCGCTGAAGTCATCATCGCCAACTGCGCGCATCCCGACTACCGCCCGATGCTGCAGGATTATTACAAGCGCGCCCGTGCGGGTTCGTTCGGCCAGCAGTCGCCGCATCTGCTGAACGAAGCCCTGTCGTGGCACCAGCGCTTTATCGATACCGGCAGCATGATGCCGTAATCATTCCGCATGGAAACGGCATGCCTGCGGGGAAGGTGGCGGATTGTGACCGCCCTTTCCCACACAGGTACGTCTTACTGTATAAAGAGGCCTGCGGGAGAATGGTTCCCACAGGCCTTTTTTATTCCGGACCGGATGCCGGATTAAAAGTCGGAAGCTTTTGGTAAAGCTTTTATCTTTTAGTAACAGTATTTTACGCGTTGGGTGTGTCCACCATTTCAGAGGCGCGTTCCAGATCGACCGACAGCACGCGGCTGACACCGCGTTCCTGCATTGTAACGCCATACAGCCGGTCCATATGCGCCATGGTCAGCTGGTGGTGGGTCACGACAAGGAAGCGCGTGCCCGCTTCGGCAACCATGTCGCCCAGCAGGGCGCAGAAACGCCCCACATTGGCGTCATCCAGCGGTGCATCCACCTCATCCAGCACGCAGACGGGGGCCGGGTTGCAGCGGAAGACCGCGAAAATCAGCGACAGCGCCGTCAGCGCCTGTTCCCCGCCCGACAGCAGGGACAGCGTCGCCAGTTTCTTGCCCGGTGGCTGGGCATAGATCTCCAGCCCGGCCTGCAGCGGATCGTCATTGCCCACCATGCCCAGATGCGCCCGTCCGCCATTGAACATGCGCGAAAACAGGGACTGGAAATGCTGGTCGATCTGGGAAAACACGGCCATCAGCCGTTCGCGCCCTTCACGGTTCAGCTGGCCGATCATGCCGCGCAGGCGGGCAATGGCGGATTGCAGTTCGTCGCGTTCGTGCAGGATGGTGTCGATCCTGCCGGACGCATCCTGCGCCTCAAGTTCGGCACGCAGGTTGACGGGGCCCAGATCGTCGCGCTGGCGCGTCAGGCGGGCCACCTTGCGGCGCAGGCTGGTTTCGGCGTTCACGCTCAGGTCCGCAGGGATCACGCCGGCAGGTGGCTGCGATTCCGCCTGTAACTGCGCCAGAATCACCTGCGCCTGTTCACGCCTGCCTTCCGCGCGGACCAGTTCCTCACGCGCGGCGGTCAGGACGTCCTCTGCCGTGCGACGGCCTGCCTGCAGTTCGGACTGGCGGTCCTGTGCCTGCTGCAATGCGGTTGCCGCCACGTCGTGGCTGGCCGCATACTGTTCCAGTTCGGTTGCAATGGCATCGCGCCGCGCGCGCACGGCCACGGGTTCCGGCGCCAGGCGTTCATATTCGGCCTGCGCATTGCCCAGCCGGGCCAGGGCGGCTTCGGCTTCCAGCATTGCTGCTTCGACACGGGCGGTCCACTGTGCCATTTCCTGCGCCGATGCCTCGAAACGCTGGCGCAGGCTGGCGTCTTCCGCCTGCAGGCGCGCCAGCATGTCGCGGCGTTCATGGTCCTGCGTGCGCAGGGCTTCATCGTGCGTGCGCAGTTCAGCCAGCGCGTGGTCCAGTCCGGCAATGTCCGGCAGGGCCGCCAGCCGCGTCCGTGCGGCGCTTACCGCCTCATCCGCCTGCTGCATGGCAAGGGACAGATCCGCCATCCGCGCACGGCGGGCATCCAGCCGTGCGCCGGTTTCGCGCATTTTCTGGTCCATGGCCGCGCGGGTGGCGCGTGCATGGTCCAGTTGCGCGGTCGTGGTGTCCACCGCGTCGCGGGCCTGCCGCAGGGCCTGCTCCGCGTCGGTGGCGGCACTCGCGGCCCGTTGCGCGGTCCCTTCGGCAATGTCGGGGGCGGGCAGGGCGGCAAGGTGTTCGCGACGGGTTGCCAGTTCGGTCGCCAGCGCGTCACGGTCGGCTTCCAGCCGCGCCAGTTCGGGTTGCATCGCCTGCAGGCGGGTTTCGGCCTCGCTATGGCTGGACATGGTGGCCTGCAGGGCCTGACGGGCCTGTTCCACCCGGGATTCGGCCTGCTGTCGGGCGGTGCGCAGCCCGCTTTCATGTGCCTGTGCCTGCGTGGCCTGCGCGCTGGCGGCCTGCTGTGCCTGTTCCAGCTGTGCCAGATCCGGCAGGCTGGCTTCCTGTGTCTGGGCGCGGGCGCAGGCGGCTTCGGATTCCTTCAGCGCGGCGTTCGCCGTATCCTGCTGCACGGCCAGCGTATCGATCTGGGCGGCGACAGTTGCATGCCGCCGTGACAGGTCGGCTTCCTGCGTGCGGCAGGTTTCCAGCGTGTTTTCAGCACCTGCGCGGGATGTGCGGGCGCTCTCCAGTGCCTGCGCCGCCTGCTGGCGGGTCTGGCCTGCGGCGGTGGCGGCCTGTTCCAGCGCCGGGACTTCCGTGCGTGCCTGTTCCAGTTCGGTGCGCAGCGTGCGCAGGCGGCCAAGCTGTTTCAGCCGCAGTGCCGCGCGTCCGGGCAGGTTGGGGGCCTGTGCATAGCCGTCCCACCGCCACAGTGCGCCATCGCGCGTGACAAGGCACTGCCCCGGTGCAAGGGCGGCCTGCAGTCCGGCCCCATCCATGCCATCGGGCAGCAGTCCGGCAGCACCCAGTGCGCGGAACAGGGCGGGCGGCGCGTCCAGCAGGGCGGAGAGTGGCTGGATGCCAGCCGCGGGGAAGGGGGCGGGCGAGGTCGCGGGCAGGTCATGCCATTCACGCGGGGCCTTGCCCTTCAGCGTTGCATTCAGCCCGTCCGACAGCACAACGGCCAGCGCCGTTTCCAGCCCGGTCGGGACATGCAGGCTTTCCGCCAGCGTCACCCCGGAATCCGGCGCGTGTTCCGTATCGCTATCGCTCTGCAATGCACGGGCAAGGCCGTCGGCTTCCGCTTCAAGACCCGATAGCGTGGCGCGTGCCTGCGACAGGCGGCTGGCGCAGGCTTCGTCGTCGCGGGTGGCGGCAACGGCGGCCGCCTCGGTCGTGGCCATGTGCTGGCGCGCCGTTTCCAGCGCGTCTTCGGCAGCTTCGCGCCGGGTAACAAGGGACTGCAGGTCCGCATCCGGCACGGCCTGCGCGCGCAGGCGTTCCATGCTGGCGGCCAGCGTGTCCACTTCATCCTGTGCGCGCTGCCGTGCCGCGCGTGCGGCACGCAGGGCTTCTTCCGCGCCCTGCCGGGCAGATCGGGCATCCTTCAGCCGGGCATTGGCCTGTATGTCCGCCTGTGTGGCCTGCGCGCGGGCTTCTTCCGCGCCATCCAGTTCGGCGCGGATGGCGGCGAGCGCGGCCTCCGCGTCCCCCACCACCTGCGTCAGGCGCTGGCGCTCGGTTTCGGGCACAAGGCTGGCACGGGCTTTTTCCACATGCGTGCGCACGCTGGCGATATTGCGTTCCAGCGTGTCCAGCCGGTCCCGCACCGCATTGGCGTCATGGGTTGCCTGTTCATGCACGCGGCGGCTTTCGGTGGCGGCATTGCGGGCAAGGCCAGCCTGCAGCACGGCTTCAGAATGGGCGTGGGTTGCGGCTTCACGCGTGGCCAGCGCTGCGGTCGCGTCCTGTTCGGCCCGGGCTATCCGTGCGTCATGTTCGGCAATCGCCGCCTCGGTCGGCATGGCGGATTCAAGGTCCGTGATTTCGGCGGCCAGTTCCGTCTGCTGGGCCACAAGGCGTTCATGCGCCGTGGTCGCGGCATCCAGCGCGTCGCGCGCCTGCGTGGTCTGAAGCTGGGCTTCGCGCAGGGTGGTGGTCGCCTGTTCCACGCGCGCGGCCATATCCGTCATGGCCTGCGCCAGTTCCGCGCGTTCCGCCTGCGCCGTTTCACACAATGCGGGCAGGGCGGACAGGCGCTCTTCCACCTGCGTGCGTTCCGCCGCCAGCCGGTCGCGCATGATGGTGGCGTCATCGCGCCGGGCAAGGGCCGCCGCATGCACGGTTTCGCATTCCGCAAGCCGCGTGCGGGCTGTTTCCAGCGCGGATTCGGCGCGGGCCAGTTCTTCGGCAATGGTTTCGGCGCGGACCTTGAACCGTTCAAGTTCGGTGCGGCGCGTATCCAGTTCCTCACGCAGCGCGGGCAGCGTCCGGGTGACTTCGTAATCCGCGATTACCGCACCTTCGGTCACTTCCTCGGCGGCTTTCAGGTCGCGGCGTGCGGCATGCAGCGCGGTTTCGCTGTCGGCCACGGCCTTGTGCGCGCGGGCATGCAGCAGGGCAAGCAGGGCGGTTTCCGATTCCCGCAGCCCCTGCGACAGTTCCCGGTAAAGGCCCGCCTGTTCGGACTGTTCCTGCAGGTCGCCCAGCCGGGCCTCAAGCTGGATGCGCAGGTCTTCGGCGCGGGCAAGGTTGGCTTCGGTCGCGCGCAGCTTCAGTTCGGCTTCGTGCCGACGGCCATGCAGGCCGGTAATGCCCGCGGCTTCTTCCAGAATGGTGCGGCGTTCTTCGGGACGTGCGTTGACCAGCGCCGAGACGCGGCCCTGGCTGACCATGGCCGATGACCGCGCACCCGACGCCAGATCGGCAAACAGCGTCTGCACGTCGCGCCCGCGCGTGGTGCGGCCATTGATGCGGTAGCCGCTGCCGGCGCCCCGTTCGGCCCGCCTGCAGACCTGCAGTTCGTCCTGCCCCTGAAAGGGCGGGGGCGCGACGTCGGCCGCGCCATCCAGCGTCAGGGTGACCTCGGCCATGTTCCGTGCTGCGCGCGCGGTGGTCCCGGCGAAGATCAGGTCATCCATTTCCCCGCCGCGCAGCGAGCGGGCGTTGGTTTCCCCCATGACCCAGCGCAGGGCCTCGACCACGTTGGACTTGCCACAGCCATTCGGCCCGACAATGCCCGTAAGTCCTGGCAGGATATCGACGGAAACCGGGTCGGCGAAGCTTTTGAATCCTGCAATGCGCAGCCGGACGAAACGGGCGGTCATAACGGAATGGCCCCGATCACTGTGCGGCCGCTTCGACCTTTTTGGCGAACTCCTCGTAATTCAGTTCCTGCGCCACCTGTTCCTTGTCATTGAAGCGGAAGGTCGGCGTGCCGTCGATCTTGTACTGCGTCTGCGCGCGGTCTTCCTCGTCCATGATGGCGTGGCGCAGCTTGTCGTCATGAACGGTCTGCTGGAACGTATCGGCGGACATGCCGGCCAGCGCGGCCATTTTCTGGATCTGCTCTTCGGGGTTCACGTCCTTGCCGAATGCCCAGCGGTCCTGGCTGGACAGCAGGGCCAGCACGAAGGGTTCATATCGTTCGGGTGGCAGGGCGCGCGCCACCATGGATGCGGTCAGCGCCACCTGGTCCAGCGGGAAATCACGGAAAATGTAGTACACGCGTCCCGTATCGACCAGCCTGGTGCGGATTTCGGGAAATACCTCGGCGGCGAAGCGCGCGCAGTGCGTGCACGTCAGGGAGAACCATTCCTCCACATGCACCTTGGCCGACGGGTTGCCCACCGCGCGGATGGACAGGCGAGGGTCGGCGGCCTGCGCCACGGCCCTGCCGGACAGCAGGCCGCCGCTGGTGATCAGCGCGGGGGCAAGGGCAAGCAGGGTGCGGCGTTTGATGGGCATCACGGGTCACTCTCCGGTGTGGAACTGTGTGGGGGATAAATCCCCGGCGCGGCGAGTGTAAAGAGGCGACGGGCGCGCGTAAATCCATTCCACGCGGCAAGGGCACGCCCGCGGGCACGGGCGTGCCGGCCTGTCAGGTGGCCGGTGGCGCCTCGTGCGGGGGCAGGCGCACGCGCACGCGGCGGATATGGCGGGCATCCGCCTCAAGGATACGGAAAACCATGCCGCTTTCGTGGGTGACGACCTCGCCACGCGTCGGCACGTGACCGGCCAGACGGAAGACAAGGCCGCCCACCGTCTCGATCTCGGCCTCGCGTTCCTCCCGCGTCAGGATCGGGCCGACCTTTTCCTCGAACATGGCGACAGGGGTGCGGGCGTCCACATCCAGCGTGCCGTCGGGCCTGTCGCGCATCATGTTGACCGTCGGTTCGTCATGTTCGTCCGATATGTCACCCACGATTGTCTCGATCAGGTCCTCGATGGTGACCAGCCCGTCGATGCCGCCATATTCATCAATCACCAGCGCAAGGTGGACGTGGCGCTGGCGCATCTGCAGCAGCAGGTCCAGCACCGGCAGCTGCGGGGCCACCATAAGCGGCTGGCGCAGCAGCGGCTCCATGCGGAAGGCTTCGGACGTGCCGACATAGGCGATCAGGTCCTTCACATGGATCATGCCCACGATATCATCAAGCTGGTCACGATAGACCGGCATGCGGGAATGGTTTTCCCGGCGCATCATGGCCAGTGCCTCGTCCAGGCTGATATCGACGGGCATGGCCACGATATCGGCGCGCGGGATCATCACGTCATCCGCCGTGATCCCGCGCAGGCGCAGGACATTGGCCAGCAGGGCGCGTTCCTGCCGGTCCAGTTCGGATGACCGGGGAT
This sequence comes from Komagataeibacter intermedius TF2, assembly GCF_000964425.1. Classification (GTDB taxonomy): domain Bacteria; phylum Pseudomonadota; class Alphaproteobacteria; order Acetobacterales; family Acetobacteraceae; genus Komagataeibacter; species Komagataeibacter intermedius. The sequence goes on along the minus strand of NZ_BANF01000007.1, from coordinate 21,218 downwards.
CGGCCTCGTCCCCCGCCGCGTCATCGGCTTCCTTGACCAGCGCGGCAATGGAATGGCGCAGTCCCTGTTCGCCGCGCTTGCGGCTGAACAGCGACAGGAATCCCTTGCCGCGCGACCCGGACGGAGGTTCCCCGCCCGCCTCACTGCCATTACGGCTCATGACCGTATCCCCCGGGTGGTGGCCATGCGGCCCTGTTTCCACGGGTTGGCGATGCCAAGGGTGGAGAGGGTGCTGGCTTCGAGCATCTCCATCTCCCGCGCTTCGCCGGGGTGGTGATGGTCATGCCCGGCCAGATGCAGGACGCCGTGAATGACAAGGTGGGCCAGATGGGCGGCAACCGTCCGGTCGGCCGCGCGGGCTTCGCGCACCACCGTTTCGAACGCGATGATGATGTCACCACCCCACAGGCCGCCACCCGCATGGACGGGGGCGTATTCGAATGTCAGGACATTGGTGGGCTTGTTGCGCCCGCGATGACGCCAGTTCATCTGCGCCACCGTGCGGTCATCGGCCAGTACGACCGTGACCGGTCCGTGGCAGCCCGTGGCCCGCAGCGCGGCACCTGCCGCGCGCGCCACCAGCCGCGCCGGATGCCGGACGGCGCGGTTCCACCGCCGGTCCGCCACGGTTATGTCGGGGCCGTCCTGTCCGGCCGGAAGGACGGGCATGCCAGCCCGTCCCGCTGCATCCGCGACCCCGCCGGAATGGGCGGGGCCTGTGCTACTTCGAGGTTTCATCGTTCTCCTGCTGCGATCGCGCGTGCCGGGGGCGGTGCTCTGCCCCGGCGCGCTGATCGTATGCCTCCACTATACGCGCCACCAGCGGGTGGCGCACCACGTCACGCGATTCAAATCGCATCATGCCGATCCCGGGCAGGCCGTCCAGCGTTTCGACGGCTTCCCGCAGGCCGGATGTCACGCCACGCGGCAGGTCAACCTGGCTCAGGTCGCCAGTAATGACCATGCGCGTGCCTTCCCCCATGCGGGTCAGGAACATCTTCATCTGGGCGGGGGTGGTGTTCTGCGCCTCATCCAGAATGACAAAACAGTGCGCCAGCGTCCGCCCGCGCATGAACGCCAGCGGCGCGACCTCGATTTCCCCCGTGCCCATGCGCCGGATCATCTGGTCGCCCGGCATCATGTCATGCAGCGCATCATAAAGCGGGCGCAGGTAGGGATCGATCTTTTCCTTCAGGTCACCAGGCAGGAAGCCCAGTCGTTCGCCCGCCTCGACCGCAGGTCGCGACAGGACGATCCGGTCCACCTGTCCCGCCTGCAGCATGGCCACCGCCTGCGCCACGGCCAGATAGGTCTTGCCCGTGCCCGCAGGCCCCAGGCCAAACACCATTTCCTGCCGTGCCAGCATGTCCATGTACTGCCCCTGGCCCACGGAACGCGGGGCGATGGGGCCGCGGCGGGTCATGATGGTGGGCAGGTCCGCAAGCGACGGGCGGGCGGGGGCCACGGGGGTGCGTGCATCTGTCATGGCGGGCATGTCCGTTGTCGCGGGGGATGGGGCCGACAGGGCGTGGGCGGCGATGCGGATGGCGGTGTCCACGGCGGCGGTATCCACCACCTGTCCCGCGCGGGCGCGGCGGTAGAGTTCGGTCAGCGTGCCCTGCGTCAGCCCCACCCGCTGGGCCGCGCCCGTAATGGCGATGCGGTTGCCGCGGCAGGACAGCCGGACATCAAATCCACGTTCAAGATGGAGGAGATGACGGTCATGATCCCCCACAAGCTGCGCCAGAAGCGCGTTATCCTCAAACTGCAGGGTCACGGTGCGGTCATTCGCCGCAGCCGCACCGGGGGAGGGAGGACGCCGTCCACCGCGACGGGGCGCGTGGAGCGTGGATTGTGTCTGTTCTCTCAAGCCCTGTCTGTCTCCTCTGTCAGGACACCGCCCAGCGAGTTGGTGTAACGGTGGCGGATATCCACGTTGGCGATACGCCCGATCAGGCTGTCCGGCCCGTCCACGTTCACGGCCTGCAGCCACGGGCTTTTCCCCGAAAGCTGTCCCGGCTTGCGCCCGCGCCCGGTAAACAGGACGGGCGCGGTCAGGCCGATGGTCGCGTCATTGAATGTATCCTGCTGCACGCGCAGCACGGCCTGAAGTTCCTGCAGGCGGGCATCCTTCACGTCCTCGGGCACGTGGCCGCCGGCCCCTGCCGCGGGGGTGCCGGGGCGGGACGAGTATTTGAAGGAATACGCCTGCGCGAAGCCGATATCGTCGATCAGGCGCATCGTATCGGCGAAGTCGGCATCCGTCTCGCTGGGGTGGCCCACGATGAAATCGGATGACAGCGCAAGGTCGGGCCGCGCGTCGCGCAGGCGGCCGACCAGTGCGCGGTATTCATCCGCCGTGTGCCCCCGGTTCATGGCCGCCAGCACCCGGTCGGACCCCGACTGTACCGGCAGGTGCAGGAACGGCATGAGCTGCGGCAGGTCGCGATGGGCGGCGATCAGGTCATCTTCCATATCGCGCGGGTGCGACGTGGTGTAACGGATGCGCGCGATTCCCACGTCATCGGCCAGCACGCGGGCAAGGCGCGCCAGCCCCCATGTGCGGCCATCGGGGCCGTCGCCATGGTAGGCGTTGACGTTCTGGCCCAGCAGGGTGATCTCGCGCACGCCAGCCGCCGCCAGTTGCCGGGCCTCCGCGATCACGGCCTGCGCCGGGCGGCTGCTTTCGGCCCCGCGCGTATAGGGCACGACGCAGAAGGAACAGAACTTGTCACACCCTTCCTGAATGGTCAGGAACGCGGCACCGCCCGCGGGGGCCGCGCGGTCGGCGGGCAGGAAGTCGAATTTCTGCTCGACGGGGAAGTCGGTTTCGATCACCGCCCCTGCCGCACGGGCCGCGCGGGCGACCATTTCGGGCAGGCGGTGATAGGTCTGTGGCCCCAGCACGATATCGACATATGGCGCGCGCGACAGGATTTCCCGGCCTTCCGCCTGTGCGACACAGCCCGCCACGGCCAGGACCGTGCCTTCGCCCCGTTCGGCGCGGGCTTCCTTGACCTTGCGCAGGCGACCGAGTTCGGAAAAGACCTTTTCCGCCGCGCGGTCGCGGATGTGGCAGGTGTTGAGGATGATCATGTCCGCATCATCCGGGGTGCCCACGGCGCGATAGCCCAGCGGACGCAGCACGTCGGACATCCGCTCGCTGTCATACACGTTCATCTGGCAGCCCCATGTGATGACATGAAGCCCCCTTGTGGACGATGTGCTGGGTTGCGGCAGGGTCGCGCCGGAAGGGGGAGACAGGCTGTTCACGGGTCAGGTATCCTCGGGCATCATCGCGGGCACGTGCCCGCACAACGGGCGCAAGACATCGGTGTTCGATTGCGCGCGGTCAAGTGCCTTGCTGTGGATATGCCAAGGAACAAACGGTTGGCCCATCGACGCTCCCGGTTCGCATGTGGCGGGGTGCCGGGCACGGCAACCCTTCCTGCCCATGGCGATCATGCCCGGCGGAATCGGGGGTGTGTCAAGACAAGAACCGTGTAATGGAGACAGTTTGCAACACGATCCAACCGTTTTGGGCCCCGATATGACATATTCGGAACTTATTAAGGCAGCGACGTTAATATCGGTTTGATCATGCATGCCGGGAATGGCAGTTATCACACAGTGGGAAGCTAACCGCACGGAAGACAGGAACAGGGGCGGCACCGTTTGACAGGATTGCGTCATTCCCGCCTGGCACGCAGCCGTCATGCGCGTGCCAGGCGCAGTGCCGGTTATGCAAGTCTGTGTGCCGTCGTGACGGTCCTTGTGTCATGGGGGCCGGCGGCGCGGGCGGCGGACCCGCAGGACTACACCACCACCCTGCGCCCGACCGGCAATGCCGATCTGGATGACGCGCTGCGGGCGTCGTCCGACCTGCTGTCGCTGCAGAAGACGCAGGCCGTCAGCCCCTTTGCGCTGACCGGGCGCATCCATAACGACTATTCCCGCCTGATCAGCGCGCTGGAAAGCTATGGCTATTACGCGGGCGCCATCACCATCACCGTGACCGATGGTGGCGGGAAGTCCGGTGCCCCCGCCGCGGGCAGCCATGACGGGCGCGATCCCGACCTGCCTGAATGGATGCAGTCCATCCCGGCGGGGCACAGGGCGCAGATCACCATCAGTGCGCAGCCCGGTGTGCAGTTCCGCATCGGCGTCGTGACGCTGAACCCCGATAAGGGTGATCCGCCCGTCAACCTGAATGCGGACGAGGTAAAGGCCTTCGCCATGAAGCCCGGCATGCCCGCACAGGCCGAAAATGTCCTGTCCGCAGGCGTGACCCTGCAGACCGCGCTGACGGAAGAAGGATACGCGCTGGCCCATGTCAGCAAGCCACAGGCATGGCTGCGGCCCGCGACCCATACGCTCGATATCGCCTATACCGTTCACCGCGGGCCGGTGGTCAATCTGGGGGCGTTCGACTTCGCGGGGCTGCAGCGCACGCATCCGGCCTATATCGCGCGCAGGCTGACCATCGCGCCGGGGGAGCTGTACCAGCCTTCCCGCATTGAACGCGCCCGGCAGGACATTGCATCCACCGGGCTGTTTGCCGACGTGCAGGTCAACCATGGCGACACGCTGGCATCCGACGGGTCCATGCCGCTTGATTTCGCCTTCCGTGAGGGCAAGCGCCACAGCGTGGGCGCCGAAGGCGGCTATTCCACCGACCTTGGCGGCCGCGCGGGCGTGACATGGACGCATAACAACCTGTTCGGCAATGCCGAGCGGCTGCGGCTGACCGCGCTGATCACCGGGCTTGGCGGCTCGGCGGAGCAGGGGCTGGGCTATGATTTCTATGCCGACCTGCTGAAGCCCGATTTCGGGTCGCGCAACCAGAACATGAGCGCGCGCCTGGAAGGCATCAAGCAGGAACTCTATTCCTACCGGCAGACCGCGCTGCTGGCGCGTATCGGCATTGTCCGCCGCGTCAACCGCCACTGGAACGTATCCTTTGGCGGGCAGATCGAGCAGGAACAGATCCAGCAGATGGGCACCACCAACAGCTATTTCATCGCCGCCCTGCCGCTTACCGCCAATTACGATGGCACGGGGGTCGACAACCCCATCACCCCCGCGACCCACGGGGTGCGGATGGGGGCCAGCATCACGCCTTCCGCATCGCTGACGGATGGCACGTCATTTTTCGTGATCATGCAGGCGACGGTCTCGACCTATTTCGACCTGAAGAACTTCGGCCTGTCGCGTCCCGGCCGCAGCGTGCTGGCATGGCGTGGCACCATTGGCAACGTGGAGGGCGCATCGACCTTTGACATTCCGCCCGACCAGCGTCTGTATGCCGGTGGGTCCGCCACGGTGCGCGGCTTCCGCTATCAGGGGGTGGGGCCGCAGTTCGCCAACACGCGCTACGCCATTGGCGGCACGTCCATGGACGCGGGGTCGTTTGAATACCGCCAGCGCATCATGCAGAAATTTGGCGCGGTCGGCTTTATCGACGCAGGTCAGGTCACGGCGGACCGTACGCCGTTCCAGGGCACGCTGCGTGTGGGCGCGGGGGCCGGGGCACGCTATTACACGCCCATCGGCCCGGTGCGGCTGGATGTGGCCGTGCCGCTCAACCGCCCCGCGCGGGGCGACAAGTGGGAACTGTATGTGGGTCTGGGGGAAACGTTCTGATGCCTGATCCGACAGCCACCCCGACACCCGCGCGCGGCACGGCCCGGCGTATCCTGCGCGCGGGGGCTTTCGCGCTGGGCATTCCGGCGGGGCTGGTGGCGGTGGCGCTGGGCGTGGTGCTGGTGGTGGCCAATACCGGGGCGGGCCAGCATGAAATCGAACGTCGCCTGCCGGGACTGACCGGCGGCAGCGTCCACCTGTCGGGCCTGGGCGGGCGGTTTCCCGATGCGCTGCATGTCCGGCATCTGGAACTGGATGACTACAAAGGCGCATGGCTGTCGATTGATGACCTGCAACTGGACTGGTCGCCACTGCGGCTGCTGACGCGGCGTGCGGTCATCAGCAACCTGTCCATGGCGCGGCTGTCCATTCCGCGTCTGAGCGAGGATGATCCCGCCCACCCGTCGAAGCCGGAAAAGGACTCATCGGACAGCGTCCATATGGGGGTCGACATCCGCGCGGTGCATGTGGCGCGGATTGACGTTGGCGCGGCCATTGCCCGAATACCTGCGGCCTTCAGCCTGAACGGCCATGCCAGCCTGGATGACATCGCCCCGGTGCTGGACCATTTTTCCGTCGCCACCCTGCCGCCCGCCAGTATCGCGCTGGACCTGAAGCGGCTGGACCAGCCCGGCGCCCTGTCGCTGACCACGCGGCTGGACCGCAGCACTGTCGCACTGGACCTGCATGCGCATGAGGAGGCGCAGGGCTTCGTCGCGACACTGAGCGGCCTGCCCGCCCTGTCGCCGCTGGACCTGTCGCTGGGGCTGCATGGCCCGCGTGATGCGACGGCGCTTTCCCTTGCGGCGGTGGTCGGGGCCATCCACCTTCAGGCGGCAGGCCAGGTCGGGCTGGTCACGCACCGCATGGCGCTGGATGTGTCCGGCAAAAGCGATCCGGTCACGATCAGCGGCGCGAACTGGCAGGGCATGAACCTTGCCGCGCATGTGGGCGGCACGGTGGACCGGCCGACCGGCAATGGCACGCTGGATATTGATCGCCTGACCTATGACGACGCCGGTTTTTCCACGCTGCACATGGTGGCCGAGGGGTTGAGCGGGCAGGCGGACGGAGGACAGGCGGAACACGCCAGCCTGCACGCCACCGTGACGGGACTGCGCATTCCGGGCGGCCAGCCCACGCTGTTCGCATCCGACCCGCTGCGGCTGGATGTGCTGTGGCGCCCCGATGCGTCGGGCGGGCCGGTGGACCTGTCGCTGTCGCACCCGCTGGCGCAACTGACCGGACGGGTCACCACGGCCCGGCCCATGGCGGCGATCTTCCATGCCGACCTGCCTGATCTTGCCCCGCTGGCAGCGGTGGGCGGCACGCAGCTGCATGGCCATGCCGGGCTGGATGGCAGCGTGACGCTTCCCGCAACCGGACAGCCCGGGCCGTTCGCGCTGGATGGTCATATCGTGCTGGATGGCGGGCTGCCGGTGGCTGTCGGCCTGATCGGGGACAGGGGGCACCTGAACGTGGCGGGCACCATCGCCAGCGGGCCGGGTGGCGGCAATACGGTCACGTTCACGTCGCTGCTGGCGGAGGGGCGGACCCTGCATCTTGACGCAACGCCAACCCGGCTGGTGACGGGCAGCCCGATGCAGGTGGACGCCACGGCGCATCTGGCCCTGTCGGACCTGCATGTGCTGGCCCCCACGCTGAAGGGGCAGGCGCAGGCGGACCTGCATGCCGCGGGTCCGGTCACGGACCTTGCGGCCAGCCTGAAGGCGCAGGCCAGCATGGCGGCCAGCAACACGGCGGCGGGCAATGTGCAGGCCAGCCTGACCATGCGCCACCTGCCGCAGGTCAGGGAAGGGGAACTGGATGTATCGGGCACGGTGGACCGCGCGCCCATTCAGGTGACTGCCCATCTGGACAGCAATGGCGGTGATGACAGCCGCCACCTCCAGCTTGCGCACCTGAACTGGAAAAGCCTGATGGGCCAGGCGGATATGACATTGCCTGACGGGCATGTGGTGCCGTCGGGCACGCTGGACCTGCGCATGACGCGGCTGGCGGACCTGCGTGACCTTGTGGGGCAGGACATAAGCGGGCACCTGTCCGCCGCCCTGCACAGCACGAGCGCCACCGCCGATAGTCCCGCCGCCCTGAGCGTAAACGTGGACAGCGCGCTGAGCGCCGCAATGGCGCGGGTGGACCGGCTGGTGCTGAAGGGCAGGGTGCAGGACCCGACGGGGGATGCGCCGGTCACCGATCTGGACCTTGTGGTGGATAACGCGCATTTCCGCGATATGGGCGGGCATGCGCATGTGACCGCGAAGGGGCCGTTTTCCGCCCTGAACGTGGTGGCGCAGTCGGGGCTGGATACGCCGTGGACCGGCCCGGCCACCATTGATGCGGCGGTCGTGTCCAACATTCCCGCAGCTTCGGTAAACATACGCAGGCTGGAAGCGCAGGCACGGCGTGAGGTGATCCGTCTGGATGCCCCCGCTACGGTGACCTATGGCAGGGAAACCGCGATCGACCATCTGCGCGTCAGCCTGACGCCGCCACGTGGGCAGTCGGGCAGCGTGGAGGTCAGCGGCAGGATCATGCCCACGCTGGACCTGCATGCGGTGATCAGCCGCCTTTCGCCCGACCTGCTGGCCCCCTTCGTGCCCACGCTGCATGCGCAGGGAACACTGGCGGCCGAAGCACGGCTGACCGGCACGACGGACCGCCCCTCCGGCCGGGTCACGCTGCATGGCGCGGACCTGAAATACCAGACCGACTACACATCATCCCTTGCCCCGGCCTCGGTGGAGGCAACGGCGGACCTGACAGCCGGCATGGCGCGGGTGGATGCGCAGGTACGCGCGGGCGCGCAGGTCAACCTTGGCCTGCATGGCACGGCCCCGGCGTACAGGGCGGGCCAGATCACGTTGCAGGCGGACGGGAACGTGGACCTTGCGGTGGCCAATGCCTATCTGGGCGCACAGGGCATGCAGGCGGGCGGCGCGCTGCAGATCGCGCTGGGCGTGCGTGGCACGCCACAGCAGCCGCGCCTGAACGGCACGCTGGGCCTGACCAATGGCGTATTCCATGATTTCGGGCAGGGGATACAGCTGTCCAACATGCATGGCACGGTCAATGCGCTGGGGGACCGGCTGGTCATTGCCGAGCTGAATGCGCAGGCGGGCAAGGGGACAATCGGCGTCACCGGTAGTTACGGAGTGCTGGAACCCGGGCAGCCGATCGACCTGCGGATCCATGCCGAAGATGCCCGCCCCCTGGCCAGTGACCTCGTGACCGCGACCATAAACGGGGATATGGGCATAAAGGGCCAGCTTGCCAGCCGGATCGATGCGACGGGGGCCATCACGCTCAGGCGCGTGGATATCAATATCCCGGATTCACTGCCCACGTCGGTTGCGCATCTGGATGTCATCCGCCCCGAGGATGAAGCAGCGCAGCAGAAGGTGGTCCATACCGCCCCGCTGGTGATCGGGCTGAACCTCGATGTGCGTTCGCCGGGGCAGTTCTATGTGCGCGGGCACGGGCTGAACACGGAAATGCACGGCAGCATCCATGCCGGCGGCACCAGTGCGACGCCGGTGGTGACGGGTGGGTTCTCGCTGGTCAAGGGCGGGTTCTCGCTGGGCGGGATCTCACTTGATTTCAGCAAGGGGCAGGTGGGGTTCAACGGCATGGGCGTAACCCATGCGATTGATCCCACGCTGGATTTCGTGGCCGAGCGCAGCACGAATGACGGCACGGCGCGGCTGAACGTGGGCGGGTACGCCAGCGCGCCGAAAATCTCGTTTTCCTCCACGCCGCCACTGTCACAGGACCAGATACTGGCCATTCTCCTGTTCGGGTCGGATACGCAGTCCCTTTCGCCCACGCAGATGGCGTCCATCGCGGCGGCCGTCGCGACACTGAGCGGCGGGTCCGCCTTCGACCCGCTGGGCATGGTGCGCAAGACGCTGCATCTGGACCGGTTGCAGATGAGCAGTTCATCCAACGGGTCGGGCAGCAATGACACCGGGTCGATCGAGGCGGGGAAATACGTCATGCGCCGCGTATACGTGGGCGCCAAGCAGGCGACGTCGGGTTCGGGCACGCAGGCGCAGGTGCAGGTTGATCTGACCAGGCGGCTGAAGCTCAACACCACGGTGGGGACCGGCGGCAACGTGACCGGCTTCACCACGCCGGAAAACGATCCGGGCAGTAGTGTGGGCCTGTTGTACCAGTTCAAATACTGATCATGCGCTGACCTGTTCCCCACGGGACAAATGCATTACGGTCCCGGCATGATTGATCGTGTTACGGCCCGTGGTGGCCTGCTGCCCATCATGCTGGCCATGACCAGCGGCATGCTGGCGATGGGGGTGGCGCTGCCTGCCCTGCCGCTGGAACTTCAGTCGCGTTTCGCGTGCGGGACGACCGTGATCGGTCTGGTCATGGGTATTCAGGCCGCCGCCACCCTGCTGTCGCGCCCGTGGGCGGGGCGGATGGCCGACCGGCGCGGCGGGCGCGATACGCTGCTGTGCGGTCTGTTGTGCACGGCATGTTCCGGTCTGGCCTACAGCCTTGCGCTGGCGCCCCTCCTGTCGCCCGCCATGCAGCAGGCGATGATCGTGGCGGGGCGTCTGGCCATGGGGCTGGGCGAGGGGCTGATGGTGACGGGTGGTGGCATATGGGCCGTAAGCCTGGCAGGCAGCGAGAAGGCAGGGGCCGCGATGTCATGGATCGGGCTGGCCATTTTCGCCGGGTTGGGCGTGGGCACCGCACTGGGTGACGTAATCGAGATCCATGCCGGTTTCGCCCGGCTGTGCCTTGTCGCCATTGCCCTGCCGGTGGCGGGCATGGGGCTGACCCTGCTGCTGCCCGCGCCGCCGCGCCTGCACGGCGGCGGGCACGAAGGGGGCATGCGGTGGAAGCACCTGATCGGACATACCTGGGCATGGGGGGTGACGCTGGCTCTCTCGGCAGTGGGGTTTGCCGCGATTTCGTCGTTTCTGGTCATCTTTTATGCCGCGAAGGACTGGCATGGCGGCGGCTGGGCGCTGGGGCTGTTTGGCGCGGGGCATGTCATTGCCCGACTGGTCGGCAGTGCCCATGTGGATCGTGACGACGTGCGGCCGATGGTGGCCGCCATCATGCTGGTGGAGGCGCTGGGCCTGATCCTGATCTGGCTTGCGCCGGGACCGGCATGGGCGGCGGCCGGCAGTTTCCTGACCGGGTTCGGGTTTTCGCTGACCTACCCGCTGCTGGCGCTGCCGGTGCTGCGGCAGGCGCCCCCTGGCGCCGCAGGATCGGCGATCGGGCTGTTTGATGTGTTCTTTGACATTGCCGCGGGCTCTGGCGCGGTCATGTCCGGTGTTCTGGCGGGGGTGGCGGGACCACGCAGCCCCTTCGTGCTGGCCATGCTGTCGGCGGTCGCGGGCAGCATGCTCATGCTGGTGATCCGCAACCCGGATACGGGCAGGGCGCCATAGCCATTGGCAGCATCCGGTTCATGGCGCAGGGCGCGCATGACAAAACCGCCGGCACAGGGGCCGGCGGCATGGATGGGGCTGGGGTTATGACGGGAAAGGCGGCAGGGGGCGATCAGGCCGCCTTCATGACCTCGGTCAGCTTTTCGAGCACTTCGGTCGGCTCCTTGCCTTCCAGCACGGCGACCTCGGCCACGAAGCGTTCCTGTGCCGCCTCGAACAGCTTGCGTTCGCTGAAGCTGCCATCAAGGCTGTCCACATTGCGGCGCAGGTCACGCAGTACTTCGGCAATCTGCACCAGATCGCCGGAATTGATCTTTTCCTGATAGGCGACCGCGCGGCGCGCCCACATGCCACGGCTGACATGCGGCTTGCCCTTGATGATGGCCATCGCCTTGTCCACGATTTCCCTTGATACAATCTTGCGCAGGCCCGACTTGCGCGCCTTGGACAGCGGGATGCGCAGCGTCATCTGGTTGCCGGGGAAGGAGATCTGGATCATTTCCAGCTTGGTGCCCGCGATTTCGTCAACGCCAATCCGGTCAACACGGCCGACGCCATGTGCCGCATACACAATGGCGTCGCCCTCGCGGAATGGATCCTCGTCTTTTACGGCCTTGCTGGACTTTGCCTCGGCTGCCGTGGCAGCTGCGGCCGTCCGTGCCATTGCATCGGTCACAGTGCCCTTCTGGGTGGTTCTGAACATGCTCATGCCACCCATATAGCATAAATCCGCCCTTCTGTCTTGCTTCCTTCATAACGGTTCCGGTCCGGGAAATATTGCATCCCGATGGCGGCGCGGCGTCCGCCATGCCTGTGGGGTACGGGCTGGCCGACCCGTCAGGCGCGACGCATCATGCCTGTATGCCACCCACGGGTGTCAGCGGCGGCGGGGCGGGCAGGCCGCAGGACTGCAGCAGGTCGATTTCGATCGTGCGGGAAATGGCCAGCATCGGCATGCCATGCGGTGTCGCGCTGAAGGGGTCCTGCAGGTCGTTGCCGATCTTGTCCAGCGCCACGAACAATAGCCCCACCAGCGATGACCCCAATGGCGTGATCCATCCCAGCGTCTGCACCATGGACAGTGGCAGGATGATGCAGAAGACCACCGCCACCACCTTCGGCAGGACGGAAAACTGTATGGCCAGCGGCGTGTTGCGGATGCGTTCCAGCCCGCCCTGCGCGTTGCTCATGTCCGACAGGATGCGGTCGATCTGCCCCTGCAGCGCGCCATCAATGCCCAGCCTGCGCGATTCCGCGTCCACCCGCAGCCCGATTTCAAACAGGATGGCGGCGGGGATGTTGGCCTTGTCCCTGATCCCCGCCTTCATGGAATCGGGCAGCAGGCGCATGATGTCATCGGTTGCGTCCAGCCGCCCCAGCGCGCCCCGCAGGGCATAGGGATAGGCCGCCATGGCGCGGGCAAGGTCCGGGCACCCGCGCAGGATCGTGCCCGCCTGGCGCGCGAAGGAGCGGCTGTTGTTGGTGACCGCCCCCCACAGCGTCCGTCCTTCCCACCAGCGGTTGTAGGCGGTGTTGTTGCGAAAGCTCATGAACAGCACCAGCGCCGAGCCGATCAGCGATATGGGCAGGGTGGGCTGTTCCATCCATTCCTGATGGAAGATCTGGAACATCACCACGACGACAATGTCCCACGCGCACAGGAAAACCAGTGACAGCACGCTTTCGCGCAGCAGGATCCACAAACCAATTCTGCGATCAATGACCATGCAAGGTTCCCGGTTCATCTAGTGTAAGATACGGGGCCGCGCACCGGCCCCCTTGTGCCGCTTATCACATCACGCCGGCGTTGCGGCACCGGGAGTGGGCGGGTGGCATGTTTTGTCACTGAAAATATCGTCAGTACCCGCACGGCCACATGACATTGACGCAGGCGGCGATGATGCCCTTAATCGTTACGGACAAAAGCCCCCGCGCGGGGCCCACGTATTGAAGGAAAGACCGGGTTCATGGACGTAAGGGCAGCTGTTGCCTTCGAGGCAGGCAAACCACTTGAAATCGAGACCGTGCAGCTTGAAGGTCCACGCGCGGGTGAGGTACTGGTCGAGATCAAGGCCACCGGCCTGTGCCATACGGACAAGTTCACCCTGTCCGGTGCTGATCCGGAAGGTCTGTTTCCCGCCATTCTGGGTCATGAAGGGGCCGGTGTGGTGGTGGAAGTCGGCGCAGGTGTGAAGCATCTGAAGCCCGGCGACCATGTCATCCCGCTTTACACCCCCGAATGCCGGGAATGTAAGTCCTGCCTGTCGCGCAAGACCAACCTGTGCACGGCCATCCGGTCCACGCAGGGCAAGGGGCTGATGCCCGATGGCACGTCGCGCTTTTCGTTCAGGGGGCAGCCAATCCATCATTACATGGGCTGTTCCACCTTCGCCAACTACACGGTGCTGCCGGAAATCGCGCTGGCCAAGATCCGGCCCGACGCTCCGTTTGACAAGGTGTTCTACATCGGCTGCGGCGTCACCACCGGCATCGGGGCGGTGCTGTTCACCGCCAGGGTCGAGACAGGCAGCACGGTTGCCGTGTTTGGTCTGGGCGGGATCGGGCTGAACGTCATTCAGGGCGCGAAAATGGTCGGGGCCGAGCGGATCATCGGCGTCGACATCAACCCCGAGCGTGAAGCCATCGGCCGTAAATTCGGCATGACCGACTTCATCAACCCGAAGGATCTCGGGCCCAACGGCGACCTGGTTGGCCATATCGTTGAACTGACCGGTGGCGGCGTGGACTATTCCTTTGAATGTGTCGGCAACCCGACGCTCATGCGGCAGGCGCTGGAATGCGCGCATCGCGGATGGGGGGTATCAACCATCATCGGGGTCGCGGGCGCAGGACAGGAAATCAGCACGCGGCCGTTCCAGCTTGTGACGGGGCGGCGGTGGATCGGTTCGGCCTTTGGCGGCGCGCGTGGCCGCACGGACGTGCCGCGCATCGTGGACTGGTTCATGGAAAACCGCATCGATATCGACAGCCTGATTACCCACAGGCTGCCGCTGGAGCGTATCAACGAAGGCTTTGACATGATGGCGAAGGGCGAGAGCATCCGCACGGTTGTCGAGTTCTGATCCATGAGCCGGATCACGACGCTTGAGGAACATGCAAGCTGTGGCGGACGGGTGGGCTTTTACAGCCACCCCTCCGAAAGTCTCGGGCTGGAGGCGCGTTTTGGCGTGTTCCTGCCCGAACGCGCGCTGGCGGGGGAACGCGTGCCCGTCATCCACCTGCTGGCGGGGCTGACCTGCACGCAGGAGACATTCCTGATCAAGTCCAATGCCGTGCAGTTCGCGGCCCGTCATGGCATCGCGCTGGTTGCACCCGATACCTCGCCGCGTGGCGCGGGCGTTGCAGGGGAAGACGACGCCTATGACCTTGGCACGGGTGCAGGCTTCTACCTTGACGCCACGACGCCCGCGTGGCGCAGGCATTACCGCATGGGCACCTATGTCAGCCACGAACTGCCTGAACTGACGCAGGCTGAATTCGCCATTGATGGCGCGCGGCGGGGTATCATGGGGCATTCCATGGGCGGGCATGGCGCGCTGGTCCATGCCCTGCGCGCGCCACAGGCATGGAAATCGGTTTCGGCCCTTGCCCCGATCTGCCATCCCGCTGTCGTACCGTGGGGGGAGAAGGCCTTTACCGCCTATCTGGGGCCCGACCGCGCCACATGGGCACGGCATGACGCGATCCTGCTGCTGGAAGCGGGGCATACCCATCCCACGGAAATTCTGGTGGATCAGGGGGAAAGCGACAAATTCCTGCATGACCAGCTCAGGCCCGAACTGCTGGCGGCGGCGGCTGGCGCGGCGGGGCAGGACCTGCGCCTGCGCCTGCATCCGCGCTACGACCATTCCTACTGGTTCATCCAGTCATTCATCGCCGATCATCTTGACCACCACGCCACCATCCTGAACGCGCTCTGAGCACGTCGGGCGGGCGGGGATCAGTCACCGATCAGGTGCAGCACGATTTCCCGCCGGTGGGGGCGCGCACGGTGCTCGAACAGGTACAGACCCTGCCATGTGCCCAGGACCGGCCGCCCATCCGCCACCGGAATGGAAAGCTGGGTATTGGTCAGCATGGCGCGCAGGTGGGCGGGCATGTCGTCCGGCCCTTCATCTTCATGAATGTAACGCCCCGGCTGTTCAGGCACGAGGGTTTCGAAATACCGCTCGATATCCTCGCGCACCGTCGGGTCGGCGTTTTCCTGCACCGTCAGCGATGCGGAGGTATGGCGGCACCATAGCGTCAGCAGGCCGGTCTCGATCCCGCTTTGCCTTACCCAGTCCAGAACCGGCCGGTCGATCGGGACCAGTCCCTTGCCACGGGTCGTGACCACAAGGCTGTGCAGATCCTGGCGCATGGTGCTGCCTTTCGTGTTTACTTCAGGAAGCCGATCAGGGATTCCGCTTCCGATACAATGGGTTCGGCAATGGCGCGGGCCCGGTTCGCGCCATCGCGCAGCGTGTCGCACAGGAAACCGGGTTCTTTCAGCAGGCGTCCGGTTTCTTCGGCAATCGGGGCGATCGCCCCCACCACCACGTCGGTCAGCGCCGCCTTGAACGGCCCGAAACCCTGACCACCGAACTGCGCCAGCACCCCGGCGACCGTCGTGCCGGACAGCGTGGCGTAGATGGTTACCAGATTGCGGGCCTCGGGCCGGTTTTCAAGGCCGGATTCCTCAGATGGCAGCGGTTCGGAATCGGTCTTGGCGCGTTTGATCTTGTTGGCGATGGCGTCGGCATCGTCCGTCATCTCGATCCGGCTCTGTGCGGAGGGATCGGACTTTGACATTTTCTTGGTGCCGTCACGCAGGCTCATGACGCGCGCGCCCTGCGGCGGGATCAGGGCTTCGACCTGCGGAAAGAATTCCGTCCCGTAGTCATGGTTGAATTTCTGGACAATGTCGTTGGTCAGTTCAAGGTGCTGCTTCTGGTCATCGCCCACCGGCACGACCGTAGCCTTGTACGCCATGATGTCGGCGGCCATGAGGTCGGGATAGACATACAGGCCCGCGGAATGTTTCTCGCGGTCCTTGCCAGCCTTGTCCTTGAACTGCGTCATGCGGTTGAGCCAGCCGATGCGGGCGACACAGTTGAAAATCCACCCCAGCCGCGCATGCGCGCTGACCGCGGACTGGTTGAACAGGATATGCCGCTGCACATCTATGCCCGACGCCAGCAGGACCGCCGTCTGCGCCAGTGTCTGCTGGCGCAGCACCGCAGGGTCCTGCCACGTGGTGATGGCGTGCATGTCCACCAGGCAGAAGATACATTCATGATCACGCTGCAGCGCAACCCAGTTGCGTATTGCACCAAGGTAATTGCCAAGCTGCGGGATACCGGTCGGCTGAATGCCGGAAAATAGGCGTTGCATGAAAGCGTTTTCCGTTTTTTTGCCCGTGGTGGTCAAGATGCCAGGTTGTCAGGGCAGGGGGTGGATGGCGTCAAGGCGGCGACGTTCTTCCGCCACCATGGTGGTGGTCATCGGGTGGGCGCGTTCCGCGGCGACATCCGCGGCCCTGAACACCGGGGCGGGGCGGGTGTCGCCACGCGTGGCCAGATAGGTCAGGATGGAGGCGATTTCCTCATCCGACAGATGGGCGCGGAATGGCGGCATGGAGAAATTGTAGCGCACGCCGTCAATCTGCAGCGGACCATTCAGCCCGTTCAGCAGTACATGCATGAGGTACTGCCTGCCCTCGGGGGTGGAGGCGATCTTGTCCACGCGGCCCGATACAGGCGGGATTTCCCCCTTCATGCCTTCCCCGCCATGGTGGCATATGCCGCAATTGGTGCGGTATCGTGCATAGCCTTCGTGGCCGTGGCGCGTGCAGGCCGCCAGCAGCGCCATCGTGCCCACCATGCAGGCCCCGCGCAGTACGGACGCCATGCGCCCGGTCCCAGTACCCATGTCGGTTATCCGGTTTCCTGTCCCGTTATGTCATGAAAAAAGGCCATTCACCCGGTGGATGAATGGCCCTGTGCATTCCTTAATGGCCGCCGGGTGCGACGCCCAGAAGCTGTATCTTGAAGATCAGCGGGCTGTCGGGCTGGATAATGCCCATGGACTTATGTCCGTAACCCAGTTCGGGCGGCACATACAGCATCCATGTATCGCCTACATGCATAAGCGGCACGGCTTCCTGCCAGCCCTTGATCACCATTTCCAGCGGCATCTGCATATATGCGCCATGCCCGTGCTGCTCGGAACTGTCGAAAATGCCGCCATCAGGCAGGCGGCCTTCGTAAATGACCATCACGCTGTCATTGATGGTGGGCTGCGCGCCGTCCTTCGGCCCGGATTTCAGGACCTTGTAAGCCAGTCCGTCCGGCAGGGTCTTGACCCCGGGCTGCTTGCGCACGTTGTCCATGAACTCTGCCGGGGTCAGTTCCGGCTGGTCATCCTTCTTGCTGCCCCCGCATGCCGCCAGCGGCAACGCCACGGCAGTTGCAAGAAGAAGGGGAATGACACGGGAAAATCGTTTCATGACACCTCGGCAGGTCGTTGGAATGAACACGAAGGATCGGGTGAAAGATTACAGCGCGCCGCCACGTCGGCCAATCTTGGCCCCCAGCCGCAGGCGCAGCGCGTTCAGGTTGATGAAGCCCTGCGCGTCGGCCTGGTTGTAGGCGCCTTCATCATCCTCGAACGTCACGACACGGGTGTCGTACAGGCTGTTGGGGCTTTCACGGCCAACGCAGATCACGTTGCCCTTGTACAGCTTCAGCCGCACGCGACCGGTCACGGAATGCTGGCTGCGGTCGATCAGCGCCTGCAGCATGTGCCGTTCGGGGGAGAACCACAGCCCGTTATAGATGATTTCGGCATAGCGCGGCATCAGGCTGTCCTTGAGGTGCATGGCCTCGCGGTCGAGCGTGATGCTTTCGATGCTGCGGTGCGCGGTCAGCAGGATCGTGCCGCCCGGCGTTTCATAAATGCCGCGTGACTTCATGCCGACAAAGCGGTTTTCCACCAGGTCAAGCCGGCCAATGCCGTTGTCACGGCCCAGTTCGTTCAGCCGCGTCAGCAGCGTAGCGGGCGACATGGCCACGCCATTGATCGCCACCGGGTCGCCCGATACGAAATCGATGGTGATTTCGGTGGCCCTGTCAGGGGCCGCTTCGGGGGAAATGGTGCGCTGGAACACGATTTCCTCGGGGCCGACTGCCGGGTCTTCCAGCAGCTTGCCTTCGGAAGAGGAGTGCAGCAGGTTCGCATCGACCGAGAACGGGGCTTCCCCGCGCTTGTCCTTCGCGATGGGGATCTGGTGTTCCTCGGCAAAGGCCAGCAGGCGGGTGCGCGATGTCAGGTCCCATTCACGCCACGGCGCAATCACGGTGATGTCGGGCTTGAGCGCGTAATAGGCCAGTTCGAAACGGACCTGGTCATTGCCCTTGCCGGTGGCGCCATGGGCCACGGCGTCGGCGCCGACCTGCTCGGCAATCTCGATCTGGCGCTGGGCGATCAGGGGACGGGCAATGGACGTGCCCAGCAGGTACTGCCCCTCGTACAGCGCGTTGGCGCGGAACATGGGGAAGACGAAGTCCTTGACGAAGGTCTCGCGCAGGTCCTCGACAAAGATTTCCTTCACGCCAAACATTTCGGCCTTGCGGCGGGCGGGTTCAAGTTCCTCGCCCTGGCCAAGGTCGGCCGTGAACGTCACGACTTCACAGTTATAGGTGGTCTGCAACCAGCGCAGAATCACGGAAGTATCAAGACCGCCCGAATATGCGAGAACGACCTTTTTGACATCCCTGGCGGCCATGGGAGAACGCTCCTGTCGAAAAACTCTGGACAATACTTTGCCGGGTGAACCGGCGGCCTGTCCTCCTAGCATCCCACGGCGTGGCCGACCAGAAGTTAAGGCCGGATTTTTACGACCCCGCGTCCTGTGGTCCCGGCGCGGCGTCCGGCTGGCCTGCGGCACGGCGCAGGCGCTGGCTTTCGGTGCGCAGCTGGCCACACGCGGCCAGGATGTCGCGCCCGCGCGGCATGCGGATGGGGGAGGCGAAGCCCGCGTCCATCACGATCTTCGCAAACCGGTCCAGCTGTTCACGCGTGGACGGGCGGTAGCTGCTGCCCGGCCATGGGTTGAACGGGATCAGGTTCACCTTCGCCGGTATGCCCGAAATCAGGCGCACGAGTTCACGCGCATCGGCCTCGCTGTCATTGATGCCGCGTAGCATGATGTATTCGAACGTGATGCGCCGGGCGTTGCTGGCAGCGGGATAGCGGCGGCAGGCGGCAATGACTTCCCGGATGGGATATTTGCGGTTCAGCGGCACGATCTCGTCACGCAGGTCATCGCGCACGGCGTGCAGTGACACGGCCAGGTTGATGCCCAGTTCCGCCCCGCACTGGTCCATCATCGGCACCACGCCGGATGTGGACAGCGTGATGCGCCGTCGTGACAGCCCGATGCCCTCGCCATCCATGATGATGCGCATGGCCTTGGCCACGTTGTCGTAATTGTACAGCGGTTCGCCCATGCCCATCAGCACGATGGTGGACAGCAGGCGCGGCGTCTCGCCCTTCGGGCTGGGCCATTCGCCGTAGCTGTCGCGCGCGGCCATGAACTGGCCCACGATTTCGGCGGCCCCCAGGTTGCGCACCAGCGCCTGCGTGCCGGTATGGCAGAAGGTACATGACAGCGTGCACCCCACCTGCGAGGAAATGCATACCGCCCCACGGTCTTCCTGTCGGTCGGGAATGTACACGGTTTCGGCTTCCTGCCCGTCGCGGAAACGGAACAGGAATTTGCGCGTGGAATCCTGCGATGTCTGTTCGGTCACCACGCCGGGGCGGCCGATGACGAAGCGTTCGGCCAGCTTTTCCTGCAACGGACGGGCGATGGAACTCATGCGTGAGAAATCGGTCGCGCCCTGATGGTAGATCCAGTGCCACAGCTGCTTGGTGCGGAATGGCTTTTCACCAATCTCGACCAAGATGTCCGTCAGTTCCTCACGCGACAGGCCAACAAGGTCGCGCCTGCCATCGGGCAGGGCGGCAGGCGGCGGGGCGAACTGGGCGGATTTCGCACGGATACGCGTGCGTTCCTCATCATTCAGAAGCGAGGCCGCCGTCCCGTCGCGTGACCGGGAAGGTGAAGTTGCAGGGGCTGCGGACATACCGGTGCTGCCTATGTTCGTCGTGTCATTTATGGGGGAGGGGAGGAATATCCCCATTTGCCATCCCCTGTCTATCACGGCAGGGGGCGGATGGGCGACTTTCGATCAGCCGTCCTTACGCGCCGCGATCAGGAATTCCCGGTTGCCTTCCGGCCCGGTAATGGGACTGGGGTCAATACCCAGCACGCTCCAGCCCGGCAGGCCGGACCACCATTCATGGATCATGGCGCATACGGCGTCATGTACCGTCGGGTCACGCACGACGCCCTTTGCGCCGACCGCATCGCGTCCGGCCTCGAACTGCGGCTTGATCAGCGCAATGGCCCACGCACCCGGTACGCACAGTTCCAGCCCCGCGGGCAGGACAGTGCGCAGGCCAATGAAGCTGGCGTCACAGACCAGCGCCTGTATGGGGTCGGGAATGATGGTGGTGTCCAGCGCGCGGGCATTGCACTTTTCCAGCACGACAACCTGTTCGGTATTGCTGCGCAGTTTCCATGCCAGCTGCCCATGCCCGACATCGACGGCGTAAACCTTCGCCGCCCCTTCATGCAGCAGCACATCGGTAAAGCCGCCGGTTGACGCGCCGACATCAAGGCAGGTCAGGCCCGCGGGCGACAGGCCGAAATGTTCCAGCCCATGCGCCAGCTTGATCCCGCCGCGCGAGACCCATGGATGGTGCTGCCCCTTCAGCGTCAGGGGCGTCTCCTCGGGGATCTGCTCCCCGGCCTTGGCAATGCGCCGGTCGGGCGTGTGGACCAGACCGGCCATGATCAGCGCCTGCGCCCGGGTGCGGGTTTCCACCAGCCCCCGATCCACCAGCATCTGGTCAACGCGACGTTTTGCCATGCGTGGTGCCTGCTTTCCGGCGTGGTCAGGCCATCTGGCGCGACTGCGGCACGCCCAGGGCGGACAGCGCGGTGGCGACAATGGCGGGCGCATCCAGCCCGGCCTCATGGTACTGGGCGGCCTGGGTGTTGTG
>NZ_BANF01000008.1 GCF_000964425.1 Komagataeibacter intermedius TF2 | reverse complement strand
ATGCGAACCCGGTCAAGCTGAGGGTAGCGCCCAAGGGTCGGAATCGCGGGTTTGGTCTGATCCATGATGTTCGCGTCCATTATTCTGTGTTGGCCCTTGCCCCATCCGTGGGGAGGAACCAACCCGGGTTTCGGTTTGGCCAGCCAGCCCCGGGATCGGGGCCGGTGCGGGCTGCTCCGGCGGCGATGAATGGCGGCTCATGGCATGAAAACCATGGCGACCGTAGCGTAATCGCGATGTGTTACTCCGGTTAAGCGTGTAAATACAGTCTCTAATTCTGTGACTGTTGTTAATTGGCCACACCAAAGCTGATAGCAATTGAATACAGGATGGTTTCTGTCCTATACCCTCGCGAAAGGCTTCATGTGTCGTACAAGTCCGCAACCTCGGCATGCTCTGAATGCACGGCTGGGTGATGTTGGACTTGTTTTCTCGTAGGTGGATGTGTCCATAGTCCGACCTACCAGACTTGAAATATGAGACCGGCGTTGGGCCGGTGCAGGAGCAGAGGTTTCATGGCCGTTCCTATTATGCAGGCAGTCCGCGTCGGTGCCTATGTTGTCAAGCAGCATGTCACGCGACGCAAACGTTATCCGCTCGTGCTTATGCTCGAGCCCTTGTTCCGCTGTAACCTGGCCTGTGCCGGTTGTGGCAAGATCGACTATCCCGCCCAGATCCTGAACCAGCGCATGACCATGCAGGAATGCCTGGATGCGGATACCGAAGCGGGCGCGCCGGTCATCGCCGTGGCGGGTGGCGAACCGCTGCTGCACAAGGAAATGCCCGACATCATCCGTGCGCTGATCGCACGCAAGAAGTACGTGTATCTGTGCACGAACGCCCTTCTTCTGGAAAAGAAGATGGACGATTACGAGCCGAATCCGTTCTTCTCGTGGGATGTGCACCTTGATGGGGATCCGGCGATGCACGACGCATCGGTGTGTCAGGACGGCGTGTACGAACGCGCGGTCGCCGCCATCAAGAAGGCGAAGGCCCGCGGATTCCGCGTGTCGATCAACTGCACCCTGTTCGATGGCGCCGATCCCAAGCGCGTTGCCGCCTTCTTTGACGAAGTGATGGCGATGGGCGTGGACGGCATCATGACCGCGCCGGGCTACGCTTACGAACGCGCGCCGGATCAGGAGCACTTCCTGAACCGCCACAAGACAAAGCAGCTGTTCCGTGATATTTTCCGTCTGGGCAAGGGCAAGAAGTGGCGTTTCACGCAGTCGCCGCTGTTCCTGAACTTCCTGGCCGGGAATGAACAGTACCACTGCACCCCGTGGGGCAAGCCGCTGCGGAACGTCTTTGGCTGGCAGCGCCCGTGCTACCTGCTGGGTGAAGGCTATGCCAAGAGCTTTGAAGAGCTCATGGCCGACACCGACTGGGATGCTTACGGCACCGGCAATTACGAAAAATGCGCCGACTGCATGGTCCATTCCGGCTACGAATCCACCGCCGTGATGGATGCCGTCCGCCGCCCCTGGCACATTGCCAAGGTCGCCCTGTTCGGGCCGGAGACGGAAAAGCCGATGGCGCCGGAAATCTCGCTGGCGAACCAGCGTCCGGCCGAATACGTGTTTACCCAGCATGTTGACGCCAAGATGGAAGAACTTGCCGCCCGCAAGAAGCCCGCGGCCCCGCCGCGCGTGAACAAGGTGGCGGCAGCCCCTGCGGAAACGGCCGACGCGGCTGACTGATCGCGCCCATTTACGCGTTCATGCACGGTTTTGGAAAAGGCGGGACACAGGTCCCGCCTTTTTCTTTTGCATGCGATTGTCCAGCCATGTCGGCGCGGTGTGCCCGCACGCGTGATTATGCTGTAGGATCAGGGGATCATGGTTGTCTCATTGATTGTCATACTGGGTCTTGTCCTTCTCAACGGACTTTTTGCCATGGGCGAACTGGCCCTGATTTCCGCCCGCCGGGCACGGCTTGCCATTCTGGCGCGTGATGGCGTCAAGGGGTCGGACCGCGCCCTGAAGCTGGCGGGCGACCCGCAGAGCTTCCTGCCCACCGTCCAGATCGGCATGACCCTTGTCTCCATTCTGGAGGGCACCTTTGGCGGCAACAGTATCGAAGCCGGAGTCAGCCACTGGCTGTCCCATATCCCCGCCCTGCGCTCGATTGCGGATGAACTGGCCATGTTTCTGGTCGTCAGCAGCATTACTGCCGTCATGCTGGTGCTGGGGGAACTGGTGCCCAAGCAGATTGCGCTGCGGCAGCCCGAACTGATCGCAGCGCGTCTGTCGCTGCTGCTGGAATGGATGGCGTGGCTGACGCGGCCCATCGTGTGGCTGCTGGGGCGATCGTCGGAACTGGTGCTGAAGCTTATGGGTATTGGCGGCGCGATCCGGCAGTCCGTCTCGGTCGAAGAACTGCGGGCCTATATTGCCGAAGGGGCGCAGGCTGGCGTGCTGGAGCAGGAGGAGCGCGACATGATCGAACGCCTGCTGCGCCTGGCCGAACGTCCCGTGCGGGCCATCATGACCCCACGCAACGAACTGTGCTGGGTGGAACGGCACGTGCCCCGCGCGCAACTGCTGCAGATCCTGCGTTCGACCACCTATTCCCGCATTGTGGTGTGTGAGGGGGGGGTGGATAACCCGGTGGGCGTGATACTGGCCAAGGACATGCTGGACCGGTTTCTGGATGGCAAAAGCCCGTCGGTGGAAATCGGGCTGCGGCATCCCATCTCGGTGCCCGATACGCTATCGGCCTTTGACATGCTGGAGCGTATGCGCGCGTCCCCGCTGGGCCTTGCGCTGGTGCTGGATGAATATGGGTCGTTCGAGGGGATCGTGACCTCGTCCGACCTGTTTGGCGCCATTGTGGGGGAACAGCACGAACCGGGGAACACGCCGCCCCAGCGGCTGGCGCATGACAATGTGCTGGTGCTTGACGGGTCCATGCCTGCGGATGAGGTGAAGGACCGGCTTGGCCTGTCCGACCTGCCGGCCGAAGGCAGCTATCATACCCTTGCGGGGCTGGTACTGGCCCTGCTGCGGCGCGTGCCCGCCAGGGGGGACAAGGTCGTATTCTCCGGCTGGCTGTTTGAGGTACTGGAAATGGAAGGGCGTCGCGTCGTGCGCGTGCAGGCCAGCCGCCAGCTTCTGGCTGAAAACTGAAGGCCGCACCCTCCCGGATGAAAAACAGGAGAAATTTCCGGGTGCTGCCTTATTTTCAATAAGGCGGCGTTTCCTGAAGTTTTCTGGAACACGCTTCATCAGAAACGTCTCTTCAATGTTCGGGACGCTCCACAGGCAGGGCATTGCAGGCGATCTGTCATAAAAAAAGGGCGTCCCTCGACAATGGGACGCCCTTTTTTTACGGATATGCAGGATCCGTTAATGGATGGTGTGGCCGGTATGTCCCGCCATGGCCGTTTCCGCGCCAAAACCGGGCCATTCATTGCGGGCCATTGTTTCCAGCGACGGCGCTGCGATCCCCAGCCTGTCGGCATAGATCCACAGATAGGTGAACGCCCGGCGGACATAATCACGTGTTTCGGTATTGGGCAGGCTTTCGATATACAGCAGCGGGTCCTCGCCTTCGTCCATGGTGGCGCTGCGGCGCGAAATGGCGGACGGCCCGGCATTGTAGCTGGCCAGCATGCGGATCATGTCGCCGCCTGGCGGCACATGCCGGCCACCAGCCTGTGTGGAAAGCTGGGCCAGGTACAGCACATAACGCTGTCCGATATCGAGGTTGGTCGCAGGATCATGCAGGTCCGCGGGGCGGCGGGTGAAGCGGTCCTTGTCATGCATGACGAAACCGGCCGTGACCGGCATGACCTGCATGAGGCCATGCGCACCGGAGCCTGATACCGCATTGCTGTCGAAATTGGATTCCAGCCGCGTCAGTGCATAGACCAGTGCCGGGTCCATGCGGAACCCATGTTCAGGTTGCAGCGGCGGCAGGGGGAAGCGGGATGCGTGGGTGCTGTGCTCGCTCTCGTTCGTGTCGATCAGCATGAGCATCTGGGCCGACAGGTCCTTCATGTTCATGGCGTCGGCCACCATCTGGGTGGAATGGCACAGTGCTGCGTCGTTCTGGATGTCGGGCCACATGCGGCGCAGGGTGGCTTCCGCCCGGTCACGCTCACCCACCTGCAACAGGGCGAAGGCCCGGCGTCCCGCCGGTGTGGCGGCCACGGCCTCGATATCGATTTCACCCAGCACACGGCTGCCCGCGTGAATGGTCTGCTGTTCGGCTGCCAGCGTCATGGCGGCGTTCGGGCCGATGGTATTGGACGGATGGGCGGATCTGGAGGCCGGAGTGCGCAGGCCAAGGATCTGTGAGGCCAGAAGGCCGTAGAACGTATGTGGGGCCGCGGCCGCGCGGTGCAGCCAGGGATGGTAGGCTGCCACATCACCCGTCGCCTGATGGGCGCGTGCGGCCCAGTAGGCGGCACCGGCGCGGATGCCGCCCGGTGTCAGGCTGGCGCGTGATGCGGCTTCGAACAGGGGTTCGGCCATGTCGGGCCGTCCCAGCCGCCATGCGGCCAGCCCGGCCACATAACCCGCAAGGCCCAGCTGCTGGCCGGATCTGGCAAAGGCATCGCGCGCGATTGACATGGCCAGCCGGTTTTCACCGCTGCTGAACATGGTCATGGCGATTTCCGCCTGAAGATGGGCTGCATACAGGTCATTCATGCCCGGCGTCACCGCGATCAGGTGCAGGGCGCTGCGTGCCCCCTTTACCCCCTGCGCGGCGCGTTCGCGCACCGTGTGGTCCAGCAGGCTGTTGCGGGTAAACACGCGGAGCGAGGGGTCATCCTCCTCCGGCAGGCGGATATGCTGCGGGGGATGGCTGCTGTCCAGCGCGTTATGGGCTGGCGCGGGCGGCAGTGGGCCACCCCTGTTGGGCATGGAGGACAGCAGGGAATAGATCGCGGGCGAATCCGCAAGCCCCGAAAACGTCCTCAGCCACAGCCTCAGCTGCCCGGGACTGGCATGGTAGGCGGGGTTGAGATACCGCGCGGCCAGGATGTCCCCCAGCAGGGTATCGTCATGGATCGCGGCCGTTTCATGGATCGCGGCGTCGAACTTGCCATCTGCCTGCAGCCGGAACACCCGGCGGATACGGCTGACGTCATCGGGCGAGAGGGGACGCGGCAGCCCGGCGCTACCCTGCGTGGGCAGGCGCGGAAGGGCGAGTGCCGTTTCCTCGTTATGGTCACCGTGGCTGGCCGGATCCTGATCCGGCCTTCCGGCATCCACTGTTTGGGCACGCAGCGGCGCGAACGCCGCTCCTGCCAGAAATGCGGCGCCAGCCAGAAAGGCTGCCACCGCGTGATGGGGGGTATTGAGTGTCCCTCGCATAGCGCAGCCGGATGTAAGCCCTGCGCGGGAGGAAAGCAATAGCTAACGCATTAAGGGGTGGTAAATAAGTTTTCAGAACAGATGCGGGAACTATATGTAAACAGTGGGAAACATATACTCGAAACAGAACGAATATCTACCACTCCCAAGCTAATCGCCCGGAATGATTATGTTAATACCCTTTATGATTTTAAAGGATGTTTCCGATTGTTTCCCGGATCAGAAGCATGTCTTTCCATGCATCCCGGCGGGCCGTGGCGCTGGCGCGCAACTGTAGCGGATGGCGCATGGGCAACGCCTGGATCGTGGGCGGGGTTGCACCGTCATCCGCGCAGTCGGGGGGCAGCGGCAGGTCGCGCCAGCGGCCCCGCATGCGCGCCGCCGTGGTGCGCTGGTCCAGCAGGATGGAGACCGGCAGGTTGCCCATGAGTACCACGCGCGCGGGCCGCGCCAGCACGATCGCGCGCTGAATGAAGGGCAGGCAGATCCGTGTTTCGGCAACCGAAGGGGGCCGGCCGCCCGGCGGTCGCCATGGAATGACCGGCGCGCGCAGCAGACTGGCCTGGTTTATGCCGATACTGCCGAACATGGCGGTGACCAGCGCCCCGCTTTCCCCGGCAAAGGGCTGGCCGCCGCGATCTTCGTCCGCATCGGGGGCTTCACCAACCAGCATGAGCGGCGCACCCTCCGGTCCCGCGACAAATACGCTGTGGGTGGCCGTTTCACGCAGGCTGCACCCTTCGAAGGCACGGATGGCGGCATGCAGGTCCGCCAGCGTGCGTGCGCCACGCGCTGCCTCCCGCGCCGCCGCCACGGCCTGTTCCACCAGCGGGGCGGACCCGCGTGGGGCAGGGGGTGCGGGGCGGTGATTTTTATGTGCATTCCCCGCGCCTGGCTGTATGGGGGGGGGCTGTGTCGTCCGGGGGCGGTCGTGTATCGTGGGGGCAGGCGCCAGCCGGTCATGCGGGTGGCTGTCCAGCGCGTCATCAGCGCCCCATTCGACATACAGGCGCAACAGGGACAGGGAATCAGTCATCGGATGGATATATCCCGCACAGGCAATGCAGGCATGCGCCGTTCCGTCCCCATGCGCAGGGTTTGGCAGCGGACGCCGCACGCGGTAGATTCTGGCGTCATGCTCTTACCTCGTCTGTCACGCATGGTCGTGGCCGCCCTTGTTGTACCGCTCATCGCCGGGATTCCCAACCGGGAAATACACGCCGCAACCCCCGATGACACCATCATTCAGGCGGGACAGCACGATCTGGCCACCAACCTGCTGGTGGGCAGCGTCGCCGCCAGCGAGGGTGATAACGCCAGCGCCGCGCTGGCTTTCCGCAACGCAGCACACCTGGCGCCGACGTTCCGCCTGTTTGGCGAACGGGCGTTTTATTACAGCATTCTGGCCGGCAGCCCGGAGGCCGCGACACTGGCACACGCCCAGCCACCCGGCGTCATGTCCGCGCTGGTGCTGGGAAATGCCGCGGCCCTTGCCGGGAAATGGGACGAAGCCCTGACGCAGTATCAGGGCGCGCCTGCGGACCAGATCATGACCCTGCTGCGGCCGCTGCTGCGCGCCTGGGCGCTGCAGGGCGCGGGCCGCACGGATGAGGCGCTGGCCACCCTTGAACCCGCACGGCAGGATCGTGCACTGGGGGGGTATTATACGCTGCATGCCGCCCTTGTGGCCCAGCTGTCGGGTCAGCAGATGCGCGCGGATACGCTGTTCCGGCAGGCAGGCAGCATGACGGGGGGCGACCTGTTCACCTCGCTGGTCATGGCGCGGTGGCTGGTGACGCAGGGACACGTGGCGGACGCGCAGGCCCTGATCAACCAGCGGATAACGGGCATGCCGGTGCTGGAAGCGGCGCGCGCCAACATCATGACCATGATCCAGCATCCGGTGGTGACCCACGCGACGCAGGGGCTGGCGCAGGCATACGGGCTGATCGCCCTGCTGATCGACCAGCAGTTCTATGCCCGCGATGGCGTGGATGACGATCACCAGCCCGCCGATGCGGCAATGGAGATCGGTACCCTGCGCGGGACCGAACAGATGATGCTGCGCATGGCGCTGATGCTGGATCCGGCGGATTCGGAAGCGCGGCTGCTGCTGTCCTCCACGCTTCATGCCCGCAAGCAGGACCGACAGGCGCGCGAGGCGCTGGATGGCGCACCCGCCGATGATCCGCTGCTGCCGGTTTACCGGACTGAACAGGCCGACCTTGACGTGGTGATGGGGCATAAGGAACAGGCGGCGCGGGAACTGCGCGACCTGCTGCGGCAGGCCCCCGATGACCGCATGCTGTGGTCCAGCCTTGGCGATGCGCTGCTGGACCAGCAGAAATGGGCGGAGGCGCTGGATGCGTACCAGCATGCCATGGCGCTGACCCATCACCCGCTGGAGGGTGATGACTGGCGGCTGCTGTTCGGGCAGGCGATCGCACAGGAACGGCAGGACCACTGGCCGCAGGCGCGCGCGCTGCTGCAGCATGCCCTCCAGCTTTCCCCGAACGAGGCGGACCTGCTGAACTACCTTGGCTATTCCATGGTCGAACATGGTGGCGACCCCGCCCAGGCGGAAACCTACCTGCGGCGCGCGCTGGCGCTGGCGCCGTCCGACAACCAGATCCGTGACAGCGTGGGCTGGGTGCTCATGCGGCTTGGCCATGTGGCCGAAGGCCTACCCCTGCTGGAACAGTCCGCCGAGCAGATGCCACAGGACCCGGCCATCAATTACCACCTTGGCGTTGCGTACTGGATGGCGGGGCGCAGGCTGGAAGCGGTGAATGAATGGCAGAACGCAATCCAGTTCCAGCCCGACCCCATGGACCGGCGCAAGATCACGGCGGCCCTGACCTACGCCAGGGCATGGCAGGCCAATGCGGGGCATCCCGGCGTGGCGCTGCCTGCTGACCTCAGGCCCGCGGTTGCCCCAGCCGCCCCTTCCCATTCACAGGCAAATGGAACCCATCACTGATGTCCCCACTACGTGAACTGGCTCATGCAAAGATCAACCTGTACCTGCATGTCACGGGACGGCGTGATGATGGCTATCACCTGCTGGACAGCCTTGCGGTGTTCGCGGGGGCGGCGGACGACTTGCGGCTGGACTGCGGGAGCGGACGCGGCGGCCATGTTCGCCTGCGGATCGAGGGGACATTCGCTCCCGGCCTGCTGGATGACAGCGCCGATAACCTGATCGTACGCGCGGGCGCGCTGCTGTGCGCGCATGTGGGGACGGATGTCGCCGCCCGCCTGCCTGATGTGGAGATCGTGCTGCGCAAGGAACTGCCCGTGGCGTCGGGGATCGGAGGTGGATCGGCGGATGCTGCGGCCGCGTTGCGCCTGCTGCTGAAGGCATGGGACCTGTCCATCGACCGTGCCGACCTCATGATGCTGGCGACCCGTCTGGGCGCGGACGTGCCGGTATGCCTGGACCAGCTGCCAGCCCGGATGGAAGGAATCGGGGAGGAACTGACCCCCGCCCCCGGCCTGCCGCCGTGTGGGATGATGCTGGTCAACTGCGGGCAGAGCGTATCCACCCCACAGGTGTTCCGCACGCGTGCACCGGGCTTTACGCCACGTGCGGACCTGCCTGCGCGGTGGAATACGTTGGCGGACATGGTGCGTGACCTGTCGGCACAGACCAATGACCTGCAGGATGCGGCCTGCGCCATCTGTCCCGAGATCACGACCGTGCTCGATACCCTGCGCGCCGCACCCGGCTGCCGCCTTGCGCGGATGAGCGGGTCTGGCGCCACCTGCTTCGCCCTGTTTGACAGCCCGGAGGCGGCACGGGCGGCTGAACCTGCGGTGCGTCAGGGGAAATGGTGGGTCTGGGCAGGCGATCTGTGCCGCGCGGGCACGCGGCTGGACGCCCGGGCCGATTCGCTATCCGCCTGACAGGGCACGGGCTGTCGCAGATGGCAGCCCGTGAAACATGCCATGGCTCGGGAAGGCGCTTCTGGTGAAGCCTGTTTCCAGAACGCTTCGGGGAACGCCGCCTTTTTGAAAAAGAGGCGCCCGTGGCGGGATGCGCGCCTAGTCCCGCCTGCGGCGCAGGGCCAGCATTATGATGCCCATAAGCCCCGTGACGGTGGCCAGCTGTGCATGGCGGCTGGTCAGCAGCAGGGGCATGCTCTTGCGGGTGATCATGTCAAAGCGGCCATGGGCGGCATAGGCCCCCGGCACGGTGTCATACAGGTCATCGGGTTCGTTGCCCGCAACCGGCGTCTTTTCCATCTGCTTCGCATAGCCCTTGCCCGACAGCCAGCGGTCCGACAGGCCAGGCAGGAAGGTGGCCAGCGCCCAGTTGCGCACGCCAGACAGACCAACCCATATGTCACGTTCACGCCCGAAGGCGGCGCGGCATATCGCTTCGGCGGCGATTTCGGGTTCGTAAACCGGGCCCATCGGCTTCAGGCGCTTGCCGGTATGGTTGCGTGTCCATGAAAAGCGCGGCGTGTTGATGGAGGGCAGGTGCACCAGCACGATATTGATCCGGTCCCCATCATGCAGGATTTCCGGACGGATGCTTTCGGAAAAGGCGCGCACGGCGGCGCGGGCGCCGTTTTCCACGGCCTGCAGCGGCGGCGGACGCAGGCTGGCCAGACGGTCGAGGTTGACAATGGTGCCATGTCCGCGCCTGCGCATGCGCGCCAGCGCGGAGCGGGTGCCGTTGACGGTGCCAAGATAGGTCACTTCGGTCGCGCGCCGGATTTCATCGGGGTCAAGGGCGGCGACCTGCCCGGTCACGCTGGCGCCCGCGCAGTTGATCCACAGGGTGATGGCGCCAAGGGTTTCCTCGATTTCCTCGGCCGCCTGATCGA
Source organism: Komagataeibacter intermedius TF2 (assembly GCF_000964425.1). Taxonomy (GTDB): domain Bacteria; phylum Pseudomonadota; class Alphaproteobacteria; order Acetobacterales; family Acetobacteraceae; genus Komagataeibacter; species Komagataeibacter intermedius. Next base: position 56,116 of record NZ_BANF01000008.1, on the reverse strand, counting down.
CGGCCTTGGCATCGGCCACGTCAACGCAGACGATATGGGTGCGCACGTTCAGTTCGCGCAGTTCGGCCGCCGCATCATTCAGCCGGTCGCGGTTACGGCCCAGCAGGGCGACATCGCACCCCGCGCGGCCCAGCGTGCGTGCTGTGGCGCGGCCGATACCTGCGCCCGCTCCGGTAATGACGGCAACCTGCTGCGGCATGAATGTGCTCCCCCACCCGTTGGAATATAGGCCCGCGAGGATGGTGCAGTCCGCGCGGGGATGAAATCATGACTGGTTCGTCATATCACGCCGCGCCTGACCCGAACACTGCCATGCGGGCGGACCGGGGCGGCGGGCGGTCCGTCATATGTATTTCAGCGCCACGATGCCGCCAATCAGCGCCAGCGCGAACAGGCCCGCCACCAGCGGCAGGCGGCGTTCGATAAATGCCTGGATCGGCGCGCCAAACCGGCGCAGCAGGGCGGCCAGCAGGAAGAAGCGCGCCCCACGCGTCACCGCGCAGGCCAGCAGGAAGGGCGCGAGCGGCAGGTGGGCCGCCCCGCTGGCGATTGTGACGAATTTGAACGGGATGGGGGTCAGCCCCTTGATGAGGATGATCCACACGCCCCATTCCCGGAAGCGTTCCTGCAGGACAAGCAATGTGTTCTGTGCATGATAGAAACGCACAATCGGCATCGCAATGTATTCCAGCAGGAATGACCCGATGGTCCACCCCAGAATGGCCCCGCATACGCTGGCAGCCGTGCAGATGGCCGCAAGGCGGAAGGCGCGTGCCCGGCACGCCAGCACCATGGGCACCAGCATGATGTCGGGGGGTAGCGGAAAAACGCTGGCTTCGGCAAAGGCGATGACAGCCAGCCATATGATGGCATGTCGGCTGGCGGCCAGGGCAATGATGCGGGCATACAGGCGATCAAGCATTATCGGGCAATGCCATTACGTCTCTCCCACGGCAAGGCATTATTGCGCGCCGGTTACCCGTGGCTCACACAATACCGGGAAGCTGACCGAACGCGCGATGCAGCTGCGCATCGTGGCGTCCTGATGCAGGTCGATCACCTGCTGTATGTCATGGGGGGTGGAAATGGCGGCATGGGGCCGCAGGATGACCTGTGTGATGGAGAAGGAACCGTCCTCGTATTCATCAAGCAGGGCTTCGGCGCTGTCGGAATAGGACAGGATGCCGATTCCCATGGCGGTGCACAGGTGAATGAACCAGAGCTGGTGATCGGCGCACAGGGCCCCGAGCAGCAGTTTTTCGGGATTCCATTTCTGGGAATCGCCGCGGAAGGCAGGTGCGGCCGAACCGTCGATAACCGGTCGGCCCACGCAGTGCAGTTCGTAATCACGATGATGGGCCTGCCGGGAAGCCCCGTCATTTCCGCCGTTTCCGGTCCATAAAAGCGAGACCTGATAGCGGTGTGTTCTGTCCGGCATTGAACGCTATATCCTGAATTGTCCGTACGGGAATCGGACCTTAGCAGACAAGTGTGACTGTCACACGCAATCCGTGAGGCTGCCGGTTGCCAAGACGGATATCACCGCCCAGCCCCCAGATAATGTTGCGCGAAATCGACAGCCCCAGCCCCGTGCCGCCGGTTTCGCGGTTGCGGCTCTGTTCGGCGCGGACGAAGGGATCGAACATGCGTTCAAGGTCTTCGGTGGGCAGGCCGGGGCCTTCATCCTCGATCAGGATGGTGACCTTGTATTCGCCGGCGTCCTCGCCTTCGCCCTTGTGGGGATGCAGCAGGGTGATCCTGGCGCCATCGCCATATTTCACCGCATTGGTCACAAGGTTGCTCAGCGCGCGCTTGAGCGCCATAGGGCGCGCGCGCACCAGCACGTCGGGCATGTTTTCCGATACGAACACGATCTGGTCCGCCGCATCAAGGTAGGTTTCGGCGGCCTCATCGGCAATGGTCTGTAGCATCGCGGTCAGGTTGACCTGTCCCATCGGTTCGCGCTGGGACGCATCCCGGCCGAAGGCCAGGGTGGCGGCGACCATGGCTTCGAGTTCATCAAGATCACTGAGCATCTTGATGCGCATTTCATCATCTTCAATGAATTCGGCCCGCAGCTTCAGCCGTGTAATCGGCGTGCGCAGGTCATGGCCGATCGCGGTCAGCATGAGCGTGCGGTCCGTCAGGTAACGGCGGATCCGGTGCGCCATGGTGTTGAACGCATGGGCGGCGCGGGCCACTTCGCGCGGGCCGTCTTCGGGCATGGGGGGCGCGTTCATGTTGCGGCCCAGCTCCTCGGCGGCGGCGGCAAGGGTGCTGACCGGCGCGATCAGCCTGCGCACGCCCCACAGGATCAGCACCCCCCCCGTGAACGTCATGATCAGGAAGGCAATGGGGAACGTGGGGGACCGGAACAGGCTGGGCCGGGGCAGCACGTAATGGATGGTGACCCATCGGCGTTCATCGGGCAGCAGGAAGGCCACCGCCCGCCTGCGTCCCGTCCCGGGGGAAACCAGCACCTGTTCAGGGCGCATGGAAGGGGGCAGCGGTCCCATGCCCTGATCGTTCTCCGGGCCGAAGCCATGCGGCCCGCCCGGGCTGTCGGGGCTGAAGGGACCGCCGCCATCATGCCGTCCGGGCGACCCGTCGCCCCCACCATCCGGCCTGCCGGAGCCGAAGGGGACAGGACCCATGTCATCGGGTCTGGGGCCGTTCCATTCATGTGGCTGGTGCATGTGCGCGGCGAAGGGGGGGCGACCGGGAAGCGCGCGCGCATTGATCATGTCTGGCTCGGGGCCGGGGGTCAGGGTAATGGTGACGTTTTCCGGCAGGTGCAGGGCGGCCAGTTCCCGGTCGCGGTCGGACGGCGCGGTTTCCACTATGGCGCGGTAGTACGTGAACATCTTGCTGCGCGCGCGTTCATAGATCATGCGCTGGTCAAAATCGAACCGGTCCATCGCGTGGATGGTCAGGCCGATAATCTGGATGATTCCCAGCCCGCCAATCAGCAGCAGCGTGGTGCGTGCCGCCAGCGATTGCGGCAGCAGGCGCGAGCGGATGCGCTGCGTCCAGCCGGGCGCAGTGCTTTCATCGGTTTCGGGGGAAGACAGGAATGACGACCAGGATGAATTGGACATGGGCGTCGGTCAGCAACGCTCGACTTCTGATGCGAGGACATAGCCACCGCCCCGTACCGTTTTGATCAGCTGCGCGTTGCGTCCGTTATCTTCCAGCTTGCGGCGCAGGCGGCTTATGGCCACGTCGATCGCCCGGTCAAACGGGCCGGCCTGCCGGCCGCGCAGCAGGTCAAACAGCATGTCGCGGGTCATGACCCGGTTGGCCCGTTCCAGCAGGGCCAGCAGCAGGTCGTATTCCCCGCCGGTCAGCGGGACTTCCACCCCGTCGGGGTTGAGCAGCCGCCGCCGCCCCGTATCAAGCTGCCACCCCGCGAAACGCAGCGTGTGCAGCACCGGCACGCTGCGGGGGTCGGGGGTGTCGCTGGCCCGGCGCAGCACGGCGCGGATGCGCGCCAGCAGTTCACGCGGGTTGAAGGGCTTGGGCACGTAATCATCCGCCCCCAGTTCCAGGCCGATGATCCGGTCCGTATCATCGCCCATGGCGGTCAGCATGACGATGGGCACGTTGGCCTGCGTGCGCAGCCAGCGTGAAATGTCCAGCCCGCTCTCGCCGGGCAGCATGAGGTCGAGGATCACAAGCTGGTAATGCCCCTCCGCCCACCGGCGGCGGGCTTCCTGCCCGTCGCGCGCGGTGGTGACGCGCAGTTCATTGCGTTCAAGGAACCGTGCCAGCAGGTCACGGATCTCGCGATCATCGTCAATGATCAGGATATGGGGCAGCGGGCTCATGATACCATCCTACATGACCATCGGGGCGGGAACATCAGATGTTTCAATCCGTTGCAATTACCGCCCTATCAGGATCAGGCGCGCGGCCTCAGGCCAGCCAGCCAGGAACCGGCAGGTCCTTGGCGCGCAGGAATTCGGGGTTGAACAGCTTGGACTGGTACCGCGCCCCCCCGTCGCACAGGATGGTGGCAATGCGGTGCCCCGGCCCCATGGCGCGCGCGACCCGGATGGCGGCGGCGATGTTGATGCCGGCCGACCCGCCAACCGACAGTCCTTCATGGATCAGCAGGTCATAGATCTGCTCCAGCGCCTCGGGGTCGGGAATGCGCACGGCGTCGTCGAAATGCAGGCCCTCCAGATTGCCTGTCACCCGCGACTGGCCAATGCCTTCGGTTACAGATGACCCGCTGATCGACAGGTCGCCCGTCTTGACCCAGCCGTAAAGGCCCGACCCTTCAGGGTCGGCCAGGACGACGCGCGGGCGGGCGACACCGGCCTGTTTCGCGCAGTCTTCCAGCCCCAGCGTGACACCGGCCAGCGTGCCGCCCGTCCCGCATGAGCAGGTGAAGGCATCGATCCTGCCGCCCATCTGGTCCCAGATTTCGGGGGCGGTGGTGTGGCGGTGGCCTTCGCGGTTGGCGGTGTTGTCGAACTGGTTGGCCCAGACGCCGCCGGTTTCCTCCGCCAGGCGGCGCGAGACATGGACGTAGTTGCCGGGATCGCGGAACGGCCTGGCGGGGACAAGGCGCAGGTCGGCGCCGATCATGCTCAGGAACTCGATTTTCTCGCGGCTCTGCGTCTCGGGCATCACGATGACCGAGCGGTAGCCGCGCGCATTGGCCACCAGCGTCAGACCGATGCCGGTATTGCCCGCCGTCCCTTCGACAATCGTGCCGCCGGGCCTGAGCGTGCCCCGGCGTTCGGCGTCGTTGATGATGGCAAGGGCCGCGCGGTCCTTGACCGAACCACCGGGGTTCATGAATTCCGCCTTGCCGTAGATATCGCATCCCGTTGCCTCCGATGCCCGTCGCAGGCGGATCAGGGGCGTATGGCCGATGGCGGCCGGCATGTCCGGTGAGAGGGATGAGGCGGGATTTGCACTTTCGGCCATAAGGCAGCACCTTCACTGGTCTGGGTCATATCATGCGGCACGGCGGCCGGACATGGCGGCCATGCCGGGCGTGTTGCATTCCTTACTATCAGGAATGCGTGCGGCTTGGCATATCCCTAAACAGGTTTTCCCGATGAAAGGAAACAGCAATGATCGACGATATTTCCCCCACCGCCGCATGGGAGGCCGTGCGCAGCCGCCCCAACGCCTGGCTGGTTGACGTGCGTACCCCCATGGAATGGGAGCATATCGGCGTGCCCGATCTGTCGGGCGCGGGCCGGACGCTGGTGCGTGACAGCTGGCAGCTGCCGCCTGCGGGGCAGGTCAACCCGGATTTCGTCACCACGCTGGAAAAGGCGGGGATCGGTAAAACGGATGAGGTCTATTTCATCTGCCGTTCCGGCGCGCGCAGCATGGCCGCAGCCCATGCGGCGTATGATGCGGGGTACCACAACGTGCATAACGTGGCTGACGGGTTCGAAGGGCCGGAAGACGCAACCGGCCGTCGCGGCTGCGTTGCGGGCTGGCAGGCATCCGAACTGCCGTGGTCGCGTGGCTGATCATCCGGCAGGCACTGCCCGGCCCGGTGGGCGTGGTCCTGTCGGGCGGGGTGGTTACTGGTCCGTCTGTGGCTCGCTATCGGCGTCATAGCGGACCTGCAGCACGGCACACCAGGGATAGCGGGGGTCAAGGCTTCGGCCCCTGTGGTCGAACAGCCGCCCGTCCTGTCCCACCGGGACATGGGTCAGCGCGACCGCGTCATCTATGTTGCCGCCGATAATGCTGATTTCATGGCCGAAGGGCGCATCGTCATGGGGGCCTGCCACCACGATGCCGCAATGGGCGGGAAAGCCCTGTGGCGTGGGCAGGTCGCGGAAGCGCACCGACTTGCTGGCGCCGCGCCCCACGCAGATCAGGTCCCCCGGTTTTGGCGCGTAACGGGCGGGGTTGCGCGCCTTCACGCCCTTTTCCTGTCCCGATGCCGCAGCGTTGATGTAGGTGGCGTGGTTGGGGGAATAGGCAAAGCGGTCATTCGCCCCCGCCACCCGCATGACATACGAAATGAACGCCGCAGACCAGGCAAAGCGGCCATCATGAACGAAATCGGTTATATGGCCGTCCGCATCATGCTTGCCGTCCCATGCGATCTCGGTTTCCTGCGGGTCCTGGCCAATCCACCAGTATTCGCCCACGCGCTGCCACAGCCCGGGCGTGCGCTCGGGCTTGACCACGGGCGTGGTTGGTTCGGGGCGCAGCAGGGGATCGTCATCACTGACCGGTTCCCCGAACAGCCGCCATTCGCGCAGGGCGATGGCCACCACGTCCTGCCGGGTAAAGGGTTCGTAATTGCGGGTGGCGAAGTCAGGCACATGGGCGCTGACCGCCAGCGGTCCGGCCCCGGTGGCGTATTGCGCAACCGGCGTGGTCGCCCGCCGGGTATGGTTGTCAGGACCATGGGCACAGGCGGCAAGGCAGGCCAGGGAAACGAAAAGGGCGATCTTGCGCAAAATCGGCACTCCATTGCAGGCGGCGTGCCCAATCCATACGGGGTGCACCGCCCCGGTGGAAGGGGGGCGGTCCGTACAGGGGTGAAAATGCGCCATTCATTCCGATGAAAAACAGGCGTTTTCAGGCAGGTGGCATGTCCCGAAGTATCTGCGCGCAGATGGCCCGGGACGGACTAATTGCCGATCCGGTCACCCGTATTGTTGGAGGACTGTGTGCGCCACATGCCTTCGGCCACCATGCATTCCGAGAAAAAGCGGATATGGGTACTGCCCACCGTGGTGGTTGCGCTGCCTGAATTGTTGCTGGACAGCGCGCCCATCGAGGCTTTTGTCTCACATTTCTGTTCAGCGGCGACGTAGCGGGGATCGTGTTCATCCATTGCCGGCATGTAGCCCCTGACATGACCATAGGGGGAATCCGCATGGACACGGTGCTGGGGCACGCTGAAATGATGTGAGCGGGCCTGCGCACGCGGTGCAAGGGCAGCGGTCAGGCACGCGCCCGCGAACAGGGCGCGTAGGAGGGGCGTCATGGGCAGTTTCTCCGGTTTGCAGCTCTGTTGCGGGTATAGGGGCACCGTCCGGCCGTGTCAGTGGCTGACGGCGCTGGCCATGCGTGCACTGGTGGGCTGGGTTGTGGTTTCGTGGTCTTCTGCGGGCAGGCTGTCGGGACGGGGCAGGGAGCGCGCCTCGATCTGGAGTTCCTGTTCAATGAAGTCCAGTTCCTGGTTGATGGTCCATTCGGTTTCGTCATTGATGTGTTTCTGGACCACGCGCATGTGCAGGCGTTCGCGCATGTGCCGGATGATCCGGAAGCGCAGCGCCAGTTCGGCGCGCTTTTCCCGGATGGCGGTGGCGCGGATGCTGGCCTCCGCTGCGCGGGAATTGTCCAGCCTGTGCACCGTGTCCTGATATTCATGCAGCAGGCGGCCAATGGCTTCCTGTTTCAGGTCTACCGATTCCTCATGGCCGGGCAGCCCATCGATTTCCTGCTGCGCCAGCGCCGCCTGTTCGGCATGCAGGGTTTCGATGGCAGTCTGCGCCAGTTCGATGCGCATCATGTCCAGTTCATGCAGGGTGGGGTCTTCTTCATCGGTGCGCATGCCATGCAGCAGCGGCGGAATGGCCATGCTGGCCAGCAGCAGTGAGCAGATGATCACCCCCGCCGCCAGCGTCACCAGCAGGTCACGGCCCGGAAACCCCGGTCCCGCCGCCGACGCCACCGGCAGCGACAGCACGGCCGCCAGCGTAATGGCCCCCCGCGTGCCCGCCACCGTCATCAGCATCACGGTGCGGGCAGAGGGGATGACCGTCTTGCGGTGGCGAAAATGGGCGAACAGCCGCCGTGCGGAAATGGAAACCCAGATCCATGCGAAGCGGATCAGGCTCATCATGAGCTGGATGCCCACAATGGCCAGGATCAGGAACCATGGCGATACCCCGCCCGCGCGTGCGATGGCGGCCCCTCCGCTGACAAGGTCGGGCAGCTGCAGGCCCAGCAGCAGGAAAATCACGGCGTTGAACGTGAAGTTCACCATGTCCCACACCGTGGTGGCCTTCAGCCGCGTCTCGGTCCGGGCTTCGTTCATCACGCCGGTGAACTTGACGGTCATGCCCCCCGCCACGGCGGCCAGGATGCCCGAACACTGCAGCGCGTCGGCAATCAGGTAAATGCCGAACGGCAGCATCATGGCCAGCGTGATATGGGTGGGCGGATCGTCATAGCCGCGTGTCAGCAGCACGTGTTCCGCCCGGCAGGCGGCCCATGCGCAGGCAATCCCGATCAGGATGCCGCCCGTGGACATGAAGATGAAGCTGCCCAGCGCCTGCTGGAAGGAAAACAGCCCCGTCATGGCCGCAGCCACCGCGAATTTGAAGCAAACCAGTCCCGATGCGTCGTTCAGCAGCGCCTCCCCATGCAGGATATGCACCACGCGTGCGGGCGCACGGCCGCCTTCGATCATGCTGCCGACCGAAACCGCATCGGTGGGGGACATGACGGCGGCCAGCGCAAAGGCTGCGGGCAGCATGATGGGCGGGATCAGCCAGTGGATGAAGTATCCGCACGCCAGCGTGGTAAAGACCACCAGCCCCAGCGCCATCATGATGATGATGTTCCGCAGTTCCCCGAATTCGCGCATCGGCATGCGGTAGGCATCGGCATACAGCAGCGGCGGAATGAACAGCAGCAGGAACATGTCCGGATCGAAACCGATATTCAGCCCCGCCAGGGCGGCAATCGCCCCCACCCCGATCTGGATCAGGGGCAGCGGCACGGGAATCCGTCCCACGCGTGAGATCAGGCTGCTGATTCCGGTAACGGTCAGTAATGCAAGGGTGATGAAAACGGCATGCATCTGCGGGGGTCTTTTTTATATTTCTATTGTCATGGGCAAATACTTCATTTTTCATTTAATTAAAAATACAAAAAATGTTATTTCGAAGTCTCCGTTTTGTTATTTTCTTCTGCCTGCCATGCAGGAAATAAAGATTTCCCCCCGCTTTCATTGACCCTGTGCGCCCCAATTCCCATTATCGAGGTAAGAGTGACCGCAAGGTCGTATTCATGGTGTTCGGGACGATAACGGGCGTGGCACAGGCCGGGCTGGCATGTTCCGACGGAGGATGATTTTTAAGTGAGCAAGGATCCATACGAAGTACTCGGCGTCGCCCGCACGGCAAGCCAGGATGACATTCGCAAGGCCTATCGCAAGCTGGCCAAGAAGTACCATCCTGACCTTAACCCCGGTGACAAGGTGGCGGAAGAGAACTTCAAGGCCGTGGGCGCAGCCAATGCCCTGCTGTCGGACGAGGAACAGCGCGCCCGCTTCGACCGTGGCGAAATTGACGCCACGGGGCAGGAAAAAGGCTTCGGCTTTGGCGGCGGGCGCGGCGGCTACCGTGATCATGCCGAAGGGGCGCAGGGCTTCAATTATGGCGGCGGCCAGTTTTCGGAAGATGACCTGGGCGATATTTTCGGCACCATGTTCGGTCAGGGCGGTGGCGCCGGATTTGGCGGTGGCTTCCGCCGTCGTCCGCAGGGGCCGCAGAAGGGGGCCGATCGCCAGTATGCCCTGACCGTCAGCTTTCTTGATTCCGTCAATGGCGGTACGTCGCGCATTACCCTGCCCGGCGGCACTCAGCTGGATGTGAAGATCCCCGCCGGCATTACCGACGGCCAGGTGATGCGCCTGCGCGGCAAGGGCGATCCGGGCGTGCAGGGCGGTCCCGCCGGTGATGCGCTGATTACCATCACCGTCGCCCCCGACAGCACCTACACGCGCGATGGCAATGACATCCGCATGTCGCTGCCGGTAGACCTGAAGACGGCGGTGCTGGGGGGCAGCATCACCATTCCCACGCCCGCGGGGTCGGTGAAGATGAATGTCCCCCCCCATTCCGACAGTGGCAGCGTGCTGCGGCTGCGCGGGCGTGGGGTCAAGGCGCATGGCAAGCAGGAAGCCGGCAACCTGTATGTCAAGCTGGTCGTAACCATTGGCAAGGTCGATCCCGCGCTTGAGGCCTTCCTGAAGGGCACGGCGGATCAGGCCGGGGAGCAGGGGAAGGATAAGGCATGATCACGCTCGAAACCCTGTGCGTGCGCATCGGCAACGTGCCGGCGGACGAAGTGCAGGGCTGGATCGACAGCGACTGGCTGCGCCCCGCAGGGGTGCGCGGACATTACCTGTTCCGCGAGATTGACGAGGCCCGTGCCCGCCTGATCCTTGAACTGCGCGATGATATGGGCATCAATGATGAAGGGATGCCTGTCGTGCTGTCCCTGCTGGACCAGCTTTATGCCGCCCGGCGGCAGATGCTGCGCCTGCGTGAGGCCATAAGCGTCCCGCGCGACGACGAACTGCGCAGCAGGGTGCGCGCCCTGCTGGCCAGCATGCGGGACTGACGGCTCCGCCCCCCCCATGCCCGGACGGCATGGGGGTATTTTTTTACTTAATCCGCGCGGCTGAGCGGCAGGTCCAGCTTCTGCCCCGGTTTCGTGCCCTGCATCTGCAGGTCGGCGGCATTGGGGGATGTCAGGCGGAATACCGCGTGCGGGTTGTCATCAACCGACCGCAGCGAGGTGTCGTCCTGCACCTTCATTTCGATGGTGCGTCCGGTCAGGCCGGTAATCTTGCCCAGCGAGTCCGGCAGCCGGAGGTACAGCCGCGCCGCCGGGCCGAGTGCCCTGTTGGCGCTGATGGTGACGGGCTTGAGGCCCAGCGCCGTCCAGTCCCCGGTATACGCGCCGGGGCCATAGGGGGGCTTGGGGTCCGTGCCGTCGGCGCGGGCGATGGTGCTGCTTCCGACAACGCCACCAAGGGCCAGCGCGGCAAGCGCCATGTGGAATGGTTTCATCAATCCAGTCTTCCTGATCCTATTTCGCGGACTACAATGGCAGGTGGGCGCTGTCTTGGGCAAGCGCGGGGGCTGCACGTCAGGCCCCATGCGGGGAAACGGGTACGGCCCAATCCATATTTTTTATATATGGAAAACGCCTTGAATATATATTGGACGTACGGACCCGGCTGGCTCACCATCTTCCTGCAATCACACATGACCGGGAAGTGCGGCGCCCATGCATACGCTGCCACCCGATGCAGGAGACTGAGGTCTTGAAGCTGAAATGCTACTCGGTAGGCGATGTCGATACCCGCTCCAGCGCCGCGGATGCGACTGGTGTGCGTCCGCGCATGAACCGCCTGTACCAGACGTCCACCATGGCGGCGCTGCTTGACGCGGTGTACGACGGGGAAACCACGCTTGATGAACTGCTGATGCACGGCAATTTCGGGCTGGGCACGTTCAACGGGCTGGATGGCGAGATGATCGTCAATGACAGCGTGATCCACCAGTTCCGCGCCGATGGCCAGGCGGGCCGCGTGCCCGGTGATCTCAAGACCCCGTTCGCCTGTGTCACCTTCTTCAACCCGGAGAAGGAATACATGATCGACACCGCGCGCGACAAGGACGGGTTCGAGGCGATTGTCGACCAGCTGGTCAACAACCCCAACCTGTTCGCCGCCGTGCGCTTTACCGGCATGTTCGAACGTGTCGAGACCCGCACCGTGTTCTGTCAGTGCCGTCCCTATCCGCCCATGCTGGAAGTGGTGGCCCGCCAGCCGACCATGCAGCTGGGGGCGTCCACCGGCACCATGCTGGGCTTCCGCACGCCGGGTTACATGCAGGGCGTGAACGTCGCGGGCTACCACCTGCATTTCCTGACGGAAGACGGGCGTCGTGGCGGCCATGTGACCGATTACGCGGTGCTGAAGGGCAAGCTGGAAGTGGGCGTGATTTCCGACGTGGAAATCCAGCTGCCCCGCACGGAACAGTTCGCCCGCGCCAACCTGTCCCCCGAAAACATTCACGAAGCCATTCGCGTGGCTGAAGGCGGCTGAGGGGGCTTTCCCCTCCCGCTGACTTGGATTGACCGTCCGCGCCCTGGCTGCGGCGCCTACCCGTTCAGGAATCTGGAACAATGACTGACAAGAGCAAACCGGCCGCGCCTGAGTGCGGGGCGGACATGATCGTGCGCAACCTGGTCGCACATGGCACGACCCACGTATTCGGCATTCCGGGGGCGAAGGTGGACCGCCTGTTCGATGCACTGGTGGACAGCCCCATTGAAACGGTGGTGACCCGCCATGAACAGAACGCCGCCTTCATCGCCGGTGGCATCGGCCGTCTGACGGGCAAGGCCGGCGTGGCGATTGCCACCTCCGGCCCCGGTGCGTCCAACTTCGTGACCGGTCTTGCGACCGCCAATTCCGAAGGTGACCCGGTGCTGGCCATCGGTGGCGCGGTCAAGCTGGCTGACCGGCTGAAGCTTACGCACCAGAGCATGGACACCGTTGCCCTGTTCCAGCCGATCACGAAATACAGCGCGGAAATCACCTCTCCCGCCGCCGTGTCGGAATGTATTTCCAACGCGCTGCGCTTTGCCGAAAGCGGGCGTCCGGGCGCTGCCTTCGTCAGCACGCCCATGGATATCCTGTCCATGCCGGCTGAAGGCAAGGTGCTGTCCGGCCGCAAGGTGCCCACCACGGGGGCGGCCCCGGCTGATGCGGTGAACGAGGCCCTGTCCCTGGTGCGCAGGGCGAAGCGTCCCGTCATCCTGCTGGGCCTGCTGGCCAGCCGTCCGGACGTGGCCGATGCGGTGCGCGCGCTGGTTGCGACAACGGGCGTGCCGGTCATTGGCACCTATCAGGCCGCGGGCGCGGTATCGGAAGAGCTGTCCGACCGTTTTGGCGGTCGCGTCGGCCTGTTCCGCAACCAGCCGGGTGACCAGCTGCTGCATGAGGCGGACCTGGTGATCTCGATCGGCTACAACCCGATCGAATATGATCCGTGGCTGTGGAATGTCGATAACGGCCGCAAGATCGTCCATGTCGATGTCGTGGCCGCTGAACTGGACACGCATTATGATCCGGCGGTGGAACTGGTGGGTGACATCGCGGCATCCGTGCGCGCCCTTGCCGCACAGGCGGGCAAGCTGCCGCGCGCGCCACAGCTGGAAGACATCCTGTCGCAGTACCACGCAACCCGTCTGGCCGCGCTGTCGGGCGCGCGCAGCACCAGCAATACGGCGGTGCATCCGCTGCAGATCGTGCGTGAGCTGGAGCCGTTCGTGACCCCCGATGTGACGATGTGCCTTGATATGGGCACTTTCCACATCTGGCTGGCGCGCTACCTGCTGTCCTTCCGCGCACGCCAGATGCTGATCAGCAACGGCCAGCAGACCATGGGTGTCGGCCTGCCGTGGGGTATTGCCGCAAGCCTGGTCAACCCGGCGCAGAAGGTGATCTCCATCTCCGGTGACGGCGGCTTCATGATGTCGTGCATGGAACTGGAAACGGCGGTGCGGCTGAAGTGCAACCTGATTCATATGGTCTGGGTCGATCAGGCCTACAACATGGTCGAGATGCAGGAAAAGAAGAAGTACGGTCGTGGATCGGGCGTGGAATTCGGGCCGATCGACTTTGCCATGTTCGCCCGTTCGTGCGGTGCGCACGGCATTGCGGTGCAATCCGCCGACGGAATCGCCAGCGCAATGCGCGAAGCCATGGACATCGAAGGCCCGGTCGTGATTTCGGTGCCGGTTGACTATTCCCAGAATCACCTGCTGATGAAGCCGCTGGCGACGCTGGGCGAGACGTCAGCCGCCGCGTAAAACCGGCCGCATGCGTGAGGAAAACGGCCCGCCACGCCCTGACCGGCGGGCGGGTCGTTCTGTTTGGACATGCGACATCGGCATTTTATGCGCACGTCGTCCGATGCGGCACATGCCAGACTATGAAACGCCATTCTGGAAATGCGGCATGGCCCGGCCACAGGCCGCCGGCAGGTTCCGGAATGGGATTGAGGAACAAATAAAATGCTGAAAGCGGCACAGGACATGTCATCTACTGCGGGCGCACAACTGGTTACGGAACTTCAGCAGATCGTAGGCCACCACCATGTGCTGACCGAGGACGGGGCGACGCTGCCCTACCGTCGCGGGTTCCGTTTTGGTGAGGGACGTGCCCTTGCGGTGGTCATGCCCGGCTCGCTGGTGGAACAGTGGCGTGTGCTGCAGGCCTGTGTGAAGGCAGGCGTGATCGTGATCATGCAGGCAGCCAATACCGGCCTGACCGGCGGGTCCACGCCCGATGGCAATACCTATGACCGCGACGTGGTGATCGTGCACGGCATGCGCATGCGCACGATCCACCTGATCGGGGAAGGCAGGCAGGTCGTCTGCCTGCCCGGCGCCACGCTGGACCAGCTGGAAAACATGCTCAGGCCCATCGGGCGCGAACCCCATTCGGTCATCGGGTCGTCGTGCATTGGCGCGTCGGTATTCGGCGGTGTCAGCAACAATTCCGGTGGTGCGCTGGTACGCCGTGGCCCGGCCTATACCGACATGGCGCTGTTTGCGCAGGTATCGGACAGGGGCGAACTGCAGCTGGTCAACCATCTGGGCATCGAACTGGGCGGCGACCCCGAGGAGATCCTGAAGCGTGTGGAGGAAGGCAACTTCCCCGAAGCCAGCATCAGCTGGAACGCAGGCCGCGGGCATGATGATGACTATGCCCGCCATGTGCGCGACGTGAATGCTGACACGCCCGCCCGCTATAATGCGGACCTGCGCCGCCTGCACGAAGGGGCTGGCTGTGCGGGCAAGCTGGGCCTGTTCGCCGTTCGCCTTGATACGTTCGAGGCCGAAAAGGATCCCGTTGTCTTCTATATCGGCACCAACCAGACTGATGTGCTGGAAGACGTGCGCCGCCACATCCTGTCGTCCTTTGCCGAACTGCCGATCGCGGGCGAATACCTGCATCGGGACGCGTTCAATATTGCCGAAAAATACGGCAAGGACACGTTTGTCATCATCCGCATGATCGGTACGAAGCGCCTGCCAGCCATGTTCGCGATGAAAAACGCGTTTGATCGTCTGGCCGACAGGATCGGCTTTCTGCCCAGGCATTTCAGTGACCGGTTCATGCAGTTCATGAGCCATTTCTTCCCGCAGCACCTGCCTGCGCGCATGCGTGATTACCGTGACCGGTTCGAGCACCACCTGATGCTCAAGGTCAGTGCATCCGGCGCGCAGGAAGCGCGGGATTTCCTGAAAAGCCATTTTGCGACGCATGAGGGCGCGTTCTTCGAATGTACCCCCGATGAGGGCGCGAAGGCCTTCCTGCACCGCTTCGCCGCCGCCGGGGCCGCCGTGCGGTACCGTAACGTCCATACGGATACGACCGAAAACATCGTGGCGCTGGACGTGGCCCTGCGCCGGAACGATCAGGACTGGTTCGAGGTGCTGCCCAGGGACATTGATGACGAGATCATCGTCAAGCTGTACTATGGGCATTTCCTGTGCCACGTGATGCATCAGGATTACGTGGTCCGCAAAGGGTATGACTGCATGGCGCTGGAACACCGTATGCTGCCGCTGCTGGACCGGCGCGGGGCGCGGTACCCGGCGGAACATAATTTCGGGCACCTGTATGCAGCGCCCGATGACGTGCTGGCCCATTACCGCCAGCTTGATCCATGCAACTGTTTCAATCCGGGCATTGGCCAGGCCACCAAGCGCCGGAACTGGGTTGCCGAAAGTGTAGGTTGAGCGCCCGCCGCGCACGGCGGCGGCCCTGCTGTCCTTTCGGCATGATGGCCCGGCTGCGGGCCATCCATGTGGCTCCCCCCGTATGGGGAAAGGGCGCGGTATTCCGCGCCCCCACACAAGGGAAGGAAAGTCGAAATAATGACGTATACAGTTGGCCATTACCTTGGTGAACGCCTGGCGCAGATCGGGCTGAAAGATCATTTCGCGGTTGCGGGCGACTACAATCTCGTCCTGCTTGACCAGCTTCTTGAAATCGACGGCCTGCGGCAGGTCTACTGCTGTAATGAACTGAACTGTGGTTTCAGTGCCGAAGGCTACGCCCGCGCGAACGGCGCCGGGGCTGCTGTCGTCACCTTCAGCGTGGGCGCGCTGTCCGCGCTGAACGCCATTGGCGGCGCATATGCCGAAAACCTGCCGGTCATCCTGATTTCAGGCGCGCCCAACTCCAACGATCATGGCAGCGGGCATATCCTGCACCATACCATTGGCACGCCGGATTATTCCTATCAGCTTGAAATCGCCAGACGCCTGACCTGTGCGGCGGTGTCGATCACCTCGGCCGAGGACGCGCCGGTGCTGATCGACCATGCCATCCGCACCGCGCTGCGTGAAAAGAAGCCGGCCTATATTGAAATCGCGTGTAACGTGGCCCCGATGCCATGCCCGCGTCCCGGTCCGGTTGGCGCGATTATGGCCGATGCGCCGTCCGACCCGGAAACGCTGAAGCTGGCGATTGACGAACTGGCCAGCTTCATTGCCGCGCGCAGGAAGCCGATCATGCTGGTGGGCAGCCGCCTGCGTGCCGCAGGCTGCGAGGATGCCGCCATTCGCCTGGCTGACGCGCTGGGCTGCGCCGTGACCTCCATGGCCGCCGCCAAGAGCTTCTTCCCCGAGGATCATCCCGCCTATGCCGGGACCTACTGGGGCGATGTCAGCAGCCCCGGTGCGCAGCAGATATTTGACTGGGCGGATGGCGTGCTGTGCCTGACCCCGGTGTTCAACGATTATTCGACCGTTGGCTGGACCGCATGGCCCAGGGGCGACAACGTGGCGCTGATGGATGCGCGGCATATCGCAGCTGGTGGCAGGGCATTTGATGGCGTGCACCTGCGTGACGTGATCGAGGGCCTGATCGACCGGCTGAAGGGGCAGCCGAAGAAGGATGCGACGCTGGTTGAATACCGCCGTATCAAAACCCCCGAGGCCCCGGTGGCCGCAGCAGAGCCGAATGCCCCGCTGGTGCGTGCTGAAATGGCCCGTCAGATTCAGGGCCTGCTGACATCCGATACATCTGTCATCGCCGAGACCGGGGATTCCTGGTTCAACGCCATACAGATGAAACTGCCGCGTGGCGCACGCGTGGAACTGGAAATGCAGTGGGGTCATATCGGCTGGTCCGTTCCCGCCACCTTCGGTTACGCCGTGGCGGCACCGGAACGCCGGATCATCGCCATGATCGGCGATGGCTCCTTCCAGCTGACGGCGCAGGAAGTCGCCCAGATGGTGCGGCTGAAGCTGCCGGTGATTATCTTCCTGGTCAACAACCGGGGTTACACCATCGAAGTCCAGATTCATGATGGTCCTTACAACAACATCAAGAATTGGGATTATGCGGGCCTGATGAACGTGTTCAACGCGGAAGATGGCCACGGCAAGGGCTTCCGCGCCACGACTGGCGCCGAGATGGAAAAGGCCATTGCCGCGGCGGTCGCGAACACGGAAGGTCCGACGCTGATCGAATGCGTGATTGATCGTGATGATTGCACCAGCGACCTGATTTCATGGGGGCGTCGCGTTGCAACCGCCAATGCCCGGCCGCCGGCCGCGCGCTGATCGCGAATGGCGGGATAATTCCGTACTGCAAAAGGATTGGGGGTGCCTTCGGGCATCCCCTTGTCGTATGGGGACGTATTTTCCGGGGACTGTTTTTTACAGTCCGCAGATCAGCAGGATGTTTTTGGTGAAGCGTTTTTCAAGAAGCGTCGGAAAACGTCGCCTTTCCGGGAAAAGGCAGCTCCCGGAAACTTTTATTTTTTACCAGCGGGCTGTGTCCTAACGGGGTCTTGAACGGAAAAGAGGTCGGACGATGACGGCGATAACCAGCCCACGCGTGGGATGTGGCGCGGCGATTATGGACGGGGGTGGCCGTATCCTGCTGTTGCGGCGCCTGAAGCAGCCGGAGGCCGGATGCTGGGGCCTGCCGGGTGGCAAGGTGGACCCATACGAGACCACTGCCCATGCAGCCGAGCGTGAAATCAGGGAAGAACTGGGCATCATCATACAGGCCCGTGATCTGCTGTGCCTTGTGGAGCAGATGGATGCCAGGGCCGGGTATCACTGGCTTTCGCCGGTGTATCTGGTCACGTCATGGCAGGGTATGCCGACCCTTATGGAACCGGACAAGCATGAGGGACCATGCTGGTATGCCCTCGACGGCCTGCCTGCGGATCTGACCGAACCGACCCGTCATGCATTGGCTGCCCTGCGGATGCGATCTGAACGGTCACAGGAAAATAATGTCAAAGTTTGATTTTTATCGTGGCCCGGATGATGGACCTGCGGTCAACTGACCCCACGGTGCGGGTGATCAGGCGTTTTCGGTCGGGGTATTGAGCGTGCGGGCATAATCACGCAGGGCACGACGGTGGCGGGAATAGATCATCCGCGTGGTCTGGGACCGGGTCGGGATTTCCTCGGGCGTTACGGGCAGGCCAACGGCGACGACGGAGGAAGCTGCCGGGGACGAGGCGATCGTGTCAACTGCAGGGGTCATTGCTGTTTTTCCGTTATGTGCCAAGGACGGGACGGGCTCCGGTGAATCGGGTTGTTAACCGAACGACACATTACCTAACGTTCATACATGTCAGGAATGAGGCATAAAAGACATAGTGCGCCGGAAATCTGATTCTTAAGGTCACATTTATTTGATCTCATGCAACCCTCGCATCATGCGGTTTTCGCCTCGAAAACTTTCTGAAAAGTAATGTGGGCGGTTTCATCACAAAGATGAATTAAAAAAATATCTAATTATGCGGTCCCGTACCGGTGGCGATCAGCCGATATGACGCAGTAGACGGCCCTGCATCCACGCCTGGCACAATCCCAGCGTGCGATCGGACCAGTCGGGACCAAGACTGCGGACCTGCTGCGTGTCATGATGCGTGCCGGTCCATGCCAGAAGCTGGATGCGGCGCTGGATGACAAGGGCGGGCAGGATGTCGAGGTCGGCCTGCGTGATGGTGCCGGTCGTGGCATAGCCCCGCAGCCAGTGGTCAACCCAGCGGGGCACATGCGGGTGGTCTTCATGGAAGCTCAGGGCGGCTGCAAGATCCTGCATGAACCAGCTTATGCCGCAGTCATCAAAATCGATTACGCGCGTATGCGTGCCGCTGACCAGCAGGTTGGCCAGCCGCAGGTCGGCATGGATCAGCCCGAATCGATGGGGGGAGGTGCCATAATCCGCCAGTTGTGCATCAACCTGCCGCAGGCAGTGCGCGATCAGGTCACGGGCGGCCCCGGTCGTGCCGGGCACCCTGTCCCATTGCCCCCACAGGGCATGGGGGCCGGTCATGGTGTCGGGCACCCATGCCTTGCGGACAAACCCGTCCGGGCGTGTCCAGCCGCGGCTGTGGTCATGCAGGCGGGCGGTGATGCGGCCCAGTCGGGCAAAGGCGGCAGGATCAATGTCCGGGGTGGGTTCGCAGCCGTCCATCCAGACAAACATGACGGCATGGCGGGTCACGCCATCATTGCCCGGCAGCGTGCGCAGGCACTGGCCATCATGACCGGGAACGGGCAGGGGAACGTCCACCCCCGACGCATGCAGGGCGTCAAGCCACGCCAGTTCGCTGCGGATCTCCGGTGCTGTATGATAGCCGGGCCGGTGCAGGCGCAGCGCATAGCGTGGGCCCCCGGCCGTATCGACACGGAAAATAACGTTTTCTGAAATGGATACCAGCGTTGGCCGGGCATCCCGCAGGGGATAGCCAGACAGCGCCGCATGGGCCTGTTGGTAAAGGAAGGAGGGATCGGTCATGATCCGCCTCCCATACCGTGTGGACGCCCGTTGATGAAGGGGATGTTACAGGATGCAGTTGAACTGCAGGCCCATCACCGCCGCATCGTGGTAGGTGGTGGTGCCACCGGGGCGGTTGATATACTGGAAATCGGGCTGGAAGCTCATGCCGCGTGCGGTGTGGATGTTGTAGAAGACTTCGTACACATCCTCATGCGTCTGGATGCCCCATGCCTTGCCCCACTGGTTGGACAGGAACGGCGTGCCCGCCAGAACCGAGGATTCCTGCTGCAGGACGGATGCGCGGCTCATCTCGAAATAATGGAACATGGCGCCAACGGTATCGAGCGGATGCCCCCATGCCGCACCCGTTTCCACCATGCCGGCCCAGGCATGGTATTTCATCGCCGAGACCTTGCCCGATGTGTACATGAAGCCCGCCAGCGCGATCAGGCCGTTGGTCGGGCCCGCGCCATTGCGGATGAACATCTGGTCGGCCTGGAACCACGCGGTGCTGACACCGGACTGCTTGCGGAACGGCTGTCCTGTCAGAACGGCGGAGTTGCCGTTGATGTCCTGATACAGGTCGCTGTACTGCGAATTGTCGTAGCCATAACCCGCCTTGTAATGACCGGCGAGGTGATGGCGGCCGAATTCCGGCAGCCAGCCGAATTCCACCGGGGTCGAGAACTTGCCCAGGCCGCTCTGTGCCCATGACCATCCCGAAATGCCGCCGTTATAGGAATGCGGCGATACGGCGAACATGCTGGCCATGATGTAGGTATCGACCGTGGGCATGACGCGCATGACCACGCCAAGGTTGCCCGACGGCCAGTCACGGCCACCCGGCACGTATTTGCCCGGCGCGGGGTTACCGCAGATCGACACGTTCATGAAGTCACAGAACAGCGGGGATGCGGCAAAGAAGCTGCCAACGGGAATCCAGCCCGCGCTGATATCCAGCCGGTTATGGAACAGTGACTGTTCGGCATACATGTAGACCAGATGGGCGACCACGTTACCACGCGCGCCATAGATCTGCTGCACGCCGGCAAGGGAATCGTGAATGTAATCCGTGCTGTCGTTACGGCCATGACCGTTCACGATCATGGTATGTGTCCAGAAATTCTTCGGTGCGCCCGCCAGCTTGTGCCAGTCGATATCGACCTCCACGCCGACCTGCCCGGCATCGGTTACGCCCTGCTTGGCGCCCCCGCGGAAGTTGCCTGCCAGTTCCTCATGCACGTCGGCTTCAATATGGACGCCATGTTTCAGCAGGAAGGGCTGAAGCCCGGCCCAGTCCCCGAAAAAATGCTGGTTTCCGTATGGTGCGCTGAAAAATGACCCAGGATCGTTCACGGGAACATTGCGTCGTGAATTGACGTTCAGACTGGGCTGCGCACCTATGACGCCCTGACCTTCTCCGGGAATGGCCTGTGCCGATGCGGTTTCACTCAGGGTGAAAAGCGCAAGAAGAAGCAGGGATAGCGGTATAAAAAATCGGGAGAATGTTCTGATCATTCGCGCATCGATAACATATTTCATGCCGAATATAAACCTTGGGAAGGGAATTATGTAAAAACTAATATTTTGTAAAATAACGGTAAAGGGATTTTTTTGTTATATCAATAGATTCATATAGAGTGTTGTTATTCCTTGGTGTGTTTTTTTTGTGCAATGCACAAATACATCAGAATTTTGTGTTTATTCTCACATATTACTCATTTTTCCTGTCGTGGGGGTTCCGGCATGTGCCCCGCAATGCCCGTTGACGCCACGACGCGGGAGTGGTGAACATGGCCGCATGTCGCGACTTGATATGAAAAGAACCTTCCTGCCTGTCCGCATCGCCGTGCTGACGGTGTCCGATACCCGCACGCCGGAAACGGACCGATCCGGCGACATACTGGCCGCCCGCATTGCCGCGGCGGGCCATGTGGTGGCCACCCGCGCCATCGTGCCCGATGACGTGGACCGTCTGGCCGCCACACTGGCGGGCTGGATTGCGGATACGCAGGTGGATGTCATTATTTCAACAGGCGGTACCGGGGTAACGGGCCGCGATGTCACGCCGGAAGCCTTCGATAAAGTGATCGAAAAACGGATCGAAGGCTTCGGGGAACTGTTCCGCATGCTGTCGTACCAGAAAATCGGGACATCCACGATCCAGTCCCGTGCGCTGGCCGGGGTGGCGAATGGCACCTACCTGTTCGCGTTGCCCGGATCATCCGGCGCGGTGAAGGACGGGTGGGACGACATACTGGTCTGGCAGCTCGACAGCCGTCATGTGCCCTGCAATTTTGTTGAACTCATGCCCCGGCTGCGTGAACACCTGTCCCCGGATGACCACCACGACTGACCGGATATAACGGGAAGGATGCGGATAATGAGTGCACCAAGGCTTCTGCTGCTGGCTGGTGACTATGTCGAGGATTACGAGGTCATGGTGCCCTGCCAGGCGCTGGCCATGCTGGGCTATCGCGTTGATGCGGTCTGCCCCGGCCGTAAGGCAGGCGAGCATGTCCTGACGGCAATCCATGATTTTGAAGGTGCGCAGACCTACAGCGAAAAGCCGGGCCACCGTTTCGTGCTGAACGCGACCTTCGACGAAATCAGTCACGCGGATTACGCGGGCCTTGTCCTGCCCGGTGGGCGCGCGCCGGAATACCTGCGGCTGGATGCGCGGGTCATCGAACTGGTCCGTGCCTTTGCTGACCGGCCCATCGCCGCGATCTGCCATGCGGGCCAGCTTCTGGCGGCTGCACGCATCATTTCGGGGCGGACGGTTTCAGCCTATCCCGCCTGCCGCCCTGATGTGGAACTGGCCGGTGGCATATATGCTGATATTGCGCTCGATGCAGCCGTGACGGATGGCAGGCTGGTCACGGCGCCGGCATGGCCCGCCCACCCGGCATGGCTGGCGCAGTTCATTGCCGTGCTGGGGGCAAAAGTCAGTCTGTAACGTCGCGCGATCAGTAAAGACGTTTTCTGGTGAGGCTTTTTGCAAAAAGCTTCAGGGAAATGCCGCCTTTTTCAAAAAAAGGCGGCATTTATACCCTCAGATACCGCTGCTGTTCATGGCCGGGCGGTTGAGGATCGACAGGAATTCGCGCCGCGTGTCCGAATTGGTGCGGAAGGTGCCCAGCATGCGGCTGGTCACCATTGATACGCCGGGACGGTGCACGCCGCGCGTGGTCATGCACTGGTGCGATGCCTCGATCACCACCGCCACGCCATAGGGCTGCAGTTCTTCGTTGATGGTATTGGCGATCTGGGCCGTCAGGCGTTCCTGGATCTGGAAACGTCGGGCATAGGCATCCACCACGCGGGCCAGCTTGGAAATGCCCACCACCCGTTTGCGCGGCAGGTAGGCCACGTGGGCCACGCCAATGATGGGCACCATGTGGTGTTCGCAATGGCTTTCCACGCGGATATCGCGCAGCAGCACCATTTCGTCATAATCATCGACTTCGGAAAAGGTGCGGCGCAGCAGGTCGACCGGGTCTTCGGCGTAGCCGCAGAAAAATTCGTCATATGACTTGATGACGCGCTGGGGCGTGTCACGCAGCCCCTCACGGTCGGGATCTTCGCCCGCCCAGCGCAGCAGGGTACGGACGGCCTCCTCTGCTTCCTGGCGGGTGGGATGGGAATCGATGGGGGTCATTGCTGTTGGTTCTTGTTGCATGGGCCTGTCCGGCAGGGACAGGCCGCAGGGGGACACTTAATGAAGGATGGCCGGATGGTGCGGGCTGTCCAGGCTGAAGACGGGAATGCTGACATCAAAGTGCTGTCGGCTCGCGGGACGGATCATGTGGTACATTCCCCCCATGAAGCCGGTTGGCGTTTCAAGGGCGGCCCCGGACATGTATTCGAAACTGGCGGCGGCGTCGATCAGGGGCTGCTCCCCCACCACGCCGTCGCCTTCCACGCGGTCGATCCGTCCCTGCCCATCCACGATGCGCCAGCTCCGGCGCAGCAGCTGTATCTGCTCGGTCCCGTGGTTTTCGATACGGATCCGGTATGCCCATACGTAACGGTGTTCGTCCGGCTCCGACTGGTCATCCAGCCAGAAGGTCTGGACAACCACGCGTACATTGTCGGTCGTCTCCTCGAAACAGGGGGTATTGTCCATTGTCTCGCCCAGCGGGGACTCCGCTCCTTCCCCACCGGGGGGAGGGAAAGGCCTGTTCTTGCTCATGGAGGGGATGCTCCTTGTTTACCGGTTGCCCAGCGCCGCAATGCCGCGCTTGAGGTCGTCAATCAGGTCGTCGGCATCTTCCAGCCCGACGGAAAAGCGGATCGCCCCGTCGGTAATGCCAAGGCGGGCGCGTTCTTCGGGCGCCAGCTTCATGTGGGTGGTGGTGGCCGGATGCGTGACAAGCGAGCGCGCATCGCCAAGGTTGTTGGAAATCGAGATCAGGCGCAGCGCGTTCATGAAGGCGAATGCCCCGTCCTTGCCCCCCTCGACTTCAAACGCCACCAGCGTGGACCCGGCGGACATCTGCTTTTTCGCCAGTTCATACTGCGGGTGGTCCTTGCGGCCGGGGTAGGACACACGCACGATGCCGGGCGCATCCGCAAGGAAATCGGCTACCTTCGCGGCATTGCGCGTCATGGCGTCCACACGCAGGCCCAGCGTTTCGATGCTTTTCAGCATGACCCATGCATTGAAGGGTGACAGGCTGTTGCCGGTGTTGCGGGTAAACGGGCGCAGGACTTCGTCAATCCACTTGGCGTTGCCCAGCACCGCGCCACCCAGCACGCGGCCCTGTCCGTCGATATGCTTGGTGCATGAATACACCACCACGTCGGCGCCCAGTTCCAGCGGCTTCTGGTACAGCGGGGTGGCGAAGACATTATCCACCACAACCGTCGCACCGGCCCTGTGCGCCAGATCGCAGATCATGCGGATGTCCAGCACGTC
Source organism: Komagataeibacter intermedius TF2 (assembly GCF_000964425.1). Classification (GTDB taxonomy): domain Bacteria; phylum Pseudomonadota; class Alphaproteobacteria; order Acetobacterales; family Acetobacteraceae; genus Komagataeibacter; species Komagataeibacter intermedius. The sequence continues at coordinate 31,622 of NZ_BANF01000008.1, read as the reverse complement.
CAGCATCGGGTTGGACGGGCTTTCCAGCAGCACGGCGCGGGTTGGCGTCGACAGTGCTTCCTTCCACGCCGCCATGTCGCCGCCATCGACGAATATGGTTTCCACGCCATAGCGCGGCAGCAGTTCGGCCACGATCCAGTGGCATGACCCGAACAGCGCGCGTGACGCCACGACCCGGTCACCCGCGCGCACCTGCGCCAGCAGGGCGGAAGACACGGCCCCCATGCCCGTCGCCGTCAGGACGCAGGCTTCCGCCCCTTCCAGGTCACACAGGCGGCGTTCGAGGTTGGATGTGGTCGGGTTGCCAAAACGCGAATACTGGTAGTGCGAGACATCGCCCGTAAAGGTGCCTTCGGCCTGTTCCGCGCTGTCATAGACAAAGCCGGAGGTCAGGAACATCGCCTCACTGGTTTCGCCATATGGCGTGCGCTCAAGGCCCGCGTTGATCAGGCGCGTGGCGGGGCGGAAGGACTTGGGATCAGGCTGGTCAGTCATGGCTGGTGGCTATTCCTGTGAACGGGGATGGGCGTGAATACGGGCAGAGATGTCAGCGCCGGGGCAGTTCCGGCAGCCCATTCCCCCAAAAAGGCGGTTCACGACCGTGGAAACCATGATGCCCGCGCCCTGTCGGGCGGGATCAGGCCTCTTTAGCGCGTATGTTTTACCTCGCCGCAAGCCGGCCGTATCAAATCACGAGGGTCCGGTGGAAACTGTCCCCGGACATCACTGCTTATTGCGGATCAGGGCAGGGTGCGTCAACTGCCGCCCGTAATGTGGGGGTGATTGCATCCGCACGGCTTGTGCAGTATAGAGGGGCCACAACGCGGGTGTAGTTCAATGGTAGAACGGCAGCTTCCCAAGCTGCATACGAGGGTTCGATTCCCTTCACCCGCTCCATCTTTCCCATAAAACCATATATCCGGCAGGCCTGACCTGCGGTCGTTCCATCATGCAATGGTGGCCGGTAGCCAGCCTGTTGTCATGGGGCAGGTTCAGGGGCCGCCTGCGTGTCGGTATAGGTCGTGCCGTTCCAGATCCAGCGATCGGTGTCATCAACCAGCAGGTCATGCATGTTGCCGTGCACCTGCGGGGTAATGGTGATCGGTCCGCTGACGGAATCCAGCACCAGGGTCCATTTGCGCCCGTCAGGCAGGTACACGGACGTGGAACACCCTGCCGAGCCACACAGGCTGGCGGACTGTAGCTGCACAAACAGCGCCATGCGACGCGGGTTGTCCGACAGCAGGCCTGATCCGGTCAGCAGGACAGGCTGTTCACGCTGGTTCGCGGCATCATGCAGATCCTGCGTCACCAGCCTGCGCGCCTGCCGGTCCAGTTCCGTGCCGGGATGCTGCGCCAGAATGACCGGCCCGCCTTCCGCCCATGCCATGCCCGCGCCGGACAACAACACGGCGGCAGGCAGGCAGATCAGACATGCGGCCCGGCGAAGGGACGGAAAAAGAGGGGGCATGACGACACTCCGGCAGGTTGGACAGGATTGCGCACCCAATGCCGTGCATGCCGAAAGGTTCCCCCATTCATGGCGGCAGGGCGGGGCAGGTGGCCTGTTTCACCCCACAGCCTAACCAGAGCGGGACAGGACTGGCCACCCCTGTCGTGCCGGATGCTCAGCCCTTGCTGTGACGGTGGAAGGTCATGGCGGTCTGCGGTGTCGTGCCGGTCGTGCTGGGCCAGCTTGCCTCGATCCGGTCGCTCAGCTCATTCAGCAGGCTTTCCGTCACTTTGGCGATGTTGGCGTTGCTGGCCGTATTGCCATCCATGACGATGGTGGTGCGGTTACGCAGGATGGACGCGCGCGTGTCCTGCGGGATGATGGCCCAGTCCGCGTTCAGCGCGGACTTGCCATCACGGCTGACATCAAGACGGCTGATATTGAGCTGCAGCCGCCATGTCGGGCGGTCAGGCTGGCTCTGGTCGGTTACGAACAGGTTCGGCCATTTCTGCGCCAGCCGCGCCGTGATCAGGTCGGTCGCCCCTACGGACAGGCGGCTGGCCCAGCGGCCCAGACCGCTGCGTTCGATTTCATGGCCATTGCGGACCATGATGTCCTGGCTGTCCAGATAGTCGGGCATGCGCGCGCGCTCGACCTCGATGACAGGCGTGCTGTCCGTGATGGGAATGGTGGAACTGCCTTCCGCGCCCACGGCCACGGCAGGCGCGCCAAGGGTATAGAAGCGGACCGGGGCCGAGGAACAGGCCGACAGCACAACCGCCGACAGCAGCAATCCGCCACCTGCCCGCAGGGCCGGATACAAACGGGAAAGGGAGACAGCGGGCTGGCGCGTTTTCATTTATTGCGTCCCATCAGCAGAAGTTGCGGATTACTTTCGACTTCATTGGCGAATCCGCGCAGCCCATAGCCTGCTTCCATGATATCACGCATCGTATCGTCCAGATTGAGCCTGTCACGTGATTGCGGATCGGTCAGCGTACGCAGGCTGGCAAGTGTCTCATGCGCCTGTGTCATGGTCTGGTGCGTAGTGGCGATCAGCGTCAGCAGTTCCGCCCGCCGCGCGGCAAACTGCTGGCTGTTGGTGGCGATCAGCCGGTCCAGCTTGTTGATGGTGATGCTGGCGCGGTTTTCCACATCCGTAATGACTGTGCGGATATGGGTGACCGCCGCGTCGCTATGCGCCGATGTTTCGCGGATGCTGGTGATCATGCCCGGCAGGTCGCGGTTCATGTCGGCCGCCAGCCTGCGGATGCTGGCCATTGCAGTCTGCAGGTCATGGTGCAGCTGCTGGACGGAGGTGGACACCAGCGTGGTTTCCAGCTGCTGCAGCGCCGTCTGCCCCATCGGGATTTCCGTCAGCGTCGTGTCCACCAGCCCCGGGTGCAGCCGCGCCGGGGTTTTGGGGTCTAGGTCGAGGTCAAGTTCGGTCTGCCCGGTGACAAGGCTGTGCAGCGTCATTTCCGCCCGCAGGCCATTGGCGATCAGTTCGGGCAGCGGCGGCAGGTCGCTGCGTCCGGGTGCATGGCTGGGATCGAACAGGATATAGACCGGCATGTAGGTGTGATGGTCCGCCGGATCGACCTTGACCGTAATGCGTTCGACAGCCCCCACCGGCACGCCCCGGAAATTGACGGGGGAGCCAATATCCAGCCCGTTGGTCGGGCTTTCGAAAATGACCATTGCCTCGCTGGTACGGCCGGGAAGGGGCAGCGCCCCCTTCACGCCCAGTATGATGAGCGCAGCGGCCGCAACCCCCAGCACGGCTGATCCGATCAGCGTTTGCCTGCCGGCCATCGGCATTACCCGTTTCCGGCGGAGCCGGAACTGTCCAGCTGTTCACGGTGCATGAAGGCATGGACCATCGGGTCGGTGCAGTGATCACGCAGCCATGTGGGGGAGCCGTGGGCAATGGCCGTCTTCTGCTCGGCATCAAGGAAGATGCCGTCATCGGCGATGTGGAACAGGCTGGACAGTTCATGGCTGACGATGATGATCGTCGCCCCCAGCCCGTCGCGCAGGTTCAGGATCAGCTCATCCAGCCGGGCGGACGTAATCGGGTCCAGCCCGGCGGAGGGTTCATCGAAAAACAGGATATCGGGGTCCAGTGACATGGCGCGCGCCAGGCCTGCGCGCTTGCGCATGCCGCCACTCAGTTCGGACGGATACTGGTCGATGGCATGCAGCATGCCCACCAGCCCCAGCTTGAGTTCCACAAGCTGGCGGATCACATCGGGTTCCAGTTTGGTGAACATCTGCATGGGCAGGGCGACGTTCTCGCCCACGGTCATGGAGCTCCACAGCGCGCCACTTTGGAACAGAACGCCGAAACGCCGGCCGATCCGCACGCGGCTGGCATCATCGCCGGCCCAGTAATTGTCCTTTTCCACCAGATAGGTGCCGTGCGTGGGACGCAGCAGGCCGATCATGCTTTTCAGCAGGGTGCTCTTGCCACAGCCTGACCCGCCCATGACGGCAAAGATGCTGCCCCGCTTCACGCGGAAGGATACGTCGTGCTGGATCACCTTGCTGCCGAACGCCAGCGTCACGTCATCGACCGAAATCATCACCGGGCGGTCATCGGTGGAGGGCATCTGGGTATTGGTCTCATTCATGGCGGTCAGATCCCGATGACATTGGCGATAACCGCGAAGATCGCATCCAGTGCGATCACGCCCACAATGCCCACGACCACGGCCTTGGTCGCGGCAATGCCCACGTCGGCGGCGCTACGTCCGGCCTTCAGCCCGATGCGGCAGCTGGTCAGGCCGACGAATGTGCCGAATACGAAGCTTTTGATGAAGCCGAACGTGAACTGGTCCAGTGGCAGCGCCTGGATCGTTTCGTGGAAATAGCCCAGAGGCGACACGTCCAGCATGATATAGGACACGAAGAACCCGCCCAGCATGCCGATCAGGCAGCCGTACAGGTAAAGCAGCGGCATGGTGAAGGCGAGGGCAAGCACCGATGGCAGGATCAGGTAACTGGAAACCGGAATGCCGAAAACCTGCAGCGCGTCGATTTCCTCATTGGCCTGCATGGTGGAAATGCGCGCGGCATAGGCGCCGCCGGTACGCCCGGCCATGATGATGGCGGTCATGACAGCCGACATCTCGCGCACCATGGCAATGGCCACAAGGCTTGCGACATAGATGTCAGCCGCGAATTTATGCAGTTCCACCGACCCGACGAAGGCCAGGATCGCGCCGACCAGGAAGTTCACCACGCCCACGATCAGCAGCGCCGCCGGGCCCGCGGCGTTCAGGTCGGACATGAGGTCGACGGTGCGCATCATCCCGCGCCCGACCAGCGAGGCCAGTCCCCCCTTGGCCGCCGCCGTGCCCATCTCGCTGACACAGCCGACTTCGTTCAGGGTGTCGAGCGTAAACTGCCCCACGGCCGCCACCGGGGCAAAATGATGGGGCGGCGGAGGTGTTGGCTCGGGCGGAATTTCAGGCAGCAGGTCCAGCAGCTTGTGCGCGGATTCCGGCAGGGTGTTGGTATCGACGTTCACATGGGCTTCACGCGCGCTGCGCTTGAGTTCCCACAGGAAGCTGATCAGCGAGGTATCCCATTTGCCAAGCTGGTCGGTGCTGAATTCGACCGGCTCACCGTGCGGCACGTCTTTCAGCGCATCGGTGGGAAAGGCGGGCGTACGTCCTTCCTGTGCAATCCAGTCCCCCGACAGGGTGACAAGGGTCCGGTTCGCCTCGGGCTGAAGATGCCATTGCGGCGCACCATTGACGGACGTATTCACCAGCCTCTCCAACCTCAGTGCCGCAACCTTGCCTGCCCGGTTACGGGGGCGGCATGCACAAAACAATCCCCGTCCATCTTGCATGACTGCGTCGCGCATGCGCATGGCGGGCATCTCACGGTATCCTGTTTTCCATACCAGATGACCCGCCCGGCACAAGCCCCGCCGGTGTGGAGGCTCCGCGATGGCAGCGCATGGCTTTGCCCCGTTACCGGTCCATGCGGGGCAGGCCGGGTGGGTCATGCAGGACGTCCAGTACCGGGTCCGCAGGCGGTTTCCCCTGTATGACAGCACGCATGTCCGCCATCAGGCGCAGGGCCGTGGTCATGCGGTAATGCAGGGGATCCCAGAAATTATCGCGGTTTTCCGTCAATGCGCTGTCATGGTTGAAATCAAGGGCGATCACGTTGGGCTGGTGGGCGGCAATCCGTTCCACCCCCAGCCTGCATGCCTGCAGCCGGGCTGCGGCAATGCCTCCCGCCGTCCCGTGCAGGAATGCCGATGCGGGCGGAAACCACAGGATGCGGATGGTGGAGGCAGGCATGCGCCCGACCATTGAATCCAGCAGCGCCATTGTGGCCGGTGGCGTGTCGGCCATGCCGGGCGGGGCGGGGCTGTTATCTGGTGGCGCCCAGTGGTCGAACGCGGCCTGCACCCGTCCCCGCAACTGGTCGTACCGGTCATCGGGCGGCACGAAACTGGTATAGCCATCCATGCCGAAACGCTGTGTCTTCTGGCCGGTCAGCCACAGGAACTGGTTGGCGGCTTCCTGCAGGGCATACAGGCTGGCCATGTGCAGGTAGCCGGTCCATGCGGGGTGGCCGTACATCCATTCCGGCCACGGGCGGTTGGGGGATGTCAGGCTGCCGGGGCGTTCATGGCACCAGGCGGCGTCCACGCCGATCATGACAATGCGCGGGGCGGGATGGGCGCGCAGGAAGGTATCGAGTTCGCGCGCCTGTTCCCACGGGCTGGCGCTGTTCATGGCCATGTTCAGGAAATGCGTGCCCAGGGCGCGGTCCATCACGGCGGGCTGGATCAGCCGGCTGGTGGATGTGCCCAGCATGACGGAATCAAACCGCGGGTTACGCGCCAGCGCGGGCATGGTGTAACGGGCGTTGGAGGTAACGGGTATGCGGGGCAGGCGGGGGGAAAGGGGCAGCACGTCCCATGGGTCAACCGTTACGATGAACAGGTAGAGCCCGCCCCCCACTGCCAGCATGACCGCCAGCGCAAGCCGGCAGAAGTGTCGCCACGCCCCCGCCTGCACCGGCGTCATTGATGGCGGAATGTCACGACCAGTACGTCACGATAGGCCGGTCGCGTGGGATCAAGGGGACGCACCGCGGTGACCCCGTGATAGACGCGGTTGTCATTGACCACCGCCGTATCCAGCGGCTGGTCCAGCATGAAGCTGCCCACCAGGTTACGCTGGAGGTCATGGATGGCGGTTTCGCCTGACATGACGTTCTCGCGCCGGATCATCACGACCATGACCCAGTCCACGCCATCACGGTGCAGCCCTTCGGGTGTCGGCTGGCCGGGATTATCCCCCTGCGCCTCGATGCGGAACTGATGGATTTCGGTATGCCATGTATCGGGCATGACGGCCGGATCGGTCAGGTCGGTCACGATCCGGTGCATGAGCCGCAGGATGGCGACCAGCGCCGGATGCGTCCCCATTTCCGGTTCCACCGAGCGGAACCAGCGTTCGATGCCGCCATTCAGTTCGTTATAATCGCGGCTCTGGTAATGGGGCTGGTGTTTCTTGCGCTGGATGCCATCGGCGCTGATGGCGAAGGTGGCATGGCGGCGGCGGCGGTACCGGCCGCCATCCGCCATGTAGCGGTCCAGTCCCAGCCGGTTCCAGCTGCTGGCGAAGCTGGCCCAGTCACGCAGGCCGTACTGTTCCAGCAGGGGACGCATGTCCCCCGCCGGCACGAAGGCGTAGCCATCCGTGCGCAGCGGGGATTCCAGCCCCGCCAGCAGCATGGGCGTTCCATCAGCCATGGGAGGGGTCATTCCCCTTGGGGCCGGTGGCGTCCTTGCCGTCCCCGCCATCCGCCCCGGGGGCGACGGGCCTGGGTGCCTCAGGCTGCGCGTTGTGCGCGGCGAGGATGGCTGCGGGATTTTCCTCCATGTTCATGCGCAGGGCGCCGCTGGGCGCATTGGCCAGCATGTTCACCGAGGTCGGGATCGGGAAGGCAACCTTTTCCTTCACCATGCGCGCGCCCAGGCGGGCATAGTATTCGCGATAGACCTTCCATTTGGCCCCCGCAGCCGTGCGGATGGAACCAAGGAACTTGGCCCCGTTCCCATCCGCCTGCTCAACGCCCAGGAACGAGAAGTCGGACTTGATCAGCGGACCATAGACGGGATCCTTGCGCAGCAGGCCCAGTTCGTCCTTCAGGATCGCAGCGACGCGATGCGGATCTTCCGACAGGTCCAGCATGAAGCTGACCACCACAAGGTTGTAATCGCGCGAGGTATTGGCAATCGACGTTACGGAGGAGAACGGGATGATATGCAGGTCCCCATTGACCGCGCGCAGCCGCAGGGTGCGGATCGACAGGTGTTCCACCGTGCCCGCGACGCTGCCCGCCGTGACCCAGTCGCCCACCTGCATCGCATTTTCCACCAGCATGAAGAAGCCGGTGATGAAGTCCTTGACCAGACTCTGCGAACCGAAGGCGATGGCGGCGCCCATGATGCCCGCACCGGTCAGCAGCGGAGCGACGTTGATGCCGATCTGCGACAGCGTGGTCACGGTCACGATGATGATGATGAAAGTCAGCAGCACCGTGCGGATGATCGGCAGCACCGTGCGCAGCCGTGTGGCGCGGGATGCCTGGTCCGATGTCTCGAACCGGGTGATCTGGTTCTGCAATGTGGCGTTGGCCACTTCCCACACCACGATGGCGATGGTGTAGGCGACCATGATCGTCAGCATGGCGCCCACGATCTTCGGACCCAGCGAACCATGCAGGAAGAAGCGGATGGCGGGCAGGCCCCACGACTGCAGCAGCAGCACGACGGTCACGAATGTCAGCAGCACCGACAGCGTGCGCCGGGCCATGGGATAGTAGTAGTCCACGCGGGCCTGCAGGCCGGGGTACCGCTTTTCGGTGGCTTCAGGCACATGGAAGATCTTGTTCTGCAGGCTGAAGGCCAGCACCGACAGCAGCCGCGCGCCAAGGATGACCACGATTGTCAGCGACAGCGTGCGCAGGATCCATGCATAGCCACCACGGATCTGGGTCGCCCATACCAGCCACAGCGCGAAGTCGAAGAACATGGCCGGTATCCACCAGAAGCGGACCATCTTGCCCACGAACATCCAGAACGGCTTTTCGCGCAGGCGGCCCGATGGCTGCAGGGCCGCGCCCACATGGTGGCGGATGCGCCAGATGAAGATTGCGATCAGGATATGTTCGATCAGCACCACGGCGCGGATGATGGCCTCCGTGCCGCGTGCGGGCATGTCGAACACGCCGCCCAGTGTGGACAGGCAGACCACGATGGACGGTGCCGCGACAAGGAAGTTCCACCACCGCGTGACCATGCGCGCCGTTGCGTCCGATGCGCTGCACAGGCGGATGGTGGGCGAATGGGGAACGAATACCGTTTCCAGCAGCAGGTAGATCACGCGCGCGATGACATAGGCGTTCGTCAGCGTGATGGTGACCATCGCGGCCTGATGGGTGGAGGTGAACAGGGCGGACGCGCCATAACCCAGCCCGCAGAACAGGGCGACCGGCATCAGCTTGATCAGCAGGTGCAGCAGCGAATAGGGGATGCGCGTGATGATGCGCAGCGTTTCATGCTGCTGGCGGTCATCCTGCTGCCGGGTCTGTTCGGTCTGCTGTTCGGCCTTGGCATCGGCGGAGGATGCAGGTGGCGGGGCAGGCTGGCTGTTATCCGCCTGGTCTTCACGCGTCAGGCGCTGGTTCAGGCGCTGTTCGGTCGCGACCGCGCGCGCGGTGACACCCGCCAGCGGCTTGCGCATGGCGATGGACAGCGCACGTTCGGCGACAAGGGCCAGGATGAAGATGATGCTGGCACGTCCCATCGCATCCAGCAGGATCCGGCGTGAATCCGCATTGGACAGGATGGAATGGACCCACCGGCCCACAAAGGCCAGGTCCTTGAACAGCGCCATGAAGTTCTGGCCCTGCTGCAACGCGACGTCGCGTATGTGGGTCAGTTCGTTCATGGTTTCGCTGCTGATGCTGTCGGGTTCAAGCGACACATCGGCGGGCGCGGCGGCTTTTTTCGCGGGGGCCGGGGCAGGTGCGGCGGCAGCCGGCCTGGGCGCGGGCAGTCCCTTGGCTATGGCATCAAGGGTGCGGGTGAACTCCTCGCGCTTCTGCGGGTCGTTCATGACCGACAGGACCTGCTGCGCCTGCTGGCTGGTTATTCCCTGCGCGGCCGGGGCGGTGGTGTCTGCCGCGCGGGCCTGCATGGCCATGGGCAGCAGTGCCAGCATGAAGGCCGCCAGCAATGTCAGGATGCCGCCCCGTCTGGACCGGGCAGGGGCGGGATGGACCGTTGTCGCGTAATGGGCCGACATGCCGATTGTTCACCTCCTTGGAAATCCGGGACCCCTGCGCAGCGTTGCCCGGGTCCCTCGCCGTAACACCAAAACGCCCGCGCGCATTCCTGCGCGGGGCGGACCGTCATGCTGCGGGAAAAACATTCAATATCAGAATAGAAGGCGGGCAGAGGAGACAAGGTTGCATTTTTGTCATGTTTTTTTGTGTCAGCCGCCCCATTGCGGCGGCAGCGGCGCGGGCGCGCGCGCTTCGCGCCGGATCACGCATGTGCCCGCCAGGATGTCGTGCAACCCCTGCTTGCGCTGCGTCCACATGACCATGAGGAAGCCCACCCCGCAGATCAGCGCCGACAGGTATTTGCCAAAATACCGCCCCGCTGCCCGCAGCGCCGTGATGCGGTTGCCATACAGGTCGGTCACGCGCATGCGGCACAGGATCTTGCCCGGCGTGGCCTGCAGGGACGACGCCTCGAACACGATGTAGTACGCGGCAGGCAGCAGCAGGGTGATCAGTTCAAACAGCCCGTTACCGTTCCAGTGCAGGTGGGGCATGCTGGAAACGATGGTGTAGTCTGCTGGCTGGATATAGGAAATCCGGTAATCGCCCCCGCTGCCCCCGGTTGATTGCGGGTCGAATATGGAGATCGAGAGGCTGGGCGGCACCAGCAGCATGCCCAGCAGCCCCAGAAGCGCCCACAGCACGATGGAATCGATCACATGGGCCACGACCCGGATCCAGAACCCTCCATAGGTCCAGACATCCTGAGGGGTGGAAGCAGGGCGGAAAAACGGGTTTGTCATGCAGGCTGTTCCTGTCTGGCAGACGTGATGGGTATACCACCACAGCAATGCCATTGCTGCGTGCGCAACGGAACAGGAAAAAAACGGACGCCCGCAATCAGGCGCCCGGCAGGCGCCTTAGCTGCGATAGGACCCGTTGATGTTGATATAGCCGTGCGTCAGGTCACAGCCCCATGCCTGCGCCGTGCCGTTGCCCAGACCCAGGTCGACCGTGATCTCGATTTCCTGTCCGCGCATGTGTGCGACCACGGGCGTTTCATCATAATCGTGCACGACGGTGCCGTTCCGGGCGATCCATGTCCCGCCAATGCCGACCGACAGCGTATCGCGGTTGGCGGGTTCGCCACATTTGCCGACCGCCATGACGACGCGGCCCCAGTTGGCGTCTTCACCTGACACGGCAGTCTTGACCAGTGGGGAATTGGCGACCGCCATGGCGACGCGGTGGGCCGAGTCATCGGACACCGCGCCCGTGACGACGATGTGCATCATCTTCGTGACGCCCTCGCCATCGCGGATCACCAGCAGCGCGAGTTCCAGCAGCAGGGAATCGAGCGCCGTGCGGAAGTCCGCCAGATGCGGGGACTGCGCATCCCCGATCTCCACATTGCCTGCCTGTCCCGTGGCGAACAGCAGGATCATGTCGGAGGTGGAGGTGTCCGAATCCACCGTAATGCAGTTGAAGCTGTGCTTGACGCCATCGGACAGCAGGGACTGGATCACACCTGCGGGCAGCTTCGCATCGGTTGCGATGAAGGACAGCAGGGTGGCCATGTCGGGCGCCACCATGCCGCTGCCCTTGACGATGCCCTGAATGCGTACCGTGGTGTCCCCGATGCGCGCCGTGCGGGTCGCTGCCTTGGGGAAGGTGTCGGTAGTCATGATGCCGCGCGCGGCGTCCGCCCAGCCGTTATCCGACAGGGTGGCGTACAGGCCGGGCAGTGCCGCCGAAATCTTCTGGTAGGGCAGGATTTCACCGATTACGCCGGTGGAGGCGAGGAAAACCTCGCTCGCGGCACAGTTGACCAGGCGCGCCGCATCGGCGGCGTTGGCCTGTGTCGCCTCAAACCCCGCGCGACCGGTAAAGACGTTGGCGTTCCCGGCATTGACCACCAGCGCGCGCGCACGGCCATCGGCCATGGCGGCGCGGCACCAGTCCACCGGCGCGCCGGGGCACTTGCTGCGGGTATACACGCCCGCGACGGTCGTGCCCGGCACGAATTCCGCCATCACCAGGTCGGTGCGTCCCGTGTAGCGGATGCCCGCCGCTGTTGCGCCAAAACGCACCCCCGCCACGGGCGGAAGTTCAGGCAGTGGCCGGGCAAGGGGGGAGACGGGCAGGGCATTGGCCATGGTCGGTCAGGATCCTGGGATGACAGCGGGAAACAGGGGAATGGATAAGGCAGGTGGCGCGGGCGGGAACGCGGTTACGCGTCCGCCCGCGCCACATCCGGGGTCAGTGGGCCGCGGGCTGTTCGGGCAGCGGCTTGCCGTCGGGGCCGTAGCGCACGACCTTGACCTGCGACAGGGCGTTGCTCACGGCCTTCTGCACGCCTTCCTGGATCAGCTTCTGGCGGATCTGGTCGCGGGTTGCGTCCAGCGTTGGCGTCGGCGCGGTACGCTTGCCCAGAACCTGGATCACATGCCAGCCATACTGGGTATGGACCGGGGTCTGGCTGAAGGTATTGGGCTGCATGGCCGATGCCGCATCCCAGAAGGTCGGCAGCATGTCGCCCTTCTTGAACCAGCCCAGATCACCGCCGTTCTGCTTGGCCGATCCGGGGTCCTTGGACAGCTTCGTGGCCAGCTGGCCAAAATCGGCCCCGCCCTTGAGCTGCTTGATGACGTCGTTGGCCTCGGCCTCGGTCTGCACCAGGATGTGGCGGGCGTGGATTTCTTCCGCACCCGGCTTGTTGGCGTAGTTCTTGTCGTAATACGCCTTGACCGCATCATCGGTCAGCGTCGGGGCGACCTGTGCGGACAGATAGGCATTCTGCAGCGCATTCTGCGCGGCCTGCTGCATCTGCTGCTGGACGTCGGGCTGCTTGTCCAGCCCGGCCTTGGCGGCCGCGACCTGGATGGCGCGCTGGTCCACCAGCTGGTTGAGCAGGATCGGCACGATGATGTTGTCGGGCAGCTTGCGCAGCTGCTCGGGCATCGTGGCCATGGCCTGCCGCACGTCATTGAGGCGGATGTCCTGCCCGTTCACGCTGGCGAGGAGCGGATTCTGGTCCGCCGTGGCCGGCGCCGCGGGCTTGGCCGCCGCCGGCGCGGGCGATGCCGCGAATGCAGGAGGGACAATGAAAGAAGAAGCAAGCAGGGCCATCGTTGCGACAGCCTTTGCCGGACTGATAGTCCGCATGTGCAAAAAACCCTAGTTATGAACGCGTTCGGCAGGCATCATGGCGAAGGGCGGCCCGACCTGCAAGGGCCGGATGCGATATGGCCGTTTTCCCCCGTTTCCGCCATGGCGCTGCGGTCCATCGGTTGACCAGTGGCGGCGTGGGTCCTATCTCATGTTTCCGCGCGAGAATTTTATCCGCCAAGCCTGCCCCCGCCCCCGCCGGTCCGCTGCGGGCGTGCGGGACTGTCATTCCGGGAAGGTCTTCATGTTCGCCAGTATTGCCCGCGCCCTGTTCGGAACCGCCAATGACCGGGCGCTGAAATCGTACCAGCGGCGTGTGCCCGCGATCAATGCGCTGGAACCCCAGGTTCAGGCGCTGGACGATGCAGCCCTTGCCGCCAAGACGACCGAGTTCCGTGAACGCCTCGCCAGGGGCGAAACGCTGGATGCCCTGCTGCCCGAAGCCTTTGCCGTCTGCCGCGAGGCATCGAAGCGCGTGCTGGGCATGCGGCATTTCGACGTACAGCTGATTGGTGGCATGGTCCTTCATGATGGCAAGATTGCGGAAATGCGAACGGGTGAGGGCAAGACCCTTGTCGCGACGCTTGCCGTCTATCTCAGCGCGCTTGCGGGCAAGGGCGTGCATGTCGTGACCGTCAACGACTACCTCGCCAGCCGCGATGCCGACCAGATGGGCGCGCTGTACAACTTCCTTGGCCTGAGCGTGGGCGTGGTCGTGCCCAACATGCCCGAGGATGAGCGCCGCGCCGCCTACCGCGCCGACATAACCTACGGCACCAACAACGAATTCGGCTTTGACTACCTGCGCGACAACATGAAGTACCGCGTGGAGGACATGGTCCAGCGGCCCTTCCATCATGCCATCGTCGATGAGGTCGACTCGATCCTGATCGATGAGGCGCGCACCCCGCTCATCATCTCCGGTCCGGCCGAGGACAGTTCCGACCTGTACCGTGCCGTGGACGAAGTGATGGTTGCCCTGGTGGCCGATCCGGAAACATATGAGAAGGATGAGAAATTCCGCTCCGTCATCTTGACGGAAAAGGGCGCGGAACAGGTGGAGGACCTGCTGCGCACGGCGGGCGTGCTGCATGAAGGCGGCCTGTATGACAGCCACAACGTGGCGGTGATCCACCATGTCCAGCAGTCGCTGCGCGCGCATACGCTGTTTACCCGCGATGTCGATTACATCGTGCGCGGGGGCAAGGTGATCATCATTGACGAGTTCACCGGCCGCATGATGGAAGGCCGCCGGTATTCGGATGGCCTGCACCAGGCGCTGGAAGCCAAGGAACATGTCGAGGTCCAGCAGGAAAACCAGACCCTGGCCTCGATCACGTTCCAGAACTACTTCCGCATGTATCCCCGCCTGTCGGGCATGACCGGCACGGCCATGACGGAAGCGGACGAGTTCGCGGATATTTACAAGCTCGACGTGATCGAGATCCCGACCAACCTGCCCGTCGCGCGCAAGGACGATGATGACGAGGTCTATCTGACCGCGCGGGAGAAATACGAAGCGGTCGCCAGTCTGATACAGGAGATCAGCAGGACATCCGGCCAGCCGGTGCTGGTGGGCACGACCTCCATCGAGAAGAGCGAATACCTTTCATCCCTGCTGCGCCAGCACGGCATCAAGCATAACGTCCTTAACGCCCGCTTCCATGAACTTGAGGCCGAGATCGTGGCGCAGGCAGGTGCGCCGGGGGCGATCACGATCGCGACCAACATGGCCGGGCGCGGCACCGACATCAAGCTGGGCGGCAATGTGGACATGCTGATCCACCAGCGCCTTGCCGGTATCGAGGATACCGAGGAACGCGCCCGGCGCGAGCAGGAACTGCGCGAGACGGTGGCGCGTGATCACGATATCGTGCGCAAGGCGGGTGGCCTGTATGTCATCGGCACCGAACGGCATGAAAGCCGCCGTATCGACAACCAGCTGCGTGGCCGTGCGGGCCGTCAGGGTGATCCGGGCAATTCGCGCTTCTTCATCTCGCTTGAAGATGACCTCATGCGCATTTTCGGCACCGATCGCATGGGCAACATGCTGCAGAAGCTGGGCCTGAAGGAAGGGGAGGCCATCGTCCATCCCTGGATCAACAAGGCCCTTGAGCGCGCGCAGAAGAAGGTCGAGGCCCGCAACTTCGACATGCGCAAGAACACGCTCAAATACGATGACGTGATGAATGACCAGCGCAAGGAAGTCTATGCCCAGCGCCGGGAATACATGGGGGCGGAAGATGTCTCCCCCATCATCACCGAAATGCGTGAAGACGTGATCCACGACATGGTGGCCCGCTGCATCCCTGAAAAATCCTTCCCCGAACAGTGGCTGAAGGACGAACTGGCGCAGGGCGTGCAGGCCACGCTGAACCTGACCCTGCCGATTGCGGACTGGGCGAAGGAAGACGGCGTGGACGCCGGCGTCGTGACCGAACGGATCGAGCAGGCCGCCGCCCAGTCGCAGGCCAGCCGGGCCGCCAATTTCGGCCCCTCGGTCATGCGGTATGTTGAAAAGCAGGTTCTGCTGACCACGTTCGACGCGGTGTGGAAGGAGCACCTGCTGGCCCTGGACCAGCTGCGCCAGGGCATCGGCCTGCGCGCGTATGGCCAGAAGGACCCGCTGAATGAGTTCAAGCATGAAGCGTTCGAACTGTTCCACGCCATGCTGGACCTGCTGCGGGTGCGCGTGACCTCCACCATGGCGCGGGTGGAAATGGCGCCCCCGCCGATTGACAATCCGTTTGCCGGTGTTGCCGAAATCCACTCCGACCCCGAAGTGCCGGGGCTGGAGAACGAGCCGGGCCCCGGCCTGATGCCCGACGCAACGGGCCGCCAGCCGGACCCGTCCATGGCCACGCCCATTGGCGGGGCGGCGGTCATGCCCGATGACCCGTCCAGCTGGGGCGAGGTTTCGCGCAATGCGCCGTGCCCCTGCGGGTCGGGCAGGAAATACAAGCACTGCCACGGGCGGCTGGTCTGACCAGCCGTCCCCGGGGCGGACAGACAAGAACGATAGACGAAACAGGATCAGGGACGAACGATGGCGGGTCATTCCCAATTCAAGAATATCATGCACCGCAAGGGCGCGCAGGACGCCAAGCGGGCCAAGCAGTTTGCCAAGGTCATCCGTGAAATCACCGTGGCCACGCGTGAGGGCATGCCCGACCCGGCCATGAACCCGCGCCTGCGTGCCGCCATTTCCGCCGCGCGTGAAGTCAACATGCCCAAGGACACGGTTGAACGCGCGATCAAGAAGGCGTCCGGTGCCGGTGGTGGCGATGACTATACGGAAGTCCGGTACGAAGGCTACGGCCCCGCCGGTGTCGCCGTGATCGTGGAAGGGCTGACCGATAACCGCAACCGCACGGCGTCCGATGTCCGGGCTGCGTTTTCCAAGCATGGCGGTTCGCTGGGGGAGACGAACTCGGTCTCCTTCATGTTCACCCGTCTGGGCGTGATCACCTATCCGGCTGATGCGGCCAGTGAGGACGACCTGATCGAGGCTGGCCTTGAAGCCGGCGCCGAAAATGTCGAGACGGTGGACGGCATGCATGAAGTGACCTGCCCGGTCGAATCCTTCTTCGCCGTGCGTGACGCGCTGGAAACCCGCTTTGGCGAACCGGCTTCGGCCAAGCTGGACTGGCGCCCGTCCAATACGGTCGAACTGGATGAAGACAGGGCACGCAGCGTGTTCAAGCTGATCGACACGCTGGAAGACCATGACGACGTGCAGGCGGTGTACGCCAATTTCGACGTGCCGGACGACGTGGCTGAAAAGCTGTCGGCCTGATCCGGCCGGTGGTCCGCATCCTTGGTATCGACCCCGGCCTGCGGTTTACCGGCTGGGGGGTCGTGACGGCGCAGGGCAACCGGCTGAGCCACGTGGCCGATGGGGTGATTGCCACCGATTCGGCTCTGTCCGTGCCCGAACGCCTGCGTCACCTGCATGACGCGCTGCTGGAACTGGCGCGGAACTTTGCCCCGGATGAAGCGGCGGTCGAGGAAACCTATGTCAACCGTAACGGGGCCGCGACGCTGAAGCTGGGCTATGCCCGCGGGGTGGGGCTGCTGGTGCCGATGCTGCTGGATATTCCCGTGGCCGAATACGGGGCGAAAACGGTCAAGCGTGCCGTGGTCGGCACCGGGGCCGCGACAAAGGAACAGGTCAGCATGATGGTCCGCCGTATCCTGCCCACGGCATTGCTGAAGCGCGCGGATGCGGCGGATGCGCTGGCGGTCGCCATCTGTCACGCCCATCATCGCGCCAGCGCCGCCCACATCGCCAATGCGACGAGGATGGCATGATCGCACAGCTGCGCGGCCTGCTGGCGCAGGTGGAGGCGGATCGCTGCGTCATTGACGTCAATGGCGTCGGCTATCTGGTGCAGGCATCCAGCCGCACGCTGGCTGCACTGCCCCAGCCGCCGGAACTGGCCTGCGTGCTGGTGGAAACCGTGGTGCGGGAAGACGCCATCCTGCTGTATGGCTTTGCCGATGCATCGGAACGGTCATGGTTCCGCCTGCTGACCACCGTGCAGGGTGTGGGGGCGAAGGTGGCGCTGGCCATCCTGTCGGTCCTGCCGCCGCCGGACCTCATGGCCGCGATCGCGGCGGGCGACAGGACCATGCTGACCCGTGCGGGCGGCGTGGGCGCGCGGCTGGCGCAGCGCATCGTGACCGAACTGCGCGACAAGTGCGACGGGATGCCCACGGGCCTGCCCGCAGGGGTGGCGGTATCGGCGGCTACGGTTGCGGTTCCCACGCCACGCAGCATCGCGGCCGATGCGGTGCTGGCGCTGTCCGGCCTTGGCTTCCGCCGTGCCGAGGCACAGCCCGTGGTGGAGCGGGTGATTGACCGGTGCGAGGGCAATGCCGATCTGGATGTCGTGATCCGTGATGCGCTGAAGGAGCTGGCCCGATGAGCGAACAGCCCGAGCGCGAGATCGACGCCCGCAGGGGCGAGGAAGACGGCAACGAAGGGTCGCTGCGGCCCCAGACGCTTGATGACTTTACCGGCCAGAAGGCCAGCCGCGAAAACCTTGCCATTTTCATTGCCGCGGCCCGGCAGCGCGGGGATGCGCTGGACCATGTGCTGCTGCACGGGCCGCCGGGACTGGGCAAGACCACGCTGGCGCAGATCGTGGCGCGCGAACTGGGTGTGGGCTTTCGCGCCACATCGGGGCCGGTGATCCAGCGCGCGGGCGATCTGGCGGCGATCCTGACCAACCTGCAGCCGCGTGACGTGCTGTTCATTGATGAAATCCACCGCCTGCATCCCTCCATCGAGGAAGTGCTGTATCCGGCGATGGAGGATTTCCAGCTTGACCTGATCATTGGCGAAGGGCCTGCCGCGCGTTCGGTGCGGATCGACCTGGCGCCCTTCACGCTTGTGGCGGCTACCACGCGCGCGGGCCTGCTGGCGACACCGCTGCGCGACCGGTTTGGTATCCCGCTGCGGCTGGTGTTCTATACCCCCGAAGAACTGTGCCAGATCGTGACCCGGGGCGCGCGCAAGCTGGAATTCGACCTGACGGCGGAGGGGGCGGAGGAAATCGCCCGCCGCTCCCGTGGCACGCCGCGTATCGCGGGCAGGCTTCTGCGCCGGGTGCGTGACTTTGCCGCCGTGGCGCGCGCGGGCAGCGGCCCGGTGGACCGGGCGCTGGCCGATGCCGCGCTGTCGCGGCTGGAAGTCGACTCGATGGGGCTGGACGGCATGGACCGCCGCTACCTGCGCCGGATTGCCGAATACCACCATGGCGGACCGGTGGGCGTGGAAACGCTGGCCGCCGCCCTGGCGGAAGCGCGTGATACACTCGAGGACGTGATCGAGCCTTACCTGATTCAGGAAGGGCTTGTGCTACGGACAAGCCGTGGGCGCATGCTGGGCGAACGGGGCTGGCGACACCTTGGGTTGCAACCCCCCGCCCGCGCGCCCGGACAGGGTGACCTGCTGGGGGATGGGATTGATGGTACAACATAATATCGACTTCCGTATCTATTACGAGGACACGGATGCGGGGGGCGTGGTCTACCATGCCCGCTACCTTGCGCTGGCGGAACGCGCCCGCACGGAAGCCATCCGCGCGCAGGGACAGGCAGCGTCCGACCTGCTGGCCGATTACGGGCTGGCCTTTGTGGTACGGCATGCGGCCATCGATTACCGCGCGCCGCTGCGGCTGGATGATATCGTGCGCATCACGACTCGCCTGACGGAACTGGGGGCTGCAAGCTGCCGGCTGGTTCAGGATTTCCATCGTGTGGATGGGGAAGGCGGCACGGCGTGCGGGTTGCTGGATGTCCGTCTGGCCTGCATCCGTGCGGAAGATGGGCGTGCTGCCCGATTTCCGCCGCTATGGCGTGATCTTTTACGTGAACTTGTGGCCTGAATCAGGCAAAGGCATGCAGTGTGCACGTGCTTTTCGTGCCATGGGTTGACCGGGATGCAAGGCTGTGCGGAAAGCGGGTTGGCCGCGACTTGCTAAAGGGGCAAGTTTCGTGTTTGTGCGAACGGTCAAGGTGGGCAGGAGGTATATTTGGACCAAGCGGTTAACGCGGCGAATCTGGGCGCTGCAGCGGGTGATCTGTCGATGTGGGCGCTGTTCATGCACGCATCGATTGTGGTCAAGCTGGTAATGATTGGCCTGGTAACCTGCAGTGTGATTGTGTGGGCAATCATCTTCGACAAATTCACGACCATCCGCCGGGTCAACCGGCAGGCGAATGATTTTGAGGAACGCTTCTGGGCCGGTGGCAGCCTGGAAGACCTCTACGAATCCGATGGGGCGAAGCCGGTCCACCCCATGTCGGCGGTCTTTGGCGCGGCAATGGGTGAATGGCGGCGGTCGTCGCGCATTACCGGCATCGACCTGGTGCATGGCGGGGTGCAGGACCGCGTCAACCGCGCCATGGCCATCACCATTACACGGGAAATGGACCGCCTGAACCGGTGGATCATCTTCCTTGCCACCATCGGGCCGGTCGCACCGTTCATCGGCCTGTTCGGCACGGTATGGGGGATCATGCATGCCTTCGGGTCGATCGCGGCGATGCACAACACCAACCTGTCTGTCGTGGCGCCGGGTATTTCCGAAGCCCTGTTCGCGACAGCCATCGGTCTTGTCACGGCCATTCCGGCGGTGATCGCCTATAACGTGATCAGCAACAGCATGAGCGTGTTCGAGGACCGGCTGGACGCTTTCGGTACCGAATTCGCCGCCATCCTGTCGCGGCAGTCCGAAGAAAGGGGCGCCTGATCATGGGGGCAAGCCTGAGCGACCTGCGTGGACGCCGGCGCAAGCGGCGGCCCATGGCGGAAATCAACGTCACCCCACTGGTTGACGTGATGCTGGTGCTGCTCATCATCTTCATGGTGACAGCCCCCATGATGACAAGCGGCGTGAACGTAGATCTGCCCAAGACGGACGCGGCCCCGGTCAATACCGATACCAAGCCGATCACCGTCTCGATCCGGTCCAATGGCGACCTGTACCTGGGTGATGATCCCGTCTCGCCGGACCAGCTGGTGGACCAGCTGAAGGCGGCGGCGCAGAATGACCGCGAACACCGCATTTTCGTGCGTGGGGATTCCCATATCGATTATGGCCGGGTGATGCAGATCATGGGGCAGATCACGGCCGGCGGCTTTACGCACGTGGCGCTGCTGGCGCAGCAGCCGCCCGGCGGTCACTGAGCTGAACCAGGTATCGGGAGCCGTCTGATCGTGGTGCCACCGCGTCGTTCCGAACGTATCCTCATGCGGCGCTCCGTCCTTGTATCGGGCGGGCTGCATGTCGCGCTGCTGCTTGCGGTACTGCTCAGGATGCCGGTGCCGGTTCCCAAGGAACCGCCACCGCCGCCCACGATCGAGATGGAATTCGCGGCCGATACCGGCACGTCGACCCCGCATAAGGGCAACAGGCCCGCGCCCAGGCCCGCCCCGGCGCCCGCGCCGGTCAGGCAGGAAGCGCCCCCTGCGCCCACCCCGCCGGAAAAGGCACCGAACGAGGAAGCGGCCCCGCCACCACCACCGCCGCCACCCATGCCGCCGCCACAGCAGGCGCCAAAGCCCGTGCCGGATGCGCCAACGCCGCCGCGTGAACAGCAGCCGTCACCCGATGCGGTGAAACTGCCGCCCACGCCGCCCAAGGCAGCGCCTGCGCAGGCCCATGCCCCGGTTCCCCCGTCGGATCAGCCGGATCCGACGGCTGCGCCCAAGGTGCAGGAGCGGTCAAGCACGACGCAGCCCAACGAGGCGAAAAAGCACGTGCCCGATACGCATTCCCTGCTGGCGACGCTGGATGCCTTCCGTGCGGACCAGAAGCAGACGCATCCGCCCAAGGCGCGCCCCAACCCGCAGCAGGGCGGCGCGCCCGATGGCGGCGGGACGCCGGATGGCGATATCACCAGTGCGCTGAACGCAACGCAGCAGAAGGCGATCGGCAATTCCGTAAGGCGCTGTTATTCGGAAGATACGGCCGCGCGGAATTATGCCCAGTTCGTGGCGCATCTGGTGGTGACGGTCGATGGGACCGGTACGGCGCGACTGGTGGAATTCGCCCCCCAGACGCAGGCGCAGATGGCGTCGGACCCGTCGTACCGCGCGCTGGCGGAACGCGCGCGTGATGCGGTGCTCAGCCCCACCTGTGCCAAACTGCCCATTCCGCAGAACCTGCTGGGACAGACCAGACAACTGAAATTCGTATTCCGTCCCTGAGATACAGGGAACGAAGGCGAGGAGAGGAAAATGACGTCAAGCGTAAAGCCACTGATCCCCGATGATGATGCCGACCGGCTGGCCGCGGCCTTTGGCCGTCGTGGCTTCATGGGGGCGGGTGTGGCCGGCGGCCTTATGGCCACGCCGCTGTTCGCCGCGGGTGCTGCCCATGCACAGGCGGCGGGCGATGCCGAAATTACGGTGGATCAGGCACGCACCGCGCCCATTCCCATTGTCCTGCCTTCGCTGGGCAGCGGCGTCGCGCAGCAGATCACGGATGTCATTTCCGCCGATCTGGGGAATTGCGGGCTGTTCCGTCCCATCAGCGCCAGCATGCCGCAGGGCACGCCGGATTTCGGCAGCTACAAGTCCATGGGCGCACGCGCGGCCATGACCGGAAAGGTCGTGGACCAGGGCAACAGCCTGCGGGTGGAATTCCGCCTGTGGGATGTCGTGACCGGCAAGCAGATCCAGGGCACGGCCTATACCGCCGCGTCGCAGGACTGGCGCCGCATCGCGCATGTGATTGCCGATGTGATCTATGGCCGCCTGCTGGGTGAACAGGGTTACTTCAATTCCCGCATTGCGTATATCGCCCGTTCCGGCCCGCGTGCGCGGCAGGTCACGCGGCTTGCCATCATGGATCAGGATGGGGCGGACAGCCGTTACCTGACCAACGGGCAGTGGCTGACGCTGACGCCGCGCTTTAACCCGGCCAATAGTGAACTGGCATTCATGTCGTACGCGAACTACAGGCCGCGGGTTTACCTGTTCAACCTTAATACTGGGCAGCAACGGCTTCTGGGTGACTTCTCGGGTATTTCGTTTGCCCCGCGTTTTGCGCCTGATGGCCGGTCCGTCGTTCTGTCGGTTACGCGTGGCAGCGGGTCGGACATCTATACGGTAGACCTGGCCACGATGGCGCGGCGGCAGATTACGTCGTCCGGCGCGATTGACACCAGCCCGTCCTACAGCCCTGACGGATCGCAGATCGTATTCAACTCCGACCGTGGCGGGTCGCCGCAGCTCTATATCATGAGTGCCGCGGGCGGGGACGCAAAGCGGATTTCCTATGGCCATGGGCATTACGGGTCGCCCGTGTGGTCACCGCGTGGCGACCTGATTGCGTTTTCGCGCATTGCCAATGGCAGTTTCTCGCTGGGGGTCATGGCGCCTGATGGAACGGGCGAGCGGATACTGACACAGGGCTTTACTGTGGAAAGCCCGACCTTCTGCCCCAATGGCCGCGTGCTGGCGTTCTGCCGGCAGAGCTCGGCAGGAAGCAATGGTGCCGGATTTGCAACAGGTATCAATACAATTGATATTACCGGCTTTCATGAACGCGCCCTTCCGGCGGGTAGCGCGTCGGACCCCACGTGGTCGCCGCTAAACAAGTAAGTTTTTCAACGAGTTGGGCAGACAATATTCCGCAACCTAATCATTTAGCAAATGGCGGGTATGTGTTTGTCCAACATTGACTGTGGCCGGGTTTTATCTCTATGGTAATGGCGGTTTCCAGCGATCGCGGGTTTCTGTTGGACAGTTTGTTTGGCAGGACGCAACGAGACTCGGGACCGTTCTATATTTAAATCCGGAAATTCAACAAATGGTTTCAGGTAATGGAACCGATCCAGGATCAAAAGTAATGAAACTGAAGCTTCTCGGTGCGGCCGGCATGGCCCTTTTTCTCGCTGCCTGTTCCGATCATGCGAACAAGAACGTGAACACGGGCGCAGCCACGCAGCAGGTCGGCCCCACCCCGGGCAGTGAAGCTGACCTGGTCGCGACCGCTGGTGACCGCGTGCTGTTCGCCCTGAACCAGAACACGCTGTCGAGCGATGCGAAGGCGACGCTGGACAAGCAGGCGGCGTGGCTGGCCAAGTACCCGCAGGTGCACGTGCAGGTTGCCGGTAACTGCGATGATCGCGGCACGGAAGAATACAACATCGCGCTGGGTGAGCGTCGTGCCAATGCTGCACACGACTATCTGGTGGCGAAAGGTGTCGATGCGTCGCGCATCACCACCATTTCCTATGGTAAGGACCGTCCGACCGCCGTTGGCGATGACGAAGCATCCTGGGCCCAGAACCGTAACGCCATCACGGCGGTACAGTAAGTCTCTGCCCACGCTTTCGATTGCGTGACAGTTATGGAACCGGCCGGGCGCTTATCGCTCGGCCGGTTTTGTTTTAGGTTGGCATGTCTTGTGTTTCAAAGGGTTTGGTCCATGCGGTCTGTGATGTCATGTTTCCTTTCTGTCCCGTCCCTGTGCCGCTGGTGGGGCAGGGTGGGCATGCTGGCAGGCGGGGTATCGCTGGCGTGCATGGGGCTGGCCCGGGCCGATGACAGCGGCAACCTGACCCTGCAGCTGCTGGACCGCGTCAACGCGCTGGAAGACCAGACACGGCAGATGCGTGGCCAGATCGACCAGTTGACCAATCAGGTCCAGCAGCAGAATGCCACGCTGAGCAAGCAGGTGGAGGACATGAACTTCGCCATGCAGCATGGTCATGCTGGCACGGGGGCGGCTACTACGATGGCCGCGCCTGCAGCCGCTGCCGCGGTCGCAGCGCCTGCGGCCAGCAAGCGCACGCCGGATGATGTGCTGAAGGCCGGGAATGAGGCGCTGCTGAAACAGGATTACGCCACGGCGCAGGCGGATGCGCAGCAGGTCCTGTCCGGTCCCAGGTCACCCCGGCAGGTTGATGCCCAGTACCTTCTGGCGCAGTCGCTGGCGGGGCAGAAACAGTACCGCCAGTCCGCGCTGGCCTATTATGATGCCTATAACCGCGCGCCGCACGGGCAGCGCGCGCCCAGCGCCCTGCTGGGCGTGGCGGCGACGCTTGTGGCGCTGAATGACAGGGCCTCGGCCTGTCAGGCGCTGGACAAGCTGTCCAGCGAGTTTCCCGAACCTGCCGCCCGTATCAAATCCGCCGAACAGGTCTATCGTAAACGCGCTAAATGTAACTGATTGGCGGACGGGCACTGGTGACTTTGGCTGAACCGGTCAGTTCGTCGCGTTTTTCCGCCATGATGGCGTCCCTTGGTCCGTGGCCGGGCGGGGGCGTGCCGGTTGCGGTTGCCGTATCAGGGGGGGCGGACAGCATGGCGCTGGCCATCCTTGCGCGGCAGTGGCGGCGCGATGTGGTGGCGCTGGTGGTGGATCATGGCCTGCGGGCCGAATCCCGGGCTGAAGCCGAACAGACCCTGGCCCGTCTGTCCACGCTGGACATTCCCGGCCGGTTGCTGGTGCTGACGGGACTGGAACGTGGAAGCCGCATGGCGGAACGTGCCCGGCACATGCGGTATCAGGCGCTGTTTGCTGCCTGCCGTCAGATCGGGGCGCTGGATCTGCTGGTGGCCCATCATGCGGGGGATCAGGCGGAAACGGTCATGATGCGCGCGCGTGCCGACAGTGGCGATGACGGGCTGGCGGGCATGGCGATCGTGACCCCCACGGCCGACATACGCATTGTCCGGCCATTGCTGGCATTTCCCAAGTCCGCCCTGTACGCCACCGTCCGCGCCACAGGCGTGGAATGGGTGGAAGATCCGTCGAACCATGACCTGCGTACGGAACGCGCGCGGGCGCGGCAGGCGCTGGCCCATGATGGGGGCCATGCCACGCGCCTGCTGTTGGAAGCCCGTCATGCCGGGGCGGGACGCATGGCGCGGGATGCGGTGGATGCACAATGGCTTGCAGCCCACGCCCGGTTTCATCGTGGGGGATGGGTGGTGCTGCCTGCCGGGCTGGCGCCCGCGCGGCTGCTGTCCGCCATGATCCGGGTGGTGGCCGGGCGCGACTATCCCCCGGCGCGCGACGCGGTGGACCGGCTGGTCCATGCGCCCCGGCCCGCGACCCTGGCAGGTGCGCAGATTATCCCGTGGCGCGGTGGGCAATGGATCATCGCGCGGGAAGAATCGGCGGTCTCGCCGCCCGTCATCGCGCGTGTGGGCGGGATGTGGGACCGGCGGTTCGTGTTGCTGGCGCAGCACCTGCCACATGGCTGCACCATGGGGGCGGCTGGCGCGGTTGCATCATGGTGGCCGGGCGGGCTGCCACGGTCCATCTGGCCCGCGCGCGTGTTGCGTACGCTGCCCGCGCTATGGCACGATGGGCGCATCATGGCCGTCCCGCATATCGGGCTGCGCACGCAGGATTGCGTGACCGATGCGGTTTTTGTGAACCAGCCACCCCATCCCGTGTTACCCGGGGCCATGTTTTATGGCCCCGGTGACGGACGTTCTGATCCATTGTCATAAAAGGTGGTGGATTGGGGGTGTGAATGTCCCTTGATCGTCCTATGTATGATAGGACGTAGTGAACGTGGCGTCTGTTCGTCTGCCCGCGTGGGGTGGTGGCGAAGGGGCCAGCGGATGGAACAGTAGGCAAGATGAACAATTTCGGCCGCAACCTGGCCCTGTGGGTTATCATCATCGTCCTGTTGCTGCTGCTGTTTAACGTTTTCCAGCCCGGAAGCGTGCAGCACGCATCGCAGCAACTGGCATATTCCGATTTCATCGGGGACGTGAACAGCGGGCATGTCCGGTCTGTCGTGGTGCAGGAACATAACATTACCGGCACACTGACGGATGGCACCTCGTTCGACACGTATGCGCCGCAGGACCCGACCCTGATTCCCCGCCTGACGGAGAAGGGGGTGGAGGTCGCGGCCAAGCCGCTGGAAAGCGATACCAACCCCTTCCTGCGCTACCTGATCAACTATGCGCCGCTGCTGCTTATGGTGGGGGCATGGATCTTCATCATGCGCCAGATGCAGTCCGGTGGCGGTCGCGCCATGGGCTTTGGCAAGTCGCGTGCACGGATGCTGACCGAAAAGCAGGGCCGCGTGACATTTGATGACGTGGCGGGCATTGATGAAGCCAAGGGTGAGCTGCAGGAAATCGTGGACTTCCTGCGCGACCCGCAGAAGTTCACCCGTCTGGGCGGCAAGATCCCCAAGGGCGTGCTGCTGGTTGGCCCCCCCGGCACGGGTAAGACGCTGCTGGCGCGTGCCATCGCGGGTGAGGCGAACGTGCCGTTCTTCACCATTTCCGGTTCCGACTTCGTGGAAATGTTCGTGGGTGTGGGTGCGTCGCGTGTCCGTGACATGTTCGAGCAGGGCAAGAAGGCCGCACCCTGCATCATCTTCATTGACGAAATCGACGCGGTCGGTCGCCATCGTGGCGCGGGCCTTGGTGGTGGGAATGACGAGCGTGAGCAGACCCTGAACCAGATGCTGGTCGAAATGGACGGGTTTGACAGCAATGAAGGCGTAATCCTGATTGCCGCGACCAACCGTCCCGACGTGCTTGACCCTGCCCTGCTGCGTCCCGGTCGCTTCGACCGTCAGGTCGTGGTGCCCAACCCCGATGTGGCGGGCCGTGAAAAGATCCTGCGCGTTCATATGCGCAAGGTGCCGCTGGCGTCCGATGTGGACCCCAAGGTCATCGCCCGTGGCACGCCCGGTTTTTCGGGTGCGGACCTGGCGAACCTTGTCAATGAAGCGGCGCTGATGGCTGCCCGCCTTGGCAAGCGTACCGTTGCCATGCTGGAATTCGAGAACGCCAAGGACAAGGTGATGATGGGGGCCGAGCGTCGCTCCCTTGTCATGACCGAGGACGAAAAGAAGATGACCGCCTACCATGAAGGTGGCCATGCCCTTGTCGGTATTCTTACGCCGGGTTCCGACCCGGTGCACAAGGCGACGATCATCCCGCGTGGGCGTGCGCTGGGTATGGTGATGAGCCTGCCGGAAAAGGACCGTTATTCCGAAAGCCGGTCATGGTGCATCGGCAAGCTGACGCTGGCCATGGGCGGACGCGCGGCGGAGGAAATCATTTTTGGCCCGGATAACGTATCCACCGGGGCGTCGGGTGACATCAAGATGGCGACCGACGTGGCCCGCCGCATGGTGACTGAATGGGGTATGAGCGAAAAGCTCGGCATGGTGGCGTATGGCGGTAACGGGCAGGAAGTCTTCCTTGGCCACAGTGTCACGCAGAACAAGAACGTGTCCGAGGAAACCGCGCGCGAGATCGATAACGAGGTCCGCAAGCTGATCGATGCCGCTTATGATCGTGCCCGCAGCATGCTGTTGGAACATATTGATCAGTTGCACCGTCTGGGCGCGGCCTTGCTGGAATATGAAACCCTGACGGGTGAGGAAATCCGGCAGGTGCTGCGGGGCGAGAAGATCGAGCGCATGGTGGTTGACGACCCGATGCCGGAAAACCGGCGTCCGTCCGTGCCGCCTTCGGCGCCGTCCGCGCCGGTTGCCCCGCTGCCCGCACCGGAAAGTGGCGGCGGCGTTGGTACCGCACCGGCAGGCTAGGATATCTGATCCGGACGCAGGAATATGGCGGGATGGCCCATGGCTATCCCGCCATGTTTGTATCTGAACCATAAGGGATTGTTTTTAAATAATTCCTTGATAAGGAACACATGAAAGTTTTTGGGCGCCGCCTTTTTCAAAAAGGCGGCGTTGCCTGAAACATTCTGGAAAAGCTTCACCATGAACACCCGTGGAACTGGCAGGGTGGTTTCGTGGGCTGTCCTCAAGATACCCGCATTGATGGATGATGACGCACAACTGGCTGATTGAACCCCTTGCCCTGCTGCATGGGCCTGCCGCCCGGCAGGCTGTAACCGCCGGTCTGGCCCGCTGGCTGGCGGGCGGGCCGTCAGCCTATGCGCTGGCGCGGTTATGGGGAGGGGAGGAGGACGGACGTATCCTGCCTGCCTGCGCCATTCCCGCGCAATGGGCGCAGGTTGCGGACCGCATCAGCGCGCCGTTTCCCGATGCCGGCGTGCCGACCGGCCCGCAGGTGATGGGAATCATCAATGTCACGCCCGACAGTTTCAGCGATGGAGGGCGGCATTACCATGCAGCCCCCGCGCTGGAGGCCATACGTGCAATGCATGCAGCCGGATGCCGGATCGTTGATATCGGTGGCGAAAGCACCCGTCCCGGCGCCCCGCCGGTATCGGCGGACGAAGAATGGCGTCGTATCGGGCCGGTTATCCGTGCGGTGCGGGAAAGCCGCGCATTTGATGACCTGTACCTGTCCATTGATACGCGGCAGGCAATGGTCATGGACCGGGCGCTGGAAGCAGGTGCGAACATCATCAATGATGTCTCGGCCCTGACATATGATCCGGCGGCACGGAAGGTGGTGGCGCGGCATGGCTGCCCGGTCATGCTCATGCACATGCGCGGGACGCCCGCCACCATGCGCAACCATACGGCCTATGGTGATGTTGCGGTGGATGTGGTGCGCGAACTGTCGCAGCGGGTGGAGGAGGCGGTGGCAGCCGGTATCGACAGGACGCGCATACTGGTTGATCCCGGTATCGGCTTTGCCAAGACGGTGGAGGGGAACCTCGATCTTCTGGCGCGCCTGCCGCTGCTGGCCAATCTGGGCTGTCGGATGGTGCTGGGCGTATCACGCAAGCGCATGCTGGGCGAAATCTGTGCGCAGCCGGATGCGGGCCGCCGGGACCCGGCCACCATTGCCGCCAGCCTGCCGGGGCTGGTTTTTGCTGATACGGTGCTGCGCGTTCACAATGTTCCGGCCATGATGCAGGCCGTGCGTGTCAGTCAGGGGCTGGATCGTCACTGACAGGTAAGGTAGGTCGGAGTACGACCTGAATGCATCCGGAGACCCCCAGTAATGGTAAAAACAAGAAAGCTGTTCGGCACTGATGGAATCCGGGGGACTGCCAACCGCTTTCCCATGACGGTCGAAGTGGCGCAGAAGCTGGGGCAGGCGGCTGGCCTGCGCTTCATTCAGGGGACCCACCGCCATAGCGTGCTGCTGGGCAAGGACACGCGGCTGTCAGGTTACATGATCGAATGCGCGCTGGTGTCGGGCTTTCTGTCGGCAGGCATGGATGTGACGCTGGTGGGGCCAATGCCGACACCGGCCATTGCCATGCTGACCCGTTCGCTGCGTGCCGATCTGGGGGTCATGATCTCGGCGTCGCATAATCCGTACGGGGATAATGGCATCAAGCTGTTTGGTCCCGACGGGTTCAAGCTGTCGGATGAGACAGAAGCCGGAATCGAGGCGGCGATGAATGCCGACCTGACCCACATGCTGGCTGCCCCGGACCAGATCGGCCGGGCGTCCCGCCTGAATGACGCGGCGGGGCGGTATGTGGAAAACGCCAAGTCCTCCTTCCCGCGCGGGCTACGGCTGGACGGGCTGCGTATCGTGATCGACTGCGCCAATGGCGCGGCCTATCGTGTTGCCCCCACGGCATTGTGGGAACTGGGGGCGGAGGTCGTGCGCATTGGCTGCGACCCCGATGGCATCAACATCAATGAAGGCTGCGGCTCCACCCGGCCCGAAGCCCTGTGTGCGGCGGTGCAGCGGCACCGGGCGGATATTGGCATCGCCCTTGATGGGGATGCCGACCGGGTGCTGATTTCCGATGAAAAGGGACGCCTGATCGATGGCGACCAGATCCTTGCCCTGATTTCCAAGTCATGGGCACGGCAGGGACGGCTGTCCAGCCGGTATATCGTGGCCACCGTCATGTCCAACATGGGGCTGGAGCGATATCTGGAAACACAGGGGCTGGAACTGGTCCGCACGGCGGTGGGAGACCGCTATGTGGTGGAAAAGATGCGCGAACTTGGCGCCAATATCGGTGGTGAGCAGTCCGGGCACATGGTTCTGTCCGATTTCGCCACCACGGGCGACGGGCTGGTCGCGGCCCTGCAGGTCCTGGCGGAAGTAGTGGAAGCCGGTCGCCCCGCCAGCGAGGTCTGCCGCATGTTCAAACCCTATCCCCAGCTTCTGCAGAACGTCCGTTTCGCGGGCAAGAGCCCGCTGCATGACCCGCAGGTGCATGAAGCCCGCAAGGCCGCAGAAAAGCGGTTGGGGGAACGGGGGCGGCTGCTGCTGCGCGAAAGCGGCACGGAACCCTTGGTGCGCGTCATGGCGGAAGCAGAAGATGAAGTGCTTGTGAAAGAAGTGGTTGAGGATATGTGCGAAGCTATCAACGCGATCCAGATGGCGGGCTGATTTTTATGCGCGGACGTATTCTTGTCATGGCAGGTAGCGATAGCGGGGGCGGGGCAGGTATCCAGGCGGATATCAAGACCGTCACCATGCTGGGGGGCTTCGCCATGACCGCCGTGACGGCACTGACCGTACAGAACACGCTGGGCGTGCATGACGTCATGCCGGTGCCGCCTGCTTTCGTCAGTGCGCAGATGCGTTGTGTGATTGATGATCTGGGCGTGGATGCGTTCAAGAGTGGCATGCTGGACAGCCCTGACGTGATCGAGGCGATTGCCGGCGTGCTGATGACATCCGCCGATGTGCCCTATGTCCTTGATCCGGTCATGGTGGCGAAAGGTGGGGCGACATTACTGAAGGACAGTGCGCTGTCCACCCTGAAAGCGCGCCTGCTGCCGCTTGCTTCCATCCTGACCCCCAACCTGCCCGAAGCGGAGACCCTGCTGGGCCGCGAGATCGGGAATCGGGCGAACATGGTTGCCGCCGCGCATGACCTGCTGGCCATGGGGCCACGTGCCGTATTGCTCAAGGGCGGGCATATGCAGGGTGACGAACTGGTGGATGTGCTGCTGGAACGGGGCGGAAAGGCCGAGGAATTCGTGACCCGACGCATCCATACCCGCCATACGCATGGTACCGGCTGCACGCTGGCCAGTGCGATTGCAACCGGGCTGGGGCAGGGTATGGCCCTGCGGGACGCGGTTGTGCGGGCACGTGCCTATGTGCGCAAGGCGATCGCCTCGGCCCCCTGTTACGGTGCGGGTGCTGGCCCGCTGGATCATGCGGCAGGCATGGCGGCGTGGGTTAATTAATGATTAATTAATAAAATTCCGGACTTTTAATTTAAAAAGTTTATAACATAATGGTAATATATTATCAACTTTAGCAGCCTGTCGGGTTGGGCATTTTGCGGCTGATAACGCCGAG
>NZ_BANF01000009.1 GCF_000964425.1 Komagataeibacter intermedius TF2 | reverse complement strand
TGCCACACCGGGTCTTGGTCCCGATGTGGAAGTCTACCAGAACCAAGAATGGGGCCTGCGCCAGCGCGATAAGGCCCTACGCGGGATGCATTACTTTGATGGGGTGCTGAGAAAACAGCCTTTCATAGCTGGTGATGCTTTCTCGATGGCGGATATCGCAGTCATCGGGGGTTTTATATTCGCCAAAGCCGTAGAATTACCGATCCCGCAGGAGTGCGAAGCACTTTTAACCTGGTTCGCGCGGATGCAGGAGCGTCCAAGTGTCCGGGCGCAACTGGCAATTGTTCCGCCAAAGCACTGACGCGCAAAGTAACCCCGAACGGATAGATAGCGTCTGTCCTCATTCGGGATACCCGGATATTTCCAGAAGGAAGCTGAAAGCAGACATTCGTGGCGGGCTGTATCATTTCTGATAAGTGCGCTGGATCAGCACCGTAACCACAGCAAGCAAGCCTGCGCTACCAGTCAGCAACGTCAGGAGCGCCGAGACAACGCCGAGCTGATCGATCAGCAAACCTGTAATCCACGGTAGGATACCGCCAAGCAGATAGCCACCCGTCTGGGTTAGCCCGGCCAGCCGTGTCGCCTCTGATCTGTCGCGCGCGAAATCCAGAGGCTGGAGGAGCGCTACCGGGAACAGGCCTCCTGTCGCAATCCCGATCATTAAAGGTGCCAGCCATGGCACCGGCTTTGCGAGCAGCAGGCTAAGTGACCCCAGGATGGCGAGGCCGGAAAAAATCAGGGCGGCTTTGATGGTTGTAAGTTTCAGAGCGTGCATGATGACATGCATGCCAAAACTGATGCCCGTCTGGAACAGCATCATGATGGCGACAAGGAAGCCTGTCATATGGTCGGAATATCCAAAGGCACCATACAGCGACGGCAGCCACGCTATTGCGACGTAATTGATCCCGGCCTGAAGACCGAAGAACAGCGTCAGTCCAAGAATGCCGCTCCGGCTGATCGTGAGAGAGGGCTGTGACGCGGAGCGCGCAGGCGCAGCAATATCTTCACGCCATAGTATCCAGCAAAACCCGGCGAGTGCCG
>NZ_BANF01000010.1 GCF_000964425.1 Komagataeibacter intermedius TF2 | reverse complement strand
TCATACAGCACGTTGACAAAACCGCCATAGGAACGGTCGCTGCCGTTGGTCCGCCCACTGACGTGGCTGCCGTTGCCGTAGGCCGCGCTGTACCCGGTCAGCGCCGACCAGTTATAGACCCCTTCGATTTCCGCACGCAGGCCATTGCCAAAGCCCCAGCCGAAATTGGCGAACCCGGTCCAGCCATCGCCATGGCGCATGCGCTCGCGCGAATGGGCTTCATACAGGTTCTGCGCATTCACCTCCGGGGCGTTTCTGATCTTCCCGCTCTCGCTCTCGTATGTGTCGCGGTCAAAGCCATGGGCATGCTGGGTCTGGGTCAGGTCATAGCCGCCGCCAATGCCAACATACGGCCCTGTTATCGTTGTGGCCATGGCGGTGGCCACGGGGGCCGCGCCAAGTGTAGTCGCCAGTAATGCCGCGCGAAGACGCATATTCCCGTCCTTAAGATACTTGATCAGACGCCTTCTTGTTTGTGGAGATGGGGGCATGTTCCACACTGGCCTGATGCATGTTGATACAATTGGCCCATGGGCCGTTGTCGCAATGCCAGCGGAAGGGTGCGGAAGCGGGAATGCCGGGCAACCTGCCCGCACCCGATCCATGGCTGGATCGTTGTGCGGGGCAAAGGTTGAGATAAGATTAAATGCCCTTTTGCCGCCGGGTGGCGGGGCAGGGACGTTGTAAAAATATCACACGGAGGTGTTCGGGATCAGGGCGTGCAGCCATCCGCGCGCAGCACCTCCAGCACGACGTCATCGGGCACGTCACGGCAGGTGAAGGCCCGGCCAATGCCGCGGACCAGCACGAAGGACAGGCGGCCATCGCGCATCTTCTTGTCGCGCTGCATGTTGCGCACCAGCTGGGCGGCGGAGAAATTCCGGCCCGTATCGCTGATCCGCGCGGGCATGGACAGGCGTTCGAGGTGACGGGTCACGCGCTCAAGGTCTTCCGCCGGGCAGTAACCCAGCCGGACCGACAGCATGAACGCCAGTCGAAGCCCGATGGAGACGGCCTCCCCATGCAGCAGGCTGCCATTATAGCCCATTTCCGCCTCCAGCGCGTGGCCGAAGGTATGACCGAGGTTGAGCAGCGCGCGGCCATCGGCCTTGCGTTCCTCGCGCTCGTCGGCAATCACCACGCGCGCCTTGAACGCGCAGGCCATGCGGATGGCTTCGGCCTGCATGGCCGGGTCGCCCGCCAGCACCGCCGCCCCGTGGCGTTCGCACCAGTCGAACAGCGTGGCATCGCCCAGCAGCCCCGACTTGACGATTTCGGCATAGCCCGCACGCAGTTCGCGCACCGGCAGGGTGGCCAGCGTCGAGGTATCGGCCAGCACCGCGATGGGCTGGTGGAACGCCCCCAGCAGGTTCTTGCCAAACGGCGTGTTGATGCCGGTCTTGCCCCCTACGGACGAATCCACCTGTGACAGCAGTGTTGTCGGGATCTGCACGAAGGGCAGGCCACGCAGCGTGGTGGCGGCACAGAATCCGGCCAGGTCCCCCACCACGCCACCGCCCAGCGCCACGACCGTGGTGCCGCGTTCGACATGCGCCTCCAGCAGGGCGTTGGTCACGCGTTCGTACATGCCGATGGTCTTCGACCCTTCCCCGGGGGGGATGGTGATGACCTCCGCGCGGATTCCGGTTTCCTCCAGCCCTTCCAGAAGCCGGGGCAGGTGCAGGGGGGAAACCGTGTCGTCCGTCAGGATCATCACGCGCTTCTGCGGCAGGACGGGGGCCAGCAGCGCGCCGGCGCGACGGATCACGTCGGGACCGATCACGACATCATAGCTGGCGCGGTCCAGCCGCACGGGCACCCGCAGTGGCTGCCGGTTATGCTTCAGGGCCTGAATGACATGGTCGGCGCTGTGTTCCACGTTGTCGTCTCCACAATCCACGATGATATCGGCCTCGGCATAGACCGGATGGCGCAGGCGCATAAGGTCCGCCAGCACCGCATGCGGCGGGGCGGCGTTCAGCAGGGGGCGGTGCGTGCGGTCCGCCACGCGCTGCACCAGCACCGGCAGAGGGCAGCGCAGCCAGATGGAGACGGCATGCTCGCGTACGCTCGCCCGCGTGCGGGAATCCATGAATGCGCCCCCGCCCGTCGCCAGCACCACGGGCGGGCCGGACAGCAGGCGGCGGATGACCAGCCGTTCGCCCCGACGGAATTCGGGTTCGCCGTATTTCTGGAACAGGTCGGCGATGGTGCAGCCGGCGGCGCGTTCGATTTCCTCATCCGAATCGACAAACGGCACCCCCAGACGCGCAGCGAGGATACGGCCGATCGTCGTTTTCCCCGCGCCCATAAGCCCGACCAGCACGATGGTGCGCCCGCTGCCCGCCTGTCGTGGCGTGGCAGGGCCGACGGCATTGAGGTCAAGCGGAATGGTGCGCGATGGCGTGGCCGGACCGGGCCGGTCGGGGGGAATCTGGCGTGACATGGCGCGCAACCTAACATACAGCAGGACGGAACCGGTAGAGTCCGCACCAACGTCCGGCCATGCGCGCGGCAGCGTGTATCCGGCCCGGATCGTGGACAGCCGGGGTGTGCAGGATATGGGAAGCGGTTGGATGATCCGTATTGTTATTGCCGTGATCGGCGTTCTGGTCGTGTGTGGGGTGGGGGGATTCTTCTCGCTGGGCGCCTTTCCGCCTGCGCTGGTGCAGCAGGACGTGCACAAGGACATCGCCTTTGCCGCGCCCGTGGCGGCGGCCCCCGCGCCGCTGGGCACGCCTGCGGCCCTGCCCGTGGCGCCGCTGGCCCCGGTCGCAGCCCCAACCGCGGCGCAGTAAGCGGCAGGCCCCATGGTCGGGAACGCGGTTGATGCCTTTCTGGAAATGCTGGCGGCCGAGCGCGGGGCGGCGCTGAACACCATCCAGGCCTATGCCCGTGATCTGGGGGACATGACCGACGCGCTGCGTGCGCGTGGTGTCTCCGCGCTGGATGCGGGGGAGGCGGACCTGCGCGACTATCTGTCCGGCCTGGCGGAGCAGGGGCTGGCCCCCCGCACGCAGGCCCGCCGACTGTCCTGCATCAAGCAGTATTTCCTGTTCCTTGCCCGTGAGGAGCTGCGACCTGACAACCCCGCCGCCCTGCTCGATGCTCCGCGCCTGGACATGACCCTGCCGCGTTTCCTGTCGGAGGCGGAGGTCACGGCGCTTCTGGCGGCGTGTGAGCCTGAAGATGATGCGACACCCGCGCGCAGGCGCAGGCTGCTTGTGGCGCGGGCCGCGCTGGAAATGCTGTATGCATCGGGGCTGCGCATATCCGAACTGCTGTCGCTGCCGCGTCGCGCGCTGGATGCGGCGCCGGGCATGATGCTGGTGCGCGGCAAGGGCGGGCGCGAACGCATGGTGCCCATGTCCGCCCGCGCCCGCGCCGCCGCCCGCGCGCTGATGGACATGGATACCGTGCGGAAAAGCCCTTACCTGTTTCCCGGTCGCGGCCCGGCCCGGCCCATGACGCGGCAGGGCTTTGACCGGATCCTGCATGACGTGGCGCTGCGGGCGGGGCTGGACCCGCAGCGGCTGTCGCCCCATGTGCTGCGGCATTCCTTCGCCACGCACCTGCTGGCCCATGGGGCGGACCTGCGGGCATTGCAGGTGCTGCTGGGCCATGCCGACATCGCCACCACCCAGATCTATACCCATGTGATGCTTGACCGCCTGCGCGACGCGGTGGCGCGGCATCATCCGCTGTCCAGTGCGGACGGGCGTGGATAAAAATGCATGGCAGGGCGGATTCCTTGCGTGAAAATGTTTGGCTGGCGTGCAGGCTGTGCTATCGGCAGCGCATGCGCCAGTTTCTAGATTTCGAAAAGTCGGTCGCCGAACTTGAGAACAAGATCGACGAGCTTCGCAGGATGTCCGGTCCGGACGGGATCAACATCGCCGAAGAGATCACCCGGTTGAGTGAAAAAGCCGACCGGCAGTTGCGTGCGGCCTATGCCAAGCTGACGCCGTGGCAGAAGGTGCAGGTGGCCCGCCATGCCCAGCGCCCGCATACGATTGATTACATCAATGCGCTGATAACCGAATTCGCCCCGCTGGCCGGTGACCGGCTGTTTGGTGATGACAAGGCCATCATTGGCGGTATCGGCCGGTTCAAGGGCACGCCGGTGGTGGTGATCGGAACCGAACGCGGGGCCGAGATCGAAACACGGCTCAAGCATAATTTCGGCATGGCCCGGCCCGAAGGCTATCGCAAGGCGCAGCGGCTGATGAAGCTGGCCGGACGATTCGGCCTGCCGGTCCTGACCTTCATTGATACGTCCGGCGCATGGCCCGGCATTGATGCGGAAGCGCGCGGACAGGCGGAAGCCATCGCGCGGTCCATTGAAACCTGCCTGAACGTGCCGGTGCCGGTGATTGCCACCGTCATTGGCGAAGGTGGGTCCGGCGGGGCCGTGGCGCTGGGTGCGGGCGACCGGGTGATGATGCTGGAGCACGCCATCTATTCCGTGATCTCGCCCGAGGCCTGTGCCTCCATCCTGTGGCGCGATCCCAAGCAGGCTTCCACGGCGGCGGATGCGCTGAAGCTGACGGCGCAGGACCTGCTGCAACTGCGCCTGATCGACCGCATCATTCCCGAACCGCTGGGTGGCGCGCAGCGCGAACCCGCCGCCGCGATTCGCGCGGTGGGTGACGCCATTGCGGCGGAACTGCCGGGCCTGCAGGCCAAGGACCCTGTTCTGCTCAAGGCGCAGCGGCGTGAGAAATTCCTCGCCATGGGGCGTGAAGCCGTCGCCTGACCTGCCGCGCCATGATGCAGTGACCAGCACTGATAAAAGCTTCCGGGGCCACCTTTTTTAAAGAAGGTGGCCCCGGAAGCGTGCTGAAAAAAGCGTCATCAGACCCTATCCTTATGGCTACCTGATGCTTTCCGGGCAGGCGGTCTTTCAGCCCTTTACCGGTTCCCCCGGCTGTGGCGTGAAGCCAAGGCGTTCGATCAGGTCGCGCACGGCGTCGGACGCGGCTTCCACGCCCTTTACATCTGTCCCCTTGCATAACAGGCACACGCCCCGGCAGCTTTCATCAAGTCGGTAGGGGTAGGACCCGATATCAATGTCGGGATGGCGCTGCTGTATCGTTTCCAGCCCTGCGGCCAGCGTACCTTCATACAGGCCGTTGGCATGCCATGCCCGGGACGTGACCGGGGTGCCATGGGGCAGGGTTGGCAGAACTTCCTCGAACATCGCGCGCATGATGCGCGGCACGCCCGCCATGACATGCACGTTGCCCATGGTGAAGCCGGGCGCGACCGAAACGGCATTGCGGATGGGCACGGCCCCCTGCGGCATCGTGGCCATGCGCTGGCGGGCGGGATTGAATTCGTTCGGCGGGAAGTGCGCTTCCAGCATGCGGAAGGTTTCGGGATGGTGGACCCACGGCACGCCAAACGATTCCGCGACGCAGGCGGAGGTGATGTCGTCATGCGTCGGCCCGATGCCGCCCGTGGTAAAGACATTGTCATAGGCCGCGCGGGCTTCGGTCACGTTGCGTACGATCACGGCGCGGATGTCCGGAATGATCCGGACCTCGCTTAACGTAATGCCGGTTTCAGACAGGCGGCGGGCGATATACTGCACGTTTACGTCCTGTGTGCGGCCGGACAGGATTTCATTGCCTATGACCAGCAGGCAGGCGGTGGGGTTCATGATGCATGTTTCCACTAGGTTGCGGGCGGGAGCATTTCCCCCCACCCTATAACGACAGCAAGCCTACCGGAAGGAGAAGTCATGAACACCGCAGCAATGCCGCAACCGCACTGTGTCTGGGACATCCGGGCGGAACTGGGCGAAGGACCCGTATGGTCCGTGCGGGAACAGGCGCTCTATTTCGTCGATATTGTAGGCCAGGCCATCCATCGTTTTCATCCCGCCAGTGGCGCGCGCGCGTCATGGTCCGCGCCGCAGCGTCCCGGTTTCGTGGCGCCGGTCAGTGACGGCACGCTCATGTGCGGGCTGAAGGACGGGCTGTACTGCCTGGACCCGGCAACCGGCGTGTTCCGCAGGGACGTCGCGGTGGAGCCCGACCTGCCCGGCAATCGCATCAATGACGGAAGTGTCGATTCGAAGGGACGGCTGTGGTTCGGCACCATGGACGATGGCGAAAGCACGCCCAGCGGTGCGCTGTATTCCGTCACCCGCGAGGGGACGGGCCTGAGTGTCCTGCGCCATGATGAGGGATATATCGTCACCAATGGTCCCGGCATTTCCCCCGATGGGCGGCGGCTGTACCACAACCACTCCCCTGCCGGGATCATTTATACCAACCGTTGATTGCTATAACCCATGAGCCCAATTGCGCAGTCCGATTGACATGATGCGCCATGGTTGATTGACGAGCTGGTTCCAGGCATGGCAGGCGATATCAACGATATCGTCATAGGTTCTGAAGATCCTGTTTGAGAGCCATGTATTGCGCAGGAACTGCCAGAGATTTTCCACCGGGTTCAGTTCAGGAGCCCGGGGAGGCAGCGGGAGAATGGTGATATTGTAGGGAACATCCAGCTTCTGACTGGTATGCCATGCGGCCTGATCCACAATGAGGACGGCGTGAGCGCCCTGCGCGACCGTGCGTGAAATCTCCGCGAGATGGAGCTGCATGCCGTGCAGGTTGCAGACAGGGAGCACGAGGCCTGCGGCCGCTCCCTTTTCAGGACAGATGGCCCCGAAAATCCACGCGGATCTGGTGCGCAGGTCAGCAACGGCCCGGGGCCGGGTGCCCCGTTTCGCCCACCGTCGGGTCAGCTTCGTTTTCTGGCCGATCCGCGCCTCGTCAGACCACCAGATTTCGATATCTTTTCCGGGATGTCTGGACCTGATCGCCGCCATGACACCGGGGAACTCTTTTTAAAAATGTCCTGGGCTTCTGTATCCTGGCGATAGTGCCGTGGCCGGGCTGTCAGCAGGCGGAACCCCTCGCGGCGTATGATCTGACCCAGACGCGTTTCCGACAGGCTGACGCCATAGGTCTCATGCAGCCACCCGCAGAGATCACACAGTCGCCAGCGGACAACACCATGCACCGCAGGGATGGGTCTTTCTTCGAGCCGGGTTTTCAGGGCAGACAGCATCTCCTGTGTCAGGCGGGCTTTCTGTCCCCCGCCATGACGATCCACAAGGCCATCCGGGCCATCCGCATTGAAACGCAGCACCCAGTCACGGATACTCTGACGGTCTGTCCCCGCAAGCAGGGCCGCCTCGCCGCGCGAGGCGCCATCATAAATCGCCGCAAGCGCCAACAGGCGACGCGACTGACCCGCATGCCGGCTTCTGCGCGCAAGGCGTCGCAACTCCGAACTATCATGATCGTCACGCAGGGATAGAGGGCTGCCCATCCAGAATGCCTCCTTCAGAGAATGGTCTGCATCCTATGAATCACATTTTTAAACCGATGGGTACCCCGTGAGTCAGGCCAAACAATGGTTGGTATTACGTGTTCGACCTGGCCGAAGATGGCAGCCTGTCGAACCGGCGGGTGTTCGCGCGGATCGATGACGGCTACCCCGACGGGGTGGTGGTCGATAGCATGGGCAATCTCTGGGTTGGCGTATGGAACGGGGGACGGATCGTGCGTTTCCAGCCCGATGGTACGTCCCTGCCATCCATTCCCGTGCCGGGGGCGCTGAACGTGACCAAGGTGGCCTTTGGCGGGCCCGACCTGCGCACGGCGTATATTACGACAGCGCGGAAGAATACGCCGCCCGACCGTCTGGCGCAGATGCCGCAGGCGGGCAGCCTGTTCAGTTTTCAGGTGGACGTGCCGGGACAGCAGCCGGTTCCGTTCCCCGCTGCCGAACTGGCGGCCTTGCGGGATATTCCGCTGGGCTAAAGCAGATCCTGCAGCAGCGGGATCAGGGGGCGGTCGGCATCGGGCATGGGGTAATCGCGCAGCCTGTCGGCTGCCACCCATTCCAGTGTCTGTCCTTCCCGCGGGGTGGGTGTGTTTTTCCACCGGTGACAGACATAGATGGGCATGAGCAGGTGAAAATGCCCGTAATCGTGGGAAACGAACGTAAACGGCGCAAGGCAGGAGCGGGCGACATCCAGCCCCAGTTCCTCATCCAGTTCGCGGATCAGGGCCTGTTCGGGCGTTTCCCCCGTTTCGACCTTGCCGCCGGGGAATTCCCACAGGCCTGCCATCGACTTGCCTTCGGGCCGTCGGGCCAGCAGCACGCGGGCGTCCGAATCCACCAGCGCCACGGCCGCGACCAGCACGACTTTGCGGGTGCTGTCCGTCACCTGGGCCATTTCCTCGGCCATTGCGTCCCCCGACAGGTCGGCATGGCGCGCCTCGAACAGGCGGACGGGGTATTCCCCCCCGCGTGAAACGAATTCCTGCGACCCCGTTCCATTTTCCCGGAAACCGATCCGGCGCAGCACGGCGATGGAGGCATGGTTGTCATGTGCCGCAGATGCGGTCAGACGTTCCACCGGCAGGTTGGCCAGCGCCCAGCGCGCCAGACGGCCTGCTGTGGTGGTGGCGACCTTGCGGTTCCAGTGCGCGCGCCCCACCCAGTACCCCAGCGAGCAGGACCGGTCGGCGGCATTGATGCGCAGGCCGATA
This sequence comes from Komagataeibacter intermedius TF2, assembly GCF_000964425.1. Lineage (GTDB taxonomy): Bacteria > Pseudomonadota > Alphaproteobacteria > Acetobacterales > Acetobacteraceae > Komagataeibacter > Komagataeibacter intermedius. The sequence goes on along the minus strand of NZ_BANF01000010.1, from coordinate 208,358 downwards.
CACCCGATCAGCGAATCGGGCGTATCGGATGACGGGCACGTAATGGCGAAATGGTAGGCTTCCCCGCGCTGCGACTGTTCAATGGTCGCGGCGATCCATTCCTCGGTCAGCGCCAGCGAGTAGGGGAAGGGAACGCGGCTGAGCATCCGCACCACGCTCCAGTCATTGATCAGCCTGTGCATGGTGCCCGCATCAGATGTGCGGACTTCACGCAGGCGGTATTCACCGGCCTCCAGTAAGGTGCCGGAACCATGTATTCCCTGCACGCTCATGCGCTTGAGGCGCCCCTTGCGACGGGTGCGGGCGTGTCCTGTCCGGCTGGCAGTCCGCATTCCACCAGCAGTTCGCGCAGGTTGCATATGACCGGGAAGATTTCCTGGTTGCGGTCGCCGCCCTGTTCGTACCAGGCGTTCTGTTCCAGTTCCACGATCTCGCGGTCTTCACGGAAAATCCGTTCGGTAAACGCGGTCAGGAATGGCCATGCCAGATCCAGCAGGCCCGGAACGCCCGGCCGCTTGATCGATAGCAGTCCGAACACCCGGTTGGTCAGTTCCGCTTCGTCCTGCGGCACGTATGCAATCCACAGGTCCATGACCGGGGCGCTGTCGCCCGTCTGGATATGAAGCGTCTGGTAAGGATAGACCGTGCGGATGGTCATGACGTCGCGATGGGCGAATTTTTCGCTGTTATCGCGCTTCTGGCCAAAGATCAGCGCCTCGCCAAGCGGCTGCTTGCCGCTGGTGCGGGCGAAGCTGTAGCGGGCTTCCACCAGTCCGGGGCCACGTTCCTGCCCCAGGAAGCGGGGCTTCATCTGGCCCATCTGCTTCATGTGCATGAACTGGTGGTTCATGTCCATCAGGTTCTCGTGCATGAAGCTGTAGTGGCAGTGCACAAGCTGGCCGAAGCGGCGGGTCTTGTAGGCGGGGTTGGCCACTTCCGCCAGACGGGGGAAGGGTGTTGTCCCGGCCTTGGCCGGGTCTCCGGGGAAAACGAAGATCAGGCCGTCAACCTCCCGCACGGGGTAGGTGCGCACGCCGTTGGGCAGCTTGCCCTTGCCCAGATAGGGCACGTCAATGCAGCGGCCCGACCGGCCATAGGCCCAGCCGTGATAGCAGCACTGGACTGACTCGCCCTTGACGGTGCCCTTGCTCAGCGGGACCTGACGGTGGGCGCAGCGGTCTTCCAGCGCGAATACGCCGCCGCCTTCCTTGGGGCGGACCAGGGCAATGGGCTGCCCGGCATAGCGGGTGCCTATGGTCTTGCCCGGCTTCAGTTCCCGTGACCACGCAACGGGGTACCAGAAATCGGGGTTGGCACGAATGCGGCGCAGATCCCGCCCGGTGACCGGGGCGGAGGACTGCATGCTGTCGGGCGATAACGACTGATCCATTGTCTCTCTTGACTGTTAACAGGGCATGGCAGCCGGATGTGCCATGGGACAGGATGCCGGTCACATGCCGGGGGTAGGGCATGTCTGACCGTATCGCGCCGCCATGGCGATATTAAGGATGTTTTTTACCCCCAGGGCAAATGGTTCAGCGCCATAATGTTTTGTAATATATTGCCGGGCCATTTCCCCGGCTGCCTCCTCGTTCCATCTGCCGTCGCCATGGGCGCGGGTAATGGCGCCAGCATGACAGGCAGGACGGGGATCAATCCATGTTATGGATCATGTTCACGCAGAAAGTTCCGCGCTGAGGTCTTCAATGAACTGGAACGCGACACGCCCCGACCGGCCGCCGCGCGACAGCGACCACGCATTGGCGCGCCGGGTCAGGTCCGCATCCGTAATCGGCAGACTGCGTTCCTTCGCATAGGCGCGGACCATGTCCATGAACGTGTCCTGCGCACAGTTGTGGAATCCGATCCACAGGCCGAAGCGGTCGGACAGCGAGACCTTTTCCTCTGTCGCTTCGGACGTGTTGATGGCGGTCGAACTTTCGTTCTCGATCATCTCGCGCGGCATCAGGTGGCGGCGGTTGGACGTGGCGTAGAACAGCACGTTCTGCGGCCGCCCGGCGATGCCGCCGTCCAGCACCGATTTCAGGGCCTTGTAATCCGCGTCCTCGCGCTCGAACGACAGGTCGTCGCAGAAGACGATGAAACGGCGCGGGCTTTCACGCAGCAGCGCCAGCAGGTCGGGCAGCGTGGACAGGTCCTCGCGCTGGATTTCAACCAGTACCAGCCGTCCCTTGCCCGGGGCCGCGGGTTTGCCGTCCACCAGGTTCGCCTGCGCGTGGGCGGCCTTGACCAGCGATGACTTGCCCATGCCGCGCGCGCCCCACAGCATGGCGTTGTTGGCGGGCAGGCCACGGGCGAAATGCAGCGTGTTGTCCAGCAGCATCTTCCGCTGCCGGTCAATGCCCTGCAGCAGGTCCATGTCCACGTGGGCGACATGGGGCACGGCGGTCAGGCGGCCAAGGCCGGGATGCCAGATGAAGGCGTCCGCCTGCTCCAGCCCGGCCAGCGAAGGCGCAGGCGGGGACAGCCGTTCAAGGGCCGTGGCAATGCGTTCGAGAAGGGGAAGGGTGGTGCTGTCCATCGTCGTTCCTGATTCCAGCATGACTGAGTGCGGTAGCATATGCCACCAGGCGATCCGGAGCGCGTTGGCCGTGCGGGACAGGCGAACGCCTTGACGGGAAACAGGCGAAAACTATGGTCCGCATGTCAAACCCGCAACCCGTTCAATCCTTCATTATGCCGGAAAGATCGTAATGCCTTCTATTATCAATGATTTTTTAACAACGTCCGCGCATGCCCAGTCGGCTGGCGGTGGGCTGCTCAGTGGTGATGGCATCATGGCCATGCTGCCGTATGTGGCCATGTTCGCCATTTTCTATTTCCTGCTGATTCGCCCGCAGCAGGTCAAGCAGAAGCAGCTGCGCAACCAGATTGCCTCCCTGCGCCGTGGCGACCGGGTGCTGACGGCGGGTGGCGTCATCGGCGTGGTGCAGAAGGTGCAGGCGGAGTCGAACGAGGTCGAGGTCGAAATCGCGCCGAACGTGCGGGTGACCGTAATACGCGATACGCTGGGTTCGGTCATTACCAGCGCGTCCACGCCCGCCAACGACTCCACGCCCGACAAGCCGGCGAAGTAAGTCCCGCCCCCTTAATCCCCGCGCGGCTGTGGATGGGGGGTGAACTTCACCCGCGTTCTGCCGTTGCATCCTGTAACATCAGGAGCAGGCAGGATGCACAGGCAGCGCGACGATGCAGAGACAGGTCCCACCATCCGGCATGGGCCGGTCCTGCGGGGACGCGCGGGGTTGATTGGTGGCCTGGCGGCATTGTCGGGCATCCTGTTCGGGCTTGATACGGGGGTCATGTCCGGTGCGCTGGACCTGATCACGCAGGAATTCGTCCTGTCGGATTTCCAGCGCGAATCCATGGTTGGCGTCATGCTGCTGGGTGCGGCAATGGGCGTGCTGGGGGCTGCGTGGCTGTCGCATCGCTGCGGGCGCAAGCGCACGCTGGTGCTGACGGCGGCCCTGTTCGTGGTTGGTCCCCTGTTATGCGCCGAAGCCACGTCGTACCGTTCGCTCATGCTGGCGCGGCTGCTGCTGGGGCTGGCGACCGGGGCGACCACGTTCGCCACGCCACTTTATATTGCCGAAATTGCCGATTCCGGACGTCGGGGCGCGATGATACTGGGCTACCAGCTCATGATTTCGTGCGGACTGCTCGCCGCGTTCGTATCCGACGGGCTGTTTTCCTATTTTGGCGGATGGCGGTGGATGCTGGGCGTGGTGGGATTTCCCGGCCTTGTGTTCATGATGGGGGTGCTGTTCCTGCCGCCCAGCCCGCGCTGGCTGCTGGCGCAGGGGCGCGAACGCGATGCGCGGCGCGTGCTGATTGAACTGCGTGGCCTGCCCCGGCTGGTCATGGCTGAACGCAATGCGATCATGGCCCGCCTGGCCGCCCGCCGCGACGGGATCGGCAGTTTCATGAAAGACCCAAACTGCCGCCGGGCCATGTGGCTGGCGGTGGGGCTGCAGGTGGCGCAGCAGTTTTCCGGCATCAACGCGGTGCTGTACTACGCGCCCTACATCATCGGGCTGGCGGGGTATGGCCATTACATGCAGGTGTGGGGACCGGTGGGAATCGGGATCATCAACCTGCTGTCCACCTGTATCGCCACGACCTGCGTGGACCGGATCGGGCGCAGGCCCATGCTGATCGGCGGCTTTGCCGTCATGGCGCTGGCCATGGGTGCGCAGGCTGCCGTGGTGGCGGGGGGCATGCCGCCCATGCCGGGCATGCGGCTGCTTATGGGGGTGTTCATGCTGGTGTTTGTCGCGGCGTTCGCGTTTGCGGCGGGACCGCTGACGTGGCTGCTCTGTGCCGAGATCCTGCCGCTGCGCGGGCGTGAGTTCGGCATGGCGTGTTCCACCTGCGCCAACTGGGTGGCCAACATGCTGGTCAGCGCCACGTTCCTGACCGGGCTGGAAATACTGGGGGCGGACCGGGTGCTGTGGGGATATGCCGGGCTGAATGCGGTGTTTATGGTCATGGTGCTGCTGCGGGTGCCCGAAACGCGCGGCATGACGCTGGAACAGATCGAGGTGGAACTGATGCGCGGCACCCCTCTGCGGGCGCTGGGTACGCGGGCGCATTCGCGGGTATGAGAAGCCGTCTGTAACGACCCATTGACAGGAACCGGGATTCCTGGCGCAGCCCTGTTTCAAAAAAGGCGGCCTGTCCTGAAGCCGCCTTGGGATTTCCCGCTATGTCCCCCGGCAGGCGTTTCAGACGGCCCCAGATGCAAAAAACCCGGCGCAAGGCCGGGTTTTTCGGTCTGTTACCTGAAAACAGGCAATCAGGCGGACTGGAGCTGCGCTTCGGCGAACTCGTAGTTGGCCAGCTTGTCCAGGTAGTTGGTGATGTAGTCGGGACGACGGTTGCGGAAGTCGAGGTAGTAGGAGTGTTCCCACACGTCCAGACCCAGCAGCACCTTGCCCTGGCCTTCGGCCAGCGGGTTGGAGCCGTTGCCGGTCTTGGTCACCTTCAGCTTGCCGTCGGACCCCAGAACCAGCCATGCCCAGCCCGATCCGAACTGCGACGCGGCGGCTGCCTTGAAGTCGGCCTTGAACTTTTCGATGCTGCCGAAATCCTCGACCAGCTTCTTGGACAGGGCGTGGGGGATCTCGCCGCCCTTGGGGGCAAGGTTCTGCCAGAACAGGATGTGGTTCCAGTGCTGTCCCGCATTGTTGAACACGGGCGCCTGGTCAGGCTTGCCCTTGACCATGAGGATGATTTCCTCAAGCGACTTGCCCTGCAGTTCCGGCTTGGATTCGACAAATCCGTTCAGCGCCGTCACATAGGCCTGATGGTGCTTGTCATGATGCAGTTCCAGCGTTTCCTGGCACATGCCACGGTTGGCAAGGGCATTATAGGCGAAGGGAAGGGACGGCAATTCGAAAGCCATGAACATTCTCCTGGGAATTGCAAGGAGCGGCATGAAGCCGCCATACCAAGATTGCTATGGGTGTGGAGCGGGTGCGTCAAGTGACGGACATATGAACACCCCTGCGCCACGCCTTCCGGATCAAACGCCATGACGGGCCAGATGGATGCATGCCCGCCGGTGGCAGGGGGGGCGTCGTTCCTGCATGACGCGCGTCGTGCCGACCCGGACCGCTTCTTCTGCGCGCTGTTCGTGCCATCGGCCGCGCGCATGGCGGCGATGGTGCTGATCGCCTTCAACCATGAATGCACGCGGGCGGTTGCGACCCCTGCATCATGGGCGGTGGCGGGGCCGATGGCGGGCCTGATCCGGCTGCAGTGGTGGCGCGACGTGCTGGAAAGCGGCAATGCGCAGCGTCACGACACGGCGGTGGCCCTGCTGGATCTGCTGGATCGTGGCATGGTGCGGCGTGAAACGCTGGAGGGCATCATCATGGCACGCGAATGTGAACTCGATGGCCTGCCTGACCGGGCGGCATGGCAGGCGTCCATGCTGGATGGCGCGGGGGGCGTGCAGGTCGCCATGGCGCAGGCGGCGGGGTTTACCGAATCCACGCTGCTGTCGCGCATACGCCTCATGGGCGGGATTTATGGCGTAGGGGCGCTGGTGCGCTACCTGCCCGCCGTGCTGCGCGCGGGGCGCTGCCCGTTGCCCGAAGATGCGCTGGCGCATGTTGGCCTGACGCGCGACAGCCTGCGGACCGGGCAGGCCACGCCTGCCCAGATCGCATCCCTGCGCGACGGGTTGCGCCAGCAGGGACGCGAATGGCTGGACATGGTGCGTGAGGGGCCACGCCTGCCGCGTGCCGCCCTTGCCACGGGCCTGCCCGCCGTCCTCGGCCTGCGGGACATGCGTGGGCGGGTGGATGGCGATGGGAGTGCATCCCCCCGTGGCGTGGGCGACAGGCTGGCGGTCATGGGCGCGCTACTGCGCGGGTGGGTCTAGGGACCGTTCCGTAACCGTCCGCTGGCGGGATGTCAGGGCGTGTTGGCCACCATGCTTTCCATGACGGCGAACAGGGCGGAATAATCCTCGTCCGGGTGGCGGCGGCGGGTCAGTGACAGGCTCTGGGTTGCTGCCGCCATGGCGGGCAGGGGGGCGGTCTGGCGGGCCGCGTCGGTCAGGAGCAGGCGCATGTCCTTCTGCATGAGACGCGCTGGGAACTGCGGGCTGAAATCCCCCCCCTTCGCCGCCTTCAGCTTGCGCTTGTGGTGGGGGGAAATCACCGGCACCTCATCCAGCGCGTCAAACAGCATGTTCCGGTCCAGCCCGGAGGCGAGGCCATAGGTAACGCCTTCCGCCACGACCGCCAGCGTCGCGCCCATGATGCCGTTGATGACCAGCTTCAGCTTCGACCCGCTGCCCACGGGGCCAGCATGGATGGTCAGGCGGCCAATGGCGTCAAACACGGCCTGCGCACGACTGATGTCCGCTGCCGCGCCACCGGCCAGCACGATCAGGTTGCCCGACTCCGCTTCCGGCGTGCTGCCGGCCACGGGGGCGTCAATGGTGGTGATGCCGCGCGCCTGACCCGACTGCGCCAGTGCTACGGAGGTTTCGGGTGCCACCGTGCTGGTGTTGATCAGCAGGCCGCCCGGCTTCATGCCCGCCAGCACGCCATCCGGGCCGTTCATGGATTTGTCCAGCGCCTCGTCATCCGGCACGCAGGCCAGGACAATATCGGCTTCCTGCGCCAGCGCGCGTGGGGTGGGCACGAACCGGGTGCTGCCATCGCCGCCCCGGCCCGACGGGGTATAGGCCACGATCCGGTAGCCAGCCCTGGCCAGATTGGCCCCCATGCGGGACGCCATGGCCCCAAATCCGACAAAACCGATCAGTGGAGCAGTGGACATGCGGGTCCTCCTTGAACCTGTTGCGTGATGGCGCGATGGCCGATGCCTGACTGTGGGCAATGGCGGGCATGACGTCACGTCCCGATGACGCGCGGCGGGTATGCCTCGCATAAAGATGATGCCGGGAGATCGGGGGGGACTGTGGCAATCAGGTGCCCGCACTTGGTCCGTCACGGGAAGGAGACATGATGCGCAGCCTGCATTTTTTTGACGATCTGGCATGGACCCTTGCCGGCCATCCGCCCATGGCGCTGGGCGTGGTCTATCCCTGCAGCGCGCCGGCGTTGCAGGCGGCATCCGACATTGCGCAGGCGGGGATGGCCACGCCCGTGCTGATCGGTCCCGCCGCCCGGATCGGCCAGATGGCGAAGGACGCGGGCATTACCCTGCCGGGCTGCCGGATCGTTGACGTGCCCACCGATGGCGACGCCGCGCGCGAGGGCGTGCGCATGGCGCGGGAGGGAACGGTTGCGGCCCTGATGAAGGGGTCGCTGCATTCGCGCATTTTCCTGCACGAACTGGGCCACCATGAAGGCGGCCTGCGCACGACCCGGCGCATGAGCCACGTCTACGTTCTGGATGCGCCGCAGGCCCCGCGCGTGCTGCTGGTGACCGATGGGGCGGTGAACATCGCCCCCGACCTGGATGTCCGGCGCGACATTGTCCAGAACAGCATCGACCTTGGCCACATGCTGGGCATCGGGCTGCCAAAGGTGGCGGTCCTGTCGGCGGTGGAAATGGTCAATCCCGACCTGCCCTCCACGCTGGATGCGGCCATCCTGTGCAAGATGGCCGAGCGCGGCCAGATTACCGGCGCGGTACTGGATGGCCCGCTGGCGCTTGACAACGCCGTCAGCCCCGAGGCCGCGCGGTGCAAGGGCGTGGTCTCCCCCGTGGCGGGGCAGGCTGACATACTGGTGGTGCCTGACCTTGAAGCAGGAAACATCCTTGCCAAGCAGATGACCTTCATCGGTCAGGCGCGGGCGGCGGGCATCGTCATGGGCATGCGCGTGCCCGTCATCCTGACCAGCCGCGCGGACCCCGTGCCGGTGCGCGTGCTGTCATGCATGGTCGCGGCAGTCATGATCCGGCAGGGATATGGCGGGAATCCGGCGGCCTGCATGGATCAATGCGGATGACGGTCATGCGTGATGCGTGTAAGGAGGGGCGGCCCGCTCGCGCGATGTTGTCCTTGCGGGCGGGGGCGTTTTCCGGGCGGCGGGCCGGTGCGAACCGTGGCGTCCGGCCCTGTGCGCGACGGGGCGGGCTGCCGTCCTCGCGCAGAGATGATGCCCCGCCCTGGCGCACATGGTGGCAAGGAAAGGGCTGACGACTGCCCGGCGGTGTGGGGTCTCATGCCCCCATGTGCCGGGTGCCGGTCACCATGCCGGCAACTGACATGAACGTGCAATCAGGCCGGGTTCCCCGCGCCGCCGGGTGGCTGCCCGGTCCAGCCGATGACCAGCCACGCAGCGGGTTTCCGATGCCGATCCGGAGAATGCCATGACCTCGAATCCCTCCTCTGCCGCTTCCACGTACGACGTGGTCCTGATTGGCGGCGGAATCATGAGTGCAACGCTGGGCGCGATGCTGCGCCAGCTTGAACCGGGCCTGTCCATTGGCCTGTTCGGGCGGCTGGATGACGTGGCGCTGGAAAGTTCCAATGGCTGGAACAATGCCGGCACCGGCCATTCCGCCCTGTGCGAACTGAATTACACGCCGCTTCGTCCCGACGGGGTGGTGGATATTTCCAAGGCCGTGAACGTCAACGAGGCCTTTCAGGTTTCACGCCAGTTCTGGTCCTATCTGGTGGAAACGGGGCAGATCGCCTCGCCGCGCGATTTCCTGAACCCCATTCCGCACATGAGCTTCGTCTGGGGCCCTGAAAACGTTGACTTCCTGCGCCGCCGCCACGCTGCACTGCAGGAACACCCGCTGTTTGCGGGCATGTCGCTGTCCACCGATGAAGGGCAGCTGCGCCAGTGGATGCCGCTGGTCATGCAGGATCGCAAGCCGGGACAGCCGCTGGCCGCCACATGGCATCCGGCGGGCACGGATGTGAATTTCGGCGCGCTGACCCATCGCCTGATCGACCTGCTGCAGGGCAAGCCGGGCTTTGACCTCAACCTTGCGCATGAGGTGGAAGACCTCAAGCCCGCAGGCAATAATGAATGGGATGTGTCCGTCCGCGCCGTACATGGCGGGGGGGAACGCCGGGTGCGCGCCAAATTCGTGTTCATTGGCGCGGGTGGCGGCGCGCTGCACCTGCTGCAGAAAAGCGGCATACCCGAAGCTCGGGGCATTGGCGGTTTTCCCGTCAGCGGCCAGTTCCTGCGCTGCACCAACCCCGAGGTGGTGCAGCAGCACCATGCCAAGGTATATGGCAAGGCATCCGTGGGCGCGCCGCCAATGTCGGTGCCGCATCTGGACACGCGCGTGATTGACGGGCAGCGCGGGCTGCTGTTCGGGCCGTATGCCGGATTCTCGACCAGGTTCCTCAAGCAGGGGTCGTGGCTGGACCTGCCGCGTTCCATCCGCATGGACAATATCGGGGCGATGCTGGCGGTGGCGCGTGACAACATGCCGCTGACGAAGTACCTGATCCAGCAGGTCATGCAGTCCAGCGAGGACCGGCTGAAGGCGCTGCGTGACTTTGTCCCCACCGCGCGCAAGGAAGACTGGGAACTGATTACCGCCGGCCAGCGCGTTCAGGTGATCAAGAAGGATGCAAAGCGTGGTGGCGTGCTGCAGTTCGGGACCGAGGTCGTGACCGGCGCGGGTGGCTCCATCGCGGGGCTGCTGGGGGCATCCCCCGGGGCGTCTACGGCGGCGCCGATCATGCTGACAGTACTGCAGCGCTGCTTTGGTGGCCGTCTGCTGCAATGGGAATCCCGCCTGCGCGAAATGATCCCGTCCTACGGTGTCAAGCTGGGGCAGGACGCGGCTTTGTGCGCGCAGGTGCGCGAACGCACGCGCACGGCGCTGCAGCTGGACGGCTGATCCCGACGAAAAACCCCGCCCGGCCACTATGTGGCGGGCGGGGTGCGGTGTGTCTCAGTCCTCGTCGTGTTCGCTCATCTGGTCGGCGGGATGGCGCACGGGCGGGGTGGCGTTGCGCGGCGGCCGGTTTTCGATATGGCGGCGCATGAAATGGGTCGCGATATCCGCCAGTTCAATGAACTGGTCCGCCTGGCGGCGCAGTTCATCGCCAATCAGCGGCGGCGAGGTCTTGATCGACCCGACAACGGTGGTGCGCACGCCCTGGCGCTGCATGGATTCCAGCAGGCGACGGAAATCAGAATCCCCGCTGAACAGCACGGCATGGTCGATATGCGGGGCCATTTCCATCATGTCCACCGCCAGTTCCACATCCATGTTGCCACGCACGCGGCGGCGGCCATTATGGTCGATGAACTCCCGCGCGTTTTTCGTGACAAGGGTATAGCCGTTATAGACAAGCCAGTCGGTCAGCGGCTTGAGGGGGGAATACTCCTCGGTGTCCAGGACGGCGGAATAATAATAGGCGCGCAGTACATTCGACTTGGAACGAAAAAAATGCAGTAACTTACGGTAATCGACCTCAAATCCAAGGTTACGGGATGCGGAATACAGGCTGGTGCCGTCTATAAACAGACAAAGCCGCTCCTGAGGTTGAAAAAACATTTATGGTCAGTCCCTGAAAAAGAAAAGTGAATACGTCATGGCCGTGTTAAATTTTCGCGCTGCATGTATTCTGCATCATGGTGAAAGTTGTCTGGCAGCAATGGCACTTGCATCTATATGAAGCCACATCCTTTTTGAAAGTTCCCTACGTGGGGATTACTAACTGACGGTAACCGTCTGGAACACTGTTTTCACATGACAATGCTGCAATCTGCGCCCGCCCTGAGTGATATAACAATTGCCGTAGGTGCGAACCTGCCCCGTGAAAGTGGTGAAACTGCGGCCGAGACCTGCCTGTGGGCGGTTGACCGGCTTGCGCGCCTGCCCGGCCTGTCGGTGGTGGCGGTGTCGCGCTGGTATGAAAGTGCGCCGGTTCCCCCTTCGGGCCAGCCCCCCTATGTAAACGGAGTCGTGCGGCTGTCGGGGCAGGTGGACCCGGCATGGCTGCTGGCGCGGCTGCATGACATCGAGGCCGAGGCCGGACGCAGGCGCACGGTGGTGAACGCCGCCCGCCCGCTTGATCTGGACATCATCACCATGGGCGACCGTGTGCGCGCGGCTCCCGATCCCGTTCTGCCGCACCCGCGCGCGACCGGGCGGGCCTTCGTGCTGCTGCCGCTGCGTGATGTCATGCCCGACTGGCGCGACCCGGTGACGGGGCAGGGAATCGACGCCTTCCTGCCCGCCGTCGCGGGGCAGGAGATCACGCCCATGCCCGCGCGGGCTGACTGAATGCTTGCATCGGGACAGGCGGGCGGGTAGTAAGGTAAATTCTGATCAACACAACCAATTAATAACCGGAGTTCAGGCCTGATGGCACGCGTCACTGTCGAGGACTGCGTTGAGCGGGTTCCCAATCGTTTTGAACTGGTGCTGCTGGCAGCGCAGCGCGCACGCGCCCTGTCCCGTGGCGAGGAAATGACGATTGACCGTGACAACGACAAGAACCCCGTTGTTGCCCTGCGTGAGATCGCTGACCAGACCGTAAGTCTGGACCAGATCCGCAGCGACCTCGTCCGCTCGCTGGCCCGCGCGCCGGAGCCGGAGCCCGCGGATGAGGAAGTGGTCGACCTGATCCCGACCGAACAGAACATCTTCGGCCTGCAGGATGTCTCGGCCGAGGAAGAGGCACGCAATTCCAGCAGCGGCATGTCGGCTGAAGAACTTGAGGCTTCGGTTGAGGCGGCCCTGAGTGGACGGGGCCGGTAACATCTTCTGACGAAAGGGTGGAAGGTGACTGACCCGGTCAGATCGGAAACGACATCTTCCTCCATGCCCGTGCCTGTCACGGGTGGAGTGACGGCAGGCGCTGCCGCCCTTCCCGCCATGCGGGGGGAAGGGGAACGCGTGGTTTCATGCGACGGCCTGATCCGTCGCATCCTGGCGTATGATCCCGGTGCCGATACGGACCTGATCCGCCGCGCCTTTGACGTGGCGAAGGCCGCCCATGCGGGGCAGGCACGTGATAACGGCGATCCCTACATTACCCATCCGCTTGCCGTCGCCAACATACTGGCGGGTTTCCATCTGGATGCCGCCTCGATCATCACGGCCCTGCTGCATGACACGATCGAGGATACGGGTGTAACACAGCAGCAGCTGCGCGCGGAATTCGGCAATACCGTTGCCGAGCTGGTGGATGGTGTCACCAAGCTGACGCGGCTGGAGCTGCAGTCCGACCGGACCAAGCAGGCGGAAAACTTCCGCAAGCTGGTGCTGGCCATGTCGCGCGATATCCGCGTGCTGCTGGTCAAGCTGGCTGACCGCCTGCACAACATGCGCACGCTGCATTACGTGCAGCGCCTGGACCGCAGGCAGCGCATCGCGCGCGAAACCATGGAAATCTACGCCCCCCTTGCCGGCCGTATCGGCATGGACAAGGTGAAGGTGGAACTGCAGAACCTGTCGTTCGCGGCGCTTGAGCCCGAAGCGATGGCGACCATCCGCGCGCGCCTGAACTACCTGCGCGGGCAGGGCGCGGACGTGATCGAGGAAATCCGCCGCGAGCTTCAGGCCCTGTGCGCGGAAGCCGGGCTGGAGGGTGTGGAGGTTACCGGGCGGGAAAAGACGCCCTATTCCATCTGGGAAAAGATGCAGCGGCGCAACGTCGCTTTTGAACAGCTGTCGGACATCATGGCGTTTCGCATCATGGTCCCGACGCGTGAGGCCTGTTATGTGGCGCTTGGCGCGGTGCATGCGGCCTATCCGGTCATTGCGGGGCGGTTCAAGGACTATATCTCCACCCCCAAGGCCAATGGTTACCAGAGCCTGCATACCGGCGTGACCCTGCGCCACCCGCGCAACCAGAAGATCGAGGTCCAGATCCGCACGCCGGAAATGCACGACGTGGCCGAAAATGGTGTCGCGTCGCACTGGCTGTACAAGCAGGTGCCCGATGCCGCCGGCAGCAGGGAAGCAAAGGGCGTCGTGTCCGGTCTGCGCTGGGTGCAGGATCTGCTCGACATCCTTGAGGACTCGGCCGCGCCTGATGAGTTCCTTGAGAACACCAAGCTCGAACTCTATCAGGATCAGGTTTTCTGCTTCACGCCCAAGGGTCAGCTGATTTCGCTGCCGCGTGGGGCGACGCCGGTCGATTTCGCCTACGCCGTGCATAGCCAGGTGGGTGACAGCTGCGTTGGCGCGCGCATCAATGGCCGCCTCATGCCGCTGCGCCATGAACTGCAGAATGGCGATCAGGTCGAGATCATGACCGCGCGCGGGGGCACGCCCTCGCCGTCGTGGGAACGTTTTGTCGTTACCGGCAAGGCGCGCGCGCGCATCCGCCGCCATGTGGCGCTGCAGCAGCGCGAGGCCCATCTGGAAAGCGGCCGCGTGGCGCTGGCCAAGGCCTTCCGGCAGGAAGGGGTGGACGGGTCGGAAAAGGTGCTGGACAGCCTGCTCAAGGACCTGCGCCTGCAATCGGTGCCCGACCTGTATGTCGCGGTGGGCAATGGCAACCAGTCCGCGCGCGAAGTCGTGCAGCTGGCCTATCCCGAACTGCGTCGTGCGCCGCGTGCGCCGCGCATGGTGCCGGGCCTGTCCATGCGCGCGCCCTCGGCGTCCCCCGGGGGGGCTGCGGGGCGGCGCAAGCCTGCGGCGGGCATGGCGCTGGCGGGCGTGGGTGCTGGCATGGCGGTGCATTTCGCCGGGTGCTGCCACCCGCTGCCCGGCGACAGGATCGTGGGCATCGTGTCCACCGGCAAGGGGATCACGGTCCATACGCTGGGGTGCCAGACGCTGGAAACCTTTGCCGCCACCCCCGAACGGTTCATGGACCTTGACTGGGATTATGACCTGATCGCGCGTAATGCCACCGGCCTTTATACCGGGCGGCTGAGCGTGGTGACGGCCAATGAACCGGCCATGCTGGCGACGCTGACTAATATCGCCGCCAAGCATGAAGGCGTGCTGGTCAACCTGCGCATCGTCAACCGGCAGCTTGAATTCATGGAAATCCTTGCGGATATCGAGGTACGGGACCTGCGCCACCTGACAACCATCATGGTGGCGCTGCGCGCGGCCCGTGGCGTGGTGCAGGTGGAACGGGCCAGGGGGTAGGCCATGCTGATCGGCATTGGTTCCGACCTGTGTGACGCGCGGCGGATCGAAACCGTCCTCGCGCGGCACGGGGCGCGGTTCGAGGAGCGCGTTTTCACCGTACCCGAACGGGCCGCCGCCGCCCGCAGGCACGGGCCTGCGCGGCTGGGGACCTACGCCAAGCGGTGGGCGGCGAAGGAAGCCTGCGGCAAGGCGCTGGGGACCGGCTTTTCGCAGGGCGTGTTCCATCGTGACATGGGGGTCGAGAACCTGCCGACGGGTCAGCCGGTCATGCGACTGACGGGCGGGGCGCTGGCGCGGCTGCACGCACTGGTGCCCGACGGGCTTGTGGCGCGGGTGTTTCTGACCATGACCGATGAGCATCCCTATGCCTTTGCGCAGGTCATGATCATGGCGGAAAAGGCCGGCGCGGCCTGATCGCCTGTCGTGCCCGTATGGGCAATGCTTGACAGGCGGGGGGTGCGTGGGCTTGATCCGCACGTTATTCGTCCGGCGCCCCGTGTCCGGTCGATGCCAGATCCGGATTGAAGAACAATTATGCCAATGGACGATAACAAGACGATTTCCTCCCCATCGGGGCCTGATGCGGCGCGTCGGGACGGGGGGCTGCTGGAACTGGTGCGTACCGTCGTGATTGCCGGGGTTCTGGCCGTTACCGTGCGCACGGTGCTGTTCGAGCCGTTCAATATCCCGTCCGGTTCCATGATCCCGACCCTGCAGGTGGGGGATTACGTGTGGGTGGCGAAATACAGCTACGGTTATTCGCATTACGCGCTGCCCGGCTCGCCCAACCTGTTCGAGGGACGGATATTCAACAGCACTCCGCACCGTGGCGATGTGGCCGTGTTCCGCTTCACCAAGGACACGTCGATCGACTACATCAAGCGGATTGTTGGCCTGCCGGGCGATACGGTGCAGATGCGTGCGGGTAAGCTGATTCTGAACGGGCAGGAAGTCCCGCGTGAGCCCGAAGGCGAATACACCGCGATAGACGAACACCGCACCCGCATGGAAGGCGACCGCTACCGCGAGATACTGCCCGGCAGCGGTGGCCATGGCCCGGTCGCCCACGATATCCTGAAGCTGACGGATGAAGGGGGAAAGAATGACACCCCGGAATATGTCGTGCCACCGGGCTATTTCTTCGCCATGGGCGACAACCGCGATGACAGCGCCGACAGCCGCTTCATGGGCGATGAACCGCAGGATCTCGGTTTCGTTCCGATGGAAAACCTGGTGGGACAGGCCAAGTGGATATTCATGTCGGTCGATAACGCCCATCCCTTCTGGCAGGTCTGGTACTGGCCGGTCGAGATCCGCTGGAACCGTCTGTTCATGGGGGTCCACTGATCATGGATGCCGAACGCGTGCCCGCGGCGGAAATCGTCCGGCTGGAGGCGTGTCTGGGCTATCATTTCACGCGGGCCGACCTGCTTTTGCGCGCGCTCACGCACCGTTCGGCCGCGCATGAACGCAATGGCGGACGCCGCGCGCGGCAAAGCGCGGCAAAGCGCGGGGCCGGGTCCAACGAACGGCTGGAATTCATAGGCGACCGGGTGCTTGGCCTGCTTATGGCTGAATGGCTGCTGGAACGCTTTCCCGATGAACAGGAAGGCGCGCTTGGCCCGCGTCATGCGCACCTCGTCTCCCGTACGGTGCTGGCGCAGGTGGCTCATGTCATGGGGCTGCAGTCGGCGCTGGATGTGGCCGAGCATGAAGCCCGCGCGGGCGTGCGGCAGATGGCCAATGTGCTGGCTGACGCGGTCGAGGCCATACTGGGGGCCATGTACCTGGATGGCGGGCTGGACCCGGCCCGCGCCTTCGTGCGGCGAATGTGGAATGACTCCATCGTGGCCCAGGCCCGCCCGCCCAAGGACCCCAAGACCGCATTGCAGGAATGGGTGCTTGGGCGTGGCCTGCCGCTGCCACAGTACCGTGTCGTGTCTTCTGACGGGCCATCGCATGCGCCGCGTTTCGTCATTGCGGTGGATGCGCAGGGCAGGACCGGGCAGGGGGTCGCGGGCAGCAAGCGCGCGGCTGAAAGTGATGCCGCATCGGACCTGCTGCGCCAGCTTGGCGCGAATGGACAGGCCGCTTCTTCCACTGACCGCAAGGGATAATGACCGTGCAGGATCACGACAACACGACACGCTGTGGCTTCGTGGCCATTGTTGGCGCGCCCAACGCGGGCAAGTCCACGCTGCTGAACCGCATGGCGGGCACCAAGCTGTCCATCGTCAGCCCCAAGGCGCAGACCACGCGTTTCCGGGTGCTGGGCATTCTCATGCGCAACCATACGCAGATCCTGCTGGTGGATACGCCGGGCATTTTCCAGCCGCGGCGCAAGCTGGACCGCGCCATGGTCGCCGCCGCATGGACGGGATCGGACGATGCCGACATCACGCTGCTGATCGTTGACGCGCGCGCGGGCATGACCGATGCGCTGCGCGCCATAGCGACCCGGCTTGCGGAACAGAAGCGCCGGCTGTGGCTGGTGCTGAACAAGACGGACCTTGTCCGCCGTGACGCGCTGCTGCCGCTGACCGCGGAACTGTCGTCCATCCTGCCGGTCGAACATGTGTTCATGGTCAGCGCGCGTTCGGGCGAAGGTGTGGATGACCTGCTGGACCGTCTGGCCGCCGACCTTCCGGCAGGCCCCTATCTGTATCCCGAGGATGATCTGACCGACCTGCCGGACCGCCTGCTTGCCGCCGAGCTGGTGCGCGAACAGATCTTCCTGCAGACGCATGAGGAAGTGCCCTATGCCGCCACGGCGGAGACGGAGGGATTCCAGGAACGGCCCGACGGGTCGGTACGCATCGAAGTGACGATCTACGTGGCGCGGGCCTCGCACAAGGCGATCCTGATCGGGGAAGGGGGCAGGCGGATTCGCACCATCGGCGAAAAGGCGCGGCATGAACTGACCCGGCTTCTGGGGCGTAAATGCCATCTTTTCCTGAACGTGAAGGAACGCGCGGGATGGGATGAAGAGCGTGCCCGCCTGCGCGCGATCGGCCTGGATGATGCGTCCTGAATCCTCAAAAGAGGGGTACATCGGCTTGTGGGGGGGGGCATCCCTCTATATGACAGGGCATGGCCGGGCGGCCTGCCCGTCCCTAGCCCTGTTTGCCTGACCTGCGCCGAGGACCAATGACCCAGTCCGACAGACCCCAAGCTCCCACCTCCTACAAGCGTGTCCTGCTGAAGGTATCGGGGGAAGCCCTGATGGGCAGCGGATCATACGGGGTTGATCCCGCTACCGTCGACGCCATTGCAGCCGATGTGGCGGCCGTGGCCCGGACCGGAATTGAAGTCTGCCTTGTCATCGGTGGTGGCAACATTTTCCGTGGCGTGGCCGCCGCCGCCCGCGGCATGGACCGTGCGCAGGGTGACTACGCGGGCATGCTGGCCACCGTCATCAATGCGCTGCTCATGCAGAACTCGCTGGAACGTCATGGCGTGCCGACGCGGGTCATGACCGCCATTCACATGTCCTCCATTGCCGAGCCCTATATCCGCCGCCGCGCCGTGCGGCATATGGAAAAGGGGCGCGTCGTGATCTTTGCCGCGGGGACCGGCAACCCCTTCTTCACGACCGATACGGGTGCCGCGCTGCGTGCGGCGGAAATGGAATGCAACGCCCTGTTCAAGGGCACGCAGGTTGATGGCGTCTATTCCGCCGATCCGCGCAAGGTGCCCGATGCGAAGCGCTATGATACGCTGACCTACCGTGACGTGCTGGCCAATGACCTGAATGTCATGGATGCGGCGGCGATCAGCCTTGCGCGTGAAAACCGGTTGCCTATCGTGGTATTCAACATTCATGGAAAAGACCCCTTTACCCGTGTCATGCGGGGCGAGGGACGTTTCACCACCATCGTGGCGGCTGACTGAAACCGGGGCATTCCCGTCGTCCCGTCCATGGGGCGGGGCATGCCTGCCGGATCAAGAACTGAAAAAGGAGGGCCACAGTGTCTGTCGATCAGAAAACCTTGCTGGCGGATCTGACCCGCCGTATGGACGGCGCCATTGAAAGCCTGCGCCGTGACTTTGCCGGCCTGCGTTCGGGCCGCGCCAGCCCGGCGCTGCTGGAACCCGTGCGCGTGGAGGCCTATGGTGGTGAAGTGCCGCTGACGCAGGTTGGCTCCATCGCCGTGCCCGAGGCGCGCATGCTGACGGTGCAGGTCTGGGATCGTACCCTGGTGGGCGCGGTTGAACGCGGTATCCGGGATGCCGGTCTTGGCCTGAACCCGGCGGCGGATGGGCAGACCGTGCGCGTGCCCATTCCGCAGCTGACCGAAGAACGCCGTAACGAGCTGGCCCGCGCCGCGGGCAAGTACGCCGAAAATGGCAAGATTGCCGTGCGTGGCGTGCGCCGTGATGGCATGGACCAGACCAGGAAGCTGGAAAAGGGCAGCGAGATCAGCGAGGACGATGTCAAGACATGGTCGGACGCGATCCAGAAGCTGACCGATCAGTACGTCAAGCGCATTGATGAACTGCTGGTTGAAAAAGAACGCGAGATCAAGCAGGTCTGATAGCCCGTGAACACCGTAACCATTGTGCTCCATCGTGTGCGTGACTGAAGGGGCAATCAGGTCTTGTCCGGGTTAGATCAACCAGCTTCGCCCCAACCATGCCTGCCGGAACACGTCGCCATCATCATGGATGGAAACGGTCGATGGGCTGGCATGCATAACCTGCCGCTGCTGGCAGGGCACCGGGCGGGGGCGGAGGCCGTGCAACGGACCGTCCGCGCCGCCACGAAACGCGGGGTGCGGTGGCTGACCCTGTATGCCTTTTCATCCGAAAACTGGCGGCGCGCCCCGGGTGAGGTGGCGGACCTGACCAGCCTGCTGCGCTATTACCTGCGGCACAAGGTGGCCGAACTGTCGCGCGAAGGGGTGCGGTTGCGGGTGATTGGCGACCTTGCCCGCTTTCCAGTCGATATTCAGGAAGAAGCCCGGCGCGCCGAGGACACGACACGTAACAATACCCGTCTGGTGCTGGTGCTGGCGCTGTCCTATGGCGGGCGCGCGGATATCGTGCAGGCAGCCGGTCGCATGGCACAGGCCGTGGCGCGTGGGGAACTGCAGCCCGGCGATATTGACGAAACCCTGTTTGCCAGCGCCCTGCTGACGGCGGGCATGCCCGACCCCGACCTTGTGGTGCGGACCAGTGGGGAATGTCGCCTGTCCAATTTCCTTTTATGGCAGTCGGCTTATGCCGAACTGGTCTTTCTTGATATTCCGTGGCCGGATTTTGACGCCACGCATTTCGATGCCGTGCTGGATATCTATTCGCGGCGTGAAAGGCGATTCGGTGCGCGACCGGCCTGAAGCCGCGCCGGGGGCGGCGCCCGCTGGCATGGCGGGAAAAAAAACAGGAAACTGGAAAGACCTGCGTGCCCGTGTCCTGTCAGCCGCCGTGCTGGTGCCGTGCGTGGCGCTGTGCGTGTGGGCGGGTGGTCTGCTGTATGGCGCGCTGATCGTGCTGGCCATGGCGGGCATGGCCATGGAATGGGCGCGTCTGTTCGGTTTCGGGCTCAAGACGCGGCGTGGTCAGCTCTGTCTGGCGTGGGCGGCGTGCGTCGGCGGCACGGCGCTGGCTGGTCATTGGGGCGGGGCGCTGCTGGTCATGGTGGCGGCTGTCGTGCTGGGGCCGGCGCTATGGGCGGGGCAGGTCGCGATCGGCTGTGCCGGACTGTCGCTTCTGTGGCTGCGGTACATGAGCGAACCGGGCGCGGGGGTTGTCCTGTTCCTGGTCGCGTGCGTAGCGTTAAGCGATACCGGGGCCTACATGACGGGACGGGTGTTTGGCGGTCCGAAGCTGGCGCCGCGCATTTCCCCGGCCAAGACATGGTCGGGTTCCATCGGGGGGATGTGCTGCGCGGTGCTGGGTGGCATGCTGATTGCAGCGATGTTGCCCGGTGCGCTGCCGGGGGCCGTGTGGCGCGGGGCGCTGTTCGGTGGTCTGGTGGCGATTGCGGCCCAGATCGGGGATCTGGGGGAAAGTGCCCTCAAGCGGGCTCGCAATGTCAAGGATTCGGGCACGATCCTGCCCGGGCACGGGGGGCTGCTGGACCGTTTTGACGGCCTGCTGGTTGCCGCCCCCATGGCGGCCCTGCTGTCGCTGGGCGCTGCTGGCGGCATTGCTTTCTGGTATGTGGGTCTGCACTGAAGCGATGGCCGGGGCCACGAAAAGTTTTGGGGAATGACGTTACAATGAAAACAGTTTCCGTTCTGGGCAGTACGGGCAGCATTGGCTGTTCCACGGTGGACCTGCTGCTGCAGGCGCCTGACCAGTTCCGCACCGGCGCGCTGGTTGGTGGCCGCAATGTCGCCAGGCTGGCGGAACAGGCCCGTGCACTGGGCGCGCGGCGCGCTGTGATCGCCGATGAAAGCCTGCTGCCGGAACTGGAACGCCTGCTGGCCGGAAGCGGGGTTGAAACCGCAGGTGGCCGCGCCGCGGTGATCGAGGCGGCGGCCCTGCCGGTGGACTGGACCATGGCGGCAATTACGGGCGCGACCGGGCTGGAGCCGACGCTGGCGGCCGTGCGCAACGGCAGGTCCGTGGCACTCGCCAACAAGGAAGCGCTGGTCTGTGCCGGTGATGTCATGCTCAAGGCGGTGGCGGATGCCGGGGCGACCCTGCTGCCGGTCGATTCCGAGCATAATGCCGTATTCCAGTCCATGGCCGACAAGCAGGCGGATGAGGTCGAACAGATCATCCTGACCGCATCGGGTGGCCCGTTCCGTCGCGCCAGCCTTGAGGAAATGGAAAAAGCCCCGCTGGAGGCCGCGCTGAAGCACCCCACATGGACCATGGGGGCCAAGATCACCATCGATTCCGCAACCATGTTCAACAAGGGGCTGGAACTGATCGAGGCGGCACGCCTGTTCAACGTGACCGAGGACAAGCTGGGCGTGGTCGTGCATCCGCAGTCGGTGGTGCATGGCATGGTGCAGTACACCGATGGTTCCATCGTGGCGCAGCTTGGTTCGGCCGACATGCGCATTCCCATCGCCCATACGCTGGCATGGCCTGCGCGCATGCCCACCAATTCCCCCCGGCTGGACCTTGCGGCCCTGGCGCGCCTTGATTTCGAGGCCCCGGATGAGGTCCGCTTCCCCGCCCTGCGCCTTGCGCGCGAATCCCTGCGCGTGGGTGGTGCGATGCCTGCCATCCTGTCCGGGGCGAATGAAATTGCGGTCGAGGCGTTCCTGAAGCGCGAAATCGGTTTTCTGGATATTGCACGGATCGTCGAGGATGTGATGCAATCCATCGGGCCGCAGCGCGCGGATACGCTGGAGGAGGTGCTGCACTGGGATAACGAATCCCGCCGTGTGGCCCGCCAGCGTACGGTTGCCCGCGCAGCCTGACATGATTCTGGATGGCCTTTCGGGCCATCGGGAGATAGCGTAGCGTTCATGCATGATCTGATCCGGACTGTTCTGGCTTTCTCCCTCGTGCTGGGGGTGCTGGTTTTCATTCACGAACTTGGTCACTACCTTGCCGCGCGCTGGCGCGGGGTACATGTCGAGGTCTTTTCGATCGGTTTCGGCCGTCCGCTCCTGCGCTGGCATGACAGCGTGGGCACGGAATGGCGGCTGTGCCCGGTGCCGTTGGGCGGATATGTCCGCCCCCACGGATTCGAAGGGCCGGAAGACGCAACCGAGGAACAGAAAGCCGCCTGGCAGCCCGGACGGACGTTTCATGACAAGCCGGTCCTGTCGCGGGCCATCGTGATCGTGGCCGGGCCGGTCTTCAATTTCCTTCTGGCCATCGTGCTGTTTACCGGCCTGTTCGCAACGTCAGGGCAGCCGCATATCCTCAATCAGGTCGCCCAGATCGTGCCCGGCAGTGCCGCCGCCAGCGCCGGGGTGGAAAAGGGCGACGTGATCGTGCGCGTGGGCGACCACACGGTGCGCGACGTGACCGACCTGCAATCCTTTGTCAGTGGTCAGGCGGATGCCCAGACCACGCTGACGGTGCGGCGCAACGGCGCGGACCAGACGCTGCCGGTCCATATCGGCGTCGTACAGGAAAAGGGTGGGGACCGCCACGGGCAGATCGGCGTGTCCTTCGCTGCCGAGATGGGCAAGCCGCAATCCCTGCCGCATGCGTTTGTTTCCGCCATCAAAGAAACATGGCACGTGTCCGTCCAGACGCTGGAAGGGCTTTGGCAGATGATTACGGGCCAGCACAGCACAAAGGACCTTGGCGGTCCGCTGCGCATTGCCCAGATGTCGGGACAGGTGGCGCAGTACGGTCTGCCCAGCCTTGTGTCCTTCATGGCGCTGCTGTCGATCAACCTCGGGCTGATCAACCTGTTTCCGGTGCCGATTCTTGATGGGGGACGGCTGGTATTTTACGTATTTGAGGCTATTCTGGGGCGACCGGTTTCACGCCGGGTTCAGGAAATCAGCTTTCAGGCAGGCTTCGCACTGATTGCCGGATTATTTCTATTTTCAACCTTTAACGATCTGTCACATTTCGGCCTGTTCCAATGGCTCGCCTCGCGCGCCGGACAGGGCTAAGGTGCAGCGGGTGACACAAGTGCTTGCACAGTGTGGCGTATATCGGATAGGTCCGCCACGAAGACTGATACATGACAGGAAGGGAGCCGGCCCTCCATCCGGTCATAATGCATGGCTGATCCGCATGCCGAATGGTGAGGAATAGCGATTTTGTCGAGTAAACGTTCAGCGCTGCTTGCGTCTGCCTGCGTTATGCCGCTGTTCTGGACAGCGGGCGCGCATGCACAGGATGAAGCAGCACAGAACACGCCATTCGGCGGAGATATGGCACCTGCAGGCGGCATGGAGCAGCAGCCCCAGGAACCGCAGGTGGAGGCGATCAAGCCACCCCCGCTTGAAGATCCGATCGAAGCCGTGGACATCAAGGGCAACAGCCGGATCGAGACGAGCACCATCCTGTCATACATGGTTGTCCAGCCTGGCGACCGGTTCAATCAGGACCTGCTCGACCGTTCGCTCAAGACCCTGTACGCCACGGGCCTGTTCCATGATGTCACGCTCAAGCGCGTGGGCAACGTGCTGGAAGTGCACGTGGTCGAGAACCCGATCGTCAACCGTATCGTGTTCGAAGGCAATCATTCGGCCAAGGACGAGGACCTGACCAAGGTCATCTCGCTCCGTCCGCGCGCGGTCTATTCCCCGCAGGGCATTTCCGCCGACCGGCAGAAAATTCTTGGCGTCTATGCCGAAAAGGCCCGTTACGCGGCCACCGTTACGCCGCAGATCATCCGCCTCGCGCATAACCGCGTCGATGTGATCTTCCACATCAACGAAGCGCAGAAGACGCTGATCAAGAAGGTGACGTTCGTAGGGAACCGCGCCTTCAGCAGCGCGCGGCTGGCGGGGGTCGTGTCATCCAAGGAGACGGCGTGGTACCGGTTCTTTGCTTCCAGTGACCAGTATAATCCCGAACGCATCAAGTATGATGCCGAATTGCTGCATCGGTTTTACCTGAAAAACGGCTTTGTCGATTTCCAGATCAAGAACGCCACGGGTGAACTGTCGGCCGACCGCAAGAGCTTCTACATCACCTATACGATGGAAGAAGGCCCGCGTTACCGGCTGAACAAGATGGATGTACGCTCGTCCCTGCGCCATGTCAGCGCGGAGTCCATGCGCAAGTACATCTCGCTGTTTCATGGGCAGTGGTATGACGGCAGCGCGATCCAGCATAACGCGACGGATATGCAGGAAATGCTGCAGGGCAAGGGCTATCCCTTCGCCATGGTTCATCCTGAAATTGCCCGTAACCCGGAAAAGCGCACCGTCAACCTGCTGTTTGACATAAGCGAAGGCCCGCGGATGTATGTTGAGCGGATCGACATCAACGGCAACACCATTACCGAGGACAAGGTCATCCGGCGGCAGCTGCCCATGGCCGAAGGCGACCCGTACACGCCGCTGGACCGCAAGTATTCCAAGCTGATCCTGGAAGATCTTGGCTTCTTCAAGACCGTCTCGATCGACCAGACCCCGGGGTCCGCGCCGGACAAGGTCAATATCTCGGCCGACGTGGTGGAAAAGCCGACGGGCGAATTCTCGCTGGGTGGCGGGTACTCGACCGATGCCGGCGTGCTGGGCAATCTCGGGCTGAAGCAGCATAACCTGCTGGGCACCGGCATTGACGCCGGCTTCACCGGCACGGCCGCTTATTACGAAGATCAGGCCGACATTTCGCTGACCGACCCGTATTTCCTGAACCGCAACCTGGTGGCGGGTATCGACATTTTTGGTATCCAGAACCGCTACATGACCTATCAGAGCTATTCGGAAGGGCGGTACGGCATCACGCTGCGCATGGGGTATTCGTACAACAACCATCTGTCGCAGTCGTGGAGCTATACGCTGACCGACCGTCAGATCGGGGATACATGGTCCGATTCGTCCTATTACGTGCAGGATCAGAACGGCTGGTCGCTGCTGTCGCAGCTGAGCACCACACTGACATACGATACACGTGACCGCAGGCAGCAGCCGCATAAAGGTTTCGTGGTACGTGTGGGCGGTGACTTCGCCGGTATCGGCGGGAATGAACGTTACCTGCGTGGCAAGGTGGATGCCGCCTATTACATCCCGCTTGACAGTATCATGGGCAACCATGACTGGACCGTCAGCTTCCGCGCGGGTGCAGGCGACATCATGAACTGGGGTGGCGGGCGCAGCGACATCATCGATAACTTCTACCTTGGTGGTAATTCGCTGCGCGGCTTCATGGATGGTGGCGTCGGTCCGCGAAGCTACGCCATCCCCGCGCGTGACGGGAACCCGATGCATTCGCAGCAGGATTTCCTTGGTGGCCGGTTCATGTACACGGCCTCTGCGCAGGTGGATTTCCCCATTCCGTTTGCATCGGCCATGGGAATCAAGGGACGGTACTTTGTGGATATGGGCGGACTGGACGGGCTGCGTGTCCGCCGGCGCTATACCTCCATGAAGGACTGGCCCAAATATACGCCGGTCTATGATGATACGCTGACGCCTGTTGTCTCGACCGGTGTGGGTATCGCGTGGAAGAGTCCGTTCGGGCTTGTGAATATTGATCTGGGTGTTCCCCTGCATAAGGGAACGAACGACAGGACCCAGCTGCTCCGCTTCGGCTTCGGCCAACAATTCTGAGGTGATAATGTTGCGTAAATCCGGCATTCGTCTGCTTGCCGCAACCGCTCTGCTCGGGTGGGGATATCAGGCCGTATCGGGCGCGCATGCGCAGGGCTCCGGCGGAAATGCGGGCTGGTTCGTGCCCAAGGCGGCCCAGCCTGCGGCCCGCCCCGCACAACATGAGGCACCTGCCCCCGTGCAGTTGCCCGCGCCGTCATCCGACAGCGAGGAAGCGCAGTCACAGACCCCGCCCATCCTGCCGCAGCCGCCCGTGCCCAAGGCGCCGGACGTGCCCAAGAGCGCCCCGCCGCCAGCCCCCGTCATCGGGGTGATCAGCGTGCCGGATGTCATGCGCATGTCATCAGCGGCACAGCAGGCCGAACGCGTGCTGGGCGCGCGCCGCGACGATCTGGCCCGCGACGCCCAGAAGGAACAGGCTGGCTGGCGTGACGAGCAGCAGAAGCTGCAGGGGCAGGCCAAGACCATGTCCTCCGACCAGATCCAGAGCAGCGAGCGCAAGCTGCAGGAACGCGTGCTGGCGGCGCAGAAGAACTTCCGCAACCGCAACCGCGTAATCCAGGAAGCCGCCCAGGTGGCACTGGGGCAGATCGAACGCGAACTGGTCCAGATCATCCGCGCGGTTGCCAGCAGCCGCGGCATGAATCTGGTGCTGCATCGTGAACAGGTCGCCCTCAGTCAGGAAGGACTTGATATTACCCAGCAGGTGGCGACACAGCTGAATGGCGTGCTGCCGACGGTCTTTATTCCTGCGGCGGATGTAGATCCCGAAGTGTTGGCCAAGTCGGGTACGATGCCGACCACGGCGGATGCCGACCGCGCGGCGTCCACCCCGCCTGCCAAGCATTAAGGCTGGTTTCATGACAGTGACGCCGGATAATGTACCGGGCGATCCACGGTTTTTCGTCACGCAGGGGCCGTTCGGGCTGGACCAGCTGGCGCAGTGCAGTGGCGCCGAACTGCGCGGCGCGGCCGATGGCGCGGGGGACGGGCATGCGTTCACCGGCATCGCGCCGTTGCAGTCCGCAACCCGGGATCAGGTCAGCTTTCTGGATAACCGGCGCTACCTGCCCCTGCTTGAGGGGACGGGCGCGGGTGCCGTGATCGTGGCCCCGGCCTTCGCGGACAAGGTGCCCCCCCATGCGGCGGTGCTGGTGTCGAAGGCGCCGTACCAGGCATGGGCGCGCATTGCGTCCCTGTTCTACCCGCCGCCGCCGGTCCGCCCGGGTATTCATCCGTCCGCCATCATCGGAACCGGGTGCGACATTGACCCGACCGCCGCGATCGGCGCCTTCACCGTTGTGGGTGACAGGGCGCGGATTGGTGCGGGTGCCGATATCGGCAGTCATGTCAGTATTGGCGGTGGGGTGGAAATCGGTGCGCGGTGCCGGATTGGCGCGCATGTCGCCATTTCCCATGCCCTGCTGGGCGAACGTGTTACGTTGCTGCCTGGCGCGCGCATCGGGCAGGACGGGTTCGGCTTTGCCGTGACACCCGAAGGGTTTGAAAGCGTGCCCCAGCTTGGCCGGGTCATTCTGGAAGACGGAGTGGAGATCGGAGCCAATTCCACGGTGGACCGCGGGTCCATTCGTGATACGGTGATCGGGGCTGGCTCACGCCTCGACAATCTGGTGCAGATTGGCCATAATGCACGGCTGGGACGGTGCTGTATTGTCGTCTCGCAGGCTGGCATTTCGGGCTCGACCGAACTTGGTGATTTCGTGACGGTCGCGGCCCAGGCAGGGCTGATCGGGCATATCAAGATCGGGACCAAGGCCCGGATCGGCGCACAGTGTGGTGTCATGTCCGATGTGGAGGCCGGGGCCGACGTGATCGGCAGCCCGGCCATGCCATTCCGGGAGTTTTTCCGGAACGTGGCCTTTCTGCGTCGGATGGCCAAAAAAACGACGCAGGATGGAGGCGGGGAAAAGGCGGACAAGGCCTGATCGCCCGGTGCCATCGCATATTCAACCGGCAGGAAGCCGCTGTTCCGTCTGGTACGGGGGGCTTCCGGGCCGAACAAGTGGTTGGACGACGTGGATAAAGAAGTAGAGGCACTCCCGGCAGACGCGGCACCCGCGACGCTGGAATCGATTGACATCATGCGGATCATGGAAGCGATTCCCCATCGCTATCCCTTCCTGCTGATTGATCGCATGGTTGATATCGTGCTGGGGCAGTCGGCGGTCGGCATCAAGAATGTCACGGTCAATGAGCCGCATTTCCAGGGGCATTTCCCCGCGCGCCCCGTCATGCCCGGCGTGCTGATCATCGAGGCGATGGCCCAGACGGCCGCGACCCTGGTGGTCCTGACGCTTGGCCCGGCATTCGAGGGCAAGCTGGTTTACTTCATGACGATCGATGGCGCGAAATTCCGCCGTCCCGTTGGTCCCGGCGATCAGCTGCGCATTCATGTCGAAAAAGAACGTAGCCGTGCGAATGTCTGGAAGTTCAAGGGCATTGCGCGGGTTGATGGCGTTTCCGTTGCGGAAGCAACGTTCAGCGCCATGATAATGGGGTAATCCCGCGGGAAACGGGTGGCGGCGCGGGTCCTGTTCCGGCGGGACCGCTGGCATCTGCTTCCGGGTCTTTGGGCCACAGTTACTTGCGGGGATGGAGGCTATTCTGGCAGGAAGTTCATCTAACGGTACCCAAATGGATGAACGGCGTGGAAAAGCGCCTGAAATCCATCCGTCATCCATTGTGTCCAGCCGTGCGCGTATCGGGAACGGTGTGCGTATCGGGCCCTGGTGTTCGATCGGGCCGGATGTCGAAATCGGGGATAATGCCGAACTGATTTCCCATGTGGTGGTTGATGAACGCACTACCCTGGGCGAAGGGGTGGTGTGCTATCCCTTCACCACTGTCGGCATGGCGCCACAGGACCTGAAATACAGGGGTGAACCCACCTCCTGTATTGTGGGGGCCCGCACCATTATCCGTGAAAACGTGACCATCCACCGGGGCACCGCCACCGGAACGGGTGTGACCCGTATCGGTCCGGACTGCCTGATCATGGCGAATTCCCATGTGGCGCATGACTGCACGCTGGGACGTGGGGTCATTATCGTCAATAACGTGGTCATGGGTGGCCATGTGGTGATTGGCGATGACGCCCGCATCATGGGGGCGGCTGCGCTGCACCAGTTCGTGCGCATTGGCCATGCGGCGCTGGTCGGTGGTGTCTGTGGCGTGGAAGCTGATGTGATTCCGTACGGCAGCGTTCTGGGGAACCGGGCGCGGCTGGTGGGGCTGCACTGGATCTGGCTTCGCCGCAATGGGGTGCAGCCAGACGAGATCCGGCGCATGCGTCAGGCGTTCCGTGCGCTGTATCCCAAGGCTGCCCACGCGACCAGCGCGGTATTTCAGGACCGGCTGGAGCATGTGCGCCAGACCTATGCCGATGATGCCCGGGTGGTTGAAATCCTCGATTTCATTGCCGCCCCCAGCCATCGTGGCCTTGTGCGTGTCCAGAATGGGGACATGATCGAGAGCGATGGCGCCTGAACAGGCACCCGACCGGCAGGGGCCATGCGTCGGTATCCTTGCCGGTGGTGGCCCGCTGCCCGGTCAGGTGGCCCGCGCTGTGGAACAGGCCGGTGGCCGGGTCTTCATTGTCGGATTCCAGGGATTTGCCCAGCCCGAGGTGATCGGCCACTGGCCCCACCGCATGATCCGGCTTGCGGCAGCGGGTGAAATCCTGTCCGCGTTACATGAACATCACTGTCGTGACCTTGTGCTGATTGGCCCGGTGCGGCGGCCCTCCCTTGTCAACCTGCGGCCTGATGCAACGGGCGCGCGGATTCTGGCCCGTATCGGCAAGGCGCTGTTTGCTGGCGATGACGGCCTGCTTGGCGCCATCGTGCGCGTACTGGGCGAAGAAGGCTTCATCATCCGTGGCGCACATGAATACCTGTCCGGTTCACTGGCGCGTCGCGGCGTGATGGGGGCGGTCGGCCCTGATGACGCGGCGTGGGCCGATATTATGCTGGGCCGTCGGGTGGTGCGCGAACTGGGCCGGCTGGATATCGGGCAGGGGTGCGTGGCGCAGGGCGGGCTCGTGCTGGCGGTCGAGGCGCTTGAGGGCACGGACCGCATGCTGGAACGCGTGGGTGGGTTGCGGCAACCCGACCGTCCTGGTGGCGTTCTGGTCAAAATGGCCAAGCCGGAACAGGAACGTCGTGCCGACCTGCCAACAATCGGCCCGCGGACGGTTGCGGGCGCCCTGGCTGCCGGCCTGCGTGGAATCGCGATTGAAGCCGGTGCGACGCTGATAACCGATCCTGCCGCCTGCATTGCCATGGCGGATGAGGCCGGGCTGTTCCTGACCGGGATTGGTGGCGAAGATA
Source organism: Komagataeibacter intermedius TF2 (assembly GCF_000964425.1). Lineage (GTDB taxonomy): Bacteria > Pseudomonadota > Alphaproteobacteria > Acetobacterales > Acetobacteraceae > Komagataeibacter > Komagataeibacter intermedius. The sequence continues at coordinate 178,315 of NZ_BANF01000010.1, read as the reverse complement.
AAAAAACGGACTGAAGGGAAATGTCAGATGGGAACCTACCTGCATACAATGGTGCGCGTGCGCAATCTGGAAGCCAGCCTTGATTTCTACCAGTTGCTGGGCATGCGTGAACTGCGCCGCAGGGACGTGCCGGAAGGGAAATACACCCTTGTCTTCATCGGGTATGCCGATAACGCGGCAGGGCAGGCGGAAATCGAACTGACCTATAATTGGGGTCAGGATGATGGATATGATGTCGGTACCGGATTCGGCCACTTTGCCCTTGGCGTGCCCGATGTGACCGCCCTGGTGGAAAAGGTCCGCGCAGGTGGCGGCAAGGTCACGCGCGAACCGGGGCCGGTCAAATTCGGTACCACCTTCATCGCCTTTGTCGAAGATCCGGACGGCTACAAGATCGAACTGATCCAGAAACCCTAAGGCCGGGCGTGCCGTCCCTTATGGCGTGCGCGCGGAAAGCAGGCGGCGCATGGCGCTGAGTTCCCTGGTCGCCGCGTCCAGTGCGGCCAGGATGTCCTGTGCCGCCTGCCGCGTATGTGCGTCCTTGCTGAGGGCCAGCGAATCCGCCCGCAGCATGGCGGGGGACAGGTGGCCACGGATGTCGTGAATGTGCTGTCGCAGCGTTTCGTCGGTCGCGGCGGCAGAGTCGCGTGCAGGGCAGGTCATGGAAATCATCCGGTTATGGTGCGGGAGGGGAGCAGCATTGACGTTGCCCGAAAGCATCAGTATAAGGCGCGGCTCAGGGTTTCCGTAGCGTACGGGGCCTGTTGGAATTTATTCCGTAACCTGTCTGTCATTGTCAATCTGGGAGTGCCGTTGTGAAGCGCACGTATCAACCCTCGAAGCTGGTCCGCAAGCGTCGCCACGGCTTCCGTTCGCGTATGGAAACCGTTGGTGGCCGCAAGGTTGTTGCAAACCGTCGTACCAAGGGCCGCAAGCGTCTTTCTGCCTGAGGCAGGTGACGTCTGTACGTTTCGGGTGCCAGTGTGTGTCCGGAACCATGAATGTCTCTACAAAAGGGGCGGCTGAAAGTGGCCGATAAGTCCACGCGCCTTAAGAAACGCGCTGAGTTCCTGCGGGTTGCGGCCAAGGGCCGCAAGGCCCCCGTTCCGGGACTGGTGCTGCAGGCGCTTGAACGCGGTGACACGCAGGCTGCCCGGTACGGTTTTACCGTAACCAAGAAAGTAGGCAATTCCGTCGTGCGCAACCGGGCGCGGCGGCGCCTGCGTGAGGTGGTCCGGCTGCTGGACCGCGAACAGGCGCTTACGGGTGTCGATATCGTGGTGATTGGCCGGTCTGGCACATGCGGGCGGCGGTTTGATGCCCTGCTGGGCGATTACCGCAAGGCCCTGCGCAAGGCGGGAGTGAAGGAAGAATCGTGAGTACGTCTTCCATCAGCCTGCCTGCCCATATGCTGCGCGCGGTCATTCGCGCGTATCAGCTGGTGATCCGTCCCGTATGGGGCGCGCATTGCCGTTTCACTCCTTCATGCAGTCATTACGCACGTGACGCCATCGCCCGCCATGGGGCCATGCGCGGCAGTGTGCTGGCGGGTTGGCGCATCCTGCGCTGCAACCCCTGGAATGCGGGTGGCCATGACCCCGTTCCCGCCACGGCCTGCGGCTGTGACATGCATGACTCCATGAAAAACACGAAAAGTCTGGCGGGTCGCTGATGGATATCAAGCGTTTTATGGTGGCAACAGCACTGTCTGCCGTGGTGCTGGTTGGTTTTGAGTATTTCCTGCCACAGCAGAGCCATAAAACGGTCGAGCAGCAGGCCCCCACGCCCGCACCGGCCCCCGCGCCAGCGGCAGGCGACAGCAGCACGGCTGCTGCGGCCCCGGCGGATACGGGCCAGCCCGATCCGCGTGTCACGATTGATGCCGACCGCGTGCATGGTTCGCTTGACCTGCGTGGCGCGCGCCTCGATGACCTCGTGCTCAAGAACTATCATGAGACCGTAAAGGACGGCAGCCCGCTGGTGCGTGTGCTGGAACCGCGCGGGCAGGCGGAACCCAACCTGGTTGAGGTGGGCTGGACCAATGTCAGCGGCGGCCATGTCAGCGTGCCGGACGCGAATACCGTCTGGACCGCCGACCATGATACCCTGACCCGGGCACAGCCTGTTACCCTGTCATGGGATAACGGACAGGGGCAGGTGTTCCAGATCAACATCGCGATTGACCAGAACTACATGTTCTCGGTCACGCAGAAGGTGATCAACCACGGGGGGGAAGCGGTTTCGCTGTATCCGTTCTCCCGTGTGGAACGGGCCTATACCCCGGTTGAGACCGGCGGCTACCTTGTGCATGAAGGGCCGATTTCCGTCATTGATCACAAGCTGGATGAAAGTTCCTACAAATCCCTGCGCAAGGGTGCTGTGCCGCCGGGCAATATCGCCTGGACCAAGGCAGGTCAGGGCGGCTGGGCCGGGATTACCGACAAATACTGGCTGTCCGCCGTCATTCCGCAGCAGGATAGCGATGTAGCGGGCACCTATGCCTATCAGCCCACGGGCGGGGACAGGGGCATTTATGATGTCGGTTTCACCGCGCGCGCGCCGCTGGTCGTTGCTGCCGGGGGCGATGCGACGACCGCCAGCCACGTCTTTGCCGGGGCGAAGGAAGTGCCGCTGCTGGAAAAATATGAATCCAGCCTGCATATCCCCGATTTCTGGAAAGCGGTCGATTTCGGCTGGTTCGCCTTTCTGACCCGTCCGATCTTTACGGTGCTGGACTGGCTGAACACCATGCTGGGCAATTTCGGTCTGGCGCTGATGGCGTTCACCCTGCTGGTCAAGGCGCTGTTCTTCCCGCTGGCGACCAAGCAGTTCCATTCCATGGGCAAGATGCGGCAGCTCCAGCCCAAGATCAAAGCCCTGCGTGAGCGGTATAAAGACGACCAGATGGCGCTGAACCAGCAGATGATCGCACTGTACAAGCAGGAAAAGGTCAACCCGGCTAGCGGCTGCCTGCCCATGCTGCTGCAGATCCCGGTGTTCTGGTGTCTGTACAAGGACCTGTACGTTACCATCGAGATGCGGCACGCGCCCTTCTTCGGCTGGATTCATGACCTGTCGTCCTTTGACCCGACAAACCTGTTCACCCTGTTCGGGCTGATCCCGTGGAATCCGTCGGTCATCTCCCCCATGCTCCAGCTTGGCCTGTGGCCGATCGCGTTCGGGCTGACCATGTTCGCCCAGATGCGCCTGAATCCGGCACCGGCGGCGGACCCCGCACAGCAGAAGATGTTCCAGTTCATGCCGATCATCTTCACGTTCTTCATGGCGCGCCAGCCATCGGGACTGGTGATCTACTACTGCTGGAACAACCTGCTGACCATGGCGCAGCAGACGTTGATCCAGCGCCGGATGAACAGGGGTACGCCCGCCGCCAAGGCACCGGCGAAGCCGAAGCTTCCGGCCGGGAAGAAATAACTTACGGGGACCATGATGGTGGAATTTTCCTCCTCTGCGCCGACACCGGAAGAAATGGAACGCGACCGTGAAATCGGTCGCGTGCTGTTCGCTGGCGAATTCAACTTCGTGTTCGGCGCGCAGAAGCTTGGTCAGCTACCCGATCCCGTGCTGCCGGAAATCGCGTTCGCGGGGCGGTCCAATGTCGGCAAGTCCAGCCTGATCAATGCCCTGACCGGGCGGCGGGCGCTGGCGCGGGCATCGTCCGAACCGGGACGGACCAAGCAGCTCAATTTCTTTGAACTGGCTGACCGGCTGACGCTGGTGGACATGCCCGGCTATGGTTTTGCCAAGGCGGCCAAGGCGGTCAAGGAAGACTGGCAGGGCATGATGTTTTCCTACCTGCGTGGCAGGCCGACGCTGCGCCGCGTGGTGCTGCTGCTGGACAGCCGGGTGGAAGTCAAGGCGACCGACCAGGAAATCATGAAGCTGCTGGACCGGGCTGCCGTGACCTTTCAGGTCGTGCTGACCAAGTGCGACGTGCCCAAGCCTGCCGTGCTGGAGGCCAAGCTGCGCGAAGTCACGGGCATCGTGGCCACGCATGCGGCGGCGTATCCGCACGTACTGGCGACCAGCAGCGAAACCGGAATGGGGATCGAGGACCTGCGTGCGGAACTCGCACGGCTGGCCAATCCGGTATAAGGCGGCCATACGTCTGGCCCCACCCATGGGCCATGGTATTCAGCAGTCAGGAGCGAAGGGAACGTTCGGATGACAGGAACGCAATCGGGCGACCAGGAGGCGCAGGTACGGGCCGAGGTTCTGGCCAGGGCGCTGCCTTACCTGCGTCGGTATGCGGGGGACACGGTTGTCGTCAAATATGGCGGCAGCGCGATGGTCGATACATCGCTGTCCACGGCGTTTGGCCATGATATCGCGCTGCTCAAGCAGGTGGGTGTCAACCCGGTCGTGGTGCATGGCGGTGGCCCGCAGATCAGCGCGATGCTCAGGCGGCTGCAGATTGAGTCGACCTTCATCGACGGCCTGCGCGTGACCGACGCCGCCATGATCGATGTGATCGAGATGGTGCTGGGTGGCAAGGTGAACAAGCAGGTCGCGGGCCTGATCAACCGGGCCGGTGCGCTGGCGGTTGGCATTTCGGGGCTGGATGGCGGCCTGATTTCCGCCCGCAGGCTCCAGCGCCGCGCGCGTGAAGCCGGTATCGAGACCGACCGCCTGCTGGACCTTGGTTTCGTGGGGGAACCCACCCGCATCGACCCGCGCGTGATCTATGCGTTGTCCGGTTCGGGGCTGATCCCGGTGATCGCCCCCATTGGCGCGGGCGAGCAGGGTGAAACCTACAACATCAATGCCGATACGGCGGCCGGCGCCATTGCGGGCGCGGTCAATGCCAGCCGCCTGCTCATGCTGACGGACGTGCCCGGCGTGCTGGATGGCGATGGCAGGCTGATCCCGGAACTGACGGCGGAAGATGCCCGTCGCGGCATTGCCAGCGGCATGATTTCGGGCGGCATGATCCCCAAGGTCGAAACCTGCCTCGAGGCCGTGCGTGCCGGTGCGAAGGCTGCCGTCATCCTTGATGGCCGGGTGCGGCATTCCTGCCTGCTGGAACTGTTTACGGAAGCCGGACCGGGCACGCTGATCCGGGGTGGGTAAACCGCGCCGGATCGGGTAATGTGGGCAGGGGCATTGCGTTGACATTGCCCCTGATCCTCCGCATGGTCCGCAGGCGATTCAATACCGAAGGCCCCCGGCATGACCCGCCGGGACAGTCAGCCCAAGACAGGATTTTGCAAATATGACCGATACATCCCTCCAGAGCCAGATCGAGGCCCTGTGGGAGCGTCGCGAGACGCTGTCCACCGCGACAACCGGCGCGGACCGTGATGCCGTCGAGGCGGCGCTGCTGGCGCTGGATTCAGGCAAGCTGCGCGTCGCGACCCCGGGCGCGGATGGCTGGACTGTCAATGAATGGCTGAAGAAGGCCGTGCTGCTGTCCTTCCGTTTCAATGACAACCGGATTGTTGAAGGCGGCGGCGCGGGTGCGCCCAGCTATGACAAGGTGCCGCTGAAATTCGCGGGCTGGGACCAGGCGGCGTTCGCCGCTGCGGGCTTCCGTGCGGTGCCGGGCTCCATCGTGCGCCGTTCCGCGTTCATCGCGCCGGGTGTCGTGCTGATGCCCAGCTTCGTCAACGCTGGTGCGTATGTCGATAGCGGCACGATGGTCGACACGTGGGTCACGATCGGCAGCTGCGCGCAGATCGGCAAGAACTGCCACATCAGCGGCGGCGTGGGCATTGGTGGCGTGCTGGAGCCGCTGCAGGCGGCCCCTGTCATCATCGAGGACGGCTGCTTCATCGGCGCGCGTTCGGAAGTGGCCGAAGGTGTCGTGGTCGAACGCGGCAGCGTGCTGTCCATGGGCGTGTTCCTTGGCGCATCGACCAAGATTGTCGACCGCAACACGGGTGAGGTCTTCATGGGCCGTGTTCCGGCCTATTCCGTGGTCGTGCCCGGCACGCTGCCGCCGCGTCAGGCCACCAGCGCCGATGGCAGGCCGCTGCCGTCGCTGGACTGCGCGGTGATCGTCAAGCGCGTTGATGAACGCACGCGCTCCAAGACCTCGATCAACGACCTGCTGCGCGGCTGAGCGGCATCATGGGGAATGGCGGAATCGCGGATACGGAACAGGACCCCGGCGGCGTTGTCGCCCTTGCGCGTGACCTGATCCGCTGTCCTTCCATAACCCCCGATGATGGCTGCGGCATTACCGCGCTGGCCCGCGTGCTGGAACAGATCGGTTTCAGCGTAAAGCTGCTGCCGTTTGGTGACGGGGCGGCGCGGACCCCCAACCTGTTCGCCCGCCTGGGTACCGGGCGCCCGCATCTGTGTTTCGCCGGGCATACGGATGTCGTGCCGGTGGGGGATGTGGCGTCATGGGCGCATGATCCCTTTGGCGGGGACATCCATGATGGCGTCCTGTTCGGTCGGGGCGCGTGCGACATGAAGGGGGGCATCGCCGCCTTTGTCGCCGCCGTCCGGCTGTATCTGGACAGGACGGCGCATCCGCAGGGATCGATCAGCCTGCTGATCACGGGTGATGAGGAAGGCCCCGCCACCAACGGCACGGTGCGTGTGCTGGAATGGATGGAAGCCGAGGGCCAGATTCCCGATTTCTGCCTTGTGGGGGAACCCACCAATCCCGGCGAGATGGGCGAAGTCATCAAGATCGGCCGTCGTGGCAGCCTGAACGCCCATATTGTCGTGCATGGCACGCAGGGGCATGTGGCCTATCCCCATCGGGCGGACAACCCGGTTCACCGCCTGCTGGCGCTGCTGGGGGAACTGACGGCGGCCCCGCTGGATGTCGGCAGCGAATGGTTCGAGGCGTCAAGCCTGCAGGTCACCAGCCTTGACGTGGGCAATACGGCCACCAATGTCATTCCCGCAAGCGCCGCGGCCCGGCTGAACATCCGCTTCAATGACCTGCATAGCGGTGCCGACCTTGCCGGCTGGATCCGGACCGTGGCCGCGCGGCATGCGCCGAAGGCTGAAATCGGCATATCCATCAGCGGTGAATCCTTCCTGACCGAGCCCGGCGCCCCGGTGGAAGCCCTGCGTGCGAGCGTGCGGGCGGTAACCGGCCACGTGCCCAGGCTGGATACCGGTGGCGGCACGTCGGATGCCCGCTTTATCAGCCGGTACTGCCCGGTGGCGGAATTCGGGCTGGTTGGGGCAAGCATGCACAAGACGGACGAGCATGTCAGCCTGTCGGACCTGAAGCAGCTGACAGCGATCTATACCGGCTTTCTTGAAAAGGTAATGCGTTAATGTCTGATCGCAGCACATCGCCCGAGCCGAATTCACCCGGACTGGGCATGATCCTCAAGGGGATGCTGCTGCTGGGACGGGGCCGCCCGGAAGGGATCGCCTATTTTGGCAATACGCGTGATTCCGTGCTGTCGGCGCTGGCGCCCCGCCTTGCACTGTGGCTGGTGGGTGGCGGACTGACCATTGGTACCGCGCCGCAGGCGATCAGTGGGGTGAAGGTGCTGTTCGCGCTATGCCTGATCCTGCTGCCCGCCATTGTCACCCATGCGCTGGCGCGACGGTGGAAGCGCGAAGGGTTGTGGCTGCGCTACATCACGGCCGCATGGTGGACGGACTGGGTCACGCTGTTCGTAGGGCTGGTGGTGGCGCTGCTCATGGCGCTTGCGTCGCCCAGGCTGCTGGAATCCAGCACGGGGGCGATGATCCTGAACGGAGTGGAGTTCGGTTACAGCCTGTGGCTGACATGGTATGTCGCCCGCGTCGGGCTGCTGCTGCGGCGGGGGCAGGCAGTGGTGCTGGTACTGGCGGTGCTGGGCAGTCTTGGGCTGCTGTCAGCAGTGGTCGGGGTAATGTCTCCCAACCAGCGCGCGTGGCATGAATTCCTCTATCCCCTGCTGATGCAGCAGGGGCAGGGCGCTGCCCACTGATTAAACATGAAAGTTGTCGGGTGCCGCCTTGTTTTCAAAAACGTTTGCCGGTTATGCCCTGACGGCTGCACAGGTCAGCGGCTGAAGGGATTTTCCTGGTAGCCTACGCCAGTCAGGCACAGCCCTTCCGGCGGTGCGGTCGGACCGCCCGCGCGGCGGTCGCGGGCCGCAAGGGCCTGCTCGACCCGTTCGGGCGCCCAGCGGCCTTCCCCCACCAGTTTCAGTGTCCCGGCCATGTTGCGCACCTGATGATGCAGGAAGGACCGGGCTTCGGCTTCGATCACGACATATGCGCCCTCGCGCCGGACATCCAGACGGTCGAGCGAGCGCACCGGACTGCGGGCCTGACAGGCCGAGGCACGGAAGGACGTGAAGTCATGCCGTCCCACCAGCGACTGGGCGGCGCTGTGCATCACATCCGCATCCAGCGGCGCGCGGACATGCCACACATGGCCTTCTTCCAGTGCCGGACGGGCCGGGCGGTTGAGAATACGGTAGCGATACGCGCGTGAGCAGGCTGAAAAACGCGCATTCCAGTGCGGCAGGACCGGGCGCGCCATAAGCACGACAACCGGGTGCGGCTTCATATAGAAATTCAGCCCATCCCGCACCGTGGCGCTGGACAGCGTGACATCGGCCGGGAAATCCAGATGCGCGACCTGCCCGCTGGCATGCACGCCCGCATCCGTGCGGCCTGCGGTGATGCTGCGAACGGTGCGCCCGGCTGTCAGGTTGCTTGCGGCATCTTCCAGCAGGCCCTGTATCGAGATCAGGTGATCCCCCTGCTGGCGCTGCCAGCCGACAAAGCCGCGCCCGTCATATTCCATCAGCACCGCCCACCGGCAGACCGATGGCGGGGCGGCATCACCAGGACGCGCGGGCGGGGTTTCAGTCACCGGGCGTCTCCACCCCGAAGCGCGTGTTGGGGATTATGGCCTGCCCACGCAGGAAATCGGCGGCGTCCATCATGCCGCGTCCGGGGCGCTGCAGGCGTGTGATGCGCAGCGTCGTGCCCCCGCCACAGGCCACCAGCAGGCGGTCATCAACTACCGTGCCGGCTGTGGCCCGTGTCATGTCCGGCGCGGGACTGACGGCCCCGATCTTGATGACCTGCCCTTCCAGCATGGTGAACGTGCCTGGCCATGGCGTCAGGGCGCGGACCTGCCGGTCAATGTCGGTGGCGGGGCGGGTCCAGTCGATGCGCCCGTCTTCACGGCTCAGCCGCTGGACATAGGTCACGCCGGTATCAGGCTGCGGCGTGCCGGGAAAGGCGGGTCGGCTCAGGACATCAACAATCAGCCGCCCGCCCATGGCGGCAAGGTCGTCATGCAGGGTGGTGGCGGTGGTGTGACCGGTCAGCGCCACATGGTCACGCAGCAGCATGGAGCCGGTATCCAGCCCCGCATCCATCTGCATGATGGTGACGCCACTTTCGCTGTCACCAGCCAGAATGGCGGCCTGTATGGGGGCGGCACCGCGCCAGCGCGGCAGCAGGCTGGCATGGATGTTCAGGCAGCCACGGGTGGGGGCGTCAAGCATCTCCACAGGCAGAATCAGCCCATAGGCCGCCACTACGGCCGCATCCAGCTTCAGGTCACGGAAATACGCCTGTTCCGCCATGTCGCGCCGCAGCGACCGGGGCGTGCGCACGGGTATGCCCAGTTCTTCCGCCGCGACCTGCACGGGGGAAGGGCGCAGCTTTTTCCCGCGTCCGGCAGGACGGGGCGGCTGGCTGTAGACGGTTACGATGTCATGCCCGGCCTGATGCAGGGCACGCAGGGCGGGCACCGCGAAATCGGGCGTGCCCATGAAGGCCAGTCGCATGTTGGTGGAGTCCGTTCAGGCTGGGCCGGAACCCGTCTGGCGCGCGTGGGGTCCGGCGGGGTGATCGCGGTGGGCGATCAGTGCTTCTGGCGCTGTTCCTTCGCCAGACGACGCATGATCATGTTGCGCTTGAGCGCGGACAGGTGATCGACGAACAGGATGCCTTCCAGATGGTCGATCTCGTGCTGCAGGCAGGTGGCCAGCAGGTCATCGGCTTCGATTTCCTGCGCCTTGCCATCCATGTCCTGATAGCGCACGCGCACGGCTTCGGGGCGGATGACTTCGGCATACTGGTTGGGCAGCGACAGGCAACCTTCCTCGCGCACGGCCATGCTGTCCGTCTCGGCGATCACTTCGGGGTTGATCAGCACCAGCGGGTTGCGCGCCTCATCCTTGTCGGCCACGTCCACAATGGCGAACCGCATGCCAAGGCCCACCTGCGGGGCGGCAAGGCCAATGCCGGGCGCCTGGTACATGGCGGCGAACATGCGGGGGATGATGGTGCGCAGTTCGTCCATGTCCTCGGGGCGGACAAGGCGGGTTTTCTGGCGCAGGACCGCCTGGGGTGCGACCAGGATCGGCATGGGGGTCGCCTGAGCGATGACATCATGATCAATCATAGACTGCCATTTAGCGTGTCCCCACACGCGATGCCAGAGGGGAGGCGGCCAAAATGCCATGGCGCGGGCACGAAGTCCTCCCCTTGCGCATGGCTATTATTCTCCCATATCGTGAAGGGACGGGGAGCGGATGCTGTTTCGGGTCCGTTTTTTTTCCGTTTCTTGTCTCGCTCGCAGCAGAGGAGGCCGATTTGTCGGGTAGAGTTTTCGGGTCACCCATGTTCCTCGGGTTTGACCATCTGGAGCAGATGCTTGAACGCGCATCGAAAAATGCGTCGGACGGGTATCCGCCCTATAATATAGAACAGGTCAGTCCCACGACCCTGCGCATTACGCTGGCGGTGGCGGGGTTTGTCATGGAAGACCTGCACATTACACAGGAAGACAACCAGCTTGTCATTCGCGGCCGGCAGAGTGACGACGGTCAGGGACGGATATTCCTGCACCGTGGCATTGCCGCCCGCCAGTTCCAGAAGGCGTTTGTTCTGGCCGAGGGAATCGAGGTCGGCGGCGCGTGGATGGATAACGGCCTGCTGCATATCGAATTGGCCCGCCCGCAGCCTGAAGTGCGCGTGCGCAAGATCGAGATCGGGCGTGCGCCGGCGTCCCCATCGCGCGATCGTGTCGCGCCCGTGGTGGACGTACCCGCCGGACGCAAGCAACGTATGGTGAGGGTGATTGACGAGGAATAACAGCGTACGCCGTAATGGAACGGCCTGTATTGCGATGCAGATGGAAAGGGACGGTCGTCCCTTGATGATGCAGGAGATAACGCGATGAGAGTCACAACACAGAATGGTCGGGTGCTGCTGCAGAATGATGCGGTGAATGTGGCCCCGGTCATCAGTACGTCGGAACTGCGCGGTCTGGGCATGGAATCGGTGGCCTACATCCGTGAGGTGGAAGTCGAGGGCGAGGACGCATTCGCCATTCACGCGGCCGACGGAACCCCCATGGCGGTGACGGAAGACCGGGAAACCGCCATCAACGCCATCCTCCAGCACGAAATGATGCCGGTACCGCTGCACTAACGCCTTTCATTACAGTCCATAAGGCAATGGCCCTGTCCCGGTTTGCGGGGCAGGGCCATTTGCGTTGCTGGGTGTCGCCAGTTCGCGCGGCGGGGCGCGAACCGGCCTGTCGTGTCAGCCCGCCTGACGCATGGACGGGTCAAGCCAGCCGATATTGCCGTCGGGTCGGCGGTACAGCACGTTGATGGTATCGGTCTTGATGTTGCGGAAAAGCTGGATCTGGCTGTCTGCAAGGTCAAGGCGCATGACGGCCTCGCTTACGCTCAGGGCCGGGATTTCGGTCGGGTGTTCGGCAATGATGGTGGCGTAAGGGCCTGCGGGAGGCAGCGATGCATCCTCATCCTCGGCGGCGCTGTCTTCGCTGTCTGCGGCAAGGGGGTCGGCCATGCCGGGACGCAGGACGTAACCGCGGCCCATTTCGGGCACCTGCTGGCGGACCTTGAGGTGGCCGTGATTGGTGGCCTTGCGGTGATAGCGGCGCAGGCGCCGGGCAATGTGTTCGGCTGCATCGTCAAAGGCGGAATGGGCGTCCGCCGCCTCGCCTTCGCCGCGCAGGGTCAGGCCGCGCGTGGCATGCAGGTTGATGTCACAGGTAAAGAACGAACGCGCGCGGCTGAAGGTAACGCGGGCCTCCATGGCCTGCCCGAAATATTTTTCCGAAATGCGGTCCAGATGGGCGCTTACCCGGTGTTTCAGGGCATCGGACAGGTCGATCTGCTTTCCGGCAACACTGATGTGCATAAGGGGTAACTCCTTACATGATCACAACGCAGTCGCATGCGGGAGACGGGATACCGTCGTTCAGTCAGTTGTCATGAATCCTTGGGGACGATCCTGCTCCCATGCGGGCTGCGTTCTGGTGGCGGTTGCGTTGTACCAGTCGGGCACATGGTCCCGAACGGGTGTATTTGGGCATGGTTGCAGTGCCGCTGTCCATGCCTTCGTTGCATGAAAGCCCACAGCTTTTCCGATGATCAGCCCCTTGCATGCACGTCCCGCCGCACAGGGTGCGCGCATAAGGGTCTATAGCGTGAATTTTTCACCCAGATAGACGCGGCGCACGTCTTCGTTCGCCACGATTTCCTCGGGCCTGCCTTCTGTCAGCACCTGCCCGCTGTGCATGATGTAGGCCCGGTCGATCACTTCCAGCGTCTCGCGCACGTTATGGTCGGTAATCAGCACGCCGATGCCACGATCCTTCAGGTGGGCCACAAGGTCACGGATTTCGCCCACCGCGATGGGGTCGATCCCGGCCAGCGGTTCGTCCAGCAGGATGTAGTGCGGCTGGCTGGCCAGCGCGCGGGCGATTTCCAGCCGCCGCCGTTCCCCCCCCGACAGGGCGAGGGATGAGGAATGCCGCAGCCGCGTAATGCCGAATTCCCCCAGCAGGCCATCAAGCATCGTCTGCCGCCGGTCGCGGTCGGGTTCAACGATCTCCAGGGCCGCCATGATGTTCTGTTCAACATTCAGGCCACGGAAAATGCTTGATTCCTGTGGCAGGTAGCCAATGCCCATCCGGGCGCGGCGGTACATCGGCAGCTGCGTGATGTCCGCGCCATCCAGCGTGATGGTGCCCATGTCCGGGCGCACCAGTCCCACGATCATGTAGAAGCTGGTGGTCTTGCCCGCGCCATTCGGCCCCAGCAGGGCCACGGCCTCGCCACGCTGGACCTGTAGCGAAACATCGCGCACGACCTGCCGTTTCTTGTAGCTCTTGCCGATGCCACTGGCGATCAGCCCCGTTTCCGGTGGGGGAACCGGCTGTTCGGTGGTGGACTGTTCCACCGGGGATGTCGTGTTCATCGTGCAGATCCCTTGTCACCTTTGCCCGCCTGGTTCGGAATGACCAGGCCGCTCACCCGTGATCCGGGGTTGTCGGTCAGTGTCGCGATGTCGGTATGCATGTTCACGATGGCGGATGTGCCGCTGACCTGATTTTCCCCACGGGTGATATGCACGTTGCCAACCAGCCGGGCAATGCCTGTATCGGGCACGTACACGCCCCGGTCGCCGGTTATGGTCTCGGTGCGGGTGCGGATCACGATATGGCCGAAGGCGTCGACATGGTCGATCGTTCCCGCGCCGGGCGCGGGACGGTCATCAACATCGGCGTTGTCCGACGGGCTTTTTCCATCGGGATGGGTTGCATCCCATTCGTGGCGCGGATGGCTGCGCTGCGCCTTTGGCCTGTCATATCCGACCAGTACGTCCGCGCGCAGCTGCCGCCCGTCATTCGTGGTCATGGTGGCGTTGCCACGGGCGACCGACATGTGGTCGTGCGAATGGTATTCCAGCACGTCGCGCGCGGTCAGGATGTCCTGCGGCGTGGTCATCTTCAGATGCTGGCCGGTCATGACCAGAATGGCCTGGTCTACGTCATACACCGCATGGTCCCCCCATGCCTGGTCATTCATGTTGAAGGCATGGACATGGCCAATGGCTTCCAGGCGGTAGACCTCGCTCGCGCCGCCACCGGCACCGTTGGCGTCCCCACCGCCTGCAGCGGTGCCCGTTCCGGTGGCTGCAGGCCCGCCGGGCGCGCCCGCGGGTGCCGGCGCATCGGGCGTGGGCATGTCCTGTGGCAGCGTGTCGGATGTGGTGGTCAGGCTGGTATCCACATCAGGGTCGGCGCCGGTGGGGGTGGCAGGTGTTGTTGGTGGCGCGGGTGGTCTGGCCGTTGCGGTCGTGCTGTCCGTGGCCTGCGATCCGTCATCCGTTATGTGGGGGCGGCGCGTTTCCGGCGGCGGGGCGACCCCCAGATGGGCCGCCAGTGGCGCATCGGCCCCCGGCGGCCTTGGGTCCGTGGCCTGCGGCGTGGCGGGTGCGCCCTGCCCGGCCGGGGCGGTTGCGGCCTTCCTGCGGTAGAAGGCGATCAGCCGGTCCGCCCGCACGGTCATGTCGCCACGGATGGCCTGCGCGCGGTCATAGGCCGTGACGGTCTGCGCGTTCTGGTCCCAGTCGAAGCCACCGGCGGCGGTGACATTGATCTGCTGCCCATGGGACATGTCCAGCCCCTGCGCCATGACGGGATGTGCCGCCACCAGCCCAACAAGGACGCCGCCAAGCGACAGGCGGAATGTTACGCGCGCCATCAGTTCGATCTTTCCGCTGCGTTGAGGATCATGCGGCCCGGCCCGCGAAACAGCATGATACCGCCGCGTGTGTCCAGCATGCCGCCCTGTACGTCAATTTCGCCAATCGGGCCTTCGCCATGGATCCAGCTGTCGGTGACGATGATGTTGTGGCGCATGTCCACATCGGCCGAGGGGCTGAGCATGAGGGTCCCGTCATTGCGGTAAACCGTGACATCATGCGTCAGGTCCAGAATCTGCGCATGCTGGATATAGACGCCATCGCGCGCGGTGACATACATCCAGTTTCCATTATCCATCAATGTATCGGCGGCGGGGTTGCTCAGGTCAATCCGTTCGGATGAAATCTGGCGCGCCTCGTCCGCCGTGACCATGTAGGGACGGCCATGATCGTCCAGCCCGCGATAGGTGGGGTTGAGCATGCTGCCGCTTTTCACGCGCACATGGCTCATCTGCGCCATTGTGCCGGTATGCATGATGACCGCGCGCTGCACCGCGGGCCATGCCGCGATGGACCCCAGCAGGATAAGCGCCAGAAGCGGCAGCATCCATTTGGCGGACCGCATGATCGCCTGCCGCCGTGCGAGGTCGGCGGCGTTGGGCAGCAGGCGCGTACGGGTTGACTGGTCGAATATGCTGCGCTGGCGTTCGATGTCGGCCGCGCTGCGGGCGTAGTCCTCACGCTGGATCTGGTTGGGATCGGTCCCGTCGTCCCTGTTATCGTCCGGCTGATCGGTCATGCAACGCCAGCACGAAGCAGGTCATGAAGGTGGAGGATGCCGACGGGATGGTCGTTGCCGTCCAGCACGAAAATGCTGGAAATGGGACGGGGCCGGTCGTTCATGATGCGCAGTGCTTCCGCCGCCAGCACGTCGGGGCCAATGGTCTGCGGCTTGGCATTCATGATGTCGATGGCACAGGTGTGGTCCAGGTCCTGTTCCAGCGCAAGACGCAGGTCGCGGTCCGTAATCAGGCCGGTCAGGCGGTTGCCCGCGTCGACCACCCCCATGCAGCCAAAGGCCTTGCGGGTGATTTCCATGATGACCTGCCGCAGCGGCATGCCGGCCGGGCCCAGCGGCATGGCGTCGCCGGTATGCATAAGTTCACTGACCCGGCGCAGCTGCGGCCCCAGCCGGCCGCCGGGGTGAAAGATGCCGAAATCGCTGGCGCTGAACCTGCGGCGCTGCAGCAGCACGACGGCCAGCGCATCGCCCAGCGCAAGCTGCATGGTGGAACTGGTGGTAGGGGCCAGCCCGTTGGGGCAGGCTTCAGGCGTATGCGGCAGCGGCAGCACGATATCGGCCGTGCGCGCCAGCGTGGACCCCGGGACCGACGTCATGGCGATCAGCAGCATGCCAAACCGGCGGGTATGGGAAATGATGTCGGCCATTTCCTTCGTTTCGCCGGAATTGGAAATGGCAAGCACCGCATCCCCGCGCTGCAGCATGCCCAGGTCCCCGTGCGATGCTTCGGCCGGATGCACGAAAATGGAAGGCGTGCCGGTGGAGGCAAGGGTCGCCTGGATCTTGCGCCCGATATGCCCCGATTTGCCAATGCCGGTCACCACCACGCGCATGTTGTCCGCCAGGATGCGGTCGACCACCTGGACAAAGGCCGTCCCCAGTCCCGTTCGCCCATCGGGGCCGGAGTCTTCCATCGCCGCGATCATGGCCTGCAGGCCGGCGGATTCGGTGCGCAGCACGCTGCATGCCTCGCTCAGCATGCGGGCATGGGCCTGCGACATGCTTTCTGCAATGGCGGGGAGGGAGGGGGAAAGGCTGCTGTTCATGCCGGGTCTGTATTGTCGTGAAATGGGTCCCGGTCAAACGCGGGAACCATTATCAGGCTGCGCGATGCGCGAAAATATCCGGATCCTCGTATCCCAGAATATCCAGACGCGCGCGGGTTGGAAGGAAATCGTAACAGGCCTGCGCCAGTTCACGGCGGTTTTCACGGTGCAGCAGTGCTTCCAGCTTTTCCCACAGCGCATGCAGGTACAGCACGTCGGACGCGGCATAGGCCAGCTGTTCGGGCGTCAGATCAGGTGCCCCCCAGTCGGATGTCTGCTGCTGCTTGCTCAGTTCCACGCCCAGCAGTTCGCGGCACAGATGTGCCAGCCCGTGACGGTCGGTATAGGTCCGCACCAGCTTGGAGGCGATCTTGGTGCAGATGTTCGGCGCAACCGTAATGCCAAGGGTATGCTGCAGGATCGCAACATCGAAACGGGCGAAATGCATGAGCTTGGGCCGCTGGGGATCGGTCAGTACGCGCACGAGGTTGGGGCAGTCCGTCGCCGTGACGCCGCGCGGCATCTGTACCAGGTGGGCATGGCCGTCCCCGGCGGAAAGCTGCACCAGGCACAGCCGGTCCCGGTGCGGGTTCAGGCCCATTGTTTCCGTATCAACGGCTACGGCGCCGGGAAACGTGACCCCGGCCGGCAGGTCGCCGCGATGGAAGTGGATGGCGTCGGGGGCCGGGCTTGCAGCCATATAAAAAATGCTCCGTCACGATGGTCGGCATCACGGTGGCAGGTCTGGAACGCAACCGCAAGGAAGGCGATCCGTTGTGTCGCAGTCCCATCCGTATCCCGGACGGGGGATGCTGGCCTGCCCGTGAAGTTCAGGTCGTCGTGGGCGGTTTACACCAATTTGCGCGGGGAGACAGACAAAAAGATAACGGGACAGTCCCGAATGGGCTGTCCTGTCCGTCCCCGGAGGGGAGTGTTATCATTTTTTATAAAGAGATGGTGCCCAGAAGAAGACTCGAACTTCCACGACCTTGCGGCCACAGGTACCTGAAACCTGCGCGTCTACCAATTCCGCCATCTGGGCTCAGAGGCTCCCCAGCGGAGGCCGCCGGGGTGGTGTGAGGGGTGTTTAGTCCGGCCCGGCGGTACGGTCAACAGGGGAAATGCATTTTTTTGAAATCAGGCGCATTTTTTTCTTTTTTCCGCCCGGCGCGTCCCGGCAGCAGGGGAAGAATTGACTGTCTGGCGTGGCTGGAAAATGGGAAAACGGCAGGCAGCGCAATCATGCGCCACAGATGGGGGCAGGCTATGACGCGTAAGGTGGCGACGGTATTTGGCGGGGCCGGATTTGTGGGGCGGTCCGTGGTGGGGCGTCTGGCGCGCGTGGGCTATGTGGTGCGCGTGGTCGGGCGCACGGCGGGGAAGGCGGCAACGCTGCGGATGATGGGCGATGTGGGACAGGTGGTGCCTGTCGTCGCCTCCATCATGGACGAGGCGGCCTGCGTTGCCGCGATCGAGGGGAGCGAGGTGGTCATCAACCTTGTGGGAATCCTCTCCCCCCATGGTGCCGGGACGTTCGAGGCCATCCATGTGGAAGGGGCCGGGCGCGTGGCGCGACTGGCCGCGGCATCGGGGGTGGAGCGCCTGATCCATGTCTCGGCGCTGGGGGCGCAGGTCAGCAGCCCCTCCGCCTACGCCCGCAGCAAGGCGGAGGGGGAATGCGCGGTCAGCCGCGCCATGCCCGAAGCCGTGATCGTGCGGCCATCGCTGATCTTTGGCGTGGACGGCCCCATCCCGGCCATGTTCGCGCGCATGGCGCGGTTCATGCCCATCGTGCCGGTCTTCGGGGCGGCGACACGGTTCCAGCCGGTCTGGGTGGGGGATGTGGCCGAAGGTCTGGTCCGCATCGCAACAGGGGCGGACATGGCGGGGGCCATTTTTGAATTCGGCGGCCCGAAGGTCCTGACCATGCGCGACATCGTGGCGTGGGCGGCGCGGTGGGGCGGCCATCCGCGCCCGTTATTCGCAGTGCCGCGCTGGCTTGCCACCCTTCAGGGGGCTGTGCTGGAGCGCCTGCCCGGCCATGTGCTGACGCGCGACCAGGTCCGGCTGCTGTATGTCGATAACGTCGTGGCTCCCGGCGCGCGCACGCTGGATATGCTGGGCATTACCCCGTCCCCCATGGGGCTGGTTATGGGGTGATGGTCCCCGAACTTCGGATTTTCGGGAATTTCTGGCGTTTTCTTTGAATAAGGTCAGTACTACTGTCTTTTATTCATGCGGGGGGTTGCGTAGGTCTGTCCCTCGCTGCGGGTATGTGTCGCGTGCCCACGGCGTCCTTCCATTATGCAGACCAGGGGCAGACCGATGGCCGAGCGCATGCTGAAATTCGTCTCTGTGGCGCAGGAGCAGCCGGACAAACGGCCTGCCGAGGCGCGCCGCAGGGACTTCAACGAGATTTATGACGAATTCGTGCCTGCAAAGGCCGAAACGCAGGCTTCGCGCTGTTCGCAGTGCGGGGTGCCGTTCTGTTCGGTGCACTGCCCGCTGGGCAACAACATCCCTGACTGGCTGATGATGACGGCGGCGGGACGGATGGAGGAGGCATACGAACTGTCGTCCGCCACCAACACCTTCCCCGAAATCTGTGGCCGCATCTGCCCGCAGGACCGCCTGTGCGAAGGCAACTGCGTGATCGAGGAAGGATTCGAAAGCGTCACCATCGGCGCGGTCGAACGCTACATTACCGATACCGCCTTCGATAATGGCTGGGTGAAGCCGGTGAAGCCGGTGGCCGAGCGCGATGAAAGCGTTGCCATCATCGGCGCCGGTCCCGGTGGCCTCGCCGCTGCGGTCCAGCTGCGCGAGCAGGGCTATCAGGTCCATGTCTATGACCGCTACGACCGCATCGGCGGCCTGCTTATGTATGGCATCCCCGGTTTCAAGCTGGAAAAGGACATTGTCCTGCGCCGCCACAGGCTGCTGCTGGACTCCGGCATCCAGTTCCATCTGGGCAAGGGCGTTGGTGATGCGGATGGCGCGGACAGCATTGCGTTTTCCACCCTGCGCGCGCGCCATGATGGCGTGCTGATCGCAACGGGTGTGTACAAGTCGCGCGATATTGGCGGTCCCGGTGCGGGGCTGGGTGGCATCGTGCGCGCGCTGGATTACCTGACAGCGTCCAACCGCGTCTCGCTGGGCGATACGGTTGCGGAATATGACAGTGGCGAGCTGAACGCGGCAGGCCGCTCGGTCGTGGTGATTGGCGGTGGCGACACGGCCATGGACTGCGTGCGTACCGCCATCCGGCAGGGTGCGAAGTCGGTGAAGTGCCTGTACCGCCGCGACCGCGCCAACATGCCCGGCTCGGTGCGTGAAGTGAAGAACGCCGAGGAAGAGGGTGTCGAGTTCGTCTGGCTCGCCGCCCCCCAGGCGTTCGAGGGCGAAGGCAGTGTGAGCGGCGTGCGCGCCAGCCGCATGAAGCTGGGCCTGCCCGACGCCAGCGGCCGCCAGTCGGTCGAACCGGTGGAAAACAGCGCGTTCACGCTGGAGGCGGATCTGGTGGTCAAGGCGCTGGGCTTCGATCCCGAACCGCTGCCCACGCTGTGGGGCCAGCCGGAGCTGGAAGTCTCGCGCTGGGGCACGCTCATGGTGGATCGGAAAACGTTCATGACCAGCCTGCCGGGCGTCTTTGCGGCGGGTGACATCGTGCGCGGGGCCAGCCTGGTGGTATGGGCCATCCGCGACGGGCGCGACGCGGCAGCGCAGATGCATGCATGGCTTGAGGAAATGACGGCCGCACGGGCCGAGGTGGCGGAGTAAGCATGATGGACCAGTTTGAACACCAGCCGACCGATTTCGTGCAGGAATGGGAAGACAATGCACAGGCCATTTCCGGCCTGTACAGCCCCGCCGATGAACATGACGCCTGTGGCGTGGGCATGGTTGCGGCACTGGATGGCAGGCCGCGCCGCGACGTGGTGGAAGCCGGTATCGCGGCGCTGAAGGCCGTGTGGCACCGTGGCGCTGTCGATGCCGATGGCAAGACCGGCGATGGCGCGGGCATCCATGTCGAGATCCCGCAGGACTTCTTTGCCGACGCGATCCATGCCGGTGGCGCGGAAAGCGGCGTGGACAGCCAGATCGCGGTGGGGATGATCTTCCTGCCCAAGACCGATATCGCGGCACAGGAACGCTGCCGACAGATCATCGAAAGCGAGATCCTCGCCTTCGGCTACAGCATCTATGGCTGGCGTCAGGTGCCCATCAACACCGACTGCATCGGGGAAAAGGCCAACGCAACCCGTCCCGAGATCGAGCAGATCCTGATCCGCAACCTGCCCGGCAGCACGGAAGACGAATTCGAGCGCGATCTGTATGTGATCCGCCGCAGGATCGAAAAAAGTGCGATCGCCAATCAGGTCGACCTGTATGTGTGTTCGCTGTCGTGCCGGTCGCTGATCTACAAGGGCATGTTCCTGGCCGAACACCTGACGGAATTCTATCCCGACCTGCTCGACCCGCGTTTCGTCAGCCGTTTCGCCATCTATCACCAGCGGTATTCGACCAATACCTTCCCGACATGGAAGCTGGCGCAGCCGTTCCGCAGGCTGGCCCATAATGGTGAGATCAACACCATTTCGGGCAACGTCAACTGGATGAAAAGCCACGAGACCCGCCTGGCCGATCCCATCCTTGACCCGTACATGGATGACCTGAAGCCCGTGGTGCAGGCGCAGGGGTCGGACACGGCGTGCTTTGACAACGTGTTCGAACTGCTGACCTTCGCCGGGCGTGACGCGCCCATGGCGCGCTGCCTGATGATCCCGGCCAGCGTTGGCGGCAATTCCGCCATGCCGCAGCGCCACAAGGACATGTATTCCTACTGCAACGCCGTGATGGAACCGTGGGACGGCCCGGCCGCCCTGTGCGCCACCGACGGGCGGTGGATGGTCGCGGGCCTTGACCGCAGCGGCCTGCGTCCGCTGCGCTACACCATTACAAATGGCGGCCTGCTGATCGTGGGTTCCGAAACCGGCATGGTGAAGGTGCCAGAGGCCGAAATCGTCAGCCGTGGCCGCCTCGGGCCGGGGCAGTCGCTGGCCCTCGACCTGAAAACCGCGAAGCTCTACAGCAACGAGGAACTGCTCGATGAACTGTCGGGCCGGCAGGATTTTTCGGCCTGGGTGAAGCGGACCCAGGAAATCTCCAGCATTGTCCGCCCCGATGGCAGCGAGCCCGTGCTGTACGACGCCGAAACCCTGCGTCGCCGCCAGCTTGCCGTTGGCCTGACGCTGGAAGACCTTGAAACCATCCTGCAGCCGATGGTGGAAAATGCGTCCGAAGCCATCGGGTCGATGGGCGATGATACGCCGCTGGCGGTGCTGTCCAGCCGTTATCGCGGGCTTGCGCACTACTTCCGTCAGGCTTTCAGCCAGGTGACGAACCCGCCCATCGACAGCCTGCGCGAAACGCGGGTGATGAGTCTGGCAACCCGCCTTGGCAACCTTGGCAACATCCTTGAGGAAAGCGAAAGCCAGTGCGACCTGCTGCAGCTTCCCTCTCCGGTGCTGACCACGGGCGAATTCCAGGCGCTGGCCGATTTCTGTGGCAAAAATGCCTGCACCATCGACTGCACCTTTCCTGCCGCGGACGGGGAAGCGGGCCTGCGCGCCGCGATCGCGCGCATCCGCGCCGAAGCCGAGGACCGCGTGCGCCAGGGCTGCACCCATGTTTTCCTGACGGATGAACACCAGTCGGGTGATCGCGCCTATATTCCCATGATCCTTGCGACGGCGGCGGTGCATACGCACCTTGTGCGCCAGTCGCTGCGCACGTTCACCTCGCTGAACGTCCGTTCGGCGGGTGCGCTGGATGTGCATGCGATCGCGGTGACGATCGGGGTGGGGGCGACCACGGTCAACCCGTACCTGGCGCAGGAAAGCATTGCCGACCGCCACCGTCGTGGCCTGTTTGGCAAGCTGACGCTGAGCGAGGCGGTGGAGCGGTATCGCAAGGCGGTCAACAAGGGCCTGCTGAAGATCATGTCCAAGATGGGCATTTCCATCGTGGCGTCGTATCGTGGCGGCTACAATTTCGAGGCCATCGGGCTGTCGCGCGCGCTGACGGCGGAATTCTTCCCCGGCATGCCCTCGCGCATTTCCGGCATCGGCCTGACCGGCATCGCGCGCAATGTGCTGAGCTTCCACCACAAGGCATGGAACCGGCAGGTGGAAACGCTGTCTGTCGGTGGTCGCTACAAGCTGCGCCGCAGCGGCGAAGTGCATGCGTTTGACGGCAACCTGATCCATATGCTGCAGACGGCGGTCTCGACCGGCAGCTTTTCGGTCTATCAGCGATATGCGGACGCCGTGCGCCGCCTGCCGCCGGTTGCCCTGCGTGACCTGCTGGATTTCCGTGGCGGGCGCACGCCCATCCCCGTGGAATCGGTCGAAAGCATTACCGAACTACGCAAGCGCCTGATCGCGCCCGGCATTTCGCTGGGTGCGCTCAGCCCCGAAGCCCACGAGACGCTGTCGATCGCCATGAACCGCATTGGCGCCAAGTCCGATTCGGGCGAGGGCGGTGAGGACCCGGCGCGCGCGAAGCCACGCCCCAATGGCGATAACGCGTCATCCGCCATCAAGCAGATCGCGTCGGGCCGGTTTGGCGTGACCGCGCAGTACCTCAACGACTGCCGCGAGATCGAGATCAAGATGGCGCAGGGTGCGAAACCGGGTGAGGGCGGGCAGCTTCCCGGCTTCAAGGTCACCGGCCTGATCGCGAAGCTGCGGCATGCGACGGAAGGCGTGACCCTGATCTCGCCCCCGCCGCATCACGACATCTACTCGATCGAGGATCTGGCCCAGCTCATCTACGATCTCAAGCAGATCAACCCCGAGGCCACCGTGACCGTGAAGCTGGTCGCGCGTTCGGGCATCGGCACGATCGCGGCAGGCGTTGCGAAGGCCAAGGCGGATGCGATCCTGATTTCGGGCCATTCCGGCGGCACGGGCGCAAGCCCGCAGTCCTCGGTCAAATACGCGGGCATGCCGTGGGAACTGGGGCTGGCGGAAGCGCATCAGGTGCTGATGCTCAACCGCCTGCGCCACCGGGTGAAGCTGCGCACCGATGGCGGGCTGAAAACCGGGCGTGACGTGGTGATCGCCGCCATGCTGGGCGCGGAAGAGTTCGGGATCGGCACGGCCAGCCTTGTCGCCATGGGCTGCATCATGGTCCGTCAGTGCCATTCCAACACCTGCCCCGTTGGCGTGTGCACGCAGGATGATGAACTGCGCCGCAAGTTCGAAGGCACGCCGGAGAAGGTGATCAACCTGTTCTCCTTCATTGCCGAGGACGTGCGCAATATCCTTGCCTCGCTGGGCTTCACCTCGCTGAACGAGATCATCGGCCGCACCGACCTGCTGCACCAGGTGCTGCGTGGCGCGGATTATCTGGATGACCTCGACCTCAACTCGCTGCTGGCGCAGGCCGATCCCGGCCCCTATGGCCGCTATTGCACGCGTGAGGGCCGCAACGAGGTGCCCGAGACGCTGGATGCGCAGATGATCGCCGATGCGCGCCCGCTGTTCGACCATGGCGAGAAGATGCAGCTGCAGTACAACGTGCAGAATACGCATCGCGCCATCGGCACGCGCATTTCCTCGCTGATCGTGCGGCAGTTCGGCATGGCCACGCTGGCGCCGGGCCACCTGACGGTGCGGCTGCGTGGCTCGGCGGGGCAGTCGCTGGGCGCGTTCGCGGTGCAGGGCCTCAAGCTTGAGGTGCTGGGCGATGCGAACGACTACGTTGGCAAGGGGCTGTCGGGGGCGACCATCGTGGTCCGCACCTCGCCATCTTCCAGCCTTGTATCGAACGAGAACGCGATTGTCGGCAATACCGTCCTGTACGGCGCGACCGCAGGCGCGCTGTATGCGGCGGGGCAGGCGGGTGAGCGCTTCGCGGTGCGCAACTCCGGTGCAACGGCCGTGGTCGAGGGCTGTGGCTCGAACGGGTGTGAATATATGACCGGCGGCACGGTGGTGATCCTGGGTGAAATTGGCGACAATTTCGGCGCGGGCTTCACCGGCGGCATGGCCTTTGTCTATGACGCCAGCGGCACGTTCGCCGAACGGGTCAATCCCGATACGGTCATGTGGTGCCGGGTGCAGGACCCGAAATGGGAAGCCATGCTGCGTGAACAGGTGGAAACCCATGCCCGTGAAACCGGCAGCCGTTATGCCGAACTGCTGCTGCATAACTGGGACAGGACCCTGCCGCGTTTCTGGCATGTCGTGCCGAAGGAATATGCGCGCGTGATCGGGTTCGAAGCTCCCGCCATGGCGCGTGGCGCCTGAATGCGGGGCTGATTTCCCTATTATATGTGCGTGATGGAGCCGGGCAGGATTGTCCGGCTCCATCTGTATTCAGGGCAGAATATCGATGGGCGGGGTCGCACAGCGCGTCGGGACGCACTAGATTCACCACATGGGAATCGCGGGGCAGGCGCAGGTGCGCAGGCTTCGCCCGATCTGATGGTTGGTGCTCGATCTATGTCCAAAGCGTATTTTTCCGCCCCCCAGGCCGGTGCTGCCGGCATTTCCCCCGTGCATGGGGATGCAGGCCAGCCTTCAGGCGGCGCATCCGCACTGGCCGGCCTGCCGCGCTGGGACCTGTCGGACCTGTATGACGGGCCGGATTCGGCGCGGCTGGCAACCGACCTTGATCAGGCGGATGAGGACGCGCAGGCCTTTTCGCGCGTATGGCAGGGGCGGCTGGCGGCCGTGCCGGGGGGCGAACTGGCGCAGGCCATTGCCGAATACCAGCGGATTGATGAGGTGCTGGGCCGTGCTGGCTCCTATGCCCAGCTTCTGTTCGCGGCCAATACGTCGGATTCCGACGTGGCGCGGTTCGCGCAGTCGATCAATGAACGCCTGACCGCCATTTCCACGCATCTGCTGTTCTTCACGCTGGAACTCAACCGGATTTCCGATGACGCGCTGGCGGCACAGATGAGTGACCCGGCCCTTGCGCACTGGGCGCCTTTCCTGCGCGACCTGCGGGTGTTCCGCCCGTACCAGCTGTCCGATGAGGTCGAGGCGGTCCTGCACGAAAAATCCGTCACGGGGGCGGCCGCATGGAACCGCCTGTTTGATGAGACGATGGCCGGCCTGCGGGTGCGCGTCGGAGGGGCGGAGACCACGCTGGGCAATGCGCTGGACACCATGTCCAGCCCCGACCGCAAGGTGCGCGAACACGCCGCCCATGCCATTGGCGATGAACTGGGCCGCAACGTGAAGCTGTTTTCGCTGATCACGAACACGCTGGCCAAGGACAAGGCCATTGTGGACGGGTTGCGCCATTACCCGCGCCCGACCTCGGCGCGCAACTGCGCCAACATGGTCGAGGACGAAGTGGTCGATGCGCTGGTGCAGGCCGTGACCGAGGCCTATCCCCGCCTGTCGCACCGTTATTATGCGCTGAAGGCAAAGTGGCTGGGGCTGGAAAAACTGGAATACTGGGACCGCAACGCGCCGCTGACCACGCAGGATGAACCGCTGATCCCGTGGGCGGACGCGACGAAGCAGGTCATGGCCGCCTATGAAGGCTTCGACCCGCGCATGGGTACCGTGGCGAAGCAGTTTTTCGACCATGCATGGATCGATGCGCCCCCCGTGCCGGGCAAGGCGTCGGGCGCGTTCGCCCATCCCACCGTGCCGTCGGTCCACCCTTACCTGCTGCTCAATTACCGTGGGCGCACGCGCGACGTGATGACGCTGGCGCATGAACTGGGTCATGGCGTGCATCAGGTTCTGGCAGGAAAGCAGGGCTACCTTATGTCCAGCACGCCGCTGACACTGGCGGAAACCGCCAGCGTGTTTGGCGAGATGCTGACCTTCCGCGCCCTGCTGGATGCCCAGGACGATCCCGCGCGCCGCAGGCTCATGCTGGCGGCCAAGGTGGAGGACATGCTCAACACCGTCGTGCGCCAGATCGCCTTCTACCGTTTCGAGATGCTGGTGCATGAGGAACGTCGGAAGGGCGAACTGCTGCCCGCGCGCATTGGGGAAATCTGGCGCCAGACACAGGTCGAAAGTCTTGGCCCGGCCTTCAACTTCACGCCAGATTATGATGTGTACTGGACCTACATTCCCCATTTCATCCATTCACCGTTCTACGTGTATGCCTATGCCTTTGGCGATTGTCTGGTAAACGCGCTATACGGGGTGTTCCGGTCCGGTCATCCGGGGTTCCAGGACAAGTACCTCGACATGCTGAAGGCTGGCGGGACGAAGCGGCACCGTGAACTGCTGGCCCCCTTCGGGCTGGATGCGGCGGACCCCGGCTTCTGGCAGAAGGGGCTGGATGTGATCGCCGGATTTATTGATGAACTGGAGCGTGTCTGACGTGGCGGATGAACGGAATATCGATAATACCGGCCTGTTTGGTGAATTCCGCCGCATGGTGCGCACGTCCGGCACGGTCGGCGGCATTGCCGCGCGTATCGCCGGGCACAAGATGGGCTTCCGCTCCAACCAGACCATCCATGCCGAAGACCTGAAAAGCGTCCTTGGCGGGCTGAAGGGGCCGCTCATGAAGGGCGCGCAGCTTCTGTCCACCATTCCCGGCGCACTGCCGGAGGAATATGCCAAGGAACTGGCGCAGCTTCAGGCCAATGCGCCGCCCATGGGCTGGAACTTCGTCCGTCGCCGCATGTCGGCCGAGCTTGGCCCGAACTGGGAACGCAATTTCCGCTCCTTCAGCCGCGAGGCCTCGGCGGCCGCAAGTCTGGGGCAGGTGCATCGCGCGGTGCTGCCCGACGGGCGGCAGGTCGCGTGCAAGCTGCAGTACCCGGACATGAAATCGACGGTCGAATCCGACCTCAAGCAGTTCCGCATGGCGGTCAACCTGTTCTACAGACTCGACAGCACCATCTGTCAGGATGATGTGCTGGAGGAACTGCAGGACCGGCTGTATGAGGAACTGGATTACCTGCGGGAAGCCGCGAACATGCGGCTGTACCACCTGATGCTGGCGGAATTCGGGGATGTCACCATTCCCCGGCCGGTGGATGCGCTGTGCACCCAGCGCCTGCTGACCATGGAATGGGTCAATGGGCAGGGCATCCAGAAGGTGCTGGACACCAATCCCACGCAGGAGGAGCGCAACCGCATGGCGCGCGCGCTGTTCCGCGCGTGGTACGCGCCGCTTTACCGGTACGGTGTCATTCATGGCGACCCGCACATGGGCAACTTCACCGTGCGCGATGATTACGGCATCAACCTGCTGGATTTCGGCGCCATCCGGATTTTCCCCTCGCGATTCGTGCAGGGCATCATTGACCTGCATAAAGCGATCGAGACGGATGACGAGGATCTGGCGATGCATGCGTATGAGGCATGGGGCTTCGCCAACCTGTCGCGCGATACGATGCGGGTGCTCAACGAATGGGCGCGCTTCATCTATGGTCCGCTGCTGGATGACCGTGAGCGCTTCATTCAGGAAGACAACGATCCGCAATATGGCCGCGCCGTAGCTGAACGCGTCTATAACGGCCTGAAACGCACGGGTGGCGTGCAGCCCCCGCGTGAATTCGTGCTGGTGGACCGTTCCGCCGTGGGGCTGGGCAGCGTATTCCTGCGGCTGAAGGCAAAGGTGAACTGGCACGAACTGTTTCAGGAACTGGCGGGCGATTTCAACGAAGCCGCACTGGCCCGCAGGCAGGCCGAAGCCCTGCGCGCCGCCCGGGTGCCGGCGCCGCTCGGGTCACGGAACTGAAGGAAATGGGGACGATCCAGCCGCGCCGGCCTCTTGCGCCGCAGCGGTTGCGTCCCCACTGTCTGTAGCCATGGCAACAGCATCGCGCAGCAAGAAGAAAAAGACGACTGACATCGATCCGGCGGACATGCCTGTCCTGTTCCAGCCAGAACGTCAGCCCGCAAAACCCAAGACCAATAAATTTACGGTCCATTCCCCCTATGAACCCGCAGGCGACCAGCCTACGGCCATTGCCGAACTGGTCAGCGGCGTGGAAGGGGGGGAGCGCGATCAGGTCCTGCTGGGTGTGACCGGGTCGGGCAAGACCTTCACCATGGCCAAGATCATCGAGGCGACGCAGAAGCCCACTCTGGTGCTGGCCCCCAACAAGACGCTCGCCGCCCAGCTTTATGCGGAAATGAAGCAGTTCTTTCCCGATAACGCGGTCGAGTATTTTGTCAGCTACTACGATTACTATCAGCCGGAGGCCTACGTGCCACGGTCGGATACGTATATCGAAAAAGACAGCCAGATTAACGAACAGATCGACCGCATGCGTCATGCCGCGACGCAGGCGCTGCTGGAGCGGAACGATGTCATCATCGTCGCTTCGGTGTCGTGCATTTACGGTATCGGTTCGGTCGAAACCTATTCGCGCATGGTGGTCAAGCTGGAGGTCGGCGGCGAGATCGACCGCGACAGGCTGATCAAGGGACTGGTGGAACTGCAGTACCGCCGCAATGATGCGGCGTTCCAGCGCGGCACCTTCCGCGTGCGTGGCGAGACGATCGACGTCTTTCCCGTCCAGAACGAGGACCGCGCATGGCGCATCAGCCTGTTTGGCGACGAGATTGACGAAATCACGGAATTCGATCCCCTGACGGGCGAAAAGACCGGCGACCTTGAAGCCATCAGCATCTACGCCAACAGCCATTATGTCACCCCGCGCCCGACGCTGACGCAGGCAATGACCGGCATCAAGCAGGAACTGCGTGAAACGCTGGCCCGCTTCACCGCGGACGGCAAGCTGCTGGAAGCCGAACGCCTGCAGCAGCGCACCACCTTCGACCTGGAGATGATCGAGACCACGGGCGTATGCAAGGGGATCGAGAACTATTCGCGCTACCTGTCCGGCCGCGCGCCGGGCGAGCCGCCGCCAACCCTGTTTGAATACCTGCCCGAGGACGCGCTGCTGATCGTGGATGAAAGCCACGTGACGGTGCCGCAGATTGGCGGGATGGAGCGGGGTGACCATGCGCGGAAGTCCGTTCTGGCGGAATTCGGCTTCCGCCTGCCGTCCTGTCTCGACAACCGCCCGCTGACCTTTGCCGAATGGGATTCCTACCGCCCGCAGACGGTATTTGTCAGCGCGACCCCCGGCCCGTGGGAAATGCGGCGTGTGGACGGCGTGTTCGCCGAACAGGTGATCCGCCCGACCGGCCTGATCGACCCCGTCACCATCGTGCGTCCTGTCGAACATCAGGTGGATGACCTGCTGGCTGAATGTCGCCAGACCATTGCCGATGGCGGGCGCGTGCTGGTCACGACGCTGACCAAGCGCATGGCCGAAGACCTGACCGAATACATGAACGAGGCGGGTATCCGCGTACGCTACCTGCATTCGGACGTGGATACGCTGGAACGTATCGAAATCATCCGCGACCTGCGGCTGGGTGCGTTCGACGTGCTGATCGGCATCAACCTGCTTCGCGAGGGACTGGATATTCCCGAATGCTCGCTGGTCGCCATTCTTGATGCGGACAAGGAAGGCTTCCTGCGTTCGCGCACATCGCTGATCCAGACCATCGGCCGCGCCGCGCGCAACGTGGATGGCCGGGTGCTGCTGTATGCCGACAAGATGACCGACAGCCTGCGCTACGCCATTGAGGAAACTGCCCGCAGGCGCGAAAAGCAGAGCCTGTGGAACGAAGAACACGGCATTACCCCGCAGTCCGTGCGCAAGCATATCGGGGAGGCCATATCTTCGGTATTCGAGCAGGATTACGTTACCGTCACCCCCACGGCGGATGGCAGCGTGCAGGAAATGGTGGGCAAGGATTACAAGGCCGCCATTGCCGATCTGGAAAAGAAGATGCGCGCGGCCTCGGCGGATCTGGAATTCGAGACCGCGGCCCGCCTGCGCGATGAAATCCGCAGGCTGGAAGCACTGGAACTGGGCATGGAGCCACCGCCCCTGCCGCAATCAAGCGCGGGGCGGCCGGGCACCAGCCCGAAAGCCATTGCGCGGCGCAACCGTGGCCCAGTCCCGCTGGGGCCGGGTGGCGGCGGTTATGATCCCGATCAGGTGAAGGGAAGGGGAAAGCGGCGTGGATGACAGGACGGGCGGCGGACAGCCCCAGCCCTGCGCCGGACAGCGGGAACGGAGCATGTCCGCTACGCTGGAACTGCGTGCGGGTGGCGCAAGCCTTGGCCTGCTGCCCGACCTTGGTGGCAGTATCGTATTCTGGCGGAATGCGGCGGGCATGGAATTCCTCCGTCCCGTCAGTGACCCGCACCTTGTGGCCCAGCACGGGCGCGCGGTGGCGGGGTATCCGCTGGTGCCGTTTTCCAACCGGGTCGCGGGTGACCATTTCCGTTTTGAGGGCGTGGACCACCACCTTGCTCCCAGCTTCGCAGGGGAAGACTGCGCCATCCATGGCAACGGATGGCAGCGGCGGTGGCGAATCGCGCTGCTGTCGGACAGCAGCGCGACGCTTGCCCTCGATCATACCCCGGTCGGGGCCTATGCCGGGCAATGGCCGTTCAGCTATCGCGCCCAGCTGCGCTATGACCTGCATGAAGCGGGACTGTCGATCGGGATCCTGCTGGAAAACACGGACACGCGCGATCAGCCGGTGGGCATGGGCTTTCATCCCTACTTTCCCCGTCATTCGGGCCTGAAGCTGGGGTTTGTGGCCAGCAGCGTGTGGACCAACGGGCCGGACCACCTGCCGCTGCTGCGTATTCCGGCGGAGGGGGAGTGGTCCTTTGCCCGCATGCGCGACGCGGGGGACGCCGCCATTGACAACTGTTACGCCGGATGGTCGGGCAGCGCCTTCCTGCGCTGGCCACGTGAGGGTTACGCCCTGACGGTCGAGGGCAGCCCCGACCTGTCCCACCTTGTGCTGTTTACGCCCCCGGCGCGGCCCTATATCGGCCTTGAACCGGTCAGCAACATGAATGATGGCTTCAACCGGACCACCATTGCCGATAGTGGCGTGCGCGTGCTTGCGCCCGGACAGGTGATGGAGGGACATATCCGCATGACGGTGGCACGATGCTGAAGGCCCGACCGCATTCCGCAGAAGGGGCCGGCACGCCGGCCAAGGGCGGGCTGTCACATTATATCACGCCCGCCGGGGTGGGGGCGATGCGTGCCGAACTGACGGCCCTGCTGCGTGACGAACGCCCGAAAATCGTGGAAATCGTGTCATGGGCGGCTGGCAATGGCGACCGTTCGGAAAATGGCGATTACCAGTATGGCAAGCGCCGCCTGCGCGAAATTGATCGCCGCATCCGGTTCCTGACGAAACGCATTGATAACGCGGTCATTGTCGACCCGGCGGTCCAGCCACAGCGCGACCGGGTATTTTTTGGCGCGACGGTCACCTATGTAAATGAACGCGATGAAGAACGGACTGTTACCATCCTTGGCGTGGATGAAGCGGACATGGCGGCAGGGCAGGTCAGCCTTGTTTCCCCTGTTGCAAGGGCGCTCATGCGCGCGGGCGTGGGCGATGAGGTCCGCCTGCTGACCCCGCGCGGCGAGGAAATGATCGAGGTCCTTGCCATTTCCTATCCATCCGCGCCGTAACAAGGGGCTGGCCGTGGGCGCAAAGGCATATTAAGACGTTTGTTCCCAGGTGGTCCCGTCCCATGGCCACCGGCATGAACCCGTCCCGTTCCGCGTGGAGAAAGCCCGCCTATGTCACGCCCCCTGAAGGTTGCTGTCCAGATGGACCCGCTTGGCGGTATCGACATCAATGGTGATTCCACTTTCGCCATGATGCTGGAGGCGCAGGCCCGGGGATATGAACTGTTTGTCTATCAGGTCGAGGCCCTGAGCCTGAACGAGGGACGGACCACGCCACAGGGCGGCCAGCGCACCGACCGCGTGACCGCCCGCGCCCGCCCGGTCACGGTGCGGCGCCAGGCGGGCGACCACGCCACGTTCGGGCCGGAACAGGTCATCAACCTTGCGGACATGGATGTGGTGCTGATGCGCCAGGATCCGCCATTTGACATGGCCTATATTACCGCGACCCATATTCTTGAACATATTCATGGCGTTGGCCCGGGCCGTGCGCTGGTTGTCAACAACCCTGCCGCCGTACGCAATGCGCCCGAAAAGATACTGGTCACGCATTATCCCGACCTCATGCCGCCCACGCTGGTGACATGGGATGTCAGGGCGATACTGGAATTCCGCGCGAAATGGCGCGACATCATCATCAAGCCGCTGTTTGGCAACGGGGGCGCGGGCGTGTTCCGCATCCGCGAGGATGATCCCAACCTGAACGCCCTGCTGGAAATGCATTTCGCCCGTTCGCGCGAACCGCTGATGATCCAGCGTTATGAACCCGCCGTGCGCAGGGGGGACAAGCGGATCATCCTGGTCGATGGCGTGCCGGTGGGGGCGATCGACCGGATTCCGGCGGAAGGGGAAACACGGTCCAACATGCATGTGGGTGGTCGGCCGGTCCGCGCGGAACTGACCGCGCGGGACCGGGAGATCTGTGACACGATCGGGCCGATGCTGCGTGAACAGGGACTTATTTTCGTGGGAATCGACGTGATTGGTGAATGGTTGACCGAAATCAATGTCACGTCCCCCACCGGCCTGCAGGAAATCGACCGTTTTGACGGTATCAATACCGCAGGCCTGATATGGGATGCGATCGTGTCCCGCCTGGCCACAGGCGGCGCGGGCGCATAGGGAATTGGCAGACGATGTCCATGGCGGGCACGATGGTCGTGGCTGTCATGCCATGTGGCATGGCATGGGACAGGGATGGCAGACGGTTGCACGGGCCGGATGGCGCGTGGGCAGGTCAGGTGGAATTGTAATGCAGCAGAACGGGACGGATTTGATCATGGCGGATGCAGCACGGAAGCGGGCCGGATGCGCCGTCTTCCTTGGCCTTGGCATGGGAGCAGCCTGATGAGTGACGTTCTGCACGATGAGGCCGCTGAAAAAGTCGTGGAAATACCTTCTCCCAAATCCGCGCTGGACGCGGCGGCGGTCAAGGCGGCGTATCGTCGCTGGGCCAGCGTGTATGACGCCGTATTCGGCAGCATTTCCGCCTTCGGGCGCAAGCGGGCGGTCGAAGCCGTCAACGGCCTGCCGGGCACGCGTGTGCTGGAAGTGGGCGTGGGCACGGGCCTTGCGCTGCCTTATTACCGCAAGGACAAGCATATTACCGGCATCGACCTGTCGGGTGACATGCTGGAACGTGCGCGCCAGCGCGTAAGGCGGCTGCGCCTGTCCAATGTGGACGACCTGCTGGAAATGGATGCCGAGGCAACGAAGTTTGCCGATGGCACGTTCGACATCGCGGTGGCGATGTTTGTTGCCTCCGTCGTGCCGCATCCGCGTGCGCTGCTGTCGGAACTCAAGCGCGTGGTCAGGCCGGGCGGGCATATCCTGTTCGTCAATCACTTCCTGGCGCAGGGTGGCGTGCGGCTGGCGGTTGAGCGCGGCATGGCGCGCGCGTCGCATTCGCTGGGCTGGCATCCGGATTTCGCCATCGAATCCCTGCTGCCGCCTACTGACCTGCGGCGCGCGACGCTGCAGCCGGTGCCCCCTGCCGGGCTGTTCACGCTGGTCACGCTGCCGCGTGAGGCCGACAGTTCCGCCAGCCCCATGGTGGCGTAAGCCAGCGCGGACGTGGCCCAGCCCTGTCCCTGTGGCAGGGCTGAAATGACGATTGCGCGACCACAGGACCGGCCCACAGGGTCGTTTTTGTGTACAAGGCGCGGTATATGATGAAATCATGGTAACGATTGGCCATGCCAGACACCGGCGCATGGCAGCAGGGAGTACATCGTATGCCCACAGGCACACGGTTCGGGGCAGGTGAGGCGCGCAAGGCTGACGGGTCCTGTGGCTACAGGACGATTGGCATGCTGTACCTTGTCATGGCGATTGTGGCGGGAATGGTCGGTGGCCTGCTGGCCGTGGGCCTTCAGGTCGGCCTGCTGCCCCAGGCGCTGACCGATGCATGGGCCGGGGGCGATATCGCCGGTGCCGCCGGGCGCATTGGCCGCCGCCATGGCATGATGATGGTGTTCTTCTGTGCGCTGCCCGCCCTGTTCGGCGGATTTGGCAACTGGTTCGTGCCCCTGCTGCTGCGCGCGCGCGCGCTGGCGTTCCCGCGCATGGCGCTGGTGGGGTGGGGACTGGTCGCCGCCAGTTTCGTGGCCGTGCTGGTGGGGCTGTCCCCAACCGTGCCCGCGCAGGTTTCCCTGTTCGCCCTGATGGGGTGGAGCCTTGGCATGCTGCTGCAGGCCATCAATATGGTCGCGACCGTCCTGAACATGGGACCGATGGAGCAGCGCCTGCGTGACATGCCCATATTCGTCTGGGCGCAGGGGCTGACGGCCATGATGGTTGTCATGGTCATGCCCGTTCTGGCCGGTGGCCTGACGCGGATCATACTGGCGGGGGGCGACATGTCAGGGCAGGTCGATGGCCTGCTGCATGTTTTCGCCGGGCCCGAGATCGCGCTGCTGCTGCTGCCATCCATCGGGATCGTTTCCCAGATCATCGAGACATTTTCCGGTGCGCCATTGCAGATGCCGCGCCTGGTGCTGGGTGCGCTGGTCGTCATGTCGGTCGGTGGCGGTTCGGTGTGGGTGCATGATCTGCTGCATGGCGGTCTGGCCCGCATGGCGGCACCTGCGGCCATTGTCCAGCTTGGGCTGATTGTCCTGCCGGTGCTGGCGGTCCTTGTGGCCTGGGCGCGCACGGTGCGGGTGGGGCATGTCCGTGCCTCGGTCCCCATGGAATGGGCGGCGGGGTTCGTGGCGCTGCTGCTGGCGGGGTCCGGCATGTCGCTGCTGCCCGGCGGCATGGCCGACGTGCATGCGGCCACGCTGTATGCCGCCATGTTCGCGCTGTTCGGCGGTTTCTATTACTGGATTGGCAAGATGATGGGCCATGTGGCCCCGGTTGGCGCCAGCCGCGTCCATTTCGGGTTGACGGTGGGGGGAACGGTCCTGTCGCTTATGGCGTTCCATGGCCTGCCGGGTGTTATGGGCGCGGTGCTGATGGGACTGTCCGTAATCGTGTTTGCCGGGATCGTCGTGCGTGTTGGCATGCAGCCCGGCACCTCGCTGCCTGCCAATTACTGGGGACCGGGGGCGCGGACGCCTGAATGGCAGTCTGCATCCCCCACGCGTGGAGAGGCATGAAGCATGAGCGGCGCAGTCACAACGCCCGATGCGGCGCAACCTACCCCCATTGCCTATGACGCCACCCGCGTCGGGACGGAAGCGCGGGACTGGCTGCTGCTGCTCAAGCCGCGCGTCATCTCGCTGGTGGTGTTCACAGGGGCTGCGGGCCTGTACATGGCGCCGGGGCCGCTGAACCCGCTGGTGGCGGCTGTCAGCATCCTGTGCGTGTGCATGGCGTCTGGTGCGGCGGGTGCGATCAACATGTGGTATGACCGCGATATCGACGCGGTGATGAAGCGCACGGTGACACGGCCCATTCCCAACGGGCGTGTCAGCCCGGATGCGGCGCTGGGGTATGGGATTGGCCTGTCGGTTGCGTCCGTCATCCTGATGTGGCTGGCCACCAATGCCCTTGCGGCGGGTATCCTTGCGTTTTCCATTTTCTTCTATGCCGTCATCTACACCATGTGGCTCAAGCGTTCGACACCGCAGAACATCGTGATCGGTGGTGCGGCGGGTGCATTCCCGCCCATGATCGGATGGGCGGCGGCGACAGGGTCCATGGCGGTGATGCCGGTGGTGATGTTCGGCATCATCTTCCTGTGGACACCACCGCATTTCTGGTCGCTGTCGCTATATGCCTGCAAGGATTACGGACGTGCCGGGATTCCCATGCTGCCGGTGGTGCGTGGGGCACGGCATACGCGGTGGCAGATCCTGTGGTACACGATCATCCTGACCGCTGTGTCGCTGGTGCCATCCTTCATGCACCTGGCGGGCTGGCTGTACACGGTGGTGGCGACCGTTCTGGGGGCAGGGTTCATTTACTGCGCCATCGGGGTGCTGCGTGACCGGCAGGACGCCAATGGTGTCAGTCTGACGGGTGACGGGCCGGCACGTCGGTCCTTCCGCTATTCGCTGGCTTACCTGTTTTTCCTGTTCCTTGGCCTGCTGGCTGACCATGCCTTTATCGCCCACTGATCGGGCAGTTTTATCCATAGGGGAGTTCAGGCAGATGGATCAGGCGACAACGGTTCAGGTGACGCCGCACATGGAAGCGCAGGAGGCGGCGCGTCGGCACAAGGGCCGCATCCGCGCCGTGGCGATTACGCTTTCGGCGCTGGCGGCCATCCTGTATGCGCTCAGCCTTACGCATATATAGCCGGATCATTCCCCGGATCCATATTGGCCTGCATTGGCGTATTGCGCGGACAGGATGATGGGCCGCGCCGCCTGCGTATCTTCGTGGGCGGAAGGTAGGTCACGTCCAGTGATGCCATTGCGTCGGGACTATCTGATGATGGCATTATGGGCGACCCGTTTCAGGGCCCTGTCCTTCGCCACGGCGCTGTTGTGGTGGAGAATTATGCTGGTAGCGCGTGGCGCGCTGGAACGAAACATGGCACCTGACCATACGTAACGGTCACCGGGTCATTGCCGGATGGGACGAAGCGTACTGGCATGTTCCCGATGATAACGATGCCAACAGAATAAGCGTAAACGCCCTGACGGGCACCGTCGGGAGGATGGAACGGCCAGTCAGCAGTCCATAAAACCTGCGCATTGCCCCCGCAATGGCGCGTGCGCCCGCCATCATGCAGGCTGTGGGAATACAGGCCAGGAAGCCGGAACTGGACCACGCTGACGAGACGATTACGGGGATGGCAGCACCATGGCGCAATCATGAAAAAAGGCCCGCATCAGGCGATGCGGGCCTTTCGTGTTCCAGATTGAAACCGATGATCAGCGGCGCGGTGTCTGCTGGATGGCTGACAGCAGCCACGTGCCGGTCCCGGCCGAGCGGACGAAGGTCCACAGTTCGGTCACGGTGGTGCGGTTGGCGGGATCGCCTTCGATCACGCGGCCCGTCATGTCGGTGGTGATGTCGATCATGGAATACTGCATGGCGACAGTGGCGTAATCGAACCCGTTTTCACGCCAGCTTTCCACCAGGTCGCCGCGCTCAAACCGGATATCCGATACCACGTTGCGCGCGCCACGGCTGGCCAGATCGTTCAGCTGGCTGCTGAAGTAGGACACCATTTCCGGCGTGGCCATGTGCTGCATGGCCACGACATTCTGCTGGCTCCATGCCGTCTGGATATTGATCAGCGCCTGCTGGAAGGCCTGGTAATCGGCTGCGGTAATGGCAACGCCAACCGGCTGCTGGCCACCCTGCGGCACGGACCCGCCCGCCGGTCCCTGCATGCCGAAAGGCGCGGCATTGCCACCATTGGCGCGGTTTCCGGCAAAACGGCGGATGGCCCAGCGCACGATGAAGAAGACCAGCGCCAGCTGGATCAGCAGGCCCAGAAAGCCACTGCCTCCCATGCCGGAGCCGAACATGCCATGTCCAAACATCATGCCGAACAGACCGGCGCCGATCAGGCCGCCCATAAAGCCGCTCATGAACGGACGGCGCGGCTGGGCCATGGCCATCGCGCCCCCACCAAACGGCGCACGTGCGCCATAGCCGGGCGTTGGCTGTGGGCGTGGCGTCATGGTGCGCTGGAACGGGGTCGCGCCAAAGGGTGCGGTCTGCGATGGTGCGGGCGCGCTGTAGGTGCGTGACCCCCTGCTCCCCATGGAGAAGCCACCGCCCGCACGGGCGTCGGCTACATCAGGATGGGCCAGCAGCGGCAGCATGGTCAGGGCCGCGCTGGCAGCAAGGACGATGCTTTTACGCGGCATCTGGCGCGAAGAATTCTGTTTCATCTGGGTCAGGGTATCTGCAATCCTGTGTCGGAACCATCATTATCCTGCGGCCTGCATTATTCCGGGCCGCTTGTTACAGATATAGGTAAACCCGCGCCCCGGTAACAGGGGCAACGGGCTTACAGACACATGAAATCACGGAAAGGGTGGGAGACTGCTGGAACAGTCAGTCCCGCAAAGCATCCTGCAATCATAAGAAAGCTTTTGGTAAAGCTTGTTTCAAAAAGCATCGAGGACCGCTGCCTTTCTGAAAAAAGGCAGCGCCCGGAAATTTTTAGTGTTTTTTTATAAATGCGTTGTTTTCAAATAGTGTCCATGCAGTTTTCAGCTTACGAACCCGCAATAACCATATCGTCGATACGGATGGTCGGCGCATTGGTGGACTGGCGGAAGACCAGGTCACTGGCCGGCACCAGACGGGCAAACATGTCATTCAGGTTGCCCGCGACCGTCAGTTCGGACACCGGTTCCGCCAGCACGCCATCGCGGATCATGAAGCCCGCGGCCCCCCGGCTGTAATCGCCGGTAATGCCGTTGATGGCGGACCCCATCAGTTCGGTAATGTAAATCCCTTCCTTTATGTCCGCCATCAGGGCCGCAGGCGTCAGGTCACCGGGCTGCATGAACATGTTGCCAAGCGAGGGCGCGGGCGGCCCCGACGTGCCCCGGCTGGCGCAGCCATTGGGCCTGAGCCCCAGTTGGCGGGCAGAGCGGGAGTCGAGCGCCCATGTCTTCAGCACGCCATCTTCCACCAGCGTGCGGGTGGATGTCAGCATGCCCTCGCCATCGAAGGGGCGCGCGCCGGGGCCACGGACGCGGCGGGGGTCATCAATGATGGTGATGCCCGCGGGCATGATGCGGCAGTCCATCTTTTCCTTGAGGAAGGACGTGCCACGCGCGATGGCAATGCCGTTGATCGCCCCCGACAGGTGACCCAGCAGGCTGGTGGATACACGCGGGTCCAGCACGATCGGCATGCGCCCGGTGCGCGGGCGCACCGGGTTCAGGCGCGCAACCGTGCGTTCCCCCGCGCGGCGGCCGATCAGGCCAGCATCCTCAAGGTCGGACAGGTGGACGGCCGCGTGGTAGTCGTAATCGCGCTCCATCTTCGTGCCGCTGCCTGCCACCGCGCTGGCGGACACGGAATGGCTGGTCCGGGCATACCGCCCCGAAAACCCGGCGGATGTCATGAGGATGATGTCCGACAGGCCGAAACTGGCCGATGCGCCGTTGCTGTTGGTAATGCCCGTAACCGCCAGCGCCGCGTCTTCTGCCGCGCGCGCGCGGGCTACAAGATCGGTGGTGGCGACTTCGGTCGGGTCGGACAGGTCCAGCCCCGTCGCGTCTGTAAAGGTGGTCGCGGCCTCGGCGCACAGTCCGGCAAAGCGGTCCTCCGGCACGACGCGGGCCATGGCGACCGCGCGTTCGGCCAGCGCGTCGAAACGTTCCGGGTCCAGCGCCGTGGCCGAGACAATGGCCGAGCGCTGCCCCACGAACACCCGCAGCCCGAGATCACAGGTTTCGGAGCGTTCAAGATCCTCGGTCTGCCCATTGCGCACCTGCGCGCCATGGGCGACGCGGGTGGCGTAGATCGCATCCGCCGCATCCGCCCCTGCCGCACGGGCACGGGTGATGAGGGTGGAGATCAGGTCAAGCGGATCGGTATTCATGCTGCCAGCGCGCCCGTGATGCTGTCGAGGGAAGGAATATGACTGACCGGCCCGAGGGAGGCGAGGGTCGGCCTGCCGCTGAAAATGCGGGTCGCGACGCGCTGCACGTCCGCAATGGTGACGGCGTCGATCCGGCGCACGGTCTCGGCGGTGGGGATCAGGCGGCCAAAGACCTGTAGCTGCCGGGCCAGCTGTTCGCACCGGCTGCCCGTGCTTTCCAGTGACATGAGCAGGGAGGATTTAAGCTGCGCGCGCGCGCGCGCCAGTTCCGCGTCCGTCACCGTATGGCGCACCTTGCGCAGCTCCTCCAGCGTGACCGGCACCAGATCGGCCACCTGTGCCTCTCCCGTGCCGGCATAAATGCCGAACAGCCCGCCCTGACGGAATGGCGCGTTGAAGGAATAGACGGAATAGACCAGCCCCCGCTTTTCACGGATTTCCTGGAACAGCCGTGACGACATGCCCCCGCCCAGCAGCGTGGACAGCAGCAGGGCCGGGTAATAGTCCGGGTCGCCATACGGCATGGACGGAAAGCCCAGCACGATATGGGCCTGATCCAGTTCACGTTCGCGGGTAAATGCGCCGCCCACGTAATTGACGGCAGGCTGCGGCGGGACGGTGCCAGTGGGCAGGTCGGCGAAATGCTGCTGCACAAGATCCACCACGCGGGCATGTTCCAGATTGCCCGCCGCCGCGATGATGGTGTTGCCCGCCCGGTAATGGGTGTTCATGTAATTGACCAGCGTTGCGCGCGACATGGTCTGGATGCCTGTTTCCGTGCCCAGCGTGGGGCGGCCCATCGGCTGGTCGGGAAAGGCGGTTTCCTGAAAATGGTCGAACACGATGTCATCGGGCGTGTCGTTTGCCTGCCCGATTTCCTGCAGGATCACGCCGCGTTCACGCTCCAGCTCATCCGGCGCAAGGCTGCTGTGGGTCAGGATGTCACCGATGATGTCCGCACCCAGCGACAGGTTTTCCTTCAGCAGCTTGACATAATACGCCGTGTGTTCACGCGCGGTATAGGCGTTGATATGGCCGCCCACGTTCTCGATTTCCTCGGCAATGCCCACGGCGGTGCGGGTGCCGGTGCCCTTGAACGCCATGTGCTCCAGGAAATGGGATACCCCGTTTTCGGGCGCGGTCTCATTGCAGGTGCCCGCGGCGACATACGCCCCGAGGGACACGGTCTCCACCCGGTCCATCCGTTCGGTCACGATGGTCAGGCCGGAATCCAGTCGGGTCACATTGATCAGGTCGGTCATGCTGGTCCTGCGGGCGGCATGGTGCATCATGGCCCCAGCCGCCCCTTGCTTGCGTAAGATGGAAAAAGGGGAAGGGAAGGCGATCAGGCCGCCGTGTTGGACAGGACCGCCGCGCGCACCCTGTCCTCGATCACGGTCAGGTCGGCCGGCACCACGGTGTACCGTTCGGGCCGGTCATACAGGTCGGCCAGCGACACGGGCAGGGCGGGGCGGATGCCGGTTGCCTGCGCGATTGCATCGGGGAACTTGGCGGGGTGTGCGGTGGACATGGCCACCATGGGGATCCCGGCCTCACGGAAGGTGCGGCCAGCGGCGATGCCGATTGCGGTATGCGGGTCGGCAAGGTAGTGGCTGCGGGTGTTCAGCGTGCGGATTTCTTCCTCCGTCGCCGCATCATCCAGCGAAATGCCGTGGAACAGCGCATTGGCGCGATCCCACACCGGGGTGGATACCTTCATCACGCCGGTCTTGCGGAAATCGGTCATGATGCGCGCGCATTCGGCGGCGTTGCGGTCCAGCAGTTCAAACAGCAGGCGTTCGAAGTTGGACGATACCTGAATATCCATCGACGGCGACAGGCTGGGCACCACGCCATGGATGCTCATGTCGTTTTCGTTCAGGAAGCGCGAGAGGATGTCATTGCGGTTGGACCCCACGCACAGCGCGCGGATGGGCAGGCCCATGCGGCGGGCGACCCATGCCGCCAGTACATTGCCGAAATTGCCCGTGGGCACGGCGAACGAAACCTCACGGTCCGGCGCACCCAGTGCAAGGGCGGCGTAGACATAATACGGCACCTGGGCTGCGATACGCGCCCAGTTGATGGAATTGACCGCCGACAGGCGCATGTCGGTGCGGAACGGCTGGTCGGCGAACATCGCCTTGACCAGATCCTGGCAGTCGTCAAACGTGCCCTGCACCGCAAGGTTGGTCACGTTGGGTTCCAGCACGGTGGTCATCTGCCTGCGCTGCACTTCCGACGTGCGGCCCTCGGGGTGCAGGATCACCACGTTCAGACGCTTGCGCCCCCGGCATGCCTCGATCGCCGCCGACCCGGTATCGCCTGACGTGGCGCCAACGATGGTGACCTTCTCGTCACGTTCGTTCAGCACATGGTCGAACAGGCGGCCAAGCAGCTGCATGGCCATGTCCTTGAACGCCAGCGTCGGGCCGTGGAACAGTTCCTGCACGAACAGCCCGTCTTCCACCTGCGTCAGCGGCACGATGGCCGGATGGTCGAATCGGCTGTAGGCGTCGCGGCACAGCGTCAGCAGCACATCATGCGTGATCGACCCTTCGGCAAAGGGGGCGATGATGCGGGCTGCAAGCTCGGGGTAGGGCAGGCCCCGCAGGTCACGCCACTGGGCCACCGACAGTTCGGGCCAGCTTTCGGGCAGGTACAGGCCACCGTCCTCTGCCAGCCCCGCCAGCAGAACGGACGAAAAATCGCGGACGGGGGCGTTCCCCCGGGTAGAAATATAGCGCATGGCGCCACCATAATCCCAACCGCCCCCCGCGCGAAGGGGGCGCATGCGGCGCGGGACGCAATTCCGCGCGTGGTGTGTCAGAATTTCGGTGGCGGCAGGCTGCCGATATTGATGCGGTAGATATGCACCGGCCATTCAATGGCGTTGTGTCCGCCATTCAGTGGCGCGGTGCGGTCAAGCTGGGCCGCCGGCACATAAAGCTGCCCGTCTTTCGTCGCGAACGACCCGCCGGGCCAGTGCAGGCGGGGATCGGTCACGATTTTCTGGTAAACCCGGTCGGGCATCAGGCGGAAGATGCTGCCGGTGGACACATCATTGAAATACAGCGTGCCATCCGGCCCGACCGTGATACCGCCCAGCGGTGGTGTCTTGTACCACAGGGTGGGGCCTTCCTCCAGTTCGATGGGGGTGACCTTGGGGTCAACCAGCAGGTCGGTATCCAGCTTGTACACGGGGCCGCACAGGGGTTCGAAATACAGCCATTGCCCATCGGCGCTTATGTCCATCTGGCTGATATTGATAATGGCGGTGTGGCCTGCCGGGTTGGTCGCCACCCTGCCGTAAACCGTAATGGGCTGGTGCGCGGTCAGCGCCGGGGTATGTTCCATAAGCCGCCGCTGGGTATTGGTGTCCAGCTTGACCACGATCATGGCCGGGATGCCGGAATCCCCGATGAAGGCATGCCCGCGTGCGATGCGCATGGTGGCGGCGTAACTGCCCGCGCGCAGCATGCCGGGATCAAGCGGCCATGTCTGCATGACCTGGCCGGTATGGCTGTCGATCTTCACGATCTTGGGGCCACCTTCTTCCGGTTTTCCCGCCGGGTCGGGTTGTCCGCTGTCCAGCACCCACAGCGTGCCATCGGGCTGGAGCTGTACATCCGAAGGCGCAACCAGCCGCTTTGCCGCAGGCGTGGCGGGATCGTTCCATGCATTGTCGGGATAGGGATGGGGCGTGTTGTCCCCATCCAGCAGCGCCAGCCCCGGGCCGGTATTGCCTGCCCAGCGCGGCAGTTCCACCAGCAGCCGCCCGTCGGGCAGCACGAGCACCCGGTCCCATGCGGCGGTAGAGGAGGAGGCAACGTCCTCCAGCGTCGCGGCCGGATTGAGCGGCGGCGCGGGCTTGGCGGCATGGGCGGCATGGCCCGCCCCCAGCAGGCAGGTGCCGCAGGCAAGAAGGAAACCCGCTGAACGCAGGCGACGGATGGCAGATGGAGATTTCGCGTACATCGCGCGTTATCTCGTCACGAACCGCGGCGAATGGCAAGGGGAACATGCGGCATGTCCGCCCTGCCGTAAAAGAGTGTTTTCAGGAGGCGGTTTATGACTTTCGTCAGGTTTGCAGGGTGTTTTACAAGCCGGTTTTTCAGGAAGTCCCCTGATCAACCGGCCATTTCGAACCGCCGCCGGACGTCGTGGCCCGATCAGACCTGCGCGCAGTACCGCAGGCGCAGGTGGCGCAGGTAGGGGCCCGTATTGGGCACCGCCCCCGTGGCGTCGCGCACGATGTCACGGG
The DNA here is from genome assembly GCF_000964425.1 of Komagataeibacter intermedius TF2. Taxonomy (GTDB): domain Bacteria; phylum Pseudomonadota; class Alphaproteobacteria; order Acetobacterales; family Acetobacteraceae; genus Komagataeibacter; species Komagataeibacter intermedius. The sequence continues at coordinate 134,290 of NZ_BANF01000010.1, read as the reverse complement.
TGGATGCCCCGCTGCCGTGTGCATGGATATGCGGGCGCAGCCACGCCAGCAGGGGCGCGAAATCGCCATTGCCTATGCTGGGCATGATGGTGGGGTCGCTGCGTTCCGCTGCTTCGCGCAGCTGTGCCGCGATAATCGCGCCCAGCGTGTAGGTGGGGAAATACCCCCATGCGCCAGATGGCCAGTGAATATCCTGCAGGCAGCCCAGCCGGTCCTCGGGCACGTTCAATCCCAGCAGGTCATGGATCCGGGTATTGAAGGCTTCCGGCAGGTCGGACAGCTTCATTTTTCCCGCGATCAGCGCGGTTTCCATTTCATAACGTACGAGGATATGCGCGGGATATGTGACCTCATCGGCATCCACGCGGATGAAGCCGGGGCGCACACGCGTGACAAGGCGGTGCAGGTTGTCCGCCTGCCATGCCGGGTCGGTATCCGCGCCACCAAAGGCCGCGCGCAGACGGGGCGCCATCCAGTCCATGAAGGGCTGCGACCGCGCGACCTGCATTTCCATAAGCAGGGACTGGCTTTCATGCAGGCTCATGCCGCGTGCCTCGCCCACGGGCTGGGCGCGCCATGCCCCGGGCAGACCCTGTTCATACAGCGCGTGCCCGGTTTCATGTATGATGCCCATAAGTGCGTTGATGCAGTCATCCTCCTCATACCGGGTGGTGATGCGGACATCGTCCTCCGCCCCGCCGCAGAAGGGGTGCAGGCTGACATCCAGCCGCCCGCGCTGCATGTCAAAGCCCAGCGCGCGCATGGTCCCGTGGCCCAGTCGTGCCTGTGCGGGCACGTCAAACGGTCCCGCAAGCGGCACGGGGGCAGGCAGCGTGGCCTGATGGTCGAGCGCCGTGCGGATCAGATCGGGCAGTTCACTGGCCAGTTCGGCAAAGACCGGGTCGATATCCGCCTGCCGCGTGCCTGCGTCATACTGGTCCAGCAGCGCGTCGTAAGGGGAAAGCCCAAGCGCCTGCGCCTTGGCGGCGGCAATGTCGCGGGTGCGGGCCAGCACGGTTTCCAGTTCGGGCAGCAGGCCGGCGAAATCACTGTCCTGCCGTGCGGTACGCCATGCCATTTCACACCGCGAGGACGCGCGTGACATCGCTTCGACCAGATCCGACGGCACGGCGGCGGCATGGGCGTGCTGGCGGCGCATTTCATGCAGGTTGGCGCGCGCCATGGCGTCATCTGGGGCCTGTGCGCGGGCCAGCAGGTCGGCCATGTCCGGCGCGGTCATGAGGTCGTGCGACAGGACGGCAAGGGCGGCGATGCTTTCGGCGCGGCTGTCGCTCGCCCCTGCCGGCATCATGGTGTCCTTGTCCCAGCCCAGAATTCCCATTGCGTTGCGGATATGCCCCATGCGGGCAAAACGCTGCCGCAGCGTGTCATAGGCCTGCTGGCCGACCGTGGCGGAGGTGATGTTCATGTGGGTTCCTGATCGAAATTCTTAACGCTCTGTCGCGTATGGATAGTGTTGGGAGTGTGCGGGACCAGCCCCCGCCACGCAAGGGAGGGCCGGCCGAGATGAACGCGACCAGCGCGCATGGACACGATATGGACAGGCAGCACGTCATGGCGCGGGGCCATGCGGCCCTGCGCAGGGGGGATCTCGCCACCGCGCGGACGTGTTTCGTAACCCTGCGAGGGCAGGGGCCGGACGATCCCGCTGCCCTGCATGGTCTGGCCTGCGTGGCGCTGGCGGCGGGACGGGGGGATCTGGCCATCAGCCTTGCGGGACAGGCGGTGCGGCGCGCGCCCGATGGGCCTTTTCATGAAGTGCTGGCCCGTGCGCTGCTGGCGCAGGGGCATCATGTGGCGGCGCAGGCCGCGATCCGGGCTGCCTGCCTCTGTCAGCCAGATGATGTGCCTGTTCTGCTGGCCTGCGCCGAGATCATGGAGGCGACAGGCGACACATGGGCGGCAGTACAGGCCTATGGGCGGGCGGTCAGCCTGTCCGCTCCGCATGATATGCAGGCCCGGACGCTGCATGCCCGTTTCCTGTGGCGCCGGGGGCAGCGTGATGCCGCCATACAGCAGATGCGCCATGTCGTGCGGCGTGCGCCGGGGGGCAGCGCCCATGTCCGTGAACTGGCCGAAATGCTGATGGCGCATCACCAGCGCGAACAGGCCGAGGCCGTTCTGCGGGCGGGGCTGGATCATGCTCCCGATGATGGCGCGGCCCTGTCCCTGCTGGGTGCGCTGCTGTTTGCGCGCGGGCGGATGGGACCGGCGGCCGACATGCTGGAACGCGCCATGGCGCATGATCCGCAGGCCGAAACCGCCAGTAACCTTGGCCTTGCCCGTATGGCACTGGGGCATATGTCGGGCGCGCGGGCTGCTTTCGCCATTGCGATGCGCCTGCGCCCCGATGACATGCGCATTCAGCTGAACCATGCGACCGGCCTGTTCGAGGGCGGTAGTGTGGCGCAGGCCGCCGCCATTCATGAAACCATACTGGCCCATGTGCCGCCGCCCGATCGTGATACGCAGGCCCGGGCGCGGTTCAACCTTGGTATTGCCCGTCTGGCGCAGGGAAAGCTGGGGCAGGGATGGGCGCTGTGGGACGCCCGGCTGGAATTCCTGCCGCCGCATCCATCGGCAGGCCATCTGCCACGATGGGACGGGGAGGCATTGCCTGCGGGCAGGAAACTGCTGGTGCATATGCAGGGGCAGGGACTGGGGGATGCCGTCCATTTCCTGCGCTATGTACGGCTTGCAGCCCGGCGGGTTCCGGTGGTGCTGGAGGTTCCAGCCCCCCTGCGTCGGCTTGCGGCCACGCTGGGAGGAGGCATGGTCCATCCCATAGAGATTATCACACGCAATATAAATGGAAATCCTGACATCGCAGCGCAATGCGACCTGTTCAGTCTGCCGCATCTGCTGGGCGCGGACAGCGTGCCGCCATTCATGCCGTATCTGGGGGAACGCCCATGGCAGCGACCGGCAGGACACAGGGGATTGCTGCGCATTGGCCTGTGCCATGCGGGGAATGCCGCCTATCGCTTTGACGCGCGGCGTTCCCTTCCGGTGGACGCCGTATCGGCACTGAAGGAAATCGCGGGTGTCGAATTCATTTCCCTGCGGCCACAGGCGGAGGGAATGGTGGACCCATCCTTTGTCCGGCATGAACTGCCGCCCGATGCGGACCTGCTGGATACGGCGCGCCTGATCGCGACACTGGATCTGGTGATCAGCGTGGATACGCTGGTGGCCCACCTGGCCGGGGCCATGGGCTGTCCGGTCTGGCTGGCGTGTCGTTTCGGGGGAGACTGGCGGTGGTCGGCGGCTTTTGACCTGCCTGCGCCGACAGCCGGCACGTCACAGGGGGAAAATGGCGGGCAGTCCATCCTGTCGCGACCGACGAGCCAGTGGTACCCGACCCTGCGGCTGTTCCGTCAGGAGCGTCTTCTGCCCCCGCAGCAGGCATGGACGCAGGTCATGGCCACCCTGTCCTGCGCCCTGCATGCATGGGTGGCAGGGCAGTTGCCGGACATTCATCCCTGAAATGCCGTGGGAATCATGATTTTGGTGAAGTTTTTCAGAAAGTTCCGGAGCCGCCTTTTTGAAAAAGGAGGCTTCCGGACCCTTTCAGATCGTGATGGATTCCAGTTCGGATGACCGGCGCTGGGCTGCGGCTTCCGCTTCCTGCAGGCCCGCCAGCAGGGTCGTGCGAATCCGGTCCAGACGTCCCTTGTCAGTAATTTTCAGCCCGAACAGGTCCTTGACGTAAAATACGTCCACCGCCCGCACGCCATAGGTGGTGATATGGGCGGATGCGATCTGCAGCTTCTGTTCGCTTAGTGCCGCCGTGACGTCATGCAGCAGGCCGGGACGGTCGCGCCCGTTGATTTCTACCACCGTGCAGGTGTTCGATGCGCGGTTGTCGATTACCACGCGTGGCGGTACGTGGATGGCGCGCATGCGGCGGCCACTTACCCTGCGGCCACACTGGGCAATTTCACGGTTGATGTTCAGGTGCCCCGTCAGCGCCTGTTCCACCAGCAGCGACAGGCGGGCAAGCTGCTGCGGTTCTTCGAACGCCGCACCGCCCGCATCCTGAATCCACAGCGTGTCCAGCGCCATGCCATTGGTCATGGTGTGGATGCGGGCATCCACGATCGAGGCCCCGGCAATGGCCACCGCCCCCGCGATCTTGGAAAACAGGCCCGGATGGTCGGCGGCGTAAATCGTGACCTCCGTCACCCCGCGCGCAGGCAGGGGCTGGGTTTCTACCGTCAGGGGGGAATGCACGCGTTCCGATTCGCTGATCAGCCGGGCATGGCGGGCATGGGTGTCATGGTCGAAGGACAGCCAGTAGCTGCCATAACCCAGCCCCATGAAGTGGCGGACATCGGCTTCGTTCATGCCGTCTTCCACCAGCCATCGGGATGTGGCGTCCTTGGCGCGTTCCACGCGCACGTCGCGCTCGGTGGTGGCAAGGCTGCCTTCCAGAACCTCGGCCACGCGCATGTACAGTTCATTCAGCAGCGTCGCCTTCCACGCATTCCAGACGCGCGGCCCCACCGCGCGCATGTCCACGATCGTCAGCAGCAGCAGCAGCCGCAGGCGTTCAGGCGACTGGATGATGTCGGCCAGGTCAAGAATGGTCTTCGGGTCGTCAATATCGCGCTGGAATGCGGTGTGGCTGAGCAGCAGGTGATGCAGCACCAGCCATGAAACGGTTTCCGTCTCCTCGCTGTCCATGCCCAGTTCGGGACAGACATACAGTGCGATCTGCGACCCGATTTCCGAATGGTCGCCGCCGCGGCCCTTGGCGATGTCATGCAGCATGACCGCGACATACAGCGCGCGGCGCGAATGCAGGTTGCGTGCAAGGTCATAGGCGATGGGGATTTCATCGGCCATCTGCCCATGTTCCACCCGGCCAAGGATGCGCAGCGCGTCGATGATATGCTCATCAACCGTGAACACATGATAGGTGTCGAACTGCATCTGCCCCACGACGCGCGACCAGTCGGGCAGCAGGCGGCCCATCAGCCCCGTTTCGTTAAGGATATGCAGCCAGTAGGCATTTCCCTTGCGCCGCCCCTCATCCATCAGGTGAAAGCTGGGGGTGGCGTCCGCCTGTTCGGTGGCGTCGCCACGCGGTGCGCGTTGCGGGCGTTCGGGCGGGTCGCCGCACATCAGGTCAAGGAAGATGCGCGCGGTTTCCGGGTCGCCGCGCAGGCTGGCGGCCCGGCGTTCCCAGCGGATCAGCTGGTGCATGGCCATGGGGTGGATGGGCAGCTTGCGCTTCTTGGCCCAGTCCAGCAGGCGCATCATCTGGATGGGTTCATCTTCGAACGACGTGCCGCGCTGGGGCAGGATGCGACCGTCCAGCACGGTAAAGCCCGCGTCACGCATCTGGCTGTCGGCTTCGGGCGCGTTGGCCACGGGGCCAAGCGCCTGGCGCAGCACGGCGGGTTCCAGCACCAGTGTCAGGCGCATCACCTCGCGCACGGTCAGGAAGTAATGGCGCATGAAGCGTTCCACGCCCACCTGCCGGCCATGGCGGGTGTAGCCCATGCGGCCGCCTACAACCGGCTGCACGTCAAAGGTCAGGCGTTCTTCCGCCCGGCCCGACACGTAATGCAGGTGGAAGCGCACCCGCCACAGGAAGTCCCACGCCCGGCGCGCGCGCTTGGCTTCCTGTTCGGTCAGCAGCCCCAGTTCACTGAAACCGGGCGCCAGCAGGTCGGATACATGGCGCGTGCCGAAGGTGTAGCGGCACATCCAGTACAGCGTCTGCAGGTCGCGCAGGCCGCCCCGGCCTTCCTTTATGTTGGGTTCCACCAGATAGGGGCTGTCGCCAAAGCGGTGGTGGCGGGCGGCGCGTTCCTTGCGCTTGTCGGTAATGAACCGGTCGGCACCTGCCCGCACGCAGGCCACGATGTAGCGGGCCTGAAACATGGAAAACAGCGATTCGCTGCCTGTCAGGGCACGGGCGTCCAGCAGCGTGGTCCGCACCGTGGTGTCGGCCTCGGCTTCGGCAATGCATTCATTGATGGTGCGCGTGGCATGCCCGACCTTCAGCCCGAGATCCCACAGGAAATACAGGATGTATTCCACGCAGGCCCGTACGTCCTCGCCCTGCCCGTCCTGTATGTCGGGCACCAGGAACAGCAGGTCGATATCGCTGAATGGCGCCAGCAGCCCGCGCCCGTACCCGCCGGTGGCGGCAATGGCGAAGGGGGCTTCGGGATGCGAATCGACACCTGTCTGCTGCATGGCGAAGGCCGCCAGCACACGGATCATGCCATCGGTATAGGCGGCCAGCAGCTTGCCCGCCTCGGCCCCGCCCAGGCGGTGATGCTCGAATTCCTCGCGCACATGGGCCTGGTAGCGCGACAGGTGGCGGCGCACCAGCCCGATGGCGTCTTCGCGCGGCAGGGCGCATGCATCGCCACCGCCTTCCCCGGCGGGGAACAGGGCGGAATGAAGGGCGTTCGTCATGGCCTCGACCGAAGCGGAGGCGGAAGGGGGGGCAGCGTTCGACATCGTCGTCAGATGGCGTCCTGTAAATGGCGATAAAGATCCGGGGTCGAGTGTGCCGCCCCTGATGGGGTCAGGTCCAGAGCCGTATCAGGGTTTCAGCAGTTTTTTGAGTTTATACAACATTTCCAGCGCCGCGCGCGGGCTGAGCGTATCGGGGTCCAGATCCTCGATCATGTCGAGTGCGGCAGGCGGTAGCGCGGGGGCGGGCGGTGGTGGTGGCGTCTCATCCGCCGCGGCCTGTTCAAACAGCGGCAGGGGCGGGGCCTGCCGCCCGCGTTCCTTTTCCAGCGTGGACAGCAGACGGCCCGCGCGGCGCACCACAGGGTCAGGCACCCCGGCAAGGCGTGCGACATGCACGCCCCAGCTGCGCCGGGCGGAACCGGGTATGACCTCGTGCTGGAAAATGACCTGTCCCTTCCATTCCCGCACGCTCATGGTGTGGGGGGACAGGCGGGGCATGGTGTCCGCCAGTTCGGCCAGTTCATGGAAATGCGTTGCAAATATCGCGCGGCAGCGCAGCGTGGAATGCAGGGTTTCCAGCACCGCCCACGCAATGGCCAGCCCGTCGAGCGTGGAGGTGCCGCGCCCGATTTCATCCACCACCACCAGCGATCGCGGTCCGGACTGGTTCAGGATGGCGGCGGTTTCGGTCATTTCCACCATGAAGGTGGATCGTCCGCGCGCAAGGTCATCCGACGCGCCAACGCGTGAAAACAGCCGGTCCACCACGCCAAGGCGCATGGCCTGCGCCGCGACCGGCAGGCCTGCCTGCGCCAGTATGACCGCCAGCGCCGTCTGCCGCAGGAAGGTGGACTTGCCCGCCATGTTGGGGCCGGTCAGCAGCATGACGCGGTGATCGGGATCAAGGTCACAGTCATTGGGGGTGAAACGCGCGTTCCGGGGCAGGGCCGCTTCCACAACCGGGTGGCGCCCCGCGCGAATGACAAAGGACGTATCCGTGCCAACGGCGGGGCAGCACCACATGCCGCCACCGGCCAGTATCGCGCAGGACTGCGCGATGTCGATGCATGACAGGGCGGCTGCCATGTCCGGCAGGGCGGCTTCGTCCAGTATTTTTCCCACCACCTGCGTAAACAGGTGGCGTTCGCGCATGCCCGCGTTTTCGGCGGCCTGCGCGATCTGCTGGTCAAGGCTGACCAGACGTTCGGTGGAAAAACGGCTGGCGCTGGCGGTGCCCTGCCGCATGATCAGGTCCTCGCGCCCGCGCAGGCGCGCGCTGGCGGCCGCGGGCACCTCGATCACGTAGCCAAGCTGGGCATGGTGACGGATCTTGAGGTTGGAAATGCCGAATTCCGCGGCATATTCCTGCTGCAGCGCCGCGATGACGCGCCTGCTGCCATCGCGCAGTTCGCGCTGCGCATCCAGTTCCGCATCATACCCGCTGGCGATGATGCCGCCGTCATCCATGCGCGCGGGCGGGTTCTCGCTCAGGGCGCGGGCCAGCAGGTCCTCCAGATCATGCGCGCGATCAAGGTGGCGTGCGGCCTGTTCCAGAATGGCGGGCAGGTTTTCATGCCGGTTCAGGATTGTCCCGATTTCGCGCGCGACACCCAGGCCAAGGCGGATGGCCACGGCGTCGCGCGGCTGTCCACGTCCCAGCGATAGCCGGCCCAGCGCGCGGGCCATGTCGGGGGCCGCGCGCAGGCTGGCGCGCAGGTCGTCGCGTATGCCCGGCTTGTCCAGCAGCCATGTCCACCCCGCCTGCCTGCGGCCGATGCGTTCGGGATCGGTCAGCGGGGCTGCGATCCAGTCCGCCAGCATCCGGCTGCCCGCTGCGGTCACGGTGCGCGATACGGCGGCGAACAGGGTGTGTTCGGTCTCGCCATCGCGCGTGCGCAGCAGGTCGAGACTGGCGCGGGTGGCGGGATCAAGGCCAAGGATGTCGCTGCTGTCGCTGGGACGTGGATGCGACAGGCGGGGCAGCTGGCCCGCCTGGCTGCGGCGGATGTAGTCGATGGCCGCCGCGGCCGCCATGGCTTCCGCATCGCTGAAGGTGCCAAAGGCATCAAGGCTGGCGACGCCGAAGGCCTCGGCCATGCGCTGGCGTGCGGCGTCGGCGCTGGCGGGCGGGACGATGGGGGTGCGGCGGCCCGCGAAATCACCCAGTTCCACGGTATCGGCGCACAGGATTTCCGCCGGGTCCAGACGGCCCAGCAGGTCGTTCAGGTCACGCGCGGGGACAGTGGCGGTTTCAAACAGGCCGGTGGAAATATCGATCCATGCAAGGCCGGGGTTGCTGGCGTCGCGCCCGGTAGAGCAGATGATGGCGGCCAGAAGGTTCTGCCGTCCTGCCTCCAGCAGTTCATCTTCCGTCAGCGTGCCCGGCGTGATCAGGCGTACGACCTCGCGCCGCAGCGGTCCCTTGGAAGCGGGACGTCCCTTGCGGGGCTGTTCGGTCTGTTCGGCCACCGACACACGGAACCCGCGCCGGATCAGGCGGGCCAGATAGGCCTGCGCCGCATGCACCGGCACCCCGCACATGGCAATGGGTTCGCCCCCGTGGGTGCCACGTGCGGTCAGCGAAATGTCCAGCGCCGCCGCCGCTGCTTCAGCATCATTGAAAAACAGTTCGTAGAAATCCCCCATCCTGAAAAACAGCAGGGCGTCGGGGTGTTCGGCTTTCAGCGCAAACCACTGCGCCATGGCGGGTGTAGCGCCCTCGGGCGATGGGAATGTCATGTCCGGTGTCTAGCGGTGGGGTAGGGGATTCGCCAGTGCGGATTTCATGGTTCCTGTTCCCTATGCCCTGCGCCCGCGGCGCAGGCGGCGATTGATTGCGTCCATGGCCTGGCGCATGTCCGCCACCCCAAGCAGCTGCAGCGCCAGCAGGTAGATGCCAACGCCCAGTGTCACCAGCGCCCCGACATCCACGATCCGCATGATCGGCCCGGCCTCCATCGCGTGGCCCAGCGGGGTATGGCCCAGCACGACCAGACCCGTCGCCATGACGCCTGCGCACACCATCATGCCCATCAGCTGCCGCACAAGGGCCGGGTCGGGAACCAGCGCGCCGCGTCGCCGCAGCACGAACGCCAGCACGCCCGCATTGACCATGGCTGCAAGGCTGCTGGCCAGTGGCGGGCCGATATGGGCCAGCCAGTGCATGAAGCTTATGTTCAGGATGAAGTTCAGCGCCAGCGTGCCCATGCCCACCAGCACCGGCGTGCGCGTATCCCCGCGTGCGAAGAACCCCGGCGAGAGAACCTTGACCAGCACGAAGGCCGGCAGCCCCAGCGCGTAGGCCCGCAGCGACTGCGCGGACAGCACCGCGTCATGCGCGGAAAAATGCCCATGCCCGAACAGCGCCATCATGACCGGGGCCGCGATAACCAGTAGCCCCGCCGCAGCCGGCAGCGTCAGGATCAGCGCGTAGGAAATGGCGCGGTTCTGGGTGTGGTGGGCCGCCTTTACCTCGCCCGCCGCCAGATGCCGCGTCAGCACGGGCAGCAGCGTGGTGCCCGCCGCCGCCCCCAGAACCCCCAGCGGCAGCTGGTTCACCCGGTCGGCAAAATACATGAGCGATACGCTGCCCGCGGGCAGCAGGGTGGCGATGATGGTATCGACCAGGAAGTTGATCTGCGTGATCCCGCTGCCCACCAGCCCCACGCCCATGCGCGCCAGCAGCGTGCGGATGCGCGGCGTAAGGCGCGGCGTCATGAGGCGCAGGCGCATGCCCGCATGGCGGGCGGCGTACAGCAGGATGCCGAACTGCACCACGCCCGATGCGGTGACCCCCCATGCGGCGGCGTGCGCGACATCACCCGTGAACGGGGGAAGGACAAGGATGGCGGCAATGCCGATGACGTTGAAGCTGACATAGGCTGCCGCCGCCACGCCAAAATGGTGCATGCCGTTCAGCACGCCCGAAACCAGCGCAGCCCCGCAGATCATCAGCAGGTAGGGGAACGTGACGCGGCTGAGCGATATGGCCAGCGAGTCCCGCAGGTCGCCATGCGTGAACCCCGGTGCGATCAGGCGCAGCACGCCGGGCATGAAGATTTCCCCCAGCACCGTCAGCACAAGCAGCCACGACAGCAGGACGCTCATCGTCTCGCTGGCGAATCGCTGCGCGGTATTCCTGCCCTCGCGTTCCAGCAGGGAGGAGAACAGCGGCACGAAGGCGGCGTTCAGCGCGCCCTCGCCAAACAGCCGGCGGAACATGTTGGGCAGGCGGAAGGCGATCTGGTACGCGTCCTGCGCTGCCCCCGTGCCCAGCAGGGCGGCCAGCAGCTGGTCGCGCACCAGCCCCAGCACGCGGCTGATCATGGTCCAGCCGCTGACGGTCAGGAACCCCTTCAGCATCGGGTCAGCATGACGCGCGCGGACATGATGGCGACATCAGTGATCCATCACCGCCCGTTCGACCGCCATGCGCACGCGGCGCGATTCTGGCGACGTGACGCAGGTGAACCAGTTGGTCAGCTGACCATCGCGCCCGATCAGGTATTTGTAGAAATTCCACCGTGGCAGCGACAGGAACCCGCCTTCACGCGCCAGCCAGCGGAACAGCGGAATCGCCTGCGCCCCCCTGACGTGACTCTTGGCGGTCAGGGGGAAGGTGACATTGTAGTTGCGCTGGCAGAAGGTGGCGATCTGGTCGGGCGTGCCCGGTTCCTGGTTGCCGAAGTCGCTGGACGGCACGCCAATCACCATCAGGTCATGGCTGCGCCATGTGGTCCACAGGCTCTGCAATCCTTCATATTGCGGCGTGAAACCGCATTTGGATGCCGTGTTGGCGATCAGGATCGGCTTGCCCCGCAGTTTTGACAGGTCAATGTCGGGGCCGTTCAGGGCAGGCAGGACAAAGTCATAGATCGTGGTCATTGAAATGCTCGGTTTCGTAAGCGCGCCGGAGTAACCGGATTGCCGGGTCGCATGGCGGGGGTCAAGCCGCCTGTTTGCAAATGTGGAATGTGACGTGGGTGTCCATTCAGGCGAATTCATGTCCGACCGGACGCGACAGCAGCAGCTGGCTGGCGTCCTCCATGTCGATCGTGCCCGCCAGCAGGCTGGCGACGGTGGCGATGACCGGCGTGCTGACGCCATGCTGACGCGCAAGCAGCAGCAGCGCGGGCGCTGTCGCCCGGCCTTCGGCCACACCTTCCAGCGCGTCCGCCGCCTGCTGCGCGGGTGTCCCCTGGCCAATCGCCAGGCCAAGACGGTAATTGCGCGACGCCGCCCCCGTGCAGGTCAGCAGCAGATCCCCGATTCCCGCAAGGCCCGACAGTGTCTCGGGCCGTCCGCCCAGCGCGTGCGACAGGCGCGACAGCTCGGCAATGCTGCGGGTGATCAGGGCCGCGCGGGCATTTTCCCCCAGCTTCGCGCCGATCGTGGCGCCTGCGGCGATGGCCACCACGTTCTTGGCCGCCCCGCCTACCTGCACGCCCGTCGGGTCATCGCTGGCATACAGCCGGAAGGTTGGCGTGGTCAGCAGGTCCGCCAGCCTGCGGGCCTGCGTGCGGTCCGCGCTGGCCAGCACGGCGGCGGCGGGCAGGCCGGCCGCGACTTCATGCGCGAAATTGGGGCCGGACAGCACGCCCAGCACGCTGTGGGGGAACATCTCCCCCAGGACCTGAAGGGGCAGCAGGCCGGTTGCTTCCTCAACGCCCTTGCAGCACGCGATCAGCGGCGCGCAGGGCGGCACGCTTCGGGCAATGGTGCGCAGGTGCTGCATGGGGCAGGCCAGCAGGATCAGGTCGGCCTGCCGGGGCATGACATCACTTACGGTAATGCGGGGCGGCAGCGCATGGCCGGGCAGGCGGGGCATGACACGGCCTGCGGACATGGTGGCGGGAGTACGCGCCCACAGGCTGACTTCAGCCCCCGCGCGCGCGGCCTGCAACGCGAGCGCCGTCCCCCATGCGCCTGCGCCGATCACGGCAATCCGTGCGGAATGGGTCATCCGTTCGTTTCCTGACGATACATGTGCCGTAACCGGCATTCTGTTGGTCCCTGTAACCGCAATGCGCCTGTTACGGTTGCCATGCAAGGCGGGAAGCCCGCATGCCTGCCCGGGACAGGGCAGGGGATCAGGCGGCGGCCCCGTCCGTATCGGCCGTCATGCGCTGCGCCATGTCCGACAGCGGCCAGCGCGGGCGCGGGCGCATGGCAATGTCATTGGGAACGGGCAGGCCAAGGGCTGCGCGCGCGCGCATGGTCTCGATTGCGGCCCATGCCACCATCACCGCGTTATCGGTGCACAGCCGCAGCGGCGGGGCGGCGAAAGGCAGGTCGTGCGCGGTGGCGAATTCGTGCAACCGCGCGCGCAGGACGCCATTGGCGGCCACCCCGCCCGCCACGACCAGCGTGGTGGGGCGTTCCATCATGTCCAGCGCATGGCCAAGGCGGTCGATCATGATATCGCTTACGGCCTGCTGGAAGCTGGCGGCGATATCGGCGGCCTGCTGGCGCGGCAGGGCGGTGCGGACCTCGGCTGGCAGTTTCTGCGCCACGGCGGTCTTCAGCCCCGAGAAGGAAAAATCACACCCCGCCCGTCCCATGAGCGGCCGCGGCAGGGGTACGGCGTGCGGGTCACCCTCACGCGCCAGACGTTCGACCGCGGGCCCGCCGGGCCAGCCAAGGCCAAGCATCTTGGCCACCTTGTCGAATGCTTCGCCCGCCGCGTCGTCAATCGTGCCGCCCAGCCTGCGGTAATGACCGACCCCTTCCACCGCGATGCACTGGCAGTGTCCGCCCGATACCAGCAGCAGGAGATAGGGAAACGGCGCGCCGTTGGCCGCCACACCGGGCAGGCGCGCGGTCAGGGCGTGGGCTTCGATATGGTTTACGGCAATGAAGGGCCGGTCCAGCGCAATGGCCATGCCCTTGCCCATGTCGGCGCCCACGATCAGCCCGCCAATCAGCCCCGGACCACAGCTTGCGGCAACCGCACCCAGTTCATGCGGCTGCATGCCGGCTGTGCGCAGCGTGTCGCGCACCAGCGCGGGCAGCGCGCCAAGGTGGGCGCGGGCGGCGATTTCGGGCACGACCCCGCCGAATGGCACATGGCCGGATTGCGATAATGTCGCTTCTGCCAGGATCCTGCCATCTGTCGACACGATGGCGCAGGCCGTGTCATCGCACGAAGATTCAATGGCCATAACGGGAGTTGGCAGATCGGGGCATGTCGGTTCGGTATGGGGCATGGCGTAATTTACAATCCGGATGTGCCGAATGTCATCTTTCCTTTATCGCGGTGCGGTAATAGACACGCGATATGGAGTCCGCAAAGCCATCAGCCCCGTTTCCGTCGTCCGCGCTACAGAAAGTCGCGGCCGAGGCCGCTGCACGCCAGCGAAAGGAAGCCACACATGCCGAACCCCACCGCCGGCAACTGCCGCTGAAGGTGGGCACGCGCGCTTCCCCGCTGGCGCTGGTGCAGACACGGGCGTTCCTGACGGTGCTGACCCGTTTCTGCCCCGTGCTGCGCGACATGGGCGCATTCCAGGAACACCAGATCAGCACCACGGGCGACCAGGTGCTGAACCGCAAGCTGGCGGATATTGGCGGCAAGGGCCTGTTCGCCAAGGAAATTCACGAAGCTCTGCTGGATGGCCGGATCGATTTCGCCGTCCACAGCCTGAAGGACCTTGAAACCACGCTGCCGCCGGGGCTGGTGCTGGCCTGCACCCTCAAGCGCGAGGATGCGCGTGACGTGCTGATCCTCGGCCCCGGCTGTGGGGAGCCTGATCCGGCGGATCCGTACGCGGTCCTGCCGCACGGGGCGCTGGTGGGGTGCGCCTCGGTCCGGCGGCAGGCGCAGATGCTGCATGTGCGGCCCGACCTGAAATTCGGCCTGCTGCGTGGCAATGTGCAGACGCGGCTGGACAAGCTGGCGGCGCGGCAGTGCGACGCGACGCTGCTGGCCTATGCCGGGCTGCGCCGCCTTGGCATGGAAGACCGGGCCGACGTGATCCTTGATCCCACGGTCATGGTGCCTGCGGCGGGGCAGGGCATTGTCGGCGTGACGGTGCGTGAAAGCGATGTCGAACTGCGTGAACTGCTGTCCGCGATCGAGGACTATGAAGCCCGCGCCGTCGCTACGGCGGAACGTGCGCTGCTGGCGGAACTGGACGGGTCGTGCCGCACGCCCATCGGCGGGTATGCCCGGCTGATCCCGGTTGTCGCGGGGGGCGCGCCGGAACTGCACCTGACCGGCCTTGTCGCGCGTGAAGACGGGTCTTTCCTGCTCAGGCGCTCGATCAGTGGCGCGCCCGCCGATGCGGCGCGTCTGGGCCGTGACCTCGGCCGCAGCCTGCGTGCCGACAGTCCCGCCGACATTTTTGTTGAACAGAAGTAACCTGCCTTCATCCCCCGCCATGGGCGGGGGGGTGATCGTGACCCGACCGCCGCCGGGGCTTGCCCCCACACTGGCGGCGGTGGCGGAACGGGGGCTGCATCCCATCGCCGCCCCCATGCTGCATGTCACCCAGCGCGCGCTTTCCATCGGCGCATTCCGTCCCGACGCCATCGTGCTGACCAGTGGGCAGGCCGTGGGCAGCCTGACCGACCCGCATCTGCATCATATTCCCTGTTACGTGGTAGGGGCAGCCACCGCGCGGCGTGCCCGTGCGACGGGGTTTGCCCATGTCATTGCGGCATCCGGCACGGCGGATGACCTGACGGCGCTGCTGCGCGCGGCCATGCAGCCCCCCGCCCGGCTGCTGCTGGCGGTGGGGCAGGGATATGGACAGGATATGGCGGCGGACCTGCGCGGGCAGGGATACCGGGTGTTGCGGCGTTGCGTTTATGCCGTGCGCCCGGCGACATGCCTGCCGCCCGATGCGCTTGCCGCCCTGCGCGCCGGACAGGTGGCGGCGGTCATGTTCTATTCCAGCCGCACGGCGGACGCCTTCGTCGCCGCCCTGCCGGCAGCACTTGTGCCCGCACTGGCGGGGGTCGGGGCCATTGCCATGTCCGATGGGGTGGCCGCCGTCCTTGGCGCGGGGCTGCGCTGGGGTGGCATACGCATTGCCGCCCGACCGGATCAGGACTGCATGCTGGCCTGCCTGCCCGGCGGAGGGGACTGACGCCAACATGTCCCGGCCATGAAAAAAGGCCGGGAGCATGTGCCCCCGGCCCTGTCGTCCGTAACCTGTGGATCCGTATGGATCAGGCGTGGCCCGGCGTCTGGTCGAACGAGTTGCGCTTGGCCTGCCACAGCGCCACGAAGTCGATCGGCTGCAGCACCACGGGCGGGAACCCGCCGTCGCGCGTGACTTCACTCAGGATATTGCGCACATACGGGAAGATCAGGCGCGGCACTTCCACCAGCAGGATCGGCTCGATCAGTTCGGCGGGCGGGTTGTTCAGCGTGGCGATCGCGGCATAGGACAGTTCGGCGATGAACACCGGGCGACCGGCGGGGCCACCTTCCTGCTGCGGGGCTTCGGTGGCTTCGGCCTTTACGGTCAGGACCACTTCGAAAACCGGCTGTTCCTGTTCCAGGCGGTTGGCCTGCACGTCGATGTTGACCGAAATCTGCGGGTTGGTGCGCAGCGTCGCGAAGATTTCCGCACCGGCGGGCACTTCAAACGAAAGATCCTTGATATACTGCAGATTGATCGCCAGCGGCAGCGCCGGGGGGGCGCTCTGGCCGTTTTCAGGGGTGGGCGGCTGAGTCGTGTCGGACATGCTTGTCTGTATTCCCCAGAGATATGCGGAAAAAAGAAATGAATACCGTATTCTCAGGCCGTAGCATGGGTCTGCGGGGGATGCCATACCAGCTGTCGGAATTTTAACGGCCCTTGCGCATTGTGCTGGCTCCGGCCGTTGCTTATGTTGTGCCAAGGGTAATCTTGGCAGGCCACCCGCCTGTCGTTATGGACGCGCGGCATGAATTTTTCTTTTGGTCATTTTCCGCTGGATCTGATTGTTCTGGGGCTGGTGGCTGTATTCCTTGTTCTGCGACTGCGCAGCATTCTTGGCCGTCGGGTTGGCGCGGAACCCGCGCCGCGCCCCATGGCTCCCCCGCCCATGGTCGCGAATGTCGTGGAACAGAAGCCCGAACCTCCGCCGCCGTCCATTACATATGACATTCCCACGCCAGATACCCGGGTGGGGCAGGTGCTGGCCCGCATCGCCGCCCTGCAGCCGGGTTTCACCCCGCAGGAATTCGCCAAGGGGACGGAGGCCGCTTTCCGTCAGATCGTCGGTGCGTATGCGGCAGGGGATCTGAACGTGCTGCGCCAGCGCCTGACGGCTGCGACATTCACGGCGTTCGAGGCCGCAATCCAGTCCCGCCAGCAGGCGGGCGAAGTCCTGCGCAGTGAAATCCGTGATATTACCGACATCGCCATCATTGGCGCCGATATCGATGAGACGGCGGGCCCCAGCCCGGTCGCCCGGATCGAGGTGCGTATCGTATCCGATCAGATCAGCCTGACCGTGGACAGCAATGGCCAGCCCGTGGCGGGCGTGGACGCCGTGACCGAGTTTTCCGACCTGTGGACGTTCGAGCGCCTGCTGGGCGTCAGTGCCGATGGGGCCGGGTGGCGTCTGGGGGCCAGCCGCAGCGCATAGGCCGTATTGCCATAATTTCCTGACAAAGCCATGATCAGTCTGTGTGCATGAAAGTCATGAAGCGTATCGCGCCGCTGTGCGCCGTTGTTGCCCTGTGTGGATGTCATTTCGGGGAAGGCCCCAATCTTGGCGCCCCTTCCGCCGGCGGGAAACACCATAAATCCCATCATCATGCCCATACCATAAGTTTCGATCGCCTGCCGGGCTGGCAGGATGATGCGCTGGAAGATGCGCTGCCGGTTTTCCTGCAGGACTGTCACAAGGTTGCCAGCCTGCCGGCCGACAGCAGCCTTGGTGGCGAGGGCATCAGCCATCCCGGCCGTCAGGTGGGGGACTGGCAGGCTGCATGCAATGCGGCACGTACCGTGCCCACGGGTGACCGTGCCGCCGCGCGGGCGTTTTTTGAACAGTGGTTCGTGCCCTACAGCCTGCCGGCGGGCAAGCGGGCGGACGGCATGCTGTTCACCGGGTATTACGAACCTGAAATCCGTGGTTCCCTGCGTCGGGGCGGCATTTACCAGACCCCGGTCTATCGCCGCCCGCCCGATCTGGTGCGCGAGCGTGACGCGCAGGGCAAGGTCGTGACGGGCCGCAGCGAGGATGGGCGGATCGTGCCCTACTGGACCCGCGCGCAGATCGACCAGGGCGTGCTGGCCCACAGGAAGCTTGAACTGCTGTGGCTGGCGGACCCGGTCGACCTGTTCTTCCTGCAGCTGCAGGGCGCGGGCCGGGTGCGTCTTCCCAATGACAAGGTGATCCGTCTGGGCTTTGACGGCCTGAATGGTCAGCCTTACGTGCCGCTGGGCCGCGTCATGGTGGCGCAGGGGCTGCTGAAGCCCGATGACGTGAACATGGCGTCCATCAGGAACTGGCTGGAAGCGAATCCGCAAAAAGCCATGGACATGATGGAGCAGAACCCGAATTACGTTTTTTTCCGTGAACTGGACCCGGGCGATACGCAGGCCGGTGCGCCCGGTGCGCTGGGCGTGCCGCTGACGCCGGGCCGGTCCATGGCGGTGGATCGGGATTTCATTCCGCTGGGAAGCCCGGTATGGGTGCAGGCGCAGGTGCCGGTTGATGGGCACCCCGTAACGTGGCAGCGGCTGGATTTCGCACAGGATCTGGGAACCGACATCAAGGGACCGGACCGTGCCGACCTGTATATGGGCTGGGGACCGGAGGCGGCGCAGGCGGCTGGAAACCTGCGGTCGCCCGGACAGATGATCGTGCTGGTGCCCCGCAGCGGCGAAGCGGAAAAGAAACACTAGATCCGCATGGGCGGAGTGAAGAGCGTAGTAGCATCATGACAGGGCGACCCCGCGCGGGGCAGGCTTGCGCATCCAGACCCCGCCTGCCGCGGACTGTCCGTTATACCGAGGGGCCGCACCTGCTGGTGCGTGGCGACTGTATCCGTGCCATGCGGCGCATGGAGCCTGACAGCGTTGACGTGGTCGTCACCTCGCCGCCCTACAATATCGGCCTGAAATACCGCACGTACCGCGACCGGCTGGAAGAAGATGGTTATCTGGACTGGATGGTGGAGGTCGCGCGCGAAGTGCGGCGCGTCATGCGGCCCGACGGGTCATTCTTCCTGAATGTCGCGGGGTCCTCGGCCCAGCCATGGCTGCCGTTTGAACTCATGGTGCGGCTGCGTGAGATGTTCGTGCTGCAGAACCATATCTCATGGGTCAAGTCGATCTCGGTAGGTGTGGAAACGCACGGGCATTTCAAGCCGGTCAACAGCCCCCGTTACCTCAATCGCAATCATGAACACCTGTTTCATCTGACGCGCACGGGCAATGTCGGGCTTAACCGTCTCGATATCGGCGTGCCCTACATGGACAAGTCCAATATCATGCGCCGTGGCCACCGGCAGGACCGGCGCTGCCGGGGCGATACATGGTTCATCCCGTATGAGACCGTGCAGGGGAAAGCGCAGAAGTTCCATCATCCCGGCACGTTTCCCGTGCTGCTGCCGCAGATGTGCATCCGCCTGCATGGCAAGGCGGCCCCCGTGGTGCTGGACCCGTTCATGGGGACAGGCACCACGCTGGTCGCGGCCGTGCGCGAAGGGGGGCAGGGCATCGGAATCGACCTTGATACCATCTATGTCAATGTCGCGCGGCAGCGGGTACGGCAGGCCATGGAGGCGCAGGTGGATGGCGTGGCCGGGACAGATGATCGAAACTTTTGATGGTTTTCATTGAAACGATTATTTTGACAAATAATTCCTGAATCGGCCAAAACCCACTCAAGCAAGGGATAAGGGGGTTTTGTTAATGTCGGTAAAGAAGGCAGTGGCGGCGGTGGTCGCCGCAGGTATCGTGGCGTATGGCGGGACGGTCGCCTATCTCACCCATTTCGATCATGCGACCGCGCCCGCACCTGCGGGGGCAGGGGTGGATGCGGTCTCGACAGCGGCGCTGAATGTCATGCGCGAAGCCCGCTGTGACTACTGCCACGCGGCCAGGGTGGACCTGCCGTTCTATTTCAGCCTGCCTGTGGCCAATACGCTGATGAGCCATGATCGCGATCAGGGGCTGCGGCATTTCCGGGTGGAACCGGTCATAAGCGCCCTGCAGAACGGCAGCGTGCCCGATCAGGAACCGCTGGCCCGGATCGAGGAAGTCATCAACCAGAACCGCATGCCGCCCACGCTGTACCTGCTCATGCACTGGCATGCCCACCTGTCGGACGCGCAGCGCGAAAGCATGCTGACATGGATCGCGCAGGTGCGGCGCCAGCATTACGCGACACAGGGTGTTGCGGATCGATTCGCGGCCGAACCGGTGCAGCCCGTGCCGGAATCCGTGCCGGTGGACCCGCACAAGGTGGCGCTGGGCCAGCGGCTGTTCTTTGACCGCAAGCTGTCGGGTGATGGTACCCTGAACTGCGCCAGCTGCCACAGCCTGCAGCATGGCGGCGTGGATGGCCTGGTGACCGCCACCGGCATCCATGGGCAGAAGGGGCCGATCAATGTGCCGACCGTCTTTGATGCGGTTTTCAACAAATGGCAGTTCTGGAATGGCCGCGCGGGCACACTGGCGCAGCAGGCGGCGGGACCGGTCATGAACCCAGTCGAGATGGGATCGCATGACTGGACATCGGTTGCGGACCGCCTGCGTGAAGACCCGAGCTATGCCACGGATTTCCAGGCTGCGTATGGCAGCGACACGATTGATGAAAACACCATCACCGATGCCATCGGGGAATATGAAAAGACGCTGGTGACACCCGACAGCCGCTTTGACCAGTACCTCAAGGGGGATGACGCCGCGCTGAACACGCAGGAAAAGCACGGTTACGCGCTGTTCAAGCAGATTGGCTGTTCCGGGTGCCACACCGGGCCGTCCATGGGCGGGCAGGCGTTCGAGCCGCTGGGACTGGAAGGCAATTATTTCTCGGCCCGTGGCGGTAAGCTGACGGATGCGGACAAGGGACGTTTTGAAGTCACCCATGATCCTGCCGACATGGAACGCTTCAAGGTGCCCAACCTGCGCAACATCGCGCTGACCGGCCCCTATTTCCATGATGGCAGCATCACGACGCTGGATGGCGCCGTGCGCGACATGGCGCGTTACCAGACGCCCGACCATAACATTTCCGATCAGGATGTGACGGATATCGTGGCGTTCCTCAACACGCTGACCGGGCGCTATCAGGGCGAAACCCTGCGCAATACCGCGCCGTAAGACGGTTTTTCCCATCCGGGAACGCTAGCCCTGCCGCACATGCGGCAGGGTTTTTGCGTATGGAGGCATGCCTGAAAACATGGACCTGCCGGGCGGGGTATGATTCTATGGCCAAGGCCACCGGCCCGGAGAAAGGAATCATACCGTGAGGCAGCGCAGACTGAACGAGGAGGAACAGGCCCTATGGGCGGCCTTCGCGCAGGGAATCGCGCCATTGCGGACCGCCCGGCAGGCAAAACCCGCGACCCCGCCGCCAGATCCCCCGGTTCCGTCCCCCACCACCACGGCAAAACCGGGCATGAGCCGTGCCGCCATCATGCAGCGGCTGTCATCGGGCGGGGTGCATGCGGTGCATGGAACCGCCAGCCACAGCCTGACCGTGCAGAAGGGCAAGGGCGGCGCATTTGAAATTGGCGTGCGCAGGCCGGGACTGGATGACACAAGCTGGCGTGGGTTGGTCAGTGGCAAGCTGCGTCCTGCTCGCAGGCTGGACCTGCATGGGCAGGTGGCGCAGACGGCGTTCCACCGCCTGCATGGTTTCATCATTCAGGCACATGCGGACAATGTGCGCTGTGTCGAGATCATAACCGGGCTGGGCAGCGGCCATAATGGCGGCATCCTGCGCCGGGAACTGCCGTTCTGGCTGGGGCGTGGCGATCTGGGCCGATTGATTCTGGCGGTCGTGCATCCGCATGCCGCCAATCAGGGCGCGGTGCGCGTGCTGCTGCGCCGTTCAGCGCGTGGAAGCGGGTTCTGAAAAGGCGGCGACGGACCGCGTGGGGCCTCAGCCCAGACGCCATGTCGGCAGATGGGCCGCCAGCCAGCGGCGCAGTGTCATGATGGCGGACGTATCCCCCGATGCCAGACGCAGGGCCTCGGTCGCATCCGTGCCGGTCAGGAGCGTGCGGCCGGACTGATGGGCCATGGACTGTATGGTGCTGTCACGCATGGCCTGTGTCGTGCCCGCCCGCCACCGCGCCAGTGTCGCGGGTTGCGTCAGCATGGGCAGCACAAGGGCAAGGTCCACCCCCGCCGCCGCGGCCAGTGGTTTCCATGCGGCGTACAGCAGGTCATGCAGGGCGGAATGCGCATCCTGCTGCAGGCGGGCCTGCAGGCTCATGACCTGCTGGTCGTTGGGCAGGGTGAGGGGATCAGCCTGCGTGCCCAGGGTGAACAGGGCAGGAAACCCCGCCTGCGCCAGCGTGCCGATCAGTGCTGTGGTTTCCGGCGTGCCCAGCGGGTCGGTGATCTGTATGGTATCGACCTGGTTGTCACGCAGGGCGGATGCCGCGGCCTCTGGCGTGGCAAGGCCCGTGACCGGAATGGGGCGTAGCCCGAACAGGCTCATGGCCAGTACGGTTGGCAGTTCGATCCCCGTCAGGGTCGATACGGCAATGCGCACGGGCCGGTCACGCATGAAATTGCCAAGGCTGCGGTGCAGCTGCGCCCGCCCGATAACCACCGGCATGGTCAGGCTGAGCAGCAGCGGCAGCCAGCGGCTGTAGTCAAAATGCACGCGCGGGTCCCCGCACAGGGAGGACACCAGCGCCGAACCCGGCGCCGCCAGCGCCACCATGCCATCGGACGCAAACTGCGAATCAAACAGGTTTGCCCCTGTCACCCCGTCCTGCCCCACGGTATCACGCACCGGCAGGGGGGCGGGCAGGTCCAGCCCCTGCGCCAGCGCCGTGGGCAGGACCGGTACCCATCGGTCGGCCATGGCGCTGTGGTTGCCTGCCACCAGCAGGGTCGCCCCGCCAGACGCCCCCGTGGGCATGAGCAGGCGTTCACGCGGCAGTTCGGACGCCCCGCCCCGGCGCAGGGGCATGACAGCCCCCCCGGCCAGCAGGGCCAGAAGCGCGCGCCGACCGATCATGGCTGCACCTGCGCGCGCAGGTAAATGCGGACGTTCAGGACGGGACGGAATGACAGGTATGGGGCGGACATGGCCTATTCTTATGGCCAGTGGACTTCCGGGGGAAGGCTCATGAGGATGGCTTCGGTATTTCCGCCGGTTTTCAGGCCAAAAATGGTGCCCCGGTCATGCAGCAGGTTGAACTCCACATACCGGCCACGACGGACAAGCTGCGCCTTGCGCTGTTCATCGGTCCACGGTTCCATCATCCGGCTGCGCACGATATCAGGGTAGGTTTCCAGAAAACCCAGCCCCACGTCGCGGGTAAAGGCGAAGTCGGCATCGATGTCGCCGGTATTGAGCCGGTCATAGAAAATGCCGCCCAGGCCGCGCGCTTCATTGCGATGCGGCAGGTAGAAGTACTTGTCGCACCATTCCTTGAAACGCGGATAATATTGCGGATCATGCTTTTCGCATGCCTGCCGGAACCCGTCATGGAACCGGGCGGCATCAGCTATGGCCTCGGCGCTTTCGGGGAACATGGGGGTAATGTCGCCGCCACCGCCAAACCACCCCTGCGTCGTGATGATCATGCGGGTGTTGAAGTGGGCGGCAGGCACCAGCGGGCTGCACATGTGGGCGACAAGGCTTATGCCCGTGGCGAAGAAGCGCGGGTCTTCCGATGCGCCGGGGATCGAGTCGCGAAAGCCGGGGCTGAATTCCCCGCTGACGGTGGACACATTGACCCCCACCTTTTCAAACACGCGCCCGCGCATGAGGCTGATCACGCCGCCGCCGCCGGGGGTGCCGTCATCATTGGTACGGTTCCATGGCGTGCGTTCAAAGCGGCCGGGGGCCTCCTTCCCCGGCAGGGTGGGGGAACCCTGTGCCGCGGCGTCATCCTCGATCCGTTCGAAGGCGTCACATATCCGGTCACGCAGGTTTTCAAACCAGGCGCGGGCCGTGTCCTTCAGTCCGTCATGGGCAACTGGGGTGCGGGATGTTGTCATGGTCGTATCATTCTGCCCGTTCTGGTCGTTCGCAATGATATTACGGGTGCCCGTTTGTCCCGCCTATTGCAAGACGGGCGATTGCAAGACCCGTTACCCACCCGCTAGGAAGGGGTCGCACTTCCGGCAGGAACGCGGAAGGGAGCACGTAATTGCGGCGGGAACGTAGCGGACATGCATGAACGGAGCCAACAGCAGGGCAGGACGCCATTCGCGCGGAACGTGTTGCGGCGTGGCGTGCTGCTGTCCTGCCTTGTCATCCCGTCGTGTCTTGCGGGTGGCGCTTCAGTGTCGTGGGCGCGTGATTACCGTGAACCGCCCCGGCAGGACTGGAGTTTCCGCGGACCGCTGGGCCATTTCGATATGGCTTCGGTCCAGCGTGGCTATACCGTTTACGCGCAGGTCTGTTCCGCCTGTCATGGCATGAAATCGGTTGCCTATGGCGACCTTGCCGGACTGGGGCTGAAGGAAGCGGACGTCAATGCCATTGCAGGGGCGCATCATGTCCCGGCAGGGGTGGATGGCAGCGGCCACCCGGTCACCCGGCCGGCCAATGTGGACGATCACCTGCTGTCCCCCTATCCCGATGCGCATACGGCGGCGGCGGCCAACCATGGCGTCCCCCCTCCGGACCAGTCGCGGCTGGCGGTTGTGCATCCCGGCGGGGTGGACCGTATCGATGCCTTCCTGACCGGCTATGGGCAGACCCCGCCGCCGGGCATGACGGCGGCGCCGGGGCTGTTCTACAACCCCTATGCCGCGAACGGGCAGACCGCCATGCCGCCGCCGCTGCATGATGGCGGGGTGGCCTATCCTGACGGCACGCCCGCGACGGTGGCGCAGCAGGCGCGCGATGTCACCACCTTCCTGGCGTGGGTGGCCAGTCCGCACCTGACGCAACGGCACCGCGTGGGGGTGGGGGCGGTCGTGTTCCTTCTGATCCTGCTTATTCTTTCCATCTGTCTGAAACGGAGAACGTGGTCCAATGTCCACTAACCCTGCTGCCGGCGAGCAGATCGAGCCGGTCATCGGCCTGATTGGCGGTTCCGGCCTGTATGATATCGAAGGCCTTGAAGACAAGGAATGGCGCACGGTTGAAACCCCGTGGGGCAAGCCGTCCGACCAGCTTCTGTTCGGCAGGCTGGACGGGGTGCGCTGCGTGTTCCTGCCGCGCCATGGTCGTGGCCACCCGCTGCCGCCCTCGCGCCTGAACTATCGTGCCAATATCGATGCGCTGAAACGCTCGGGTGTTACCGACATCGTGTCGCTGTCCGCCGTCGGTTCGCTGAAGGAAGAACTGCCGCCGGGGCATTTCGTGGTTATCGACCAGTTTATCGACCGGTCGTTCGCGCGCGAAAAAAGCTTTTTCGACACGGGCTGCGTGGCGCATGTCGGCATGGCTGATCCGCTGTGCCCGCGCATTGGCGACGTGCTGGAAAGCCAGTGCCGCGAACTGGGGTTGGATGTCACCCGTGGGGGCACGTATCTGGTCATGGAAGGGCCGCAGTTCTCCACCCGTGCGGAGAGCAACCTGTACCGTTCCTGGGGCTGCTCGGTCGTGGGCATGACCAACATGCCCGAAGCCAAGCTGGCCCGCGAAGCCGAGATCTGTTACGCCACCGTCGCCATGGTGACCGATTATGACTGCTGGCATGACGGTCATGACAGCGTGACGGTGGATGCCGTGGTCAAGGTGATGCAGGAAAACGCCAGCCGTGCCCGCGCCCTTGTCCGTTCGGTCATTCCGAAACTGGGGGCGAAGCGTGGCCCGTGTTACGCGGGCTGCGACCGCGCGCTGGAACACGCCATCATCACCGCACCCGACAGGCGTGACCCCGTCCTGCTGAAGAAGCTGGACGCCGTTGCGGGCCGCGTGCTGAACCGGGGCTGAATGGCGCCTGCCTGCACCCGCCACCCAGTGGTGGCGGGGGAGGTCCTGAAAGCCTTCGGACGCCGCCCTTTATTTTAAAAGGCGGCGTTTTCCCAGAAATTTTCTGAAATCGGAAGCGACGCCCATGCCTGGCACGGCATGGGTGTTTTTTTCATGCGCGGCGTGTCAGAGCCAGTGTTCAAAAAAGCTCAGCGTGCGCTGCATGGCCAGCGTGGCGGCGGCTTCGTTATAGGACGGGCGATCGGTGCAGCCGAAGCCATGATCGGCGCCGTCATACGTGAAAATCTCGATATCCTCATGCGCGGCCCGGATGGCGTCGACCTCATCGGCGGGGATATGCGCATCCTCTGCTCCGAAATGAAGCTGCACGGGACAGTTGGGGATCTGGTTGCGGGTCTGGGCGATCCCTCCGCCATACCATGCCACCGCCGCCGCGAACGCTTTGGTATGGCATGCCGCTTCCCATGCCAGCTTGCCGCCCCAGCAGAACCCGACAATGCCTTTTTTCTCCGCCGGAAGCATGTCCGCCGCCGCGGCAAGGTCCTTCAGCGTGTCGTCCTGCGCAATCTGGCTACGCAGGGTCAGGCCTTCGTGCATGCCGGTGCTGTCATAGGGCAGGATGGTGTCGCGCCTGACACGGTCAAACAGGGCAGGGGCAATGGCCTGATACCCTTCCGCCGCAAATGAGTCACATACGGAACGGATATAGGGCGTTACCCCGAAGATTTCCTGAACCACCACAACGCAGCGCGCGGCATCTGGCCGACCGGCCCGGTAGGCGGAAAATGTGTGCCCGTCCGCCGCTGTAACGGTGATGTCTGCGCCCATGGCTTTTACTCCATTCATTCCTTCGTTGCCCGTCACACAATGATGCGGGGACCCCATGCGTCAATATGAAACCCGCGTGAGGAGACAGTTTATAAGAATTTTTTCCCTATCCTGCCGTTCGGGCGGCCGTGCGCATATGGCCTGATCTGCTGGTGGTTCTGCTGTCGGGTGGCCATGCGCCGGGGGGTGTATTCATGCCTCTGGCCCTTTCGGAATGGATGGACCCTGCGTGGCGGGGAAGAACAGGGGTCATGACCCGGCAATATTGCTGCCACGTGCAATACAGGGCGAGCCAGTGCAGGCATCTGGCGAAAAGCATGGGACACGCGCCCCGCCCGATTGATCGCCGGTTCGGCGCGGGTGGCCTGTCCGGTCAATGGGATATGGCTGCTGGTTGTCTGCTGATACACGAAAGGGGAAGGCATTCCCGGAATGCCTCCCCCTTTCGTCAGGCTGCGCGAGGCGCAGGCGGAATCAGGCCCGCATGCGTGGCGTATGTGCTTCGCCTGCGAGGGGGGCGGCATTGCCTGTCCCGGCCCGATCCCAGTACTGCCCGTTCGCATGCTGCAGGGTCAGCGTCAGGGTAACCTGGCCCTTGCAGTCCGCCCACAATTCCTGGGGCAGGTGCAGGTCGCCGCGGGTCCAGCGCCATGCCACGCTGTCGGCGGCTTCCCCTTCATGGAACTGGTTTGCGAGACCTGCATGATCCAGTGCAATGTCCGCTTCATGACCCAGCCCGTCGGCAATGTGCAGGCCGGACAGGGACAGGCCAAGCGTACGGGTGTCGGAACAGCTTTCCCATTCGGCAGGACGGAACGTACGGCTGCGCAGATGCACGTTCTGTGCTGTAGCCGGGAAGATGAAGCTGGCCCGGTCGCCATTCATCATGGCCTCGACCCGCCTGCCATCCACAGTCAGGTGCATGTTGGAACGGGTTGAAACCTGCCAGCCCAGATCCCGTGCCCGGGCGACAAGACGTGCGCGGATGGCGTCGATGACCGGCCCGTGTTCAACCAGCGGGCGGGCATAATCCGACACGGACGCAGCCAGGCGCAGGGCAGGGACATTCAGCCCGAGTGCCGCACGGTTGCCTACGTCCAGATAGCTCTCGCTGGGCAGGTTGTTCGACAGCAGCACGTCATGGCTGTCCAGTTCCACGTGCCAGTAGGTCACGCTGTCACGCGGTTCCTGGCGGATCGTCGCGCCATTGACCAGACGGATGGCCTGCGTGAACACTTCGTCCATGACCGTTACGGCAATGGCGTGACCGGGGGAGACGACCAGATCCCGATCGGGCACGTTGGCCGCGAAGGCATGCGCCGCAATGCGTACCGGCCACAGGTTCCGCGCCCGTGCGCAGTCCTGCGATGGCAGGTTGGTGACATGCAGGTTGCCGATCCAGCGCACCGGCCGGATCTGCCCGCTGGCGGTCACGACCATGTCTCCCGCCTTCAGCTGCTCGACAACGACATCGCCCGACGGCGTACGGATGAACGTGCCAGCGGTAAAACACGGAGCAGTGTCGGAAGTAGGGGTGACGACAGTATTGCTGGTCAGGGCCTGGGTAGTGGCGGGTTCGTTGGCCTCGCTATATGTGTTGGATGAGAATTCAACATATGTAGCGTCTGTTGTGCCCGTGTTGATCGCGGTCCCGTTAACCGTATCGACCGATGGCTGGCTGGGGGCATAGTAGATGGTGCCGCTTCCATCCGCCGTTGTATACGGGGTTGTCTGCAGTATCTCTGTTTCATGGCCGCCAGTGCCGCCCACGGCTGTTGCCTCAACCATTCCGGCATCAGCACCGCTGGTGATGTCCTGCAGCGTTATGGTGTCGCTTCCCGAAAAACCCTTATCTGCTGTCAGTTCGGCAGACGGGTCATTCATCATTGAAATGGGAAAGGTTTCGAACGTGTTGTTCTCAACATCCCCATAAAGCATCTGGGTATCGGTAATGGTGATGGGTATCTGGTTTGGATCTGACGAAGTGGCGCCTGTTTCCTGAGTATTTACGTGGTAAGTACTATTGTCTGTCACTCTGGCAATCCCCTGTTTGCAATTGGATCTGTTTGAAATCCATAATTTTCAAATAATGGTTATATTGTACCGGTTGATATAAAATTTCAATATCATTGTTTTGCCAGGGGATGATAAAAAAAGAATATCTAAACCAGTCTGTAGGTGACTGGAATCACTCTGTAACCAGTGTAGTTCCTAAAGCTGATGCATGAAAAAAATACCGCTCCACACAGGCCTTTCATGGTGTGTGGAAAGGCATGACGGGAACAGGAATGTTAAGGAACCGCTGCGGCAGCCGGTCCGGGCTGGCATGTTACATGAATGCCCTGTCGCCGATGGACTGATCCCCCGGATCGATACAGGGCATAATCATCCTCTGCCGGACGGCAGCAACCGGAAGTCCAGCCCCCGTGAGGCAGCATCATGGGCACGTCGACTGACAGGAAGTGGAAAAGCGCGCGTGGCTGCTTCCGGCCTTAATGGATGGAATCGGTGCGTCATCATCATGCGTTGGGGTAAAGGCTGGGCTTCCGCTTTTGGCAGGGAAAGAGAGTCCAGAATAACCATTTGATATTAAATTAAAAAACGCGACCCTGTTCTTTGGTTTCCCCGGGCGCACGAATTCCGCGCCCTCAACCCCATTCCCCTTCTTGACACCTGTAAGGGGGCTTCCTATCTGCTTCTTAGCACTCTCATGAGGGGAGTGCTAACGCGATGCGGCCTGGCGCGCGCGCCAACCGGTGGCGTTGCTTGATTCAAGGGCGTTACCTTTTAAGAGATTTGGAGCGATCCATGACGAAATTTCGTCCCCTGCATGACCGTGTGGTCGTCCGTCGCCTCAAGAGCGAGGAAAAAACAGCAGGTGGTATCATCATCCCTGAGACCGCCAAGGAAAAGCCGATGGAAGGCGAGGTGATCTCGGTGGGCGCAGGTGCCCGTAACGAGCAGGGGCAGATTGTTCCCCTCGACGTGAAGGCGGGTGACCGCGTCCTGTTCGGCAAGTGGTCGGGCACGGAAGTGACGATCAACGGTGAAGAACTGCTGATCATGAAGGAAAGCGACATCATGGGCGTGGTCGCCTGACCCACCCGGTGCTTTCCTGACCGAGTAACCTTTTAGAACTTTCCATATCGGAGAAGAAGAAAATGGCAGCCAAGGACGTAAAGTTCGGCGGTGAAGCCCGCCAGCGCATGCTGCGTGGCGTGGACATTCTTGCAGACGCGGTAAAGGTGACGCTGGGCCCGAAGGGTCGTAACGTTGTCCTGGACAAGAGCTTCGGCGCACCGCGCATCACGAAGGACGGTGTCTCCGTCGCCAAGGAAATCGAACTGGCCGACAAGTTCGAGAACATGGGCGCGCAGATGGTTCGTGAGGTCGCATCCAAGACCAACGACATCGCGGGCGACGGCACCACCACGGCAACCGTGCTGGCGCAGGCCATCGTGCGTGAAGGTGCCAAGGCGGTTGCCGCGGGCATGAACCCGATGGACCTCAAGCGCGGCATCGACAAGGCGGTTGGCGTTGTCGTTGAAGAGCTGAAGAAGAACGCGAAGAAGATCACGACCCCGGCCGAAACGGCACAGGTCGGCACGATTTCCGCCAATGGCGAAAAGGAAATCGGCGAGATGATCTCGCAGGCCATGCAGAAGGTCGGCTCCGAAGGCGTCATCACGGTGGAAGAGGCCAAGGGCCTGCACACCGAACTGGACGTGGTCGAGGGCATGCAGTTCGATCGTGGCTACATCTCCCCGTATTTCGTGACGAATGCGGAAAAGATGACCGTCGATCTGGACAGCCCCTACATCCTGATCCACGAAAAGAAGCTGTCTTCGCTGCAGCCGATCCTGCCGCTGCTGGAAGCCGTCGTGCAGTCCGGCCGTCCGCTGCTGATCATTGCGGAAGACGTTGATGGCGAAGCGCTGGCGACCCTGGTGGTCAACAAGCTGCGTGGTGGCCTGAAGATCGCCGCCGTCAAGGCGCCGGGCTTCGGTGACCGTCGCAAGGCCATGCTGGAAGACATCGCGATCCTGACCGGTGGCCAGGTCATCAGCGAAGACCTCGGCATCAAGCTGGAAAGCGTGACGCTGGACATGCTGGGCACCGCGAAGAAGGTGCACATCGACAAGGAAAACACCACCATTGTCGAAGGCGCAGGCAGCACGGATGGCATCAAGGGCCGTTGTGCCCAGATCCGCGCGCAGATCGAGGAAACCACCTCGGACTACGACCGTGAAAAGCTGCAGGAACGCCTGGCGAAGCTGGCTGGCGGCGTTGCCGTGATCCGCGTTGGTGGCTCCACCGAGATCGAGGTGAAGGAACGCAAGGACCGCGTTGACGACGCCCTGCACGCGACCCGTGCGGCGGTTGAGGAAGGCATTGTCCCCGGTGGTGGCACCGCACTTGCCCGCGCATCGACCAAGCTGGGTGGCCTGCACTTCCATAACGACGACCAGCGCGTCGGTGCGGACATCATCCGCAAGGCCCTGCAGGCTCCGCTGCGCCAGATCGCCCACAACGCGGGTGAAGATGGTGCGGTCATCGCTGGCAAGGTTCTGGAAAACGACACCTACACCTTCGGTTTCGATGCCCAGATCGGCGACTACAAGGACCTGGTGGAAGCCGGCATCATCGATCCGATGAAGGTTGTCCGCACGGCGCTGCAGGATGCGGCATCGGTTGCCGGCCTGCTGATCACCACCGAAGCGATGGTGGCCGAGCGTCCGGAAAAGAAGGCCCCTGCAATGCCGGAAGGTGGCATGGGCGGAATGGGCGGCATGGGTGGCATGGACTTCTAAGTCCGGCCTCCAGCTCCCCCGGAGGGACGGGGATGGCGGGTCCGCCCGCCGTCCCTTTCCCATCCGGACCGTTGAAAAAAGCGGGTGTGACTCCGGTCACGCCCGCTTTTTTCATGGGTCGGGTATCATGGGGCTGCCTGTTTGCGGGCGGCGATCAGCAGGAAGGTCGGTCGGTCCCGTTCGGGCGCCCAGTCGGGATGGGCGGCCAGGTCACGGTCGGTCGGACTCCATTCCTCCACATGCGTCACGGTAAAGCCCGTGCCGATCAGTGCGTTGATCAGGGTGCCCAGCGTGCGGTGCTGCTTGGTGACGCCGGGCGCCAGCCAGTCCGTGCTGCGTGGTCCTTCCTTCTGGTAGTCATTGAGGGGCCAGATACGCGCGCCCGCCGCGTCCTGCGCCCAGTCGGGATGGGACGGGGCGGTGTAGATCGGGTGTTC
Organism: Komagataeibacter intermedius TF2; assembly: GCF_000964425.1. Taxonomy (GTDB): domain Bacteria; phylum Pseudomonadota; class Alphaproteobacteria; order Acetobacterales; family Acetobacteraceae; genus Komagataeibacter; species Komagataeibacter intermedius. The sequence continues at coordinate 102,726 of NZ_BANF01000010.1, read as the reverse complement.
GGTGGAAAACACGAAATGGCCGCCCGGCAACAGGCTGTCATGAATGGTCCGCAGCAGCGCGCCCAGATTGCTGACATAGTGCAGCACCAGTGAACTGTAGGCCAGGTCAAACGCAGCCGGGGGCAGTTCCAGCGTTTCCAGATCCCGCCGGACATAGGTAATGGCCGCGTCGTGACCGAAGCTGCGGGCACGGGCCAGCATGTTTTCCGACAGGTCTATCCCCAGTACGGACCGGGCATGGCGCGTGCTGGCCCAGCGGCAGAACCAGCCAAATCCACAGCCAGGATCAACGATGCGCGCGCCCTCGGGCGGAGGGAGCAGGGCCTGCATCGCGGGCCATTCCGCCGCCGCGTCCAGCCCGTCGCGCGAACGGGGCAACTGGCTGTAGCCATGAAAGAAATCAGGCTGGTCATATATGTTCTGGCTCATGGGCGCTCTGTCCGGCGGGGAAGGGATGTGGCATGTCCGGGCTGTCTTGTCGCCTGCCTGCGGGCCGTGGCATGCGGCACGCCCGGATGCCGGAAATGGACGGGTCCGCCGCTGCGAGGGAGATCACTGTTTTTTGATATATTATATCTCGATCCATGGGGGCGGCATATCTCATGATTTGACAGGGCGGCCCTTTTCATGCTGCCCCTATGGTGCACGAACGACGTGAAAGCTGCAGGGTGTTTTCCGGATGCCCCGTTTTTTTCATGGCCGTAAAGGCACGCGCCCGGATTGCCGGTATTAGGACCGGCAAGGATGGCGCTGGAGAAGAGACTGGCTATGGCTACCGGAAAAGTAAAATGGTTCAACGCAACCAAGGGTTTTGGCTTCATCATGCCTGATGATGGCGGCAAGGACGTGTTTGTGCACATCACCGCGGTGCAGGCCGCCGGCCTGCGTGGCCTGAACGAGGATCAGGCCGTCAGCTACGACATCGCCATGGAACGTGGCAAGGCCGCCGCGACCAACCTCAAGGCGCTCTGACGCACGGCCCCTGGCGGGGCGGGGAGCATTGGGGAGCACCGATCAGGAAAGCTGATCCACGGAGGTGTCCTGCGCCTGCAGGAAGGCCGTGATCTCCCGTGCTGCCGCGCTCAGTCCAAGGCGGCGCACCGCCACCCCTTCGGGGAAGGCGGACAGAAGGCGTGACGGGGTGCGCCGGTCCAGCAGGACGAATACACCCCTGTCCTGCCGGCTGCGGATCAGGCGCCCGAATGCCTGGCGCAGGCGCAGGCGGGCGATCCTGTCATCATAACGGCCCGGTGCGCCACCGGACAGGTGAATGCGCCGTTCACGGTGCAGGATGTCGGGACGCGGCCACGGCACGCGTTCGAACGCCACCAGCCGCAGCGCATTGCCCGGCACATCCACCCCATCACGCATTGCATCCGTGCCCAGCAGGCAGGCATTGCGCTCACTGCGCAGGATGTCCACCAGCGTGGCATTGTCCATCGGGTCCACATGCTGCGCGAACAGCGGCAGGCCCGCTGCTTCCAGCGGGGTCAGGATGCGCCTGTACACCTCCCTCAGCCGTGATATGGCGGTAAACAGTCCCAGCGCACCGCCGTTCGACGCCATGAACAGCGTGCGGTAAGCCCCGGCAAGGGCAGCGGGGTCATCATGCGCCACGTCGGTGATGATGAAGGCGCGGCTCTGTCGGGCGTAATCGAACGGGCTGGGAAATGACGACCGGATGGCGGGGGATGGCAGGTGGATCGCGCCGGACCGGGCTTCCGCCGCGTCCCATGCGCGTTCGGCGCTGTCATTCGCCGTGTCCTCGCCCGTTTCGTCACGCAGTGTTGCGGACGTGACCAGCACGCCATGCGCCGGGGCCGCCAGCACGCTGGCAAACGGAATGGTCGGGTCCAGCCAGTGGCGGTACAGGCCCACATCCCGCTCGCCGGGGTTCTGCCCCTCGCGCCGGTCCATGCGGATGTAGTCGATATATTGCGGTGTGCCGCCATCGGGCGGTGGCTCGCCCGCCTGCATGGTGCCCAGCATGGCGCACCAGCCATCCACGCGCGACAGCGCACGCCGCCGGATTGAACGGATGGCGGCGGCAATCCGTTCGCGCATGGGGGTATCCAGCCAGTCGGCTTCGGTTTCCAGCGCTTCATCCAGCCGCGCGATCAGGATGCGCAGCGGTTCGGCCAGCCGGCGCAGCGCGCGTTCCAGCCCCTGCGCCGCCGCATGCAGGGAGTCAGGCATGGGGTGCAGGTCGCATTCGCTGTCGCTGCGGCGACCGCCCCCTTCGGGGCTGCCATGCGTGCGGGCCAGCACCTGCTGGCGCAGTTCATGCAGCAGCACTTCCGATGGGTTGGACAGGGCCGGCTCCCCGGTTTCCACTGCCGTATCGACCGGGGGTGCGGTCCTGCTGCCGGGGTCAAGGGCGGCAAGGCGGGCGGACCAGCCGGGTGCTGGCAGGGCGCGGGCGGCCATGAGGGCCGTGTCCAGTGGCGTCTCGATCCGGGGAATATGCACCATCAGGTCTTCCAGCCTGCGCCGCAGTCCCCGCGCGCGCGACCGTGCGCCCTCCGCCCCCAGCAGCCACCGCCGCAGTTCGGCGGCCTCCAGCCCGGACAGTTCCAGGGCGAAGGCGCTGTCGGCGGCGTCCGCGATATGGTGCCCTTCGTCCATGATGTAGCGGGTGGGGGTGTTGTCCTCGTTATTGGTGTCCGCGCCATCCATGGCGTGCCATGCCGCCTGTGACATGACCAGCGCATGGTTGGCGATCACGAGGTCGGCCGTGCGGGCGCGGCGGATGGAATGTTCGACCATGCACTGCTGGTAATGCGGGCAGGCACCATGGATGCATTCGCCGCGCCGGTCGGCAATGCTGGTCAGCAGGCCACGCCCGAACAGGTCGGCAAACCATCCCGGCAGGTCGCCGCCAAACAGGTCGCCATCACGCGTATGCGCCGCCCACAGCGCCACAAGCGCCAGCCCGATGATGGTATGGTTGCCTGCCTGCCCACGTGACAGCGCGATATTCACGCTTTCTTCCATGTTCAGCAGGCACAGGTAGTTTTCGCGTCCCTTGCGCACCACCACATGGCTGCGCCGGATGTCGGGATCGGGATAGACGCGGGCCAGTTCCGATTCGATCTGGCGCTGCAGGTGGCGGGTATAGGTGCTGATCCAGACCGTTCCGCCATTGCGGGTGGCCCAGATGCTGGCGGGGGCGACGTAGCCAAGGGTCTTGCCGGTGCCGGTGCCTGCTTCCGCCAGCACCATATGCGGGTCGCCCTGTGCCGTGCGGGGGGCGAAGGCGCGGGCGGCGACGTGGCTGAAGGCGTCCTGCGCCGGGCGGTGTTCCGCTCCTTCACCCAGTATGGTGCGCAGGTGGGCGCGCGTTTCCTCCCCCGTGACGGGGTGGGCTGCAGGGGCCGGACGGGGTGCGGTTTCTTCCCATTTTGGCAGACGCGTCCAGATTTTCAGCGCCTCGTTGGGCTGGATCATGCCTGCAGGCAGGCCGCCCGCGGGCGGTAGCCCCAGTGCGGCGCAGACCGACGGACCCCATGCCCATCCGGCCTTGCGCATGCTCCACGCCAGCGCGGTCCTTATGCCGCCCTCGGGTGTGTTGCGGATGGCCGCGATCCGGCGCAGCAGTTCAAACGCCAGATCGGGCAGCAGGTCGGCCTCAGGCGCATCCAGCCGGTTTTCGGCAATGCCCAGCGCCGTTCCCAGCCCGCGCGCGGTCGGTGGTACGCCGTGGGCAGGCAGGGCGAAGGCGAACAGTTCCAGCAGGTCAAGCCACGGGCTGGGGCGCGGTGGCGGTGGCAGGTCCAGCCTGCGCGCGGTCGCAGGCGCATGGATGACCATGGGCGCCGGCCACTGTGGCAGTTCACGCCGTATGTCATCAGCCGACATGGACAGGATTTCCCCATCCGGGGTCAGGACCGACCATGCGCCGTTGCGGGGAATGATCGCCGGCGCACTGTCCGGCAGGGGCGGGGTGTCTGGCATGTCTGTAAATGATATAGGGCACCTGCGGGCATCTGTCGCCCGCCGTGTGTCATGTCATTATTATTGCTGTACCCCCGGGTGTGGAATAGGATGGATTGACCCGCGCCCCTCCTGTCCATAGCTTGCCGGTCCATGTCAGAACAGCATCGTCCCCTTATTTCGCCCCTCCCGAAGTCCTGGCCGTTCGAGGAGGCCGCCAAACTGTCCGCGCATGTCGGTAACACCGCGCGTGAGGTGACGGCTGACCGCCCTGTTCTGCTGGAAACCGGCTATGGTCCGTCGGGCCTGCCCCATATCGGCACGTTTGGCGAGGTCGCGCGCACGTCATGGGTGCGTCAGGCGTTCACGAAGCTGACCGGCCTGCCCACGCGCCTGCTGGCGTTTTCCGATGACATGGACGCCCTGCGCAAGGTGCCGGACAACGTGCCCAACCAGGACATGCTGCGCCAGTTCATCGGCAGGCCGCTGTCGCGCGTGCCCGATCCGTTTGGCATGCACGAATCCTTCGCCGCCCACAATAATGCCCGCCTGCGCGCTTTCCTTGACGGGTTCGGGTTTGATTACGAATTCGCATCTTCCACGCAGTATTATGAAGGCGGCCGCTTTGATGCGGCCCTGAAACGCGTGCTGGAGGTGCATGACAAGATTGTGGCCGTGATTGCCCCGACATTGGGCGAGGAACGGCGCGCAACCTACTCCCCCGTCCTGCCCATCCACCCGCGCACCGGTCAGGTCATGCAGGTGAAGATGGACGCCATCGATCCCGTCGCAGGCACGGTGCGCTGGACCGATGAGGACGGCGAGACGTTCGAGACCCCGGTCACCGGCGGCCATGCCAAGATGCAGTGGAAGGCCGACTGGGCCATGCGCTGGTATGCGCTGGGCGTTGATTATGAAATGTCGGGCAAGGACCTGATCGACAGCGTGCGCCTGTCGGGCAGGATCTGCCGTATCCTTGGCGGCCAGCCGCCCGCGGGTCTGACGTATGAGCTGTTCCTGGACCAGAACGGGCAGAAGATTTCCAAGTCGAAGGGCAATGGCATCTCGGTCGAGGAATGGCTACGCTATGCCCCGCCCGAAAGCCTGGGGCAGTACATGTTCAATGCGCCGCAGCGTGCCAAACGCCTGTTCTTTGACGTGATCCCCAAGGCGACGGATGAATATCTGGCCCATGTGGCCAGGGCCAAGACGCTGGCGGCGGAAGATCCCGTCCTGCTGACCAATCCGGCATGGTTCATCCACAAGGGCACGATCCCGGCGGATGCGGGCAGCCCGATCACGTTTGGCATGCTGCTTAACCTCGCCTCCGTCGCCAATGCAGAGACGCCGGATGTGCTGTGGAAGTTCATCCAGCGTTATGACGCGAAGGCCACGCCCGAAAGCTGCCCCATGCTGGCGCGTCTGGTGGATCACGCCATCGTCTATTACGCCGATTTCGTTCGCCCCACGAAGCATTACCGCGCGCCGGATGCGCATGAACGCAAGGCGCTGGCTGATCTGGCCGAAGCGCTGCGTGAACTGGAAGGGGAGGATGTTTCCCCCGATACCTGCCAGAACCTTGTGTTCGAAATCGGCAAGACCCATGGATTCGAACCGCTGCGGGCCTGGTTCGGCTGCCTGTATGAAGTGCTGCTGGGGCAGAAGGAAGGTCCGCGTTTCGGGATTTTCGTGGCGCTGTACGGGATTTCGGAAACCGTGGCCCTGATCGAGGCCGCGCTGACCCGGAACGAAGGGGCCGTGGCCTAAGGGCCAGCCCATGGCCGACCGTCCGTTGCACACTCCCCCCTCCCCACGGGATAAGGACAGGGATGCGGCCGGGACCAGGCCATCATCTCTCGCCCGGCATCCCCTGCTGCGGCACCTGCCGCATATGCTGGGCCTGCTGCTGCTGGTCGGGGCCGTGGTGGTGGTGCAGCGCGAGGTACGCCACCTGCACTGGCGCGACATAAGCCACGCGCTGGCGGCCATTCCGATGGGGACATTATGGGCCGGGGCGGGGTTTACGCTGCTGTCCTATCTGGTCCTGTCTTTCTATGACTGGCTTGCGGTGCGGCAGGTGGGCTGCCCGCTTGGCTTCAGGCGCACCGCGTTTGCCGCGTTCTGTTCGTATGTGCTGTCGCACAACCTCGGGTTTTCCGCCATTTCCGGGGCGGCGGTCCGCTTCAGGCTGTATGGCAACTGGGGGCTGAAGCCACTTCAGGTCGCGCAGATCATCGCCTTCTGTTCCGCCACCTACCTGCTGGGGGCGGCAGTGCTGATCGGTAGCGTGCTGGTGCTGGAACCCGGTACGGTGCCATTCATTGGCCATACGTTGCCCGGCATCGTCATGCGGCTGGTGGGGATCGTGCTGTGGGGCGGGGTTCTGGCCTATATCACCATGGGCCGTTATGTGAACGAGGTCCGGATATGGCGCTGGCAGATCACATTCCCGTCCTCGGGCATGGCGATCATGCAGACGGTTGTCGCGACACTGGAAGTCGCGGCGACAGCGGCCATTGCCTACACTTTCCTGCCCGTGGCCCCCGGTCTGGATTACGGCACGTTCCTTGCCATCTATATCGCTTCCTACACCGCAGGACTTGTGGCCAGCGTGCCCGGTGGCCTTGGTGTCTTTGATGGCGCGATGATGTTCGCACTTGGCCCCTATGTGCCTGCGACCCGCATCGTGACCGCCATCCTGATCTTCCGGCTGTTCTATTACATCGTGCCCCTGTTCGTGGCCGGGATCATGTTCGCCGCCCATGAACTGTTCCTGCGGGGAGATGCCGCCCTGTCGCGCAAGGTGGGTGCGCGCAGTCCGGTGCGGGGGCCGCGCATGGGCCGCCCCAGCCAGGTCATACGGGAAAGCGAGGCCGATTTTTCCGTGGCGGTGGCAACGGGGGCAGTCTCGCTATGTGGTGGCCTGCTGCTGGCGCTGACGTTGCTGGACCCGGAAAACTGGCTGAATGCGGGGCGCATGCAGCCCCTGTTCGCGACGTTGGGGGACTACCTGCTGTCGCTGATCGGGGTGGTGCTGATCGGGCTTGGCATTGGCCTGTCGCAGCGCGTGACGCTGGCATGGAAGGCCACAATGGTGCTTCTGGCGGCGGCGTGCATGCTGACGCTGCTGCGGGGGTCGCCGGTGGGCGTGCCGGGGCTGTTCATGCTGGTGTGCATGCTGATCGCCCCCTTCCGTGGGTCGTATTACCGCCATGCACGGATCATGAGCGAACCGCTGTCCTCCCACACCATCGTGTCGCTGGTGCTGCTGATCAGTTCCATCGTGATTCTGGTCATGGCGGGCCCGCATGATTCCGCGGGTGGAAGCTGGTGGGAAATCATGCTGTTCGCCACGCGTCCGGGCATTGCCCAGTGGACGCTGGGGCTTGCGGTCATGCTGGCGCTGGTCACGATCGTGCGGCTGGTACGGCCGGGCCGCATTCAGGTGATGCCGTGGAATGCGCAGACGCAGGCCCTGTATCACAGCTTTGACCACTCGCTGGATGGTCTGGGGCAGATGACGCCGGTGCCGGTGGGGCTGATACCCGGCGCGCGCAGGCAGGCGTTACTGCCGTTTGTGCGGCTGGGCCCGTATCTGGTCGGGCTGGGTGATCCGGCGGGCAAGGCGGATGACTGCACATCCGCCATATGGTGGCTGCGCGACCTTGCGGTGCAGGAGGGCTGCCAGCCGGTTTTCTGGCATGTCGGGGTCAGCCTGCTGCCTGTGTATAACGAACTGGGCCTGACACCGTGGCCCCTGACGGAAGAAGGACATCCTACCCATCCGGGATTCCTGTGCGCGGCGGCGGATGACCTGACCATGGTCCGCACTCTGATGCGTTCCTCGTTCCATGTCCCGGCACAGGCGAAAGAATAAGGACATGTGCTTTCGCGGCAGCATGAAAGGGCGGCCATGACCAGCCATGCGGGGCTGCTGACCCATTTTTCCACCGTGGTGGGACTGCCCAGCCTGTCCGGGGCCTTCCTTATGGCCTTCCCGGCGCTGTTTTCCATTGTCAATCCGCTGGGTGCGGCGCTGATTTTTGCACAGGTCACGGCGGGGCATGACCGGCGGACCTGCATGGTGCTGGCACGCAAGGTCGCGTTCTATTCCGCCATGCTGATGCTGACCTCGATCTGGATCGGGGGGCTGGTTCTGTCATTTTTTGGCATCACCATCGATGCCCTGCGCATTGCGGGGGGACTGGTGGTTGCAGTGCGGGCCTGGGCCCTGCTGCAGGCCCCCGAAACGGAAGAGGCCCGCAAACAGGCGCAGGCCAGCCAGGGCAGCACCGCACAGGCCAGCAGCAACATGATGGGGCAGGCGTTTTTCCCCCTGACCATGCCCTTTACTGTCGGTCCCGGTACGATTGCGGTCGCGATCGCGCTGGGGTCGGAGGGGCCACCGGGTGGGCACCACCTTGTCTTTTATGGTGTGCTGTCACTGGCGGGCATGCTGGTGGCTGCGATTGTATGGGCGGCCTATACCTATGCCGATCAGCTGCTGTGCCTGCTGGGCACGACCGGCACGCGCATTGTCTCGCGCCTTGCCGCGCTGATCCTGCTGTCGATCGGGGTGCAGATCCTGATTACCGGCATACAGGGCGTGATCCTGTCCAGTGCGCGGGCCGTCCTGCTTATGGTGAACTGAAGGCGGGGGATAAGGGCGGGATGTCCGGCAGGTCCTCACCTGCCAGAACGGCCCGTACGCAGGCCCGTAGCGCGGGCAGCACGTCCGCGCCGAACCGGGGCGTGCGCCGTTCCCATGCCCCCGTGCGCCATGACGGATGCGGCAGGGGAAAATACCGTGGCAGGTATCGCCGGAAATCAAGGCATCGCTCGCTGACGCGTCCCTTGCCCAGGATATGCTGCTGGGCATAGGAGCCCACCACCAGTGTCAGCCTGATATCGGGCATCTGCGCCATGATGCGCGCGCGCCATTGCGGTGCGCATTCGGGGCGGGGTGGGCAGTCGCCACCCTGTGGCAGCCTGCCGGGGTAACACAGCCCCATGGGAACCAGCGCAATGCGGCTGGAATCATAAAATGTCGCACGGTCGATTCCCATCCAGCCACGCAGCCTGTCGCCAGAGGCATCATTGAAGGACTGCCCGGTTTCATGCACGCGGGTGCCGGGGGCCTGGCTGGCGATCAGCAGTCGTGCCGTGCGCGAGACGTGCAGCACCGGCCGGGGGCCAAGCGGCAGGTGAGCGGTACAGATCTGGCACGCGTGGATGGCGTCCAGCAGTTCTTCCAGTGTTTCGGCCATGGTCCAGCCTTATGCTTCCAGCAGGTCGCGTGTCCATGCCGGGACGGTCCGTGTCGCGGGACCGACAATGGCCTGATCAAAGGCGGAGGGGCCGGGTGGGACTTCAAGGTTGAACAGCATCGTATCCGCATGTCCGGCCACGCTGTCCACAAACCCGGCGGCTGGATAGACCACGCCGGATGTGCCGATGGCAACGAACAGGTCACATTCAGCCAGATACCGGGCAATGCTGTCCATATGATAGGGCATTTCCCCAAACCAGACGATATCTGGTCGTAACGTCGGCTGACCGCAGGCAGGGCAGGGGGTATCGGGGAAACAGTCCGTCCGCCATTGCGGGGTGGCGTGGCAGCTTGTGCAGCGCAGGCGCAGCAGTTCGCCATGCATGTGGATGACGTTCCGGCTGCCGGCGCGTTCGTGCAGGTCGTCAATATTCTGGGTGATGACGGTCACCTGCCCGTTCCAGCGGCCCTCCCGTCCCGCCCGTTCCAGATCGGCCAGCGCCAGATGGGCGGCATTGGGGTGAACGCCGGGCAATTGCGCGCGCAGGCCATTGTAAAAGCGGTCCACGCGCATGGGGTCGCGCCGGAAACCCTGTGGCGTGCAGATATCCTCGATCCGTTCATGGTTCCACAGGCCATCCGTCCCGCGGAAGGTCTGCAATCCCGATTCCTGGCTTATGCCAGCCCCGGTCAAAACCACGATGCGTTGCATGCCGGTGTCTCCCTATTGTTTCGACCCCAGCGTGGGGGACTGCCGTACATAAGAAAACCGCCACGGACAGGGTCCATGGCGGCTTTCGGTAACATATATCAGGAGAAGGCGGTCCCCGCAGGGGGACCACCCATCCGCCTTACTGTGCGGCATCCTGACCGGTATGCGTCTGCGGAGCAAACGTCCAGCCCGAGCCATAAGGCTGCGGCAGGAAGACCGACCAGCCACTGCTGACGCTGTTCCAGCCGGAGCTGGAAACCGGGGCGCCCGTATCGCGCAGCTTGGTCACATCCGCAGCCGTGACGGTGCCGGGTGCCTTGTTGCCCCAGCTGGTGCGGATGAAGTTGACCACATCAGCAATCTGCTGGGCGGACAGCGACTTGCTGTAACCCGGCATTGCCACTGCGGACGGTGCCCAGTTGCTCGGCGGCAGCACGCCACCATGTGCAATCACGTTCACCAGCGAGGTCGGGTTCTCGGTCACGACAACCGGGTTGCCAGCCAGCGGCGGGAACATACGGGCCACGCCACCACCGTCGTTACGGTGACAGATGGCGCATTCCTTCACATACGTATCAGCACCCGGAACGCTGGAGGTGTTACCCGAAGCCAGCATGTTCGCGGTGGACGGATCGTAGGTGTAGTTGCCCTGTGACGGCGGCACCGGCGGCAGGCTCTTCAGGTACTTCGCGATGGCGTGCAGATCGTCATCGGTGAAGTACTGGGTGCTCCATGCCACCACATCGCCCATGCCACCGAACACGGCGGAATGATCGATACGGCCGGACTTCAGGAAGGTGTAGATGTCATCCTCGGACCAGCGGCCCAGACCAACGACGGGATCGTTGCGCAGGCTCGGCGCGACCCAGTTGTCGATCGGTGCGCCACCGGACAGGAAGTCAGGTCCACCAGACGCATCGAGCGCCTTCTCCTGCATGGCGAAGCCACGCGGGGTATGACACGCGCCGCAATGGCCGGGGCCGGTGACCAGGTAATCGCCACGTGCGACTTCAGGATCCGTGCCCGGCGCCGGCGTGAAGTCCTTCGGCGAAGGCGAGAACATCATGCGCCAGATGCCCAGCGGCCAGCGCATGGACATGGGCCAGGAGATGTCCGGCTGCTTGTTCGGCTGCGCGACCGGCTTCACCCCGTGCATGAAGTACGCATACAGCGCCTGCATGTCTTCCTTCGTCATGCGCGAGAAGGAGGGGTAAGGCATGGCCGGATACAGCGTGGAGCCATCCTTGCGGATACCGTGGCGCACAGCTTCGTCGAATTCTTCGAAGGTGTAGCGGCCGATACCGTAGGTCGGATCCGGCGAGATGTTCGTGGAGTAGATCGTACCGATCGGGCTCTTGATTTCAAGCCCGCCTGCGTACGGCTGTCCATGGAGAGCGGTATGACATGCTACGCAGTCACCCAGTCGCGCGACATATGCCCCCTTCTGGACCAGCGCGGAGTCAGCATCTGGCGTCTGTGCCAGTGCCGTTCCTGCCAGCAGACTAAACGCTGCCGCGCTGAATGTCACCTTAAGTCTGTTGATCATTATGTTCACCATCATGCGTCGCGTTGATGCGAAAAATTGTCAAAACCGGGAGATTACGGCAGCTGCTCGGGGATACCGTCAGCGTTCTTCCGGGCATCAACTTCCCTCTGATAGGTCTCGTTCGCACGCTTGATCAGGAACTGGCGGATGTCCTCAATCTCGGTCGGGTTCATGTTACCGTCGAAGCGATCCATACCGTAGGCGGTAAGCGCGCCGCGACCGACAACATTGTAGAACGCGTCCTCATGACGGATGGACCCGGACCAGCGCAGGTCAGGCAGCACGCCAGCACCTTCCGCGTTATCGCCATGACAGGCGGCGCAATAGGTCTGGAACTGGAAGTACCCGTTATCGGTACGCTTGCTGTCGAACTGTGCCGGCGGCTTGACGGGCAGGAAGCCCTGGTCATTCTGCTTGGGCAGCGGAGCGGACTTGCCGTCAAGCGAGAAGGCAATGATGCGCGAATGGTTGACAGTCCAGCCGCTGGTACGGGCCAGGCCACCAAGGAAGAACGGATAGATGCCGCCCCAGCCCACTTCAACCGCAACATACTGCTTGCCATTGGCAAGGTAGGTCACAGGCGGCGCAATGATGCCGCTGTCTGCCGCGAAGTGGAACAGGTCAGACCCGTTTGTCGCGTCATAGGCATGGAATTCGCCATTTGCCAGACCCTGGAACAGCAGGTCGCCACCAGTTGCCAGGATGCCGCCGTTCCACGGACCCTTGTGGTCCACGCGCCATGCTTCAGCCTGCTTCTGCGGATCCCATGCAACGATCCAGCCCTTCAGGTCCTTCACGAAGGCCTGCTTGGCTTCCGGTGAGTCGGGAATACCGACCTTGTTCATGTCCAGACCAAGGTTCCAGCTGTCGGGATGCGGCGTGAAGCCACCGACCTGGTTGGTGTACAGGAACGGAACCTGCTGTGCCGGGATATAGACCAGCCCGGTCTTGGGGCTGAACGCCATGGCTGCGAAGTTATGGCCGCCAAGATCACCCGGAATCCCGTACCATTCCTTGCCCGTAAGGGTGTAGAGAGCATCGGGGTTGTAGATCGGACGACCGGTCTTGGGATCAAGGCCGCTGGCCCAGTTCACATAGACGTAGTTCTTGCCCGAGATGAACTCACCGGTCTTCGCATCAATGATGTAGAAGAAGCCGTTCTTCGGCGCATGAACGATGACGTGGCGGGTTTCACCGTTGATCGGCAGGTCAAGCGTCATGATCTGCTGGACCGAGGTGAAGTCCCACTGGTCCATCGGCGTTTCCTGGAAATGCCAGACGTATTCGCCGGTTTCCGGCTTCAGTGCGACGATGCTGCCCAGGAACAGGTTGTCGCCCTTGCCTTCGGAACGGTACTTGTAGTTCCACGGGGAACCGTTGCCCACGCCCAGATAGACCAGATCGCTCACGGGGTCATACACGATGGAATCCCACACCGTTCCGCCGCCACCCTGACGGGTCCAGGCGCCGGTCGGGCTCCAGGTCTGGTATGCCTTGTTCATCAGCACGCTGTCGGATGCAGCATGGTCCGGTTCGTTCTTGGGGTTCGGAACCGTGAAGAAGCGCCAGTCCAGCTTGCCGGTTTCGGCATCGAACGCGGAGACGAAGCCACGTGCGCCGAACTCGGACCCGCCGTTACCGATGATCACGCGGCCCTTGGCGATACGCGGTGCGCCATCAACCGTATAGGAACGCTGCTTGCCCAGCTCCGCTTCGGGCGGAATGGTGTTGACGCTCCAGACCAGCTTGCCGGTCTTGGCATCAAGCGCGATCAGGCGGCCGTCGAACGTGCCGAAATAGACCTTGCCATTCCAGTATGCCGCTCCACGGTTGACCGTGTCACAGCAGCCCTTGTCGGCAATGTTGCCGGGCACGCGCGGGTCATAGGACCACAGCAGCTTGCCGGTTGCGGCATCGACGGCTTTCATCATGCTCCAGTTGGTGGTGGCGTACATGACACCATCAACAACCAGTGGCGTGCCTTCCTGGCCACGGTTGGTATCGAGATCCAGATACCAGGCCAGCTTCAGGTTACCGACATTGGAACGGTTGATCTGATCCAGCGGGCTGTAGCGCTGTTCAGAATAGGTGCGGCCATAGGTCATCCAGTTACCGGGATGATCATCGGCATGGATGATCGCTTCCCCTGTGGCGCCCTGCCCGTCATCCGCGGATGCCATGGTGGCATAGCCGGAGATGAGAGCCGCACATATCGTTCCGGCTGTAAGCGTTCTGCTCAGAGAACGTCTTTTTCCGAAAACGGCAGAAATCATATGTGATGTCCTCAGAAAACTAACGGTTTCGAATTCAGGACGCCGCCGCCGCAACTTTCCATCCGGACAGGCTTTCTGAATGTATCCGGCAAAAAAGCGTGACGGTGCTTTTTTTCCGGCCAGACAGGAAACCGGCTTCAGACAGGGAAGATAAAGCAGGTAGTCCGTTTCATCCGAACATACCGAGGCTAGCACGCCCGTCTTCTGACATTTTAGTGTTCACGCTCACTAAAACGTGAATATGCTGTCGCATAAGCAATGAAACGGATATCTCCATATTCCGGACAATTTTATAAAATCTCTTATTATTTCAGGAGAAATTACAAGGTGTGTCTACCGGCCACATGCAGGTGGTTCACAATAATTGAGAGGAAATATATTTTTATTATTCATAAATTGAATAAATTTTTGGTGACGGGGTGCGTTTGAACCCTCCCGCTCCCGGTTGGGCGTGGCAGAGAATCAGAACCGTAATGGATAATGTTCCAGTGGCTCGTAAAACGGGCCATCCGCATGGCGTATGGACTGGAACAGGGTGAAATGGCCAATGGCCTGCGCCGTGACGGGGGGCAGGGTCATGGCCAGCCACCGCTGCCGCCGGGCCTGATCGGGATGGTCCATGCGGCCTGTGGTGATGTGCGGTGTGAAATGGCGGCTGTTCTTCTCACCAGGGGGGACTGTCCGGTTGAGTCCCTTGCGAATGCGCTCCCGCAGGGCCAGCAGCGCCGTGTCGGGTGCGCAGCCGATCCACAGCGTATCGGCCCCATGTGGCCGGGAGGTCATGAACAGGCCAGCCCCGCCGGGCTGCACGACTGGCGGGGCGGCGCGGATGGCGGACAGGGTGTGATGAATTTCTTCCAGCAGATGGCCGTGGGTCACCTCACCAATGAAATGTAGCGTGAGATGATAGGACTCGGGCGGCAGCCAGGTCACATCCGGCAGGCTGCCACGTAACGCGGCAATCGCGTGGAGCAGGGATGGCGGGAGTTCGAGACCAACGAAAAGACGCATGAAGGAACACCTGCGGCAGAGGGGAAACGGCATGTGCCGTCATAACCGGACGTACAGTATATTAAGGAGATGTGCCCGGGGGCTGCGTTGCTGTATTGTAATGTATTGGACACGCCCCTGTTCTTGAACGTGTTCTAACATATTCCCACATGCAGGGAGAGGCACGTCAGTCAACGACGTGGAGGAAGGAAACACAATGGCTTTTGGCCCTGATTCGCGGAGTTTCATCCGCCCCACCGCTGATAGTGCCGCAGGTTCTGTCGATATGGGCCTGCGCGCCTATATGCTGCGAGTCTATAACTGGATGGCATCGGGACTGGTTCTGACCGGCCTGGTCGCCTATCTGATCGCCAACACCAGCCTGCAGGCCCTGTTCTACCAGCATGTGCCGACGCCCATGGGCATGGCACTGAAGCCGACCGGGCTGTCCATGCTGGCCATGATCGCGCCGCTGGGCTTTGTTCTGGTCATGTCGTTTGGCGTGAACCGGTTGTCCACGCAGGCGGTACAGACCCTGTTCTGGCTGTTCTGTGGCGTGATGGGCGCCAGTCTGTCCAATATCTTCATGGTCTTTACCGGTGTATCGGTGACGCGGGTGTTCTTCATCACCGCCGCAACGTTCTGCACCATGTCGATCTGGGGATATACGACTCGTACCGATCTCAGCCGCTTTGGCTCGTTCCTGATGATGGGGCTGTTCGGTCTGATCATCGCGGGCGTGGTGAACATGTTCCTGCACAGCCCCGGCCTGTACTTTGTTTATAGCGCCGTCGGCGTGCTGCTGTTTGTTGGCCTGACCATGTTCGATACGCAGCAGATCAAGGCGAACTACCAGCAGTTTGCCTATTACGAGGGACCGGAACAGGCGGCCAAGCGTTCGGTGTATGATGCGCTGAACCTCTATCTGAACTTCATCAACCTGTTCCAGTTCCTGCTGCAGTTCATGGGTGTGCGGAACAACAGCAACAACTGACGGCAGGAGTCCTGCCAATCCAGAACCATATTGGTCTGGTATGAGGATATGGAAGGGTCGTCACGGAAGTGGCGGCCCTTTTTGCATGGGAAGCCGGCCCGGCTGTGTGGTCAGGCAAAAAAGATAAGACTTATTCATATATAGAAAATATAAGATGACAGGAGTGTGAGGTTCACGACACTCAGGCAACCATTTGTAAAACCTATGTTTTTTTAAATAAATTTTTGGCAATGAAATCTACTGAAATATTATGTGAAGGCTTGCCTCTGAGGCCATTCAGGTCGGATAACCCTTGAATAGAAAAACTATATGAAAGGGTATGCGGCACAGAACATGCGCTTCAGCACACAGGACGGCGTCGCGATTTATGGTCCGATCTGCCCTGACAGTAATAATTACGTAAGGTCTGGCGGGCCGTATTGATCAAGATCATGGTCAGCCGGTCGGCAACTAACTCATGACGGATGCAAACCGAAAAAGGCCGTGCGCCGCTTTCGGAAGTCGACTTAGGCGCGATGTCGCTGGGTGCCAGGGGAAAGCCGGATGCATTTTCCCTGCCAAGCGTATAACGTGGCCGTTGTTGTCTAAGCCCGTGGATGAAGCGAGGATGTGAGCAAAACAGGGTGATGTCGAAACCAACGAGGCGTGAGATGAAGAAAAAAATCTTGCCAAGATTAACGAAGCTGATGAGCCTATCTTCGGCAGCGCTGCTAGCAGGCTGTTCGTGGGATACGCTTGACCCCAAAGGCGTGATCGGCGCTCAGGAAAAAAGCCTGATCCTGACCTCGACCTACGCGATGCTGCTGGTAGTCATACCGGTCTGCATCCTGACGCTGCTGTTTGCGTGGCAGTACCGTCAGTCCAACACTGCGGCGGAATACCTGCCGAAATGGTCGCATTCCAACAAGATCGAGGTGATCATCTGGGCCGTTCCCAGCCTGATCATCCTGTTCCTGGCGGTTCTGACCTATCAGACATGTCATTCGCTTGACCCGTACAAGCCGCTTGAGGCTGAAGCCAACGTCAAGCCTATTCATGTCGATGTTGTGGCGCTGGACTGGAAGTGGCTCTTTATCTATCCGGATGAAGGGATCGCAACCGTCAACCAGATGGCCATGCCGGTGAATACGCCGGTTGATTTCCGGATCACCTCTGACTCCGTGATGAACTCTTTCTTCATCCCGCAGCTCGGTACGATGATCTACGCCATGGCCGGGATGCAGACACAGCTGCACCTGATCGCGAATGAAGCTGGTGATTTCCAGGGTGAATCCTCCAACTTCAGCGGCCGTGGCTTCTCCGACATGCGTTTCCGTGCGCTGGCAATGCCGGCGGACCAGTACAGCGCATGGGTCGAGAAGGTGAAGGCTTCTTCCGAGCAGCTGGACAGCGCAAGCTATCCGAAGCTGGCCGCGCCGAGCGAGGCCAACCCGGTTGAATACTTCTCGCATGTCGATGCGGGTCTCTTCGATGACATCGTTGCCAAGTACAACAACGGCATGGTCATGGATAAGAGCACCGGCAAGATGCTGCATGTGCAGCAGTCCGCGATGTCCGACATGAACATGAAGGAATAGGACAGATGTTAGGCAAATTAACTTTGTCGGCCATTCCTTATGATGTGCCGATCCTTGTTGGGACGTTCATCGGTGCGGCCATTGCTGGCCTGGCCGTTGTCGGTCTCATCACCTATTACGGTAAATGGGGCTACCTGTGGCGTGAATGGCTGACCTCGGTCGACCACAAGCGCATTGGTGTCATGTATATCGTCGTCGCCCTCGTGGCGCTGTTCCGTGGCTTCGCGGACGCGATCATGATGCGTTCCCAGCTTGCGCTGGCCTATGCCGGCAACCCCGGCTACCTGCCGCCGCACCACTATGACCAGATCTTCTCCGCACACGGCACGATCATGATCTTCTTCATGGCCGTGGCGTTCATGCAGGGTCTGATGAACATCGTGGTGCCGCTGCAGATCGGTGCGCGTGACGTGGCCTTCCCGTTCGTGAACACACTGAGCTTCTGGATGACGACCATCAGCTTCCTGCTGGTCAACGTCTCGCTGTTCATTGGTGAGTTCTCGCAGTGCGGCTGGCTGGCTTACCCGCCCCTGTCCGAACAGCAGTTCAGCCCCGGTGTCGGTGTTGACTACTATATCTGGGCGGTTCAGCTGTCTGGTGTTGGCACGCTGCTGACGGGTGTGAACTTCTTCGCGACCATCGTGAAGATGCGTGCGCCGGGCATGACCTATATGCGTATGCCGGTGTTCACCTGGACCATCTTCTGCACGACCGTGCTGATCATGGTGGCCTTCCCGATCCTGACCGTGGCCATGGGCCTGCTGGGTCTGGACCGTTACCTGGGCATGCACTTCTTCACCAATGATGGCGGCGGCAACCAGATGCTCTATCTGAGCGTGATCTGGGGCTGGGGCCATCCGGAAGTGTACATCCTGGTTCTGCCTGCCTTCGGTGCGTTCTCCGAAATCACACAGACCTTCTCCCGCAAGCCGCTGTTCGGCTACAAGACCATGGTCTATGCGACCGCTTCCATCATGGTCCTGTCGCTGGTGGTCTGGGTTCACCACTTCTTCACCATGGGTGCCGGCCCGAACGTCAACGCGTTCTTCGGTATCATGACGATGATCATCGCGGTTCCGACCGGGGTGAAAATCTTCAACTGGCTGTTCACGATGTACAAGGGGCGTATCGACTTCCACGCGACCATGTACTGGGTGATCGGCTTCATGATCACCTTCTCCATCGGTGGTATGACCGGTGTCATGCTGGCCATCCCGGCTTCTGACTTCGTTCTCCACAACAGCCTGTTCGTTATTGCCCACTTCCATAACGTGATTATCGGTGGTGTGTATTTCGGTTACGTCGCTGCAATGAACTTCTGGTTCCCGAAGGCTTTCGGCTTCAAGCTGAACGAAGCCTGGGGCAAGCGCGCGTTCTGGTTCTGGTTCGTCGGTTTCTATGTTGCGTTCATGCCGCTTTATGTCCTCGGTTTCGAAGGCATGACCCGTCGTATGAACCACTATGACAACCCCGAATGGCACCCCTGGCTGCTGATTGCTGAAGTTGGTGCGGTTCTGATCGCATGCGGTATCGTGTGCCAGCTGACCCAGCTGTATGTCTCGATCCGTGATCGTAACCTGGCCGAAAACCGTGACCTGACGGGCGATCCCTGGAACGCACGTACGCTGGAATGGTCCACGTCTTCGCCGCCGCCGTTCTACAACTTCGCCATCCTGCCGGAAGTCCACGAACTGGACGCCTTCGCCCATGACAAGGAAGCCGGTATCGATACGCGTCAGGCCGGTGGTAACTATCAGCCGATCCATATGCCGAAGAACACGGCATGCGGTTTCCTGATTGGTGCCTTCAGCTTCGTGATGGGCTTCGGTGCGATCTGGTACATCTGGTGGCTGGCAGCTGTTGGTCTGATCGGTGTCATCGCTACGGTGATCGCCCGTTCGTCCGACAACGATGTCGACTACTACGTGCCGGTGTCCGAGGTGGCCCGCATTGAGCAGGAGCACACCCATAACCTCATGGCAGCACAGGCAGCGGAATAATGGCGCAAAACATGACTGCTGATGCAGCCCACGCCCATGATGAACACCACGAATCTCCCGTGGTGTTCGGGTTCTGGCTGTATCTGATGACGGACTGCATCATCTTCGGTACGCTGTTCGCAGTGTTCGCGGTGTTGCGTGACCAGTTTGCCGGCGGTCCGACCGGCCACGAAGTGTTCGAACTTTCGGGTGTTGGCATTGAAACGGCAATCCTGCTGTTCAGCTCCATCACCTACGGTTTCGGCATGATTGCCGCCCATGAGAACAAGGTCAGCACCATGCGGACCTGGCTTGGGGTGACATTCCTGCTGGGGCTGGGCTTCCTGTTCATGGAAATCCGTGAGTTCTCTCACATGATTGCCGAAGGCAATGGCCCGGATCGCAGCGCGTTCCTGTCCGCCTTCTTCACGCTGGTTGGCACGCATGGTCTGCATGTCACCTGCGGCCTGCTGTGGATGGCGGTTCTGCTGTTCCAGACGGCTGGCAAGACCGAGCTGAACGAACGCATGATCGGTAAGCTGACCTGCCTCAGCCTGTTCTGGCACTTTCTGGATATCGTCTGGATCTGTGTCTTCACCTTTGTCTATCTGATGAGTGTGATCTGATGGGAGACCATATTTCTTCCTCGGGAGAGAGCCACGGGAGTGTAGGGTCTTACCTTACCGGGTTCGTACTTGCCGTTATCCTGACGGTTGCATCCTTCGGTCTGGTGATGTCGCATGCGATGTCACCGGCTGGCACCGGCGGGGCGATTGCCCTGCTGGCAGTGGTGCAGATTGTTGTTCACCTGATCTACTTCCTGCACATGAACGGTTCGTCCGAACAGCGCTGGAACGTCATGGCTTTTGTCTTCACGGTGCTTTCGGTCCTGGTCCTTGTGGCTGGCACGATGTTCATCATGCATGACACCGCCATCAACATGATGTCGCGCTAAGCGGCGTCATGTCAGGGTGCGGGGGCAGGTGACTGCCCCCGGGCCGGACGGCATAAAAAAAGACCGGCACGAGTGATCGTGCCGGTCTTTATTTTGTGGTGTAACCCGATGGAAAGGTCTGGATCAGCCTTTCTGGGGCTCAGGGGAAAGCAGCTCTTTCTTGTTGGGCTTGTCTTTCCATTCCTCGGCATCGGCCGGGGCATCGAGCTTGCGCGTGATGTTGGGCCACACGGCGGCGTATTTGGCGTTCAGCTCGGCCCAGGGGGTGGCGCGGTCGTCGCTATCGGGGAAGATGGCCTCAGCCGGGCATTCGGGTTCGCACACGCCACAGTCGATGCATTCGTCCGGGTTGATTACCAGAAAGTTCTCACCGGCATAGAAGCAGTCAACCGGGCAGACTTCGACACAATCCGTGAATTTGCAGCGAATGCAGTTTTCGGTGACCACATAGGTCATCGCCTATCTCCGATCATTATTTGTTCGGCCTGCGGCAATAGGCCCGGCCATTGAAAGGGATGAGGCGCCGCGCAGGGCATGACCTCATCGGGAATGGCGGAAGATATGAGAGTGTTTTCCGGCCGTGGCAAGCCCAAGACGGCGGGTAATGCATAATCATGGTCTGTATTGGCCTGTTCGACACAATATTCAGACAGTTTCCGGAACAATTTCATACAGAAGTTGTGCAAGTGGGGCGGATTGCCGCCGTTCGGCACAGCCTACGACGCGTATGACCATGACGGTTTTCCGGTCCGGTGCCGGCAGGGTCAGGATATCGCCCACATGCACCTGCGCATGTGCCTTGGTCACGCGCTGCCGGTTTATGCGCACCTGCCCGCCGGAGGCAATTTTCGCGCATATGCTGCGGCTGCGCCCAAAACGGGCATGGAGCAGCCACAGGTCCAGTCGCTGGTTCAGTATGGGGTCAGGCATCTGTGTCATGGCGTTCAACGACGGTTGAGCAGGGTAGCAAGGGCGGCAAAGGGACTGTCGGCCCGCCGGGGACGCAGCGTTGCCGCCGGTTGCCTGCCAGCCTTCGGGGTGGCGGCATGTGCGGCTTTTGCCTTTCCGCCCTTTTCACCTTCGGGCAGGAAGCGGATCATGAGGGGCGCGGGCGGTCCGTAGTGGGTGGCCGCCATGGGCCGTGGATGGTGCACGCGCATGTTCAGTCCCTTCATCACCGCAGGCAGCATTTCCCGGCGGATGCCCAGCCGGGACGCCAGGTGAAGGGGCAGCGGCACGGGCGCGCGGCGCGTCATGCGGGCCAGTTCAAGAATGAATTTCTCCGCAATATCCAGCCTGATCCGCACCGGCCCGGCATCCAGCCAGCCCATCCGGTCCATGAAGGCGGGAGGCAGCGCATCGGGCAGTAATGTAATGCGGCCCATGGCAGGCAGGGACGGGCAGGGCATGTTCAGGCTGATCGCCACCAGCCACGCCCGCAGCCGCATGGGGCGTTCCTTCAGGATCGCGGGCATGAAGATACTGTAGTGCCCGACCCGTACGCCCAGCCGCCGTAGCCGCTGGATCATGTCATGTCCCAGCCGCTCGCCACGATGCAGCGGGGCGATTCCGGCCCCTTCCATCAGCCGGTGGATGAGGCCGCGCAGTTCGGGCGTGCTGGCCACCGCGGCCTGCACGGCAAACAGGGGGGCGAGGTGTTCGCGCACGACCTGTTCCAGCCATGTCTGCAGGCGGTTGCGGATGCGTTCGCGCTGGGCATTATCCAGCAGCGGGTTGTCCAGAACCTGCGGGCGGGGGGACAGTATGTTACCGCCCGGCAGCATCCGCGCAATGGGCATGTCCTGCCACAGGATATGGGATCCATCGGCGGAGAACGCGAACTGCCGGTCATCATCGCGCACCAGCAGCGCGACGCGGCGGGGGATTTCGCTGCGGACCGCGCGCCGTGCCGCACGCATGAGCAGGCGTCCGTCCTCCGCATCGGTATGTTCGCCCGCGATCAGGTCCAGCCCGGCAATGCGACCGACCTCATGCCCCTCCACCACCACATTGCCCTGCGCCGTTACAGCGGACAGCAGGTTGTCATGCCCGCCTTCATCGAGCCTGCGGATCAGGGTGGTGGCGCGACGATCCACAAAGCGGGCGGTCAGCTGTTCATGCAGCACGTCGGACAGCCGGTCCTCGGCTTCCCGCGTGCGGGCCTGCCAGTGTTCGGCATTGGCGATCCAGCCGGGGCGGGCTGCGATGTAGCTGCATACGCGGATTCCCGCCAGACGCTGCATCAGCGAATCTATGGTGCCCGCCGTCTGGAAGAAATGGGTGATCTGGCTGTCCATCCATGACGACGGAATGCGCCCATCGCGGATCAGGTGGGTAAAGATCCGGCCACACAGGCGGATATGGCTGTCATCGCCCAGTTTGCGGAAGTCAGGGATCTGGCAGCTTTCCCACAGCAGGCGCGTGGCGGCGCGCGAATGCACCAGCGGGCGGATGTCGGCGCTGGCCGCAAGCGCGGACAGGGCCAGCATGTCACTCGCTTCGTGCCCCGCGACCAGTTCGGGACGGGGGGAGGAGCGGTTGAGGCTGGACAGCAGGTGGGCGGGTGAGGCGAAATCCAGATCGCTGTTGCGCCACGCCAGACGGGTCAGCGGGTCAAAACGGTGTTCTTCCACCGCTTCCGCCAGTTCTTCGGACAAGGGTGGACAGGTGCCGGTTGTGCCGAACGTGCCGTCACGCAGGCCCCGCCCCGCCCGGCCCGCCACCTGCGCGATTTCTCCCGCCGTCAGCGGGCGGATGCGCGTGCCGTCGAATTTGGACAGACTGGCAAAGGCCACATGGTTCACGTCCATGTTCAGCCCCATGCCGATCGCATCGGTCGCGACCAGGTAATCGACTTCCTTTTCCTGATACAGCGCCACCTGCGCGTTGCGGGTGCGTGGTGAAAGCTGGCCCATGACAATGGCGCAGCCCCCGCGCCTGCGGCGCAGCAGTTCGGCAATGGCGTAAACTTCGCCCGCGGAAAAGGCGACAATGGCGGACCGCGGCGGCAGGCGCGTCAGCTTGCATGCCCCCGCATGCGTCAGTTGCGACAGGCGGGGGCGATGTTCGATCTCGATCCCCGGCACCAGGCGGCGGATCAGGTTGCGGATGGTGTCCGCGCCCAGGAACATGGTTTCCGACAGGCCGCGGGCATGCAGCAGGCGGTCGGTAAAGATATGGCCACGGTCAGGGTCGGCGCAGAGCTGTATTTCATCCACCGCCACGAATTCCACGCGCCGGTCCAGCGGCATGGCCTCGACCGTGCATGAAAACCAGCGTGCCTTTGGCGGGATGATCTTCTCCTCGCCCGTGATCAGGGCGACGGCATGGGCACCCTTTTTCGCGACCATGCGGTCATAGTTTTCACGCGCCAGCAGCCGCAGGGGGAAACCGATGATGCCGCTGGAATGTGAAAGCAGCCTTTCTATGGCCAGATGGGTCTTGCCGGTATTGGTCGGGCCAAGCACGGCCCGCACCAGCATATCGGAATGGGGGCCGGAACCGTGTCCGGCCGCTGCGCGATAGGGGCCACCAGTGCCCTTGGGTACACCCGTCATGAATGCATGCTCTGGCCAAGTGGCGGCAAATGCAAGCAAAACCACATGCTGATCGCGTTGGGGTGTTGCGTTGCCCGGACGGGGGACGCACCCTGCCGGAAACAGGAACATATTCAGGAAGGGACGTGCGATGAACGTGTTGGACACGCAGGACTGCCTGGTTTCGGCAGATGATGTGCAGGATGGGAACGTGGGCACGGTGTATGCCATCCGTCCCTCCATGCTGGATGAACTTGGTACGATGGTGGGCGACGCCACGGTCCGCTTTGCCCGTCAGGCCGGTTTTGCCGCCCGTTATGGCCAGGTGCTGCTGCTGCCCGGCGTGGATGGCGACATTACGACGGCCCTGCTGGGTATTGCGGAGGAAGCGGACGGCGCCGACCCGTTCGTATTCGGGGCATTGCCCGACTCGCTTCCCGCCGGGTCATGGCGGGTACGCGCGCCTGTGGATGTGCGCGCTGGCGATGTCGCGCTGGGCTTCTGCCTCGGGGCCTATCGCATGCCCGCCTTTGGCCGTGACAGCGCGCCCGCCGCGCCATGTGCGCGACTGGTGGTGGATGCTGAGGGGCAGGCGGCCGCCAGCATGGCGCGGTGCATGAACCTTGCCCGCTCGCTGATCAATACGCCGCCCAATCTCATGGGGCCGGATGACCTGGCCCGTGCGGCGGAGGCGGCGCTGGCCCCGCTGGGGGCGGAGGTCTCGATCATCCGTGGCGCGCGTCTGGCGCAGGAGTTCCCTACCGTCCTGCATGTCGGCGCGGGATCGAACCGTGCACCATGCGTGGTGGAAGCCCGCTGGCACGGCAGCACCGCGACCGATACGGCCCCGCTGGTCTCACTGGTGGGCAAGGGGGTGTGTTTCGACACGGGCGGGTACGACCTCAAGCCGCCCTCATCCATGCTGCGCATGAAAAAAGACATGGGGGGCGCTGCCATCATGCTGGCCCTTGCGCGGCTGATCATGCTGCGTGACCTGCCGGTGCGTCTGGAACTGCGGCTGGGCTGTGTGGAAAACAGCGTGTCGGGACATGCCATGCGACCGTCCGACGTGGTGAAGACGCGCGCGGGGCTGACGGTGGAAATCGGCAATACCGACGCCGAAGGCCGGCTGGTCCTGTGTGACCTGCTGCATGCGGCGTGCGAGCGCCAGCCCGACCTTCTGGTGGATGCCGCGACCCTGACCGGTGCGGCCCGCGTGGCGCTGGGGCCGGATGTGCCCGCGCTGTTCAGCAACCATGACGGAACGGCGGCGGCGTTTGTGGCATCCGGCATGGCCTGTGGCGACCCGCTGTGGCGCCTGCCGTTATGGCCGGGCTATCGCAGATGGCTGGGGAGTCCGGTTGCGGATATGAACAATATTTCATCCAAACCCATGGCCGGGGCGATCACGGCGGCGCTTTTTCTAGAGAAATTTGTCAAAACTGATGTGCGCTGGGTTCATATCGATACATACGGATGGAATGATTCTTCGCGTCCCGGCCGACCGGAGGGTGGGGAAAGTCTTGGTTTAAGAGCAACTTACGAATCGATGTTAAAAATTTTTAATATCGAGGACAGAATGCATCACTAAAGAAACAATGCCGGATGCGAACTAAAATGCATGGTGCGACTTATATATGCCGTAAATGCCAATTATATAGGCAGAACCAAATCGCACCACGCCAGCCCACCCGAGTCCGCATTCAGGCGCACGGGTGTGCAGGCTGACCTTTGACAGAGGATTTTCACCGATGGCCAAGTCATCACAGGCAAACACGGATCAGATGATCAATTCCCTGCGCGACACCATTGTCGCGATGGTCCGCCGCGACGGGCCCGACCTGTCCGCGCGGCAGCTGGCCGTTTTCCTGACCTGCTACCTCCGCGACGATTCGCACACCGTGCGTGGCCTCGCCGCCGACCTGAACGTGTCCAAGCCCGCGATCACCCGCGCGCTGGACCGGCTGAAGGCGCTTGACCTCGCCCGTCGCACGCCCGACCCGATGGACCGCCGTTCCGTGCTGATCAAGCGCACGCTCAAGGGGAATGCCTACCTGCGCGACCTGTGCGCCATCGTGACCGAGACCGCGGCACAGGAAAAGGCCGCAGCCCCTGCCCGCAAGCCCGCACGTGGCCGGCGGACGGAGGAACTCCGCCGCGCAGGCTGAGTTACATGAGGGTTCACTTCATGCCGATACGGACAGAAGGTTTCAGTTCCATGCGTATCTCACGACGTCTGGTTGCCCTTGCCATGATCATGGCGCCGATTGCAGGCGGACCAGTGCTTGCCCATGCCGCGGAATCCTCGCTGGGCACGCCCTCCGGGCAGGTTACGATGAAGTTCAAGTCGCTTGATGTGGGCGTGGGGCACACATGGGGTACTGGCAAGCTGGTGTTCCAGAACCACACGTACCGCTTCAGGATCGAAGGCGGATCGCTGGCGGCCGTGGGCTTTGCCAAGATCAGCGGCCATGGGGAGGTCTATAACCTCACGAAGGTCAAGGATTTCGAAGGCAGCTATGCCGCCGTCAATGGTGATGTCACGGCAGGCACCGGCATTGGTGCGGTGCTGCTCAACAATCCCGCTGGCGTCCGCATCCGCCTTGATACGTCCAGTTCCGGCGGCCGTCTGGCTGCCGCGGCGCAGGGCATGAAGATTACCCTGACCAAATAAAATCTGCTGTCAGGTCACAGGGAACAGGGGGAACGGCCAGCGGGCGGTTCCCCCTGTTTTCGTTGTTACCATGACAGGTCGGGCGTCCGTCCCACCCGGCGTATGACCGCACCGATCCAGACAGACTGGATCAGGACCGTGCCCAGCAGGGCCGGGACGGGGGGGATCCATCCCAGACCAACGGCTACGGCCCCCATGCCGCCGCATATGGTGCCTGCCCATGCCACGGTGGTGACGTCCATGGCCCGCATGCCGCTGCGCTGCGCCATCTGGTAGACATGTTCCCGATGCGCCTGCATGAGCGGACGGCGATGGTATGCCCGGCGCAGCAATGTCATGATGACATCCAGCAGCAGGCCCGACAGCATGAGGGGCATGAGCCACGCCCCATGGGCCAGTTGCGCCATGCCCGCCATGCGCAGCCCCAGCGCGCCCAGCACCAGTCCGCAGCACTGGCTGCCCACATCGCCCATGAACAGTCGCGCCTGCGGGATGTTGAAGGGCAGGAACCCCGCGATGGCCGCCGCCAGTACCAGCGCGGTTCCCCACGTTTCCACCCCGCCGCCCACGGCCGCGCACAGCCCCGCCGTCACCAGTGCCGCAAGCAGCGTGCAGCCGCTGGCCAGTCCGTTCAGCCCGTCCATGAAATTCAGGCAGTTGCACAGGACCACCAGCCACACGACCCGAACGCCCATGCCCTCCAGCGTCACGACATGGGCGGCCGCGCCCGCCATGTCGCCCCATGCCACCAGCACGGCTGCAGCAATCTGCGCCCCCAGTTTCCATGTGGGCGGCATGGGGTGCATGTCATCGCGCCACGAAAACAGCCCGAGCCATATCGTGGCCAGCAGCAGCGTCACGTCGGTCGTATCCGCATGATGCTGAAACAGCAGTTGCCCCAGCGGCACGCCCACCACGAACACGATCAGAATCGCAAGCCCGCCGCCCTTGGGTATCGGGGTGTCATGGGCGCTGCGTCCGGTCGGGTAATCCAGCACGCGCAATGCGATGACCCGACGCGACAGGATGGCCGACATCACGGCCACAACCAGCAGAAACAGCCCGAAAAGGCCGGTTTCGGCATAAAATGAATGGGTCATCGTCATGAAAGCGGGAGGGGACGCATGATCTCTCCTTCTTGCCCTGCACCTGCTCGGCTATAGGGGGAGGGTAATGGTTACGCAATCCTCAGGCGGCATGGCGGAGTGTCTGCGCAAGATACGGACGCTGGCGGTCAACAGTGCCCTTGATACGCTGCTGGGCGCGCAGGCGGCGGTCGTGGCGATGGGATTGTGCCGTTATCCCGGCACGGCATGGTCATGGTGGGGCCTGCCTGTCCTGGGCATGGTGGCCATTGCTGTCGCGGGGGGGCCTTTTCGCATATTCCAGCAGCACTGGCGTTTCGCGGGGCGGTCCGATTTCTGGCGGCTGGGATGGGCGTGTGCGCTGGCGGGAACCCTGGTCATGGGCGGCCTTGCGCCGTGGTGGGGGCCGGATGCCGTGGCGTTTGGCGTGGCGTACGCCATGGCGGCGTTCGTCATCATGGCAGGCACTCGGGCGGTCTATCAGCGGTGGCGATATTATCGCGGTGGCCGGGACACCGCGCGCCGGCGTGTGATTCTGCTGGGTGATGGGGAGGATGCCAGCCGTTTCCTCAGCCTGATGCCGGATATGGGCGGGCTGGTCGTGGGTATGGTGGTCGAGGGACGCCAGCGCCGCCCCGGCCGACGGCTGCGTGGCGTGCCGGTGCTGGGACAGGTGATGGACCTGCCGGACATCCTGTCGTCCTTCCGTGCGGAAGACGACCTGCTGGTGGTGGTGGCGGACCCACGCTTCCGGGGGGAGCGGCTGTCCACCGTGCTGCGGATGGCGCAGGCAACGGGCACGCAGGTCCGCTGCATGCCCGACCTGTCGGGAATCGCGCGCGGCGCTGCGGCGCCGCTGCATCCGGTCCGGTTGTCCGACCTGCTCAACCGTCCGGCCATCGCCCCGGACGGGCAGGGGATCGCGGACATGCTGCGGGGGCGGCGCGTGCTGATTACGGGGGCAGGGGGATCGATCGGCAGCGAACTGGCCCGCCAGATCGCAGGTCACGGTCCTGATCAGCTTATCCTGCTGGACATGGGGGAATTCCCGCTATGGCAGGTGGATATCGACCTTGCGGACAAGGCGCCGGATGTCACGCGGCACCTTGTCCTGGCCGATATACGCGATGCCGGGCGGATGGAACGTATCTTCGCCCGGTTCCGTCCCGAACTGGTCTTTCATGCAGCCGCGCTGAAGCACGTGCCCATGGTGGAGGAAAACCCGTGCGAAGGGCTGCTGACCAACGTGACCGGTACCCGCATCGTGGCCGATACCGCAGCCCGGCATGGGGTGATGGCCATGGTTCTGGTTTCAACGGACAAGGCGGTCAATCCCGCCAGCATCATGGGGGCATCCAAGCGCATTGCGGAAATGTACTGTCAGGCGCTGGATGTGGATGCGCGCAACCGTCACGACAGCAGCGCCATGCGGTGCGTGACGGTGCGGTTTGGCAATGTCATGGGGTCGACGGGGTCGGTCATTCCCCTGTTCCGTCACCAGCTGGAATGCGGCGGCCCGCTGACGGTGACGGACCCGCGCATGACGCGGTATTTCATGACGGTATCCGAAGCGGTGGGGCTGGTGCTGCAGGCCAGCGCGCGCGGGGTGGGCGCGCGGGCGGATGGCATGGCCGCGCTGTTGCGCAGTGGCGGGGTGTTCGTGCTGGACATGGGCACGCCGGTGCGCATTGTCGATCTGGCGCGACAGATGATCGTCCTGGCGGGGTTGCGGCCCGACCGTGACGTGCAGATCCGTTTTACCGGGCTGCGACCGGGGGAAAAGCTGGCTGAAGACCTGTTTTACAAGCAGGAAATCCTCCAGCCCACCGACTGTCCCGGCCTGCGGATGGCAACGCCGCGTACTGTGGACCTTGCGCAGGTCGCCAATATCATGGATGCACTTACTCTGGCATGCCGGGATGGTGATGGCGCGCGCGCGCTGGCGCTTGTCCGCAGGCTTGTCCCCGAATTTGCCCATAACCCGCATGGCGTGGCCACTCCGGACACAGCGGGGCAGATCGATGTGGAAAGGAATGCATCATGAACGCTCCGGCGGACGCACCCATAGGTTTTCTGAACCTGCCCCAGCAGCAGAGCCTGATTGCAGATGAGATCAGGCAGCGTGTCGATGCGGTCATGAAACACTGCCGCTTTGTCATGGGGCCTGAAGTCACCGAACTTGAGGGGCGGCTGGCCAGCTACAGTGGCGCTGCGCAGTGTGTGGGCGTCTCGTCCGGGACGGACGCCATCCAGATTGTCCTGATGGCCGAGGGAATCGGCGCGGGCGACGCCGTGTTCCTGCCCGCTTTCACCTATACCGCCACGGCGGAGGTGCCGCTGGTGCTGGGGGCGACCCCGGTTTTTGTGGATGTGGACCCCGCAACCTTCCAGATCGACCCCGCCAGCCTGCGCCGCCGCATTGCCGATGTCCGCAAGGCAGGCAGGCTGCGGCCGCGTGCGGTGATCGGCGTGGACCTGTTTGGCCAGCCTGCCCCATGGTCCGAACTGCGCGCGATCGCGGCGGAGGAAAATCTGTTCCTGATGGCGGACTGCGCGCAGGCGTTTGGCGCGACACTGTCGGGCCGCAGGCTGGGGCGCGAGGCCGTTGCGACCACGCTGTCCTTTTTCCCTTCCAAGCCGCTTGGCGCCTACGGCGATGCGGGTGGCATCCTGACGGATGATCCCAGGCGGGCCGAACTGTACCGTTCGCTGCGCACGCATGGGGAAGGCAAGACCCGGTACGAAGTCCTGCGCACCGGCATGAATGCGCGTCTGGACACCATCCAGGCCGCGATCCTGCTGGCCAAGCTGGATGTGTTCGACATGGAACTGGGGCGCAGGCGCGCCATTGCCGACGCGTATGATGCGGGCATTGCGGGCCATGTGATCCCACCGGCGCGCGTGCCGGACAGCCACGGTTCATGGGCGATCTATTCCGTCCTGACGAAGGGGGAGGAAGACCGTGCCGCCCTGCAGCACCGGCTGAAAAGCCAT
Organism: Komagataeibacter intermedius TF2; assembly: GCF_000964425.1. Lineage (GTDB taxonomy): Bacteria > Pseudomonadota > Alphaproteobacteria > Acetobacterales > Acetobacteraceae > Komagataeibacter > Komagataeibacter intermedius. The sequence continues at coordinate 72,209 of NZ_BANF01000010.1, read as the reverse complement.
GGCGTGGCGTCGGCCATCTATTATCCCCTTCCGCTGCATAAGCAGCCCGCCTATGTCGCGGCACATGATGGTGCGGCGCTGCCGGTGGCGGAAGACCTGTCGCGCCGGATCATGGCGCTGCCGCTGCATGCGGAACTGTCGGATCATGACGTGGGCCGGGTCATCGCGGCCGTGCGTGCATAAGGAGATCATACGCAAATGAGACGCGAGACAGCCCTACTGATCGGGTTCCTTGTCATCACGATCGGTACGGCAGCGGGGTTGTGGCTGATCGCCCTGCCCAATTTCCGGCCCCTCAGCTTTCCCACCATGGAAACCGGCACCATTGCCGTAGGCCCCATGCGCAAGGAACGCACGCTGACGGCAACGCAGGTCCATACGCTCAATGACTGGCTGCAGGCCCATACCGCAGGCTGGGGCCCGCTGGGCCAGACCCCGCCGTCAAGCGGGGACGCGGTTCTGGAAATGCAGGTCGAACACAAGGGCGACCAGCCCGCGGGCGATGCGACGCAGCCCTACCGCATTACGTTGTGGACCGGGATCAGCGCCGCGGACTGGAACAACACCGTGTTTGTGGAAGAACGCCCCGGCGCGGTCATCCGCTTCCATCATTTCAAGGACAAGGATTTCAACGCCCTGCGTGACCTGGTCAACCAGTACGACTATCCCCGGTCCGCTTTCCCATGACCCTGGTGCGCGCGGATACGGCAGGGCTGATCTTTGACTGCGACGGCACGCTGGTCGACAGCCTGCCCCTGTACCGCGAAGGCTGGATGGCGGCCCTTGAGGATGCCATAAGGCAGGCGGTGCCGCCCGAATGGTTTCATGGCCATGGCGGCATGTCCGAGCACATGGTGCTGGATATTGTCGAGGCGCGGCTGGGCCAGCGCGTGGATCGCGACGGCATCATTACGCAGGCGCGCGAAAGCATGCTGCGCAAGCTGCATGTGCTGCGTGAAATTACCGTGGTGGCGGACATTGCCCGCGCGTACCACGGTCGCCTGCCCATGGCGGTGGCGTCCAACGGGTCACGGCAGATCGTCTCCGCCTGCCTGCGCCATCTTGGGCTGGAACGGCTGTTTGACGTCATCATCACCATAGATGACGTGACGAACCCGAAGCCCGCGCCGGACATGTTCCTGCTGGCGGCGGGCAGGCTGGACCTGTCGCCCGCATCCTGCCTTGTGTTCGAGGACAGTCGGGAAGGGATGCTGGCGGCCACCCGCGCGGGCATGACGCATGTGGACGTGAATACGCTGCTGCCCTGAAACAGGGCATGCGGACGGATGGCGGACGGGGGCGGGAGCGTGATCTCCCGCCCCCTTTCTGCGTTCACACCCGTTCGTCATCCTTCAGCTTCGGGGTCGCGCGATCCGCGGTCGCCAGCAGGGCAGCCGTAAGCGGCGAGGCCAGGATAAGCCCCGGAATGCCAAGGATGGTGCCAAAGATCGTCTGGGACAGGATGGTCAGCCCCGGCGGCATCTGCACCGCGTGGCGCTGGATCAGCGGCGCCATGACGTTCCCTTCGAAAAACTGGATGGCGGCATACAGTCCCAGCACCATGAACCCTTCGCGCGTGCCCTGCGACAGGCCGATCAGCACGGCTGGCACCGCACCGACAAAGGCGCCGATATAGGGAATGAAGTTGGCCATGCCCGCCACAACCCCCAGCGCCAGCGCCAGCGGCACGCCAATGCACCACAGCCCGATGAAGGACAGCAGTCCCACAACGGTCATGTCCAGCGCCTGGCCCGCCGTCCACGCCCACAGGGTGCGGCCCGCCGTCAGCAGCAGTTCGCGCGATGTGTGGCGGTATTCATGCGGGATCAGCCGCAGCATGCCGTTGACGTACAGTTCGGGCGAGATGGCGAAATACAGCCCCGCGATCAGGATGACCGCCAGCGTGCCCGCCGCCCCGAACGCGGAGGAGACGAACCCCGTCATGGATCCCGCCAGCGACCCGAATCCGCCACTGCTGGCGGCCTGTTCGTTCCCGCCCAGCGTGGTGGGCAGGTTGTCGAGGATCATCCGCCCGGTGGAGGAATGGCCCATGCTGTCGCGCAGGTTGTGGGCCTGCTCGCTCAGTGCGGTGCGCAGTTTCAGGGCCTGTTCCGATATTTCGGGGCCGCTGCTCCAGATCAGTCCGGTCAGCGCGCCGATTATGACCACGACTACCGCCGTAAGCGACAGCCAGTAGGGCATGCGCGTGCGGCGTTCCAGCAGCCCGGCGAGGTTATGCAGGATCACGGCGACAAGGGTTGCCGCGAAAATGACCATCAGCACATCGCCCACCACCCAGATCAGCATGACCACGATGGTGATGACCAGCGTCAGCCGCAGCAGGGCATAGATGCGCGCAAGCTGCTGTGCGCGCGGGTCGGGTGTGTCGTCTTTTTTTTGGGAAGATCCGGAATCCGGCGGGTGGCCGGTGGTGGCCGACGGGGGGGAGGCTGTCATCTATATGTCCGTATGATGGGCATGAAACGGGCTGCGTGGAATGTGAACGCCAGCACGGCCGCAGCCGGGTTAACGTTCCCGAAGGGATATGGATTGCGCTTGCCTAAAATTCCGCTAACTGACGGCGGGTCAGGGCGCGTGGGATACAGGCGGTCGTACCCCTGCGTGATCGGTTAAGGCGTAAGCCAATATTTCCTGTCGGAAAAGGGCAGACATGTGAGCACTCCGGATATTTCGTCTTCGCGTCCGGCCATGCCCGCGCGCCTTGGGGCGGCAGGGTGGGCACTGGCTGTTGCAACCTTTGCCATAGGCACGGGGGAGTTCGCATTGATGGCGATGCTGCCCGGTGTCGCCCGTTCGCTGGACATATCGGTGCCGGTGGCGGGGCATGTCATCAGTTCCTATGCCATGGGCGTGGTGATTGGCGCCCCGCTTGTCGCCCTTGTCGGCGCGCGCCTGTCGCGGCGCAGGCTGCTGCTGGCGCTGCAGGCGATGTTTGTCGTGGGCAATGCGGCGTCGGCGCTGGCGCCGGGTTATGGGGCGCTGCTGGTCATACGGTTCCTGACCGGGCTGCCGCATGGGGCCTTTTACGGTGTGGCGGCGCTGGTCGCGGCGGACATGGCCGATCCCGCGCGGCGGGGGCGGGCGGTGGCTGGCGTGTTCGTGGGGCTGACGGTCGCCCATGTGGTGGGGGTGCCGCTGGTGACATGGGCGGGGCAGGTGCTGGGCTGGCGCGCGGTTTACGGGTTCATTACGGGCATGGAACTTCTGGCTCTGGTCATGATCACGTGCACGGTGCCCGCCATGATGCCCGACCCGCAGGGGTCACTGTTACGCGAAGTGGGCGCGCTGCGCCGGCCACAGGTGTGGTTTACGCTGGCGACGGGGGCGATCGGGTTTGGCGGCATGTTCTGTGTCGGCACCTACCTGTCGGCGGTGCTGCTGGGCGTAACCGGGGTGCCCGCCTATGTCGTGCCGCTGTCGCAGTCGCTGTGGGGCGTGGGCATGGTGGCGGGCAACATGGCGGGCGCGCGGCTGGTGGATATCAGCCCCGCCCTTGCGGTGGTGGTGACGCTGGTGGTCAGCACGGTCATGCTGTGCCTGTTTTCCCTGTGCGCACACAACATGGTGCTGGTGCTGATCGTGACCAGCCTGATGGGGGGCATCATCGCCCTGCTGCCTGCGCTGCAGACACGGCTTATGGACGTGGCCGGGGATGCGCAGGGACTGGTGGCGGCGCTGAACCATTCCGCCGTCAACGTGGCCAATGCATTTGGTGCGTGGCTGGGCGGTGTGGTGATTGCGGCGGGCTACGGCGCGCAGGACGTGGGCTGGGCCGGTGCCGGGCTGTCGGCGGCGGGACTGGCGGTTTTCCTGATCGGGCTGCTGGTGCGGCGCGGGGACGGACGTCCTGTGCCTGACTCGGCTCAGGAATTATCTCAACTCAGGTAATTGATAACAGGACACAAAAGGCGTTCGGGCGCCGCCTTTTGAAAAAGGCGGCACGTCGCGAAGCGTCTCCATGCCGTGTGGGCTGGTGTTTATTCCGCGCTGGCGGCTTCCAGTTCCGTTTCCGCGTCCAGCCAGTCTTCTTCCGCGCGGTCATGTTCGCGCGCGATGGCGGCCAGACGGGTGTTCAGCGCGGTAACTTCATCCGCCTTGCCGCTTTCATACAGCTTCGGGTCCGCCAGGCGGGCTTCCAGCTTCGTGCGTTCGGCCACCAGTCGGGCCATGAGCTGTTCCGCGTCACGGATGCGCCTGCGCAGCGGGGCCGTGGCCTTGCGGGCTTCGGCGCGTTCGCGGCGATCGTCGCGCTTTGGGGCTGCGGCAGGACGGGCGGGGTCGTTGTTTGATACCGCGCGCGCCCGTTCGGTCAGCCACGTACGGTATTCCGCCATGTCGCCGTCAAACGGACGCACCGTGCCGTCGCCCACCAGCCACAGCCGGTCGGCCACCAGTTCAACCAGATGCGGGTCATGGCTGATCAGCAGGACCGCGCCCTCGAACTCCGCCAATGCGCGGATCAGCGCGTCGCGTGCGTCCAGGTCAAGATGGTTGGTCGGTTCATCCAGAATAAGCAGGTGCGGCGCATCGCGCGTGGCCAGCGCCAGCAGCAGGCGGGCCTTCTCGCCCCCCGACAGGTCGCGCGTGGGCGTTTCCGCGCGCTCCGCATCCAGCCCGAAGCGGGCAAGCTGCGCGCGCACGGCGGGCGGCGTGGCATCGGGCAGGGCGCGGGCCATGTGGTCCACCGGGGTCTCGTTGGGGCGCAGTTCCTCGGCCTGATGCTGGGCGAAATAGCCGACCTTCAGCTTCGGGCTGTGCTGGATCGTGCCCGATTGGGGTTCCAGTCGTCCCGCCACCAGCTTGGCGAAGGTGGATTTGCCGTTGCCGTTCGCACCCAGCAGGGCGATCCGGTCTTCCATGTCGATGCGCAGCGACAGGCTGGACAGGATGGTATGGTCGCCATACCCGGCCGAAACCCGCTCCATCGTCAGCATTGGCGGCGGCAGGGCGGAGGGTTCGGGGAAGGAAAAGTGGCTGGGCGTATCTTCCACCACGCTGTCGATCTGCGGCAGTTTCTCCAGCGCCTTGATGCGGGCCTGCGCCTGTTTCGCCTTGGTGGCCTTGGCGCGGAAGCGGTCCACGAAGGACTGCATGTGCGCGCGCTTGGCATTGATGCGTTCGGCCATGCGGGCCTGCTGCAGCGCCTGTTCGGTGCGGATGCGCACGAATTCCTCATACCCGCCCGGCGTCAGCGTCAGCTTGCCGCGGTCTAGATGGGCGATGGCGTCCACCGCGCGGTCCAGCAGCCCCCGGTCGTGGCTGACGATCAGGGCCGCGCCCGAAAACCGTGCCAGCCAGTTTTCCAGCCAGATCGTGGCCTCAAGGTCCAGGTGATTGGTCGGCTCATCCAATAACAGCAGATCGGGGTTGAGGAACAGCGCGGTGGCGAGGGCGACACGCATGCGCCACCCGCCGGAAAAGTCCGATACAGGGCGTGTCTGTGCTTCTGCATTGAACCCCAGACCAGACAGGATGGCCGCCGCCCGCGCCGGCGCGCTGTGGGCGTCAATCGCCAGCAGGCGTTCATGGATGTCGGCAATGCGGGCGGGATCGGTCGTGGTTTCGGATTCGCGCAGCAGATCCGTCCGTTCGGTATCGCCCGCCAGCACCGTATCCAGCAGCGAGCCATAGCCCGTGGGCGCTTCCTGCCTGATCCGCGCCATGCGCGCGCGCGATGACATGTGGATCGTGCCGCCATCGGGCGCGATATCGCCCGCGATCGCGGCCAGAAGGGTCGATTTGCCTGCCCCGTTGCGACCGACCAGACCGATCTTGCGGCCCGGATCAATGCTCAGGCTGGCACCATCAAGCAGGGTGCGTCCTGCAATGCGCAGGGTCAGGTCGGATATGACGAGCAGGCTCACGGGCGGAAAACTCCGGCAATATGGGGGACATGGCTGGTTTCGTGCGGGTTGTACCTACCAGTCTGCGGCGATATGCTCTAGATGGCGCTTGTAAGGTGATGTCGGCTTATGTCCAATGCCGCCTCGTATATTTCAGAACCCGTTTGAAAGGAGCTGTCCCATGGCAGTCGAACGTACCCTCTCGATCATCAAGCCCGATGCGACCCGCCGCAACCTGACCGGCAAGATCAATGCCGTGTTCGAAGGCAATGGCCTGCGCATCGTCGCCCAGAAGCGCATCCAGCTGACGAAGGCGACCGCTGGCGCGTTCTATGAAGTGCACAAGGAACGCCCGTTCTATAACGACCTGGTGTCCTTCATGATCTCCGGCCCGGTCGTGGTGCAGGTTCTCGAGGGTGAGAACGCTGTCCTGAAGAACCGCGAAGTGATGGGCGCCACCGACCCGAAGAAGGCCGAAGCCCACACCATCCGCGCGCAGTTTGCCGAAAGCATCGAAGCAAACTCCGTCCACGGTTCCGACAGCCTTGAAAACGCGAAGAACGAAATTGCCTTCTTCTTCGCCGGCACGGAAATCCTGCCCTGATCCCTATGGGTCATGGTGATGGGGACACATGCCCCCGTCAGTGGAAAAGCCGGCCCTCGGGCCGGCTTTTTTCATGTCTGGAGACTGCTTGAAAAGCCAGCCTTCGCGTCATCATGCAGATTATAAGGCAGTTTTTTTAGGGAAGATTTTTTCGAAAAACGCTTCAGAAGGTGCCGCCCTTTGAAAAAGGCGGCACCTGAAAAATCTGTTTTTTGTTTATCAACGATCAGACCGATAGCAGGCAGTCCGCCGCAGTGGCGGCGGGCGCTGCATCGGGAACCAGCACGCGACGCAGCGCGGCGGGATACAGGCGATGTTCCTGCTGCAGTACGCGCGCGCCCAGCACATCGGGCGTGTCACCGTCCAGCACGGGCACCGCCGCCTGCCCGATGATCGGGCCTTCATCCATGCCCTCCGTCACCCAGTGAACGGTGCAGCCATGGATGCGCGCGCCATTTTCCAGCGCGCGTTCATGCGTATGCAGCCCGGGAAAGGCTGGCAGCAGGCTGGGGTGGATATTCAGCATCCGTCCCGCCCATGCAGTGGTCAGGAACGGCGTCAGCAGGCGCATGTAGCCCGCAAGGCAGACATATTCCACGCCCGCCGCGCGCAGCGCCGCGTCCAGCACGCGTTCATGCGCCGCGCGGTCGCGGCGGTAGTCGCGATGGTCGATGGCCTGTGTGGCAAGGCCTGCCGCGCGCGCCACATCCAGCCCCGGCGCATCGGGATTGTTGCTCAGCACAAGGGCGATGCGGGCGGGGTAGTCGGGGCGGGCGCACGAATCGATCAGCGCGCGCATGTTGCTGCCGCGCCCGCTGATCAGGATCGCGATGGGTGTTTTATAGGTCACGGCCCGGTTCAGTCGCGCAGTTCGGGCAGTTCGTCAAAGCTCAGCGTAGCCGGGCTGTCGGGGCTGTCGCCGTGCGTGATCGTGCCGATGACAAAGGCCTGCTGCCCGCGCGCGGTCAGACGCGCCATGGCGGCGTCGCTGTCGCGCACCACCAGCACCATGCCCACGCCACAGTTGAAGACGCGCAGCATTTCCTCGGTCGTGACATTGCCGATGCTGGCCAGCCACGGGAAAACTGGCGGGATCGGCCATGCCGTGCCGTCAACCACCGCCCGCATGCCCTTTGGCAGCACGCGCGGCAGGTTGCCCGGCAGGCCGCCGCCCGTAATGTGGGCCGCCCCCACCAGCAGGCCCGCGTGGTGCAGGTCCAGCACCGGGCGGACATACAGGGTGGTGGGCGTCATCAATGCCTGCGCCAGTGTCTGGCCGTCGGCGAAGGGGCATGGTGCGTCCCATGCCAGTCCGCTGCGCCTGACGATGTCGCGCACCAGCGAGAAGCCATTGGAATGCACGCCAGCCGAGGGCAGGGCGATCAGCGTATCGCCGGGCCGGATATCACCGGGCAGCAGCGCCGTGCGTTCCGCAGCCCCGACCGAGAATCCGGCAAGGTCGTAATGGCCGGGCGCGTACATGCCCGGCATTTCCGCCGTCTCCCCCCCCACCAGCGCGCAGCCGGAGTCGGCGCAGCCTTTGGCGATGCCGCGCACGACCTTGGCCGCGTCCTCGATCGATAGTTTGCCGGTCGCGAAATAATCCAGGAAGAACAGCGGTGTCGCGCCCTGCACCACCAGATCGTTGACGCACATGGCGACAAGGTCGATGCCCACCGTCTCATGCAGTCCGCTTTCAATGGCGATCATGAGCTTGGTGCCCACGCCATCGGTGCAGGACACCAGGATGGGATCGGAAAAACCGGCTGCCTTCAGGTCAAACAGCGCGCCGAAACCGCCCAGTCCGCCCATGGTGCCGGGGCGGTCCGTTGCCTTTGCAGCGGGCTTGATGACTTCGACAAGGGCGTCACCGGCGGCAATGTCCACCCCGGCATCGCGGTAGGTGGCGCCGGGCGCTGTATCGGATGAAGCATTGGGCGGGCAGGGGGCGGACGTCATGCGGGGGCCTTTTTCGTAATCAAACTATCACTTTCCCGGACTCCCGCACGCGGGCTATGAAAACCGTCGTATGGGACCGGGGTCGAACGGACTTCCGGCCTTCTTTACGTCAAGGCGGGGCAACGCACAAAGCGGTGGTTGAAGGCACGAAGCTGAAAACGGATGAAAACGCGGTTGCGGGGGTGATCGGGCAACTGGTGTTGCCGTTTGCCCACACGCCACGTTTTGCAGTGGGGGACTTTGTCTTTTCCGCCTCCAACGCGGCTGCGCGCAGCTGGGTGCTTGGCCCCACGCCATGGCCGGAGCGCAGGCTGGCGCTGTGGGGGGCGGCAGGCACGGGCAAGACCCATATGCTGGAAATATGGGCGCGCGTGCATGATGCGGTGCTGCTGCATGGCGGCAGCCTGTCCCATGCCCATGTCACCGCCCTGTTCGCCGCGCGCGCCACGGGGGTTCCGGTCATGGCCATGGCGGTGGACCAGGCCGATGAATGCAGGGACGAACGGGCGCTTCTGCACCTGCTCAATACCGCGCGCGAACAGCGGATTGCCCTGCTTCTGGGCGGGCGGACGCCACCTGCGCGCTGGCCCGTGGCGCTGCCCGACCTGGCCAGCAGGCTGCGGGCGACCATGGCGGTGGCCATACGGCAGCCGGGCGACGGACTGCTGCGCGTGCTGCTGCTGCGCCTGCTGGCGGAACGGCAGATTGTCGTGTCGCAGCCGGTCGTGGAATGGCTGCTGCGGCGCCTGCCACGGACCGCGCGGGCGATGCAGGACGCCGTGGACCGGCTGGATCATGCCGCCCTTGCCTGTGCGCGGCCCATTACCCGCGGCTTTGCCGCACGCGTGCTGGCGGACATGCTGGTGGACACAATGTCGCCCGCCGGCAGTTCGCCCGGAGACTGAACCATGCGGTTGCTCTGGCCAACAGGCGTGTCGCTGGCCTAGGGTCATATGCAATAAAGAACACCACCCCCGAACGGGAGACCGAATCCATTGGCCACATCGCCACGCAAAGCCCCGGAAGATACCCCGCGCAAGCCGCGTCCACGCGCGCGCAGCCGCAAGTCGGCGGCGACCGGGCGGCAGGTTGCGGTACGTGCGCCGATCGAACCCGTACCCGACGCCACATCGCCCGCGCGCTTCATCAACCGTGAACTGTCATGGCTCGATTTCAACCAGCGCGTGGTGGATGAAGCCGACAATCCGCGCAATCCGCTGCTTGAACGCGTGCGCTTCCTGTCGATCAGCGCCAGTAACCTTGACGAGTTCTATTCCGTGCGCGTGGCCGGGCTGGTGGGGCAGGTGCGCGAGGGGCTGGTCAAGACATCCCCCGACGGGCTGACGCCACAGCAGCAGCTTTCCGCCGTGCGCGAGCGCACGGGTCGCCTGCTGCAGGAACAGCAGCGCATCTGGCGCGACCTGCAGCGCGAGCTGGAGGAGGCGGGCATTGTCGTGCGCGATGAAATCTCCTTCACGCCGGAGGAGCAGGCATGGCTGGAAACCTGCTTCATGGAACGGGTCTTTCCCGTCCTGACACCGCTGGCCATCGACCCGGCCCATCCGCTGCCCTTCATTCCCAACATGGGGATTGCGCAGGCATTGCGGCTGATGAACGCCGAAACCGGGCAGTTCGTGATGGAAGCGCTGATCCTGCTGCCTGCGCGGATCGAACGCTTCATCCGTCTGCCCGCCGCCCTGTCGCCGCCGGGGGTGACGCGCTTCATCCTGCTGGAACGGCTGATTGTCATGTGCATCGACCGCCTGTTCCCCGGCCTTGTGGCGGGGGACTGGGGGGTGATGCGCGTGGTGCGCGACACGGACGTGGAATTCGAGGACGAGGCCGAGGATCTGGTCCGGTCGTATGAAAGCGCGCTGAAACGCCGCAGGCGGGGCGTGGTGATCCATCTGGACATCGAGGCCCGCATGCCCGAGGACCTGGCCCGGTCCATGGCCGAGGGGCTGGCCCCGCCCCCGGATGAAGTGTTCGTGCAGTCCGGGCTGATCGGCGTGGTGGACCTCAAGCAGCTGATTGTCGATGACCGGCCCGACCTGCTGTTCCCCCCCTATACCCCGCGTTTTCCCGAACGGATTGTCGATTGCGGGGGCGACTGCTTCGCCGCCATCCGTGCGCGCGACATGATCGTGCATCATCCCTTTGAAAGCTTTGACGTGGTGGTGCAGTTCCTGCGTCAGGCCGCCATCGACCCGGCCGTGGTCGCGATCAAGCAGACGCTGTACCGCACATCGCGCGACAGTCCCATCGTCAAGGCCCTGATCGAGGCGGCGGAGGCCGGCAAGGCCGTGACCGCCATGGTGGAACTGCGCGCGCGCTTCGATGAGGAAGCCAACATCCGCCTTGCCCGCGCGCTGGAAGGGGCGGGGGTGCAGGTGGTCTTTGGCTTTTCCGACCTCAAGACGCATGCCAAGCTCAGCCTTGTCGTGCGGCGCGAGGGGGGGGCGCTGCGGTCCTACGCCCATTTCGGCACCGGCAACTATCACCCGATCACGGCGCGGATCTATACCGACCTGTCGTTTTTCACCTGCAATCCCGAACTGGCGCGGGACTCGGCGCGGCTGTTCAATTACATGACCGGCTACGCCGTGCCCGCACGGATGGAGGCGATCGCGTTTTCGCCCGTGACCATCCGCCGCACGATCGAGGAACTGATCGCGGGGGAAATCGCCCATGTGCAGGCGGGCAGGCCTGGGCAGATCTGGCTCAAGATGAACTCGCTGGTCGATCCCGACCTGATCGACCGGCTGTACGCCGCGTCATGCGCGGGGGTGAAGATCACGGCCGTGGTGCGGGGGATCTGCTGCCTGCGTCCCGGTGTTCCGGGGCTGTCGGATAACATCAAGGTCAAGTCGATTGTCGGGCGTTTCCTGGAACATGCCCGCATCTACGCCTTTGGCGACGGGCACCGGCTGCCCAGTCGGCAGGCGAAGCTGTATATTTCCTCGGCGGACTGGATGCAGCGCAACATGGACTGGCGGGTGGAAAGCATGGTGCCCATGCTGGACCCACAGGTCCATGCCCGCGTGCTTGAACAGATCATGATGATCGACCTCAAGGACAACCTGCAGTCGTGGATTCTACAGCGGAACGGTGTATGGCGTCGGCTGGAGCCGGGGCGTCGGCCCTTTTCATCCCATGAATATTTCATGGAACATCCGGTCCATGCGGGACGGGGCACGGTGGGCGATGCCCCGATCCGGGTCAGTGCGTCCCAGCCATGGCATGCGGAACAGACGATTGAGGACTAGGGATTACGGTATGGGTGCGGTCATGGCATGGTGGGCTGGCGACATATGGGGCCGGATGTGACGGTGGATGGCGGGTTTCGCCGCTCGGCGGTCATAGATCTGGGATCGAATTCCGTCCGCCTTGTGGTGTTTGACGGGATTTCACGCAATCCGGCTCCCATTTTCAATGAAAAGGTGGTCCTGCGACTGGGGCGGGGCCTGAATGCGACGGGGCGCCTGAATGAGGAAGCCGTACCCCTGGCGATGGAGGTCATGGCCCGTTTCAACGCCATCGCGCGCGGGATGGAGGCCAGTCCGTTCGAGGTCCTGGCCACCGCTGCCGTGCGTGACGCCAGCAACGGGCCGGAATTCGTGGCGGGGCTGAAGTCCCGGCTGCCCGGCGTGCCGATCCGTATCCTGAGCGGGGAGGAGGAAGCCGATTACTCCGCCACCGGCGTCCTGTGCGGCATACCGGACGCCAACGGGCTGGTGGCCGATATTGGCGGCGGGTCGCTGGAACTGATCCGGCTGGAAAACGGGCGCAAGCTCAATGCCTGCACGCTGCCGCTGGGTGTAATCCGGCTGAATGACCGTGCCGATGGCGACCTGGCCCGCGCCCGCGCGCTGGTGGACGAGGACCTGGCCAGGGTTGGGTGGCTGGATGACGTGCATGGCCAGGACCTGTACCTGGTGGGCGGGGCGTTTCGCGCGCTGGCCCGCATGCAGATCGCCCGGACGGCGTATCCACTGAATATCGTGCATCTGTACAGCCTTACGCCCGATGTCACGCGGGAAATGGCGGACTGGATCATTGGCGCGAGCAGGCGTTCGCTCGAACGACTGCCCGGTGTGCCGCGCAAGCGGCTGGAGGATGCGCCCTATGCCGCGACAGTGCTGCGCAGGCTCATGCGGCGCACGCATTCGACGGGGCTGGTGTTCTGTGTCGATGGCCTGCGCGAAGGCTGGTACATGCGCAACGTCGCCGCCAGTGTGGCGGAAAATGACCCGCAGGACGCCGTCGCGCGTGAGATGTGCTGCATGCTGGGCCGCAGCATGACCCTGCCTGAACGGCTGGCGGAATGGACCGCGCCCCTTTTTCCTGATGAAGGTCAGGTCGCGACCCGCCTGCGCGGCGTTGCATGCTGGCTGTCGGACGTGGGCGCGCATGACCACCCCGAATATCGCGCGGAACAGACCTATCTGCGTATCCTGCGCATGCAGGGGGTGGGCTTTACCCATCAGGCGCGCGCGTTCCTGTCACTGACGCTGGCGGTGCGGTATGGCGCGGACCTGTCGGTGGCATATCTGCAGCCGTCGCGGCAGCTGCTGGATCAGGTGCAGTTTGGCCGCGCCGTGGCGCTGGGGCAGGCATTGCGGCTGGCCTATACCGTCAGTGGCGGGACCGAGGCGCTGCTGGATGGCACGCGGCTGGACTGTGTGGACGGCGTCCTGTCGCTGCATTTCGCGCCGGGCCGCGACGTGGTGCAGGGCGAAAGCGTGCGCCGCAGGCTGGAACGGCTGGGCAATGCGCTGGATATGACGGTCAGGATCCGCGATCACTGATCCCTCTGGGCAGGAACGGAATACAGGGCGATATGGGCATGCGGCATGGACATGGGCGCGACCTGCTGCTGGTCCGTGGCGGCACGGTGGTGACGGGGCAGGCCAGCCTGCGGGTGGATGTGCTGTGTGGCGGCGTGGGCGAAATCCTGGCCGTCGGTCCCGATCTGGATATCCCCGTCGGGTGCGGGGTGGTGGATGCCGGCGGCCTGCTGGTCATGCCCGGCGGGGTGGACCCGCAGACCGCCATCGGCGCGGATGAGGCGGGATTCGCCTGCACGGTGGACGCCCTGTCCGGTGGCACGACCACCATACTCGACACCATGAGCCCCGGTCGTGACGGGCTGGATGCGGCGTGGCGGGCGTGGCGGCATGCGGCACGCCGGTCGCATGTCGATGTCGGGCTGCATATGGCGCTGCCGGATGCGGACCAGGCCGTGCTGGATGGCATGGACGCGCTGGTGGCGGACAGGGGGGTGAACACCTTTCACCTGTCCATGGCGGGCGGGCTGTCTGACCGCGCCATCCTGAAACTGTCCCGCCATGCCATGGATTGCGGTGCGTTGTGCCGGATTGCCGCCCAGAACGCACAGGCCGTGGCCTACCTGCGCGCGGAACTGGATCAGGCAGGCATTGCCGGTGGGGAAGCCTGCCTGCTGTCGGCCCCCCCGCAGGTCGAGGCCGAAGCGGTGGACCGCGCCCTCATGCTGGCGGGCCTTGTGGGCGCGCCGGTGCATGTGGGGCCGGTTTCCACCACCGGGGCCACGCAGGGCCTTGCGCGCGCCCGCCTGCACGGGCAGCGGGTGGAGGGGCATGTGCTGGCCCCGCATCTGGTCGTGGATGAAGCGGTCTATGATCCTGAAGGCGATGGGGCAGGCGAACCCGCCCCGTATCTGACCCTGCCGCCCTTTCGTGACGTAACCCATCGGCGTGCGTTATGGGGGGCTGTGGCATCGGGCAACATCGGCATGGTCGCCAGCGGGTTCCGTGCGGCGGGTATGGGGGGCGACGGGCTGGGGGACGGCCTTGCGCAGCGCATGCGCGTGGTCTGGCGGCATGGCGTGCAGGCGGGCGTGCTGACGGCAGAGGAATTCGTGGCCGTCACGTCACAGGCGGCGGCGCGCGCCTTCAACATCTATCCCCGCAAGGGGGCGATCATGCCGGGCGCGGATGCGGATATCGTGCTGTGGGACGGCGGGGCGGAAGAAACGTGTCCCGCTGCCCCGTCCGGCCTGTATGCCGGGATTACGCTGGGGGGGCGTGCGGTGCAGGTCATTCGCGGCGGAGTGACGGTGTGGAAGGACAACAGGCCATACGCTGCCGCGCAGCACGGGGCGTATGTGCCGTGCCCGGCGTTCCGTCCCGCGCTGTCGGCACGGATGCGCAGGGCGGCGCACCTGTCCACGCGTGACGGGGAACCATAGGATCACGACCTTTCTTGTTTTGCCGGGGTGACAAGGCGCAATCAGGTTCCATATATTACGTATATCAAAACAAAAGGCTGTTCCGGCTGTCTGCCTTGAGGGGGGTGAGGCAGTCATGTGGCCATGATCAGAGGGAACAGATTTGACGGGGATCAGACACGGTATCCGTTTCTATGTCGGAAACGAATGCCACACGTTGGCCGATGTCGCGCCAACGCGTACGCTGCTGGACTGGCTGCGCGAGGATCGCGGCCTGACCGGCACCAAGGAAGGCTGTAACGAAGGCGATTGCGGGGCGTGCACCGTTCTGGTGGTGCGGCTGGAGGGCGACCGGCTGGTCTGGCGCGCGGTCAATGCCTGCATCCAGTTCGTCTCCATGCTGGATGGTGCGCAGGTCCTGACCATCGAGGACGTGCGCGCCCCCGATGGCAGCCTGCATCCGGTGCAGCAGGCCATGGTGGACCAGCACGGCTCGCAGTGCGGCTTCTGCACGCCCGGCTTTGTCATGTCCATGGTGGCGGGCCGCAAGGCTGACGGGCTGGCGCAGGATGAACACGCAATTGACGACATGCTGGCGGGCAACCTGTGCCGCTGCACCGGATACGCGCCCATCGTGCGCGCCATGCGGCAGGCCATGGAAGCGGGGCCGGACCATTTTGATGCGCAGGCCCACGCGATTGCGGATCGCCTGCGCGCCCTTCGCGATGGCGCGACGGTGGAACTCAGCGGGTCTGCGGGCCGTCTGACCATTCCCGCGACAGGGGACGCGCTGGCGCAGGCCATGCTGGCGGACCCCGATGCGCGGATCGTGGCCGGGGCGACCGATGTGGGCCTGTGGGTGACCAAGGGCATGCGCGACCTGCCGCATGTCGTCACCATAGGTCAGGTGCCCGATCTGCGCCGGATCGAATGCAGTGCGGACGGCGTGTACCTTGGCGCGGCTGTGACATGGCAGGAAGCGCGCGCGGCGCTGGCGGACATCCTGCCTCAGCCGGATGCGGAGGTGATCCGGCGCATCGGGTCCGTGCAGGTGCGCAACAGCGGCACGGTATGCGGCAATATCGCCAATGGTTCGCCCATTGGTGACGGGCCGCCGGTGCTGATCGCGGCGGGGGCGAAGCTGCACCTGCGCCGCGGGGACGCGCGGCGTGTCATCGCGCTGGAAGATTTCTTCATTGATTACGGCAGGCAGGACCGCGCGCCGGGTGAGTTCGTGGAAGGCGTGAGCATTCCCCGCCCCTCGCCGGATACCGTGGTCCGGGCATGGAAGGTCTCCAAACGGTTCGATCAGGATATTTCGGCCATTCTGGGGGCATTTTCGCTTACGATCGGCCCTGATGGCACCATCACCAATGCCCGCGTGGCCTTTGGCGGCATGGCGGCCACGCCGCGTCGCGCCAGCCGGACGGAAGCCGCACTGGAAGGCCGGAAGTGGGACGATACCACGCTGGCTGCCGCGCGGCAGGCCATGATGGACGATTTCGCCCCCATTACCGACATGCGGGCCAGCGACTGGTATCGCCGCACCGTCGCGGCCAATCTGCTGACCCGGCTTTACGCCGATTGCGGCCCACGGGACGCGCGCGCGCAGACCAGCGTGCGTGCTGCATGCACCGCTGCGGGAGAACATGCACATGGCTGATGGAAACAGCTTTGCCACGACAGCCCCCACGCCGGGCGACGGCATCGTGCCCGGTGGCGCATCACGCAGCCTGCGGCATGAAAGCGCCGCCATGCATGTGCAGGGCAGCGCCGCCTATATTGATGACCTGCCCGAACCGCGTGGCACGCTGCACCTTGTCCCGGGGCTGAGCGCGCGCGCCCATGCCCGCATCGTGTCCATGGACCTTGACGCAGTGCGGCAGGCCGAAGGCGTCGTGGGGGTCTATACCGCCGCCGACATTCCCGGTGAGAACCAGATCAGCCCTGTCGGCAAGGGGGATGAACCCCTGCTGGCGGGCTCCGAGGTCTCGTTTTATGGCCAGCCGTTATTCGTGGTCGCCGCGACCACGCGCATGGCTGCGCGCCGGGCCGTGCGGCTGGCGAAAGTGGAATATGAAGACCTGCCCGCCATCCTGAACGTGGCCGAGGCCCGTGCGGCGGGCAGCCCCATGGTCTGGCGGCCGATGGAAATGAAGCGTGGCGACGTGGTGGCCGGGCTGGAGCACGCGCCCCGCAGGCTGTCCGGCCGCATTACCGTGGGCGGGCAGGAACATTTCTACCTCGAAGGGCAGATCGCCCTTGCCCGCCCGGGTGAGGAAGGGGAGATGCACGTTACGTCCTCCACCCAGCATCCGACCGAAACCCAGCACATGGTCGCCCATGTTCTGGACCGTCCCGCCAACCTGGTGACGGTGGAGGTCCGGCGCATGGGCGGCGGCTTTGGCGGCAAGGAAACGCAGGCCAATGCCTGTGCCTGCCTTTCGGCGCTGGTGGCCGACCTGACCGGGCGCGCGGCCAAGATGCGGCTGGACCGTGACGACGACATGACCATGACCGGCAAGCGGCATGATTTCGTCATTGATTACGATGTCGGCTATACCGATGAGGGACATATCCTTGCGGTGGACATGGTGCTGGCGGCGCGGTGCGGGTGGTCGGCCGACCTGTCCGGTCCCGTGATCGACCGCGCGCTGTTCCATGCGGACAATGCCTATTTCTATCCCGATGTGCGTCTGCGCTCCGAACCGCTGCGCACCAATACGCAGTCCAACACCGCCTATCGCGGTTTTGGCGGCCCGCAGGGCATTGTCGCGGCCGAGCGCGTGATTGAGGAAATCGCCTTCGCCACCGGCCTTGACCCGCTGGAGGTCAGGCTGCGCAATGTCTATGGCACGCATGACCGCAACGTCACGCCCTACAACATGGTGGTCGAGGACTCGATCACCGCCGACGTCCTGCCTGAACTGGCGCGGCGCTGCCATTATGTGAAACGGCGCGCGGCCTGCCGTGCATTCAATGCCGGCAGTCCCTACCTGCGGCGCGGCATTGCGATCACGCCGGTCAAGTTCGGCATTTCCTTTACCGCCACGCATTACAACCAGGCGGGCGCGCTGGTTCATGTCTATACCGACGGGTCGGTACAGGTGAATCACGGCGGCACGGAAATGGGGCAGGGCCTGCATACCAAGATGGTGCAGGTCGTCATGCGCGAACTGGGGCTGGGCACGGATCAGGTGCGCATTACCGCCACCACGACGGGCAAGGTGCCCAATACGTCGGCCACCGCCGCGTCGTCCGGCGCGGACCTCAATGGCATGGCGGTGCTTGACGCGGTGCGCCGGATCAAGCGCAGGCTGGTGGAATTCGCGGCCGGTCACTGGAACGTGGCCGAGGACGACGTCCGCTTCGCGCCCGATGGCGTGCATGTGGGGCAGAAGGTGATCGCGTTTTCGCACCTGACGCGGCAGGCCTATTTCGCGCGCGTATCCATGTCTGCCAACGGATTTTACAAGACGCCCAAGATTTCATGGAACGGGGATACGGGGCAGGGCCGTCCTTTCTACTACTTTGCATACGGGGCAGCGTGTTCGGAGGTCGTGATCGACCTGCTGACGGGGGAGATGAAGATCGACCGCGTGGACATCCTGCATGACGCGGGGCAGTCCCTGAACCCCGTTCTGGACATCGGTCAGGTCGAAGGCGGCTTCGTGCAGGGCGCAGGATGGCTGACCTGCGAGGAACTGGTCTGGGACAAAGCGGGCCGCCTGCGCACGCACGCGCCCAGCACGTACAAGATCCCGGCCTGTTCCGACCGTCCGCGGGTGTTCAATGTCGAACTGCTGGAAAACGCGCCCAACCGGGAATACAGCATCTTCCGTTCCAAGGCCGTGGGGGAACCGCCATTCGTTCATGGCGTGTCGGTGCTGCAGGCGGTGTCCGATGCGCTGGCCAGTCTGGATGACTACCGCACCTGTCCCCGTCTGGACGCGCCCGCCACGCCGGAAATGATCCTGCGCGTGGCCGAACGCATGCGGCACGGCAATCCGCCCGCCGCCTGATCACATGGGCATGCAGATGCGCGCGGATCTGGTGCGATGGCGGATGTCAGGCCAGCCCATCGCCCGGATCAGTGTATCGGACGCGCGGGGGTCCACCCCGCGTGAGGCCGGAACCTTCATGCTGGTCACCCTCACGGAACAGTCCGGCACGATTGGCGGGGGGGATCTGGAATGGAACGCCATCCACCAGGCCCGCAGGCTGCTGGAACATGGCGGCGACGCGCTGGTCCAGCGCATAAGCCTGGGGGGAAATTCGGGACAGTGCTGCGGGGGGGAGGTCTGGCTGAACCTTGACCTGCCCCCCGCCGACGGGCTGGACGCCATCATGGAACAGCTGGACCGTCAGCGCCGTACGCAGCCGCTGCTGCTGCTGTTCGGGGCGGGGCATGTGGGCCGTGCGCTGGCGCATGTGCTGGCCCCGCTGCCGCTGCGCCTGGCATGGTGCGATTCGCGTCCGCATGAATTCGGATCAACCATTCCCCAGGGGGTGGAGGTGCATGACGATGGCGCATGGGAACGGCTGGTCGCCAGCGCGCCCGCGGGTTCAGGCGCGCTGGTCCTGACGCAGAGCCATGCGCTGGACAGCGTGATTGTTGCATCCATCCTGGAACGGGGGGATTTTCGATATGTCGGCCTGATTGGTTCGCACACGAAGCGCCGCCGGTTCGAAGCCGGGTTCCGCCAGATCGGCCTGCCGGAAGACCGCATCGCCGCACTGGTCTGCCCGATCGGGGACCGGGGCGTGCGCGACAAGCGGCCCGCCGTTATCGCCGCACTGGTCGCGGCGGAAATTGTCACCCGCTTCCTGCACCCCGTGCAGGCGGGCGGTCATGTAAACGGGGATGACACCAGCCCATGAATGATCCGCTTTCCCGCACGCCCCGCATGATGCGGCTGCACGCGCGGGGCATTTCCTATTTCAACGCCGTGCGGGAATGCCGCTCCATCCGCGAGGCGGCGCGAAGGCTGAACGTCACGCCATCCGCCCTGACCCGCCAGCTTGCGCAGATGGAGGCGGAAATCGGCGCCCCCCTGTTCGACCGCCTGCCCGATGGCATGGTCCTGACGGAGGTGGGCACGATCATGGCCCGACATATCGTCACGGTCATGCAGGACGCCGCCCGGACGGAAGAACAGATCAACGCCCTGTCCGGCCGGCATGACGGGCGGCTGCGTATCATGGCGGTGGAAGGCATCGCGGGACAGTTGCTGCCTGCCCTGCTGGAACGCATCATTTCCGCCTATCCGGCCGTGGAGCTGCATGTGGAAGTCGGCGCGCCCAAGACCATCGTCTCCGCCCTGCAGGACGGACGGGTGGATCTGGGCATTGCGTTTTCGCTGGCGCTGTATCCCGAACTGCGGCGGGTGGCGGTAGGGCATTTCCCCGTTGGCGCGGTGGTGCGCGCGGATCATCCGCTGGCGCACCTGCGCACGGTCACGGTGGAGGAATGCACGGCCTATCGCCTGATCCTGCCCACGCGCACGCTGTCGCTGTACCGTGTCATGGAACCCATGCTGCGCCCGTGGCAGGACCGTCTGAACGTGGTGTTGCAGACCGGGTCGATCGAACTGACCAACCGCATGGTGCAGGCGGGCGTCGGGCTGGCGTTCCAGTCCCCGCTGGCGGTGGGCGTGCAGCCGGGACAGGACACCCTGCGCCACGTGCCGCTGCGTGATACCCGGGCGGTTACGGACCTTGGGGCCTACGTGCGGGAATCCCGCTGGCTGCCGCCATTGCTGGAAACGGTAATCGAGGAACTGCGCCTGGAACTGCGGCGCGTGCAGGGTGTCAGCGATGAACGGGTGGTCTGACATGTGTTGCGTTTTGCGCAACGGAACGGTCAGATCATTATACTAGACGAAACAGGGGGAAGGCTGGTTAGATTTCCCCATCATGGTGCGGTTGGGGGAATATCCGCATGGCGTCGGGGGACGTCATGCGGGCTGCATCAACACACAGTAAAAAAATGGATGGGAACCCGCAGATGGATACCACAACGCAGCCGAATGCCGGGACGGCCGGCGGGCTTGCTGCACTGAATGCGGCAGTGCGCCGGGATCTGGAAATCATCCGCTATCCCCGCAAGGAATGGGTTCCCCCCATGGAACGTGACGGCCAGCGCGTGCTGGACGTGGCCATTATCGGGGGCGGGCAGGGTGGCCTTGCCACGGCCTTTGCGCTCAAGCGTAACAACATCACCAATGTCCGCATCTTTGACCGTGCGGCCAAGGGGGGCGAAGGCCCGTGGGTGACATTCGCACGCATGATCACGCTGCGCACGCCCAAATACGTGACCGGCCCCGACCTTGGCGTGCCGTCCCTGACCCCGCGTTCGTGGTACGAAGCGCAGTATGGCGCCGAAGCCTGGGAAAAGCTGGACAAGATCCCGCGTGGGCAGTGGCAGGCCTATCTGGACTGGTACCGCGACATCCTGAAGCTGCCGGTCGCCAACGACCATGATTTCCAGGGCGTGACATGGGAAGGCGGACTGCTGCGCCTGACCTTCCGTCGCCCCGACGGCTCGACCCATGTGCATTACGCGCGCAAGCTGGTGCTGGCCACCGGGATCGAAGGCTGTGGTTCGTGGCATGTGCCCGATTTCATCCGCGACGCCCTGCCACGCGCGCGGTATGCCCATACGTCGGAAAACATTGATTTCGCGGCGCTGAAGGGCAAGCGGATCGGTGTGCTGGGGGCTGGCGCCTCGGCGTTTGATAATGCGGCCACGGCGCTGGAAGACGGTGCGGGCAGCGTGACGCTGTGCCTGCGACGCAAGGAAATCCCGTCCATCAACCCATATCGGTGGATGGAAAATACCGGCTTCCTCGCCTATTACCCCGCCCTGTCGGATGAGCTGCGCTGGGGCTTCATGCGCCGGATTTTCGAACTTAACCAGCCGCCGCCGCAGGATACGTTCTGGCGCTGCCGCCGGCATGCGAACTTCTCCTTCCGCACGGGCTGCCCCTGGACGGGCGTGCGCATGGACGGGGATGAGATCGTGGTCGATTCGCCCACCGGCGAAATGCGGTTCGATTTCGTGATTATCGGCACGGGTTTCACAACCGACCTGTCCCGCAGGGCCGAAACGAAATCCTTCGCGTCCTCCGTCGCGCTGTGGGGCGATCGTTACACCGCACCCGCAGGGTCGGAAAGCGCCGTGCTGGAAAGCTATCCCTATCTGGGGGAAAACTACCAGTTCCTGCCGCGCCGCGCGGATGACCCGCTGGCGCCCATGCTGGCGAACATCCATAACTTCACGTTCTCGGCCACGCCCAGCATGGGCCTGTCGGGCGCGTCCATCAGCGGCATGCGCTTTGGCGTGGAGCGTCTGGCCCATGGGCTGGGGCGTGACCTGTACGTGGCCGATGGCAGGCAGCATCTTGAAAGTCTGCTGGCCTATGACGTGCCGGAACTGGTCAGTCTTGACCCTCCTGTTGCATGATGCATCCCGGGTAGAGTTATCCATTCGGGAGAAAGTTGATCAGATGAGCAGTGCAGCACGCCTTTCCCCTTCCGCGCCGGTTGCCGGCGCGGGGGGGCATGATGACCGCAAGGGTCCACCCGTGGCCGATATGGCGCGGATTATCGGCCTGTCCATTCCGGCCGCCTGCATGCCCGATGTCGTGGCGAATACCGCCCTGCTGCAGGGGTATGCCGATCTGGTCAGCGGTTTTGCGCTGCCTGATGACTGCGAACCCGCCTATGAGTACACGCCATGACCGTTCAGGGGCACAAGGCGGGCGCCGCCCTTGCCATTGCGGCGGATGTGCGGGCCGGACGCCGCAGCGCCGTGTCGGTCGTGACCGCCGTCATCGCGGATATCGAGGTCCGTGATACCCGTTTCAACAGTGTGACCCGCATCCTTGGCCCCGCCGCCGTGGCGCAGGCCGAGGAGGTGGACAAGGCCGTTGCGGCGGGGCGCGATCCCGGCCCGCTGGCGGGCGTGCCCTTTGGCGTGAAGGACCTGTTTGACGTCCGGGGCGAGGTCACCACGGCAGGGTCCATTGTCCTGCGCGACAACCTGCCCGCCACGCGCGATGCAGAGGTGGTCGAACGCCTGCGCGCGGCAGGCGCCGTGCCGGTCGCGACGCTGAACATGGATGAGTTCGCCTACGGCTTTTCCACCGAAAACGCCCATACCGGCACAACGCGCAATCCGCATGATCCCGCGCGTCTGGCCGGTGGGTCATCGGGTGGGTCGGCGGCATCGGTGGCCGCGGGCCTGCTGCCGTTCACGCTGGGATCGGACACCAACGGGTCCATCCGCGTCCCGTCCTCGCTATGCGGGGTATGGGGGCTGAAGCCGACTTACGGGCAGATGCCGCTGCGCGGGGTCTATCCGTTCGTGGCCAGCCTGGATGTGGTTGGTCCGATGGCCGACACGGTCGAGGACCTGCGGGCGGTGTACGGCATCATGGCCGGCGGGGTGCATGTGGGCGAACCCGACGTGGGTGATGTGCGTGTGGCCCGCCTTGGCGGATGGTTTGCCGAAAATATCAGCCCGGAACTTGCGGCAGGCATTGACCGTGTCATGGCGCATCTGGGGCATGACCGGGTGATCGAACTGCCTGAAGTCGCGCGTGCGCGCGCCGCGGCATTCCTGATCAGCGCGGCGGAAGGGGGCAACCTGCACCTGCCGCGCCTGCGCCGCCGGGCCATGCAGTATGATCCCGCCACGCGCGGGCGGCTTATGGCCGGGGCCATGCTGCCTGCCGCGACATTCGTGCAGGCGCAGCGTTTCCGCCGCTGGTTCCGTGGGCATGTGCATGCCGCCCTTGCCCATGCGGATGTGCTGGTGGCGCCAACCACGGTGGGTGTCGCCCCCCGGATTGACCAGCCATCCATCACCGTGAATGGCAGGACGGTGTCCGCCCGCGCCAACCTTGGCATTTTCACGCAGCCGATCAGCCTTGCCGGGCTGCCGGTGCTGGCGGCCCCGCTTGCGGTTGATGGCCTGCCGCAGGGCATCCAGCTTATCGGTGCGCCGGGCGGGGAAGCGAAGCTGTTTGCCGTGGCGGCCGAACTGCAGCGCGCGGGTCTCGCGGCCTGCCGCCCGATCGAGGCAGGATACGCACGGAAGGACAGCTGATGCTGAATACGCCGCGTTCATGCCGGGGGATGGTCACATCCCCCCACCACCTGGCCAGTCAGGCCGGGCTTGACGTGCTCAAGGCGGGGGGCACGGCAATCGAGGCCGCTGTCGCCACCGCCGCGGCCCTGGCTGTGGTCTATCCACACATGACCGGGATTGGCGGGGATGCGTTCTGGCTGACCATGTGGCCCGATGGGCGCGTGGAAACCATTGATGCCTGTGGGGCGGCGGCACAGAAGGCCGATCCCGCCTTTTACCACGCCGCAGGGCTGGATACGATTCCCTGGCGCGGTCCGCTTGCGGCCAATACCGTGGCGGGCACCGTATCGGGCTGGGACATGGCGCTGTCATGGAGCCATGCCATGACGTCCGCCCTGCCACTGGGGCGGGTGCTGCGTGATGCGCTGTATTATGCGGAACAGGGCGTGCCCGTAACCGACAGCGCGGCCAACCTGACCCGCGCGAAGTTTGATGAACTGAAGGACGTGCCCGGTTTCCGGGACCTGTTCACGCCCGGTGGTCGCCTGCCGCAGCCTGGTGACATCCTGCACAATCCCCGCCTTGCCAAGACCCTGCGGCAGCTGGCGGATGAAGGGCTGTCCAGTTTCTATCGTGGAAATGTGGCGCGCGAGATCGCAGCCGACCTGAACGACGTGGGCAGTCCGCTTGCGCTTGCGGACCTGCAGGGGCACAGGGCAACCCACCAGCCCGCGCTGCATGCGCGTATCCATGGGGCGGACCTGTACAACCTCGCGCCGCCGACGCAGGGGGTCGCGTCGCTGCTGATCCTTGCGCTGTTCGACCGGCTGAAGGCGGCGAAGGCGGATGATTTCGATTACCTGCACGGGCTGGTCGAAGCGACCAAGCAGGCGTTCCGTTACCGCGATACCCATGTGGGCGATCCCGCCTACATGACCGTTCAGGCGCAGGACATCCTTGATGACCGCAAGGCGCTTGATCGCATGGCCGCCAGCATTGATCCCGACCGGGCGGCGCCGTGGCCGTGGCAGTCGCAGGCGGGGGACACGGTCTGGCTGGGTGTGATTGATTCCGACGGACTGGCCGTCAGCATGATCCAGAGCCTGTATTTCGAATACGGGTCCGGCGTCGTGCTGCCGCGCACCGGCATTGTCTGGCAGAACCGTGGCACCAGCTTCGGACTGGACCCGCAGGGCTGGAATGGCCTGCGTCCGGGCCGCAAGCCGTTCCATACACTCAACCCCGCCGGTGCCCGTTTTGATGACGGGCGGACCATGGTCTATGGCACCATGGGGGGCGAGGGACAGCCACAGACGCAGTCCGCCATTTTCACCCGCTACGCGCGCTACGGCATGGAACTGCAGGAAGCCGTCACGGCGCCACGCTGGCTGCTGGGGCGGACATGGGGCGAAAGCAGCGTCAGCCTGAAATACGAGGATCGCTTCGACCCTGAGGTCATCGCCCGGATGCAGGCGGCGGGACACCAGATGGAACGGGTTGAACCGTTTTCTTCCACAATGGGCCATGCGGGCGCGCTGGTGCGCCATGGATCGGGCCTGCTGGAAGGGGCGACCGACCCGCGTAGCGATGGATGCGTGGCGGCATGGTAATGCAGGCAGGTAAAATAATGGATCATCCCTGTGGCGCACGTGCCGTGGCGCGGTGCACCGAACTGGGCCGTGCGCCGTATTCGGATATGGAAGGGGGGCTGTTCCGCCCCTATCTCAGCCCGTCCTACCGCGCGACCTGTGGGCGGCTGGCGGAGTGGATGCGCGATGCAGGCATGACCACGCGCATCGATGCCGCAGGCAACCTTGTCGGGCGGTATGACGGCCTGACGCCCGATGCCCCGGTCGTGCTGCTTGGCTCGCATATCGACAGCGTGCGCGATGGCGGGTTCTTTGACGGGATGCTGGGCGTGATCCTTGGCATCGAGACGGTGGCCCATTTCGCGCGGCAGGGAAAACGCTTTCCCTTCGCGCTGGAAGTCATCGGCTTCGGGGACGAGGAAGGATCGCGGTTTCCGTCCGGCATGCTGACCTCCCATGCCGTGGCAGGCGTGCTGGATAGTCCAGATCCGGCCATGTCCGACTGGGCCGAGACCGCCACCCTGGCCAGCGCGCTGGAAGCATTCGGGCTGGATGTGGGTCAGATGCAGGCCGCGTCCCGCAGGGGCGACCCGGTCGTGGCCTATGTCGAGGCGCATATCGAACAGGGCCCGGCGCTGGAGGCCGAAGGCTGCGCCCTTGGCGTGGTCAGCGCCATCGCGGCCCAGTACCGCTACCGCGTGACGCTGCGCGGCATGGCGGGCCATGCGGGCACGGTGGCCATGAAGCTGCGGCGCGACGCGCTGGCGGGGGCGGCGGACATCATCCTTGCCGCTGAACGCATTGGCCGTGCCGGCGCGGACGGGCTGGTGGCCACTGTCGGGTCGCTGGATGTCATGCCGGGGGCAGCCAATGTCGTGCCGGGCGAAGTGGTGTTCACCATTGATGTCCGTGCCGGCACTGACGCCACGCGCGACCGCGCGGCGGCGGAAATCCTGGAGGAGGCCCGTCAGGTCGCGGACCGGCGCGGGCTGGAGATGGATGTGGCGCTGCAGCAGGATCTGGACGCCACGCCATGCGACCCTGCGCTGACCGCGCTTATGGAACTGGCGGTGCATGACGTGACCCATGCCCCGGCCCCGCTGCTGGTCAGCGGCGCGGGACATGACGCGATGATCATGGCGCATCTGGCCCCGGTTTCCATGCTGTTTATCCGGTGCGCGGGTGGTATCAGCCATAACCCGGCTGAATCCGTGACCGATGATGATACGGATGCCGCGCTGCGGGCGATGATTACTTTTATCGGACTTTTTGAGAGACGTTTCGGATGACCCAGACATTTTTCGGCCAGATCAACCCTCCCGCCCGGCTGCTGATGGGGCCGGGACCGGTCAATGCGCACCCGCGTGTGCTGCGGGCCATGGCGGCTGACATGCTGGGTCAGTTCGACCCGGAAATGACCGAATACATGAACCAGACGATGGACCTGTACCGTCAGGTGTTCATGACCAACAACCGCTGGACATTCCTGGTCGATGGCACGGCGCGCGCCGGGATCGAGGCATCGCTTGTCTCGCTGGTCGAACCGGGCATGAAACTGCTGATCGTGCGCGCAGGCCGCTTCGGGCTGCTGCTGTCCGAAATCGCGCAGCGCATTGGCGCTGAAATCGTGACGCTGGACATTCCGTGGGGCGAGGTCGCGACGCTGGAGCAGATCGAGGACGCACTCACCACCCACCGTCCGCATGTGCTGGCGTGCATCCATGGCGATACCTCCACCACCGTTGCCCAGCCGCTTGATGGTGTTGGCGCGCTGTGCCGCAAATATGGCGTGCTGTCCTATGTCGATACCACCGCCACGCTGGGCGGCATGGAAGTTGCGACCGACCGCTGGGGTGTGGACGTAGTCAGTTCGGGTCTGCAGAAATGCATGGGCGGCCCGCCGGGTTCGGCCCCCATCACCATTTCCGACCGTGCGGCGGAACATATTTTCGCCCGTCGCCATGTCGAAGCCGGGATCCGCGGCGCGGATACGCATGATGGCACGCGCGTGCGCATTCCCTCGAACTATTTCGACCTGGCCATGATCATGGACTACTGGTCCGAAAAGCGGCTGAACCATCATACCGAAGCCACCTCCATGCTGTATGGCGCGCGTGAAGCCGCCCGTATCGTGCTGGAAGAAGGGCTTCAGGCCCGCTTCGCCCGCCATGCCAGTGCGTCACGCGCGATGTGCGCGGGCATGCGCGCGCTAGGGCTGGAACTGTTTGGTTGCGACGACTACCGCATGACCAACGTGACCGGCGTCTACATTCCCAAGGGCATTGACGGTGAAAAGGTGCGTGGCCGCATGCGCGAGGATTTCGAAATCGAGATCGGTTCCGCCTTCGGGCCGCTGCAGGGCAAGATCTGGCGTATTGGCGCGATGGGCTACAACGCGGAAAAGCACAAGGTACTGCTGACCATCGGCGCGCTGGAAACCGTCCTGCGCCACGAAGGCTACAGCTTTGCCGCAGGCAGCGGCGTCGATGCCGCCCTTGCGGCCTATAACGCATAAGAACGGGGGATCTGGCATAATGTCTGGAACGGATAGCTATCCCCGCGATCTGGTTGGGTACGCGGGCAACCCGCCGGATGCGAAATGGCCCGGCGGCGCGCGGATCGCGGTGCAGTTCGTCATCAATTATGAAGAGGGGGCCGAGAACTCGGTCCTTCATGGTGACCGCGGGTCGGAAGCGTTCCTGTCGGAAATGGTCGGGGCGCAGTCGATTACCGGCGCGCGCGCGATTGCGATGGAAAGCCTGTATGAATATGGCTCCCGTGCCGGGTTCTGGCGGCTGCACCGCATCTTTACCGAACGTAAGCAGCCCCTGACGGTCTTTGCCGTGGCGGCGGCCATGGCGCGTAACCCGGCAGCGGTTGCGGCGATGAAGGACGCAGGCTGGGAAATCGCGTCCCATGGGCTGCGCTGGATCGATTACCAGCACGTGCCCGAAGCGGTGGAACGCGCGCATATCCAGGAATGTATCGCGCTGCATACGAAGCTGACCGGATCACGCCCGCTGGGCTGGTACCAGGGGCGCACCAGCCCCAATACCGCGCGTCTGGTGGCGGAAGAAGGCGGCTTTGTATACGACGCGGATTCCTACGCCGATGACCTGCCATATTATGACCGCAGCAACGGCCGCGCACAGCTGATCGTGCCCTATACGCTGGATGTGAACGACATGCGCTTTGTCGCGCTGAACGGCTTTACCGAAGGTGAACAGTTCTTCAACTACCTGCGCGATACCTTTGATGAACTGTATGAGGAGGGTGCCGACAGGCCGCGCATGATGTCGGTTGGCCTGCACTGCCGTGTGGCGGGGCGTCCGGGGCGTGCGCGGGCGGTGGCGCGTTTCCTTGACTATATCGCCACGCGCGAAAAAGTATGGGTCGCGACCCGGCTGGATATCGCCCGGCACTGGCTGGATGTACATCCAGCATGAAAAACGTGATGGATCGGGTCAACGGGGCGTCCACAGTCCGGTTTGTGGAACTGTTCGGCCCAATATACGAACATTCCCCATGGATCGCCCAGCGTGCGCATGCCCATGGCCCCTTTGCCGACAGGGACGCTATGCTGGCTGCCATGCGTCATGAACTGGACCGGGCGACGGATGCGGAAAAAATGGCGTTGATCCGTGCCCATCCTGAACTGGCGCAGCGCATGGGCGTGGACCCGACGCTGACATCCGCATCAGCGGCGGAGCAGGCATCCGCCGGGCTGGATCGGCTGACGCCGGAGGAATTCACAACATTCCGCGCCCTGAATGATGCCTATGCAGCCAGGTTCGGCATTCCGTTCATTATCTGTGTGCGGCGGTCGGACAAGGAAGGAATCCTGAACGGAATGCGCATCCGGCTGGACAATACGCCGGAAGAAGAACAGCAGGCCGCGCTGTGTGAAATCAACAAGATTGCCGCCCTGCGGCTGGCGGACGTGCTGGCGCGGCTGGAGCAGGAACCATGAGCACCCTTTCCACCCATGTCCTTGACCTTGTTTCGGGCCAGCCCGCCGCAGGCATGGCGATCAGCCTGTGGGCAGGACGCGAATGCCTGTTTCGCGGCGTGACCAATGCAGATGGCCGCTGCCCGGAACTGAGCCAGACGACAGGGGACATGCAGGCGGGGGCCTACCGGCTGGAATTTGCCGTAGCGGCGTATTTCCGTGCCCGTGATGTCGCGCTGTCGGATCCACCGTTCCTTGACGTGGTGCCCATTGCCTTTGGCATGGCGCAGGTGGCACCGGGGGAAAAGGGCGGCCATTACCATGTGCCGCTGCTGGTCTCGCCCTACGGGTTTTCGACCTATCGCGGTAGTTGAGCGGGTCGAGGGATTATTTAAAAAGTCAGCTTATGATGGCGTTTTAAAATTAAAGACAGTTTTGGTGAAGCTTTTTGCAAAAAGGTGGCATTTCAAAACTTTTATTCTTTTTTCATCAATGAGTTGTTTTTAAACAGTCTCTAACAGAAAGGGCCATGGCGTATGTAACGCCATGGCCCTTTTTCGTATCCCGCAGCAGACTGGCCGCCGCGGGAAAAACCGGATCAGACCAGTGCCTGCTTCAGGGCTGCGGTCAGGTCGGTCGTGCTGGCCTTGCCGCCCAGGTCGCCCGTGCGCACGGCGCCCGAGGTGATGACCTTTTCAATGGCCTTGTCGATACGGGTGGCCAGATCCTGGCGGCCCACATGCGCCAGCATCATGTTCGCGGCCAGCAGCAGGGACGTCGGGTTGGCCTTGTTCTGGCCCGCGATGTCCGGCGCCGAACCATGGACGGCTTCAAACACGGCGGCTTTTTCGCCAATGTTGGCACCCGGCGCAAGGCCAAGACCACCAACCAGACCGGCGGTCAGGTCGGACAGGATGTCACCAAACAGGTTGGTGGTGACAATGCAGTCATACTGCCACGGATCGGTCACCAGCTGCATGGCGCAGGCATCGACAATCCGTTCGTTCACTTCCACGCGACCTTCATATTCCTTGGCGACCTTGCGGCCTTCTTCAAGGAACAGGCCCGTCAGCAGCTTCAGGATGTTGGCCTTGTGCACCAGGGTGACGCGCTTGCGGTTGTTCTTGACCGCGTATTCAAAGGCATAGCGCACGATGCGGTTGCATTCCTTGCGCGTGGTGTAGCCTGCGCTGGTGGCGATGGCATGCGGGTCGTCACCGTAGGGAATGTAGTTTTCCATCGCCGCGTAATACCCTTCGAGGTTTTCGCGGAAGATGACGAGGTTGATGTTCTCGAAACGGCCACCGGGCACGATCGTCTTGGTCGGACGGACATTCGCGAACAGGCCGAACTCCTGACGCAGTGTCACGTTGATGGATTTGAAGCCACCACCGACCGGGGTTGTCAGCGGGCCTTTCAGCGCAAGGCCGGTGCGGCGGATGCTTTCGATCGTTTCCTTGGGCAGCGGGCTGCCGGTGGCATCAAGAGC
The DNA here is from genome assembly GCF_000964425.1 of Komagataeibacter intermedius TF2. Classification (GTDB taxonomy): domain Bacteria; phylum Pseudomonadota; class Alphaproteobacteria; order Acetobacterales; family Acetobacteraceae; genus Komagataeibacter; species Komagataeibacter intermedius. Next base: position 41,453 of record NZ_BANF01000010.1, on the reverse strand, counting down.
CGCGACACCACCAAGAGCCTTTTCCCATTTGAAAGGGGCACCAACCGCATCCAGGATCTCGGTAACGGACTGGACGATTTCAGGCCCGATTCCATCACCGGGAATCAGGGTGGCGGGAATTGTTTTTTCTGTAGACATTCTCGGACGTCTCCCTTTGTGCTTGCTACTGAAAAGCGTTTCAGCATGCACCGGCTTGGCGGACCCGGTTCGTTGCCGGGCGCCCCGTCGGAACTGGTTAAAAGTCCTAGGCCCCCCAGCCCCGCGTGACAATCGGGCCACCGGGCCATGGCTGTGGTTTTGCAGTCACATTATCCGGCGTTCAGCGGTGCGCATGCGACGCCAAGCCATGTGCGTTCCTGACTTCCCAGATGTGGGGCGATCATTTCAAAAACCCGTGCATGATAGGCGTCCAGCCAGGCAATCTCGTTTTTCTGCAGGCTGCCTGCGTCAATCAGCCGCCGGTCAAATGGCGCAAGGGTCAGCACTTCGAACTGCAGGAAGCTGCGTCCTTCCTCCGCCGTGGGGGATGGCTGGACCAGATGCAGGTTCTCCAGGCGGATGCCAAATGCGCCGGGGCGGTAATAGCCTGGCTCGTTGGACAGGATCATGCCTGCATGCAGCTTTACGGGACGGAAAACGGGGGAAATGGTGGCCGGTCCCTCATGCACCGACAGATAGCTGCCAATGCCGTGGCCGGTGCCATGGTCATAATCCAGTCCCCCCTCCCACAGGGCATGGCGGGCAAGGGCATCCAGCGCGTGGCCGGTCACGCCACGCGGGAAATGCGCGCGGGCCAGCGCGATATGTCCGCGCAGCACGCGGGTGAAGGCATCGCGCACCTCCGCCCCCGGTGCGTCCGGCCCGGTCCAGACCGTGCGGGTAATATCGGTGGTGCCAAAGGGGTACTGGCCACCACTGTCGATCAGGTACACCTCGTTCGGCTGCAGCCTGCGGTCGGTTTCGGGGGTGACGCGGTAATGGATGATGGCCCCGTTCGGGCCGGAACCGGAAATGGCGGGAAAGCTTTCCTCGCGGTAATCCGGGCAGGCCGCGCGGAAACGCTCCAGCTGGTTCGCCGCCTCCAGTTCCGCCGTATTCGTGGCGTTTTCATCCAGCCAGTGCAGGAAACGGCAGATGGCGATGCCGTCCAGCAGATGGGCGCGGCGGCTGCCGTCCTGTTCGGTTGCGTTCTTGATCGCCTTGGGCATCTGGCAGGGATCGCCCTTGCGGATGACCGTAGCCCCCGCATCTTCCAGCGTCTGCATGAACCAGACGGCGTTGCTGACCGGGTCCACCTGCACGCGTGCGCCAGACAGGGCGCGCAGGCCGGGTTCCAGCGCATCGGGGGGGGCAATCGTGACATCTGCGCCCAGCCATTGCCGCGTGGCGTCGGATACTTTGGCCGGATCGATCAGCAATGTGACGCGACCGGTATCATGCACGATGGCGAATGACAGGCTGAGCGGCGTGTACGGCACGTCACGGCCGCGTATGTTCAGCAGCCATGCGATCGAGGCCGGGTCGCTCAGCACCAGTGCGGCATCCCCCGCATCGCGCAATCCGTCGGCAATGGCCGTGCGCTTGTCCTGACTGGACTGCCCGGCCCATTCCTCGGGCTGCGGCACGCAGGGCGTGCAGGGGGCGGTCGGGCGGTCGGTCCATATCCGGTCAACCGGGTTGGCGGGCAGCGCCACAAGTTCCAGCCCCGCGTCACTGAACGGGCGCAGCGCGCTTTCGCTGATCAGGCGTGGGTCGTAGCCGATCCGGCAGGTCGCGCCATGCCGCGCCAGCCATGTGGCGGGGGGCATCTCGCGGATATGCAGCCGTTCCCATGCGGCGGCATCGACCTGCTGGTCCATCTGGGTGATGTAGCGGCCATCGGAAAACACGGCCGCCCGGTCCGGCAGTACCGCCGCCATGCCCGCACTGCCGGTAAAGCCGGTCAGCCATGCCAGCCGTTCGGCGCAGGGGGCGACATATTCGCCCAGGTGCTCATCCCCACGGGGCAGGATGAATCCGTCGACACCCATCTGTTTCAGCACGGTGCGCAGCGCATCGGGGCGGTTCGGGGCTGGGGGCATGGGCATCTCCTTCGGGTGCAGGGGATCAGGCAACGGACATGATGCGGTACAGGAACAGAAGGTCCATCCACCGTCCGTATTTCGTGCCACATTCCGGCAGCAGGCCACCATGCTGGAAGCCAAAGCGTTCATGCAGCTTGCGTGATGCGATGTTGGTGGAGGTGATGCCCGCGATCATGACATGTACCTCCGCCGCCTTCGCGCGGTCGCACAGGGCCTGTAGCAGCGCGCTGCCAATGCCACGGCGCTTGTAGGCCGGAGCGATGTACAGCGAATGTTCGACCGTGTGCCTGTAGCCGGAAAAGGGCCGGAATGTTTTCCAGCTGCTGTATCCCGCCACATGGCCATCGGGTGTTTCGGCCACCAGCACGGGAAACCCGCTGGCCTGGCTGGAATGCAGCCAGTCCAGCCGGGCGGCGATGGTGGTTTCGTGGGTTTCCCACATGGATGTGCTGTTGCGGATGGCGTGATTGACGATTTCGACAATGGCGGGAATATCCGCATCCGTTGCATCACGGATCAGCAGGGGGGGCGTGTCAGCCATTGGGTTTGCGCAGGATAAGCGTGCCCCAGTCGCCTTCACGCAGGTGGCGTTCCAGAATAAGCCCGTGGCGGCGATGGGCGGCCAGCACCATGCGTACCTGCGTGTTCAGCAGTCCCGCAAGGATGGCGGTGCCACCGGGCAGCAGGTTGCGCGCAAGGTCCGCCGCCATGCTGCACAGCGGGCGGGCAAGGATATTGGCGAAGACAAGGTCATAGGGGGCATGGTGGCGGATGGCGGGCGTGGCCCAGCCATTGCCAAGGTGGCAGTCCACCAGATTGGACAGCCCGTTCATGGCCGCGTTGCGCCGGGTCACGCGCACGGACCACGGGTCGATGTCGGTCGCAAGCACGCGTTTGTGCAGCAGGGCTGCCGCGGCCATGGCCAGGATGCCCGATCCGCAGCCAAGGTCGAGGATACGCTGCGGCCTGCGACAGGCGACCATTTCCAGCGCGCGCAGGCAGCCACGGGTCGAGCCGTGTTCCCCCGATCCGAAGGCGACGCCCGCATCCAGCGTGATGGTGATGCGCTGGGGGCTGGTGGTGCGTTCAAGGTGCGTGCCACGGATCGCGAAGCGCTTGCCAGCAAGCTGCTCGGGAAAGGATTCGTACGTGCGGGCCAGCCAGCCTTCGGATTCCGTGTGGCTGCGTTCCAGTTCCGCATCGACGCCGCTGGTCAGCGCCGCAAGGATCAGGGCGGCGCGCAGTTCGTCTTCCCCGCTGCCGGTATCCTTGACGCCTTCCACGCGCCACAGGGTCTGGCTGTCATCGACTTCAAAGATACCGATGGTGGCGCAGACGGTGGACAGGGCGGATTCGTATGCTTCGACCGCGTCCGGCGGGACGGAGACCGATATGGTTTCCAGTTCTGTGGCGTGACGCCGGGGGGAAAGGCTCATCTATACCTGCTCAACAAATGTATCGATCACCCGCTTGGGGCCTGCTTTTTCAAACGCGACTTCCAGCCGGTTTCCCTCGACCGAGGTAATCGTGCCGTAGCCGAATTTCTGGTGGAATACACGCGCGCCCACCTTCATGGCCGACGTGGCGTTGGTGGACGGGGTTACGTCATGCACGCGGCGCGACGCCACCAGCGGGAAGGGCGTGCTGCCAAACACGGCCGGACGGCCCAGGAAGCTGCGCCTGCTGTTGGATGTATCGCCGCGTATCTCGACATGTTCCCCCGGCAGTTCCTCGACAAAGCGGCTGGGAATGGCGGACTGCCAGTTGCCATATATGCGGCGGTTGGCGGCGTGGCTGATAATCGCCAGTCTGCGCGCGCGCGTAATGCCGACATAGGCAAGGCGGCGCTCCTCCTCCAGTCCTTTCAGGCCGCCTTCATCCAGCGTGCGCTGGGACGGGAAGACGCCTTCTTCCCACCCCGGCAGGAATACGGTGTCGAATTCCAGCCCCTTGGCGCCATGCAGCGTCATGATGCTCATGCTGTCCTCGCCCGACCTGTCTTCGGTGTCCATGACAAGGGCGACATGTTCAAGGAACCCGCTGAGGTTTTCATAATCCGCCAGCGAGCGCACCAGTTCCTTCAGGTTTTCCAGCCGTCCGGGGGCATCGGGGGATTTGTCGGCCTTCCACATGTCGATATACCCGCTGTCTTCCAGCAGGTAATCAATGGCGACGACATGCCCCTCGCGCCCCAGCATGTCCCGCGTGGTGGCCAGCGTGCGCATGAGGGTGGCAAGCTGTTCCTTCGCCCGGCCTTTGATGTCGCCCGCCCCCAGCATTTCCAGTACGGCCGCGGTCAGCGGGATCTGGCGTTCGCGGGCGTGCATGTGCATTTTCTGCAGGCCCGTGGTGCCCACGCCCCGGCGCGGCACGTTGATGATGCGTTCGAACGCAAGGTCATCGGACGGCTGGTTGACCACGCGCATGTAGGCGATGGCGTCGCGGATTTCGGCGCGTTCGTAAAAGCGCAGGCCGCCCACCACGCGATAGGGCAGGCCAAGGGTGATCAGCCGTTCCTCGAACGCGCGGGTCTGGAAGCCAGCGCGGACAAGGATGGCGATTTCCGCCATCGGGTGGCCATCGGCGCGCAGGCGTTCGATCTCGCTGCCGACCATGCGGGCTTCGTCATCCGAATCCTGCACGGAAATGACGCGGACCTTCTCGCCTTCCGCATCCTCGCGGCCGGGGTGAAGCGTCTTGCCCAGACGTTCCTCGTTATGGGCGATCAGGCCCGACGCCGCGCCAAGGATCTGCCGGGTGGAGCGGTAGTTGCGTTCCAGCCGCACGACCTTCGCCCCGGGGAAATCGCGTTCGAAGCGCAGGATGTTTTCCACTTCCGCCCCGCGCCATGAATAGATCGACTGGTCATCATCCCCCACGCAGCAGATGTTCGATGGCTGGCCGTCGCGGTGCGCCAGCAGCCGCAGCCACAGGTACTGGATGGTGTTGGTGTCCTGATATTCGTCCACCAGAATATACCGGAAGAAACGGTGATACTGCGCCAGCACATCGGGGTGCCTGCGCAGGATTTCCGTCATGTGCAGCATGAGGTCGCCAAAGTCGCAGGCGTTTATCTGCCGCAGGCGCTGCTGGTAATCGGTATAGATTTCGGCGCACCGGCCATTGGCGAAATCCGTATCCTCCGCCGCCGTGATGGCGTCGGGCACCAGCCCGCGGTCCTTCCATCGCTGGATCACGCCCATTATGGCCTGTGGCGGCCAGCGCTTGGTATCGATACGGTAGGGTTCGAGAATCTGTTTGAGCAGACGCAGCTGGTCATCGGTATCAAGGATGGTGAAGCTGCTGGTCAGCCCGACATATTCCGCATGGCGGCGCAGCATGCGCGCGCACAGGGCATGGAACGTGCCCAGCCACAGCCCTTCCGCCGGTTCACCTAGCAGGGCGCTGACGCGTTCGCGCATTTCGCGCGCGGCCTTGTTGGTGAAGGTTACGGCAAGGATCTGGTTGGGGCGCGCCCGGCCCGACAGCAGGATATGCGCGAACCGCGTTGTCAGCACCCGCGTCTTGCCCGTGCCCGCGCCGGCAAGGACCAGAAGCGGACCATCGGTGGTCTCGATCGCGGCCCGCTGTTCGGGATTGAGGCGGTTCAGGTAATCCGGCGCGCGGCCGGTTGGGATAAGGCTGTCCATCACGGTATCTTCTATAGCAACCCCGGCGCGGGGGAACCAATGCTATCAGTCGTGGCCAGGGGGAAATGCGGTGGGAAGCAGGGACGGCATGAAAACGGGTACGGGACCGGGCGGCCACAGGGCGCGCATGCGCAGGCGCATCCGCACGGCGGGCGCGCATTCGCTGGCGGATTATGAACTGCTGGAAGTACTTCTGTTCGCGGCAGTGCCCCGGCGCGATACCAAGCCGAAGGCCAAGGCGCTGCTGGCCAGATTTGGCAGTCTGGAGGCTGTGCTGGATGCTACGCCCGCCGCATTGCGCGCGGCGGGGCTGGGGCCGCGTGGGGTGGCGGTGCTGGGGTGTCCCGCGCGCGTCGCGTGGCGTCTGGCCCATCCCGACCTGCGTGCGCAGGTAATGTTCACGGATATGGCGGCGGTGCTGGAATACTGTGACCGGCTGCCGGTGCATGACGCGGACGGATGGCGGGTGTTCTACCTGGATTCCGTGCGGCATGTGCTGGCCGATGAGGTGACGGCCACCGGCCAGCCTGCCGACATGTGCCGTGCAGTGCTGGCGCGGGCGCTGGAACTGCATGCCGTCTCCCTCGTCGCGGTCAGGGACATGGGCCGGCAGACCCCGCCGAAAGGCGGCAGTCCCGCGGAGCTGCGTTTCGGCCGCATGCTGCATACCCATGCCCGCCTGCTGGGCCTGACCCTGCATGACTGCGTGGTACGCGGCGGTGGGACCAGCACCAGCCTGCGGGCCATGATCGTGGCCTAGAGCAATTTCACTGAACTCCGGCTCAGTGAAATTTCTCTAACTTATTGTTTATATAGCATATTCACCAGTTCGAATGTGTCCATTCAAACCGGATCTGCTCTAGGCAGCCGGTCAGGCGTGGGGATGGGCTTCGGCTGCGGCAAACTGCTGACGGATGGCGTCCAGCAGTTCGGACGGCTGGCTGACCAGCGCGTCCGCGCCTGCCTGCGTCAGTTCCTCCCGCGTGCCATATCCCCATAGCACGCCCAGGGCACGGACGTGGTTGGCATGGGCGCCGCTTATGTCAAAACGCCGGTCGCCGATCATCAGCGCGTCTTCGCGGCGGATGTCATGTTCGCGCAGCACGGCGGCGATCAGTTCGGGCTTTTCGGCGCCGCTGTCATCGGCGCGCGCGCCGGACAGGCCATCAAAATACTGCACGAGGTTGCGCAGGTGCAGGATCTTGCGTGCAAGGTGGCGTGGCTTGGATGTCGCGACAAACAGCCGCACTCCTTCCGCCGACAGGGTTTCGATCACGTTGCGCATGTGATCGAAGACCGGGCTTTTGTGCATGCCTTCCGATTCGTAGTGCTTGCGGTAAAGCGCCATCGCCTCATGCACCCGGTCATCGCCATAATGGGCGAGGATATGGGCGATCAGTTCCTCCAGCGGTGGCCCGACCACCCATGTCAGGTCAACCGACATGTCCGGTTCATGCCCGAGGTCACGCAGTACGGCATAAATGGATTCTACAATACCATCGCGGGACCGCACGATGGTTCCGTCCAGGTCAAAAAGTACGGTATGGTTCTTGTGAAGCAGCATGCAGGTTCATAACCTCCTTGTCCTGAACACATCATGCATCATTCCGGGCGGCCTTGTCCTGAAATTGTTGGGAAATCCCCGTTTTGTCCGAACACAGGCAGTACGCGCCGGTCACGTTACCCCTTGGGGGCGGCATAAGCCGGGCGGATGACCATGCCTTCGTGCAGAATCTGATCCGCACGCTGGATACCACCCACCCCGCGCCGGACCGGCTGGCTGCCAGCTTTCTGGCGCATTTCGGTTCGGCGGGTATGGCGCTGTCAGCGCATGTGGGGGGACTGGATGAAGTGGCGGGACGGGAAACCGCGCTGCCGCCGCTGCTTGCGGTGGTGCGGGAGGCGGCGCTGCGCCTGTACCGCGCCCGCGTGCGCCGCACGGACGTGCTGGCGGGGCGTGGGGGGCTGGAGGCTTACCTGCAGGCCTGCATGGGCCATGAAGTGATCGAGCAGTTCCGGGTGCTGTTCCTTGATGAAGGCTTCCACCTGCTGGCCGATGAACTGATGGGCACCGGCACGGTCAACCATTCGCCGGTGTACCCGCGTGAGATCATGCGCCGCGCCCTGGCGCTTGGGGCACGGCTGCTGGTGCTGGCGCATAACCACCCTGCGGGCCAGCCGGAGCCGTCGCCCGCCGATATCGAAATGACGCTGCGCATCGCCCAGATCGGGCGGATCATGCAGGTCACGGTCCATGACCATATCATCGTGGGCAATGGCCGCACCCACAGCTTCCGCGAGGCGGGGCTGCTGATCTAGCTATGCGGCGTTCACCGGGCGCGCCAGCGGGCCAAGAGCCGCCTCCACCCCGAATTCCCCCGGCAGCGCGCCCTTGGGGAACAGGACGTTCACATGTCCCATCTTGCGCCCCGGGCGGGCTTCCGCCTTGCCATAATGATGGGCCAGCAGGCCGGACGTCGCCATGATTTCAGGCCATAGGGCCATGTCATCGGGGCCGATCAGGTTTTTCATGACGGCGTCGCTGTGGCGGCTGGCCGGGGGCAGGGGCAGGCCGGTTACGGCGCGCACATGCATTTCAAACTGGTCCACGGGGCAGGCATCCATGGTCCAGTGTCCCGAATTATGGGGCCGGGGCGCGATTTCATTCACGCGCAGGCTGCCATCACGGTCCACGAACATTTCAACCCCCAGCAGGCCAACCAGATCCAGCGCAGTGGCAATGCGGCGTGCAAGATCGCGCGCCTGCGCCGCAAGGTCGGGCGCGATTCGGGCCGGGGCCAGACTGATGTCCAGAATACCGTCGCGATGGCGGTTTTCGGTTACGTCAAAGGTCACGATGTCGCCGTGCGCGTTGCGGGCCACCATCACGCTGACCTCACAGGCAAAGCGCACCATGCCTTCAGCTACCAGCGGATGGGGGCGCAGGCTGTCGAATGCGGCGTCCAGACCATCCGCATCATGGATTCGGGCCTGTCCCTTGCCATCATAGCCAAGGCGCGTGGTCTTGAGGATGAAGGGGTAGCCCAGTGCCTGCGCTGCCCTGTCCAGATCGGCGCGGTCGTGCACCCCCCGCCACGGGGCCACCGGAATATCGTTTTCCGCCATGAAGGTCTTTTCCGCGATCCGGTCCTGGCTGATCCGCAGGATATGGCCTGCGGGGTGGACCGGGCGGATGCTGGACAGCAGGTCCAGCCCGTCGGCGCTGATATTCTCGAATTCAAAGGTGATGACATCCACCGCATCGGCAAAGCGGCGCAGGGCGTCATGATCATCATACCGGCCAAGGGTGATGGCATCGGCCACCTGCGCGGCCGGGCCATCGTTTTCCGTTGTCAGGATATGGGCATGATAGCCAAGGCGGGCGGCGGCAATGGCCGACATGCGGCCAAGCTGCCCGCCCCCGACAATGCCAAGGACCGAACCGGGGGGAAGCTGTGTCATCGCACAGGTTCCTGCGCCACGGCGGCAGTCTGTTTCGCCCGCCATGCCGCCAGACGTTCCCCCAGGGGGGCATCCGACAGGGCAAGGATGGACGCCGCCAGAAGGGCTGCGTTGGTTGCCCCCGCCTTGCCAATGGCCAGCGTGCCCACGGGAATGCCGCCGGGCATCTGCACGATGGACAGCAGGCTGTCCATGCCCTTCAGCGCATGGGATTCGACCGGAACGCCAAGTACCGGCAGCGCCGTCCATGCGGCGCACATGCCCGGCAGGTGGGCCGCCCCTCCCGCGCCGGCGATAATGACCGACAGGCCACGTCCCTGTGCTGATTTCGCATACTCCGCCAGCCGGTCGGGCGTGCGGTGGGCGGACACGATGCGCACCTCATGCGCAATGTCCAGCGCGTCCAGCACGACGGTGGCGTGGCGCATGGTTTCCCAGTCGGACTGGCTGCCCATGATCAGCCCCACGCGCGGGGATTTCGTGCCGGAGGACGGAAGGGGGGGGTGGCTCACGATTGAAATACTCTTGTCTGGGTATCAGGCGATACTGTCGGGGATCATGCGGCTTTCCAGCCATGTGATCTCGTCTTTCAGCAGCAGCTTGCGCTTTTTCAGCCGCTGTAGCTGCAACTGGTCCGTTACCTGCAGGGCCATGCGGCTTATGACCGTATCAAGGTCACGGTGTTCGCTGCGCAGTTCGTGCAGCTTGCGAAGAAGGGTGTCCCGGTCTGTCAGCATGGCGGCTCATCTTTTAGGTGGACATGTCGTATCCTAAGCATATCCGCGGCAAAAGGCGAAATGCCCGGCATGCCCCCCGGGGGCTGCAATTTTAGCATGGAAATTGCCGCACGGTCTGGTCTAGCCTGATCGGGTTGTAGCAAAGACGCTGGAGGGTTCCATGTCGTACGAAGCACGTATCAACAGCCTCAAAACCCGTCATGCGCGGCTTGATGCCCGCATTTTCGATGAAGACCGCAGGCCCATGCCCGATGAGGGCGCCCTGCGTCGGCTCAAGCTTGAGAAACTTCGTGTGAAGGAGGAAATCGAGCGTCTGGCCCGGCTGGGCTGACAGCATCCCTGCCGCCCGGTGGGCCGGGCGGCAGGGGGCGGGTCACATTCCGTGTTCGCTGTCGTCGTCCAGTTCCAGCGGCGGCGGCACGGCCTGGCCTTCGCGCGCCAGGCGCTCGTTGGCGGCGGCCACCATGGCGTTCAGGTCCGTCTGGCTGCACAGGCCCAGCGTCACCGGGTCGCGCGGCTTGATGTTGGCGCTGTTCCAGTGCTGCTTGGTGCGCACCTTTTCAATGGTGTCCTTGGTCGTGCCCAGCAGCTTGCTGGTCTGCTGTTCCGACAGCTGCGGGAAATTACGCAGGATGAAGGCAATCGCGTCCGGCCGGTCGTTACGCTTGGCGACCGGGGTATAGCGCGCGCCCTTGGACCGGCGGTTGATCGGGTTGGCTGGCGGCAGGATCTTGAGCCGGGATTCCGGGTCCTTTTCGCAGCGGTCGATTTCCGCCTGGGTCAGCTGGTGGTTGGCAATCGGGTCATAGCCCACGATTCCCTGTGCAACTTCCCCATCGGCAATGGCCTGTACTTCCAGGGGGTGCATTCCACAGAATTCGGCAATCTGGGTAAAGGTCAGCGCCGTCTTTTCAATAAGCCACACGGCGGTTGCCTTGGGCATTAAGGGCAGGGCAGTCATTCTCAGGTCCTACAGCGTGTGGCGCCACACGCAGGCACCTGAAATGGTGTTTGAAACAGCCCCCTGACAAAGTGGGGACCGTGCGTACCTGCTGGCGCGCCAGAAACAGAAAACACTCGTGGAAGTGATATGACGGTTGCGGACCGCAAAGGTCAAGACTTCAATCCACCCGCCCGGGATGTTTCGCATCAATAAAAACAGGGGCAGGCCAACGGCCCGCCCCTGCGGTAAAATATGGTGAAGGTGGAATGTTACGCTGCCTGCCGCGTGGGCTGCGGGGCAGGTGTCGCGTCGGTCCGGGCTGCGATCTGCCCATCCATTTCACTGGTTGCGGGGGCAGGCGCGTCGCCTGACGCTTCATTGTCTGCCATGGCCTGCCCCGATGAAATGGGAATACGGCGCGGCTTGAGCGCCTCAGGCATGATCTGGCGTACGGCGATGCGAAGCAGTCCGTTGGTCAGGTCGGCCTTTTCCACCACCACATGGTCCGCCAGCACGAAGCGGCGTTCAAAGGCCCGCGTGGCGATGCCGCGATACAGCATTTCCCGCCCCTGCGCACTGTCGCTGACGCGCCCTGACACGATCAGGGTATTGTCCTGCACCGTCAGTTCAATATCATCGGGACCGAAGCCCGCGACCGCCATTGTCAGGGCATACTGGGCGTCCGACAGTTTTTCGATATTGTAGGGGGGATAGGACGGGCTGACCGGGTTCTGTGCCGCCGTATCGACAAGCTGGGCCAGACGGTCGAATCCTATGGCGCTGCGAAACAGCGGCGCGAAATCATAAGCCATGTTTGAAACCTCCATGAAGCAAGGTCTGTCGTCTTGCGGCCCCTCGGCTGAGCGGACCGCGATTTTCGGGTGATGCGCATGGACCCGCGTGGGCGTCCGGCGCACTCCAGACATGGGAATGCCCGGCCCCCTGTTCAAGGGACCGGGCATTTCCATAAACGTCAGACCTGTTCGGGAGGGCGGGGTGATCAGCCCTTCTTGCGCTGGCCCAGCGCGCCGAACTTCTTGTTGAACTTGGCGACCTGGCCCCCGGTGTCCATCATGCGCTGCACGCCGGTCCATGCCGGGTGGGACTTCGGGTCGATGTCGAGACGAAGCGTGTCACCAGCCTTGCCGTAGCAGGAGCGGGTCGTGTACTCGGTGCCATCGGTCATGATGACATTGATTTCGTGATAGTCGGGGTGGATGCCGGATTTCATTTCAAACACTTTCGCGCTGGGCCCACCGATGCCGACCGGGGGCGTTGTATCGGCAGGCGTATAGACGACAAGCACCGGCAAGATCAACACCCGATGGCAAGAAAAGCCGGTTCCCCGGGTTTGCCGGCGTAGTGTTACCCGCTTGCATCATATGGCGCGGAATGAAAAAGCCATGTGACAATATATGGTCGTCATGATGTCGGGATGTTGCTAGAGCTATGGCATCTTCTATCAAATAAAGGATTGGCATCCATGGCGAAACTGCCGGATCACGTGCCCGAACTGCACGTCAAGGATCTTCATGTACCCGGTTGGCTGGGGGAATTCCGCGCATTCCTGATGCGTGGCAATGTGGTTGACCTGGCGGTCGGTGTGATCGTTGGCGCTGCGTTTACCGCCATTGTGAACAGCCTCGTGAAGGACGTGTTCACGCCGGTGCTGGGCCTGCTGATCGGTGGTATCGACTTTACCAACCTGTTCATCACCCTGCGCGGTCCGCATATGGCGACACTGGCCGACGCGCAGAAGGCCGGGGCGGTCACGATCAATATCGGCCTGTTCCTGAACGCCGTGATCCAGTTCATCATCATCGGTTTCGTGATTTTCTGGGTTGTGAAGGCCATCAATCGCCTGACGGTGAAGAAAGAGGCCGAAAAGCCCACGACCCCGCCCGCACCGCCGCGCAACGAAGTGCTGCTGCAGGACATCCTCGATGTGCTGAAGGCGGAAGCGGCCCAGAAGCCGGCGGCACCCGCGCCCAAGGCCTGATCCACACATATCAGGTTGCGGCACGGCAGGACGGGCACCCGATCGGGTGCCCGTTTTTTTTGCGTACCCATGACCGCCCTTGTGTGGGGGGACGGGACTGCCCAATATCCCCCGGTATGGTGAAGGGCTGGCTTATGATTGATATTACACGACATGTGCGCCGGGGGCTGCTGGCCCTGTCCGTGGCGGCCGGGCTGGCGGGGTGCCACAGCGCCCCACGGCAGGACATGTCGCACCTGTCGGCCCCGGCACAGGATTACCTGCTGATCACATCCTATTTCATGGCCGAAGGGGGCATGGTCAGCCGCCTGCAGGATGGCGGCCTGTCGGGCCAGCAGGTGTATGACATGGCGACCGCACTCAAATACGGCAAGAGCATGCTGCTCGCCGCCCTGACCAAACCCTCGGGCAGGGCGCGCCGTGATGGCCAGCGCGCGGTGGAGCTGATGGTCGCGTGCACCAACCAGCCCGATCCCTCCACCTTCCCCGGCGGGGCGTCGGCCCGTTGCCTGCCGGCTGGTTTTGTGGGGGCAGATGCAAAAAAGGGGCAGGCCCAGCCGCAATCGGCCATGCCCGCCCCCGGCAGGTAAGGTCGTCCCCGCTCCCCACGCATTCCGGTGCGTGGGCGGGGACGCCTGGTTATGTGCGCGTGGGCGGTCGCGCGTCGCGCCGCAGGCGCCTTTCCCCCATCAGCAGCAGCAGTGGTGCCGCGATGAAGATGGAGGATGACGTGCCCACCACGATCCCGAACAGCATCACCCACGCGAACCCCGACAGGCTGGCGCCGCCAAACAGCGCCAGCGGCAGGGCGGCAAGGAACACGGTCGAGGACGTGCCCAGTGTGCGGCTGAGTGTTTCGTTGATTGACAGGTCAATCAGTTCCGCCAGCGGCATGGTGCGGTATTTGCGCAGGTTTTCACGCACGCGGTCATAGACCACCACCTTGTCATTGGTGGAATAGCCAAGGATGGTCAGGATGGCGGCCACCATGACCAGATCGAATTCGAAATGCGTGATGACCAGGAAGCCGATGGCCTTGGTCAGGTCCAGGATCAGCGTCACCACCGCGCTGACCGCGAACTCCCATTCAAAGCGGAACCAGATATAGGCCAGGATCATCAGCAGGCTGATGCCAAGGGCCAGCATGCCGTTACGGAACAGTTCTTTTGAAACCGAAGCGCCCACCGCATCCGCACGCAGCACCTGCGCGCCGGGCAGGGTGCCGATGGCATGGCGTACGGAATCGACCATGGCCTGCGTGCGCGCTTCATGGTCGGGTTCGCTGTCAGGTGGCGTATCAAGGCGGATCAGCACGTCATCCGGCCCGCCAAAGGACTGCACGCCCGCAGCGGAGACATGCTGGGCTGCAAGTGCTGCGCGGATGGCGTTGAAATCCGCCGGTCCCTGCGTGCGGGCTTCCACCACGATGCCGCCACGGAAATCCAGCCCCAGCGTCAGGCCGGGGTGGAAGAACAGGATCAGCGAGGCAATGGACAGCACCGCCGATGTGGCGAGGCCGATAAAGCGGCCGCGCATGAAGTTGATTTTCGTGCCACGCGGCACGAACCGGAGAAGGGGACGATCAAACATCATCTGGCGCGCCTCAGACCGGCAGGGCGCTGGGGCGCGTGCGGGCATACCAGCGCACCATCAGCATCCGGGATAGGAGAAGGGTGGTGAAAAGGGTGGTCACGATACCGATCGTAATGGTCAGCGCGAAGCCGCGAACCGGCCCGGTCCCGAAAACGAACAGCATGACATGCGCCAGCAGGGCGGTGGCATTACTGTCCACGATCGTGCCGGTCGCGCGTTCAAAGCCCGCCTGCATGGCCTGCAGCGCGCTGCGGCCACGGCCCACTTCCTCGCGGATGCGTTCGTTGATCAGGATGTTCGCATCCACCGCCATGCCCAGGGTCAGCAGCATGCCCGCCATGCCCGGCAGGGTCAGCGTCGCCTCGAACAGTGACAGGATGGCCGTCATCAGCACCAGATTGGCCAGCAGGGCAATGTTCGCGTACCACCCGAACCGGCCATAGAACAGCGCCATGAACGCGATCACCAGCACGAAGCCGGCGGCAAGGCTGTAGCCGCCCGCCCGGATCGAATCAGCCCCCAGCGACGGGCCGATGGAGCGCTGTTCGATCACGTTCAGCGGTGCGGGCAGCGCACCCGCGCGCAGCAGCAGCGCCATGTCGGTCGCCTGCTGGGCGCTGAACCCGCCGGTGATCTGCCCGCTGCCGCCGGTAATGGCGGTGCGGATGACCGGGGCCTCGATCACCTTGTTATCCAGCACGATGGCGAAGCGCTTGCCCACATTGGCGCGGGTGACGTCACCGAATTCCTGAGCGCCGGTCGAATCAAAGGTGAAGTTCACCGCCCATTCGCCGCTCTGCTGGTCGATCGAGGCGCTGGCGTTGGTCAGGTCCGCGCCATCCACATCCACGTGCGAAAAGACCGGCAGCTTGCTCTGCCCGTCGGTCATGGGCAGCAGTTCCACGCCCGGCGGCGGCACGGAGGACCCGATGGCGGAATCCGCAACCAGGTGGAACGTCATCTTCGCGGTGGTGCCCAGCAGGTTCTTGACCCGTTCGGGGTCGCTGATACCGGGCAGTTCGACAATGATCCGGTCATCGCCCTGGCGGGTGATTTCGGGGTCAATGGCGCCCGTCGCGTCGATACGGCGGCGCACGATCTCGATCGACTGGGTCACCGCGTCATAGGAGCGCTGGCGTGCGGCCTCTTCCGACAGGGTAAGGGTAATCTGGCCGCCCTCGGCCTGCTCAACCCTGAATTCGCCCGGCACGTTCATCGGCATGGCGCGTAGCGCCCTGATGTCGGGCTGGGCTTCTTCGGGCGTGCGGGGCGTGAACGTCACGCCATGCGCGCTGGTGGTCAGGTTGCGGTATCCCAGCGAATTCTTCAGCAGGGTCTGGCGGGTTTCGTCCTGCAGTCCGCGCAGCCGGTCGGCTGTCACGCTGTTCATATCGACCTGCAGCAGCAGGTAGGACCCGCCCCGCAGGTCAAGGCCCAGGTGGATCTGCCGCCACGGCAGGGACGCCATGGGCTGGCGGATGACATTGGGCAGGCACAGCGCCAGCCCGATCAGACAAACGCCAATGACCGAAGCCATTCTGAGCCGACTGTAATACATCATGACTTGATGGAAAGCTCCCTACGCCCGGCATGATCAGTGTATCGCGTGTGCGAAAATCAGTGGCGGGAACATGCCGGTCCCCGCCCGATGATGCAACCGCTGATCCGCCAGCCAGACCGCATCCGTTGCCGTTTTGCCGCAATTCGCACGGCCCGTCATGCCGCGCGTGCGGCCAGCGGGGGTGGGCGCATGCGTGGCTGGCTGCTAATCCGGAAGGCAGGTTACGGACATGAACAGGCAGGAGCAGGGCATGGCGCAGTCAGGAACGGGGTTGTTACGCGTCGGGATCGTGGGGGCGGGGCATTTTGGCCGTTTTCATGCGCTCAAGGTGCAGGCCGCCGCGCGGGAAGTGCTGACAGGCATCCATGACCCCGATACGGCGCGTGCGCGCAGGGTCGCGGCGGAGGCCGGCGGCGCGCCGGTCCTGTCCTATCCCGACCTGCTGGCCTGTTCGGATGCGATTATTGTCGCAGCCCCCGCCGAACATCATTTCGACCTTGCCCGGCAGGCCCTTGCGGCGGGAAAGCATGTGCTGGTGGAAAAGCCCATGGCGGCGACACTGGCGCAGGCCGATGAACTGGCGCATCTGGCGCAGCTGTACGGCGTGGTGCTGCAGGTGGGGCACCTTCTGCGCTATTCCGCCGAGCACCAGGCCATTACAGACCGGATTTCGCGCCCCCTCTATATCGAGGCCACGCGCCTTGCGCCCTACAAGCCGCGCGGGACGGATGTGTCGGTCATCCTTGATCTCATGATCCATGACCTTGACCTGGTACTGTCCATCGTGGACAGCCCGATCGAAAGTGTCGATGCGCTGGGGGCTGCCGTCAGTTCGCCCTTCGAGGATATTGCCAACGCCCGCGTGCGTTTCGAAAACGGCTGTGTCGCCACCATCGCGGCCAGTCGCATTTCCCTCAAGACCGAGCGGCGGATGCGCGTTTTCTCGCAGGAAGGCTACCTGTCCGCTGATTTCATGAAGCGTGAACTGACCATGATCGGGCGCACGCGCGGACTGCCGCTGCCCGGATCTGGCGGGTTCCGTCGCGAATCCGTAACGTGGCGCGACCATGATACGCTGGCGGCCGAACATGCCGCCTTCGCGGCCTCATGCCTTGATGGCGCACAGGTGCTGGTGGACGCGGTGGCGGGCCGCCGGGCGCTGGCTGCGGCGCTGGCGGTGACACAGGGAATCGCCGCCACCCGTGCGCGGATGGAGGCGTCCGGCCTGATCATCCCTGCCGGTCAGGAAGACTGAAGCGTCTCACGCAGCATTTCGAGTTCCAGCCAGCGTTCCTCCGCTGCTGTCAGATCGGCCTCCGCCTTTTCCAGCGCCGCGGTGGCGGCAGTAAAGGTGGCGGGGTCGCGCGCATACAGTCCCCCATCGGACAGGATGGCCCGCAGGCGCTCGATTTCCGCCTCCAGCGCCGCCATCTGCCTGGGCAACTGTTCCAGCGCGTGCTTGTCTTTATATGACATCTTGCGCGATGGCTGCCGGGGTGAGGACGACGGCGCCACATCGGTTCTGGCCGGTGCGGCATCAGCGCGGACCTGACGGGGGCGGGCGGCCAGTGTCGCGTCCTGCCGCTGGGCCAGCATGTCGCTGTAGCCACCGGCATATTCCACCCATTTCCCGCCGCCTTCCGCCATCAGGATGGAGGAGGCGACCCGGTCAAGGAAGTCACGGTCATGGCTGACCAGCAGCACCGTGCCGGAATAGGCGGCCAGCATGTCCTGCAGCAGGTCAAGCGTTTCAAGGTCAAGGTCGTTGGTCGGCTCATCCAGCACCAGCAGGTTGGACGGCCGCGCCAGCGCGCAGGCCAGCATGAGCCGCCCGCGCTCGCCCCCCGACAGCACGCCCACCGGGGTGCGCGCCTGTTCAGGGCGGAACAGGAAGTCCTTCATGTAGCCGATGACGTGGCGTTTCTCATCGCCAACCTGCACCATGTCACCGCCGCCACCTGTCAGCGTGTCCGCCAGCGTGGTATCGGGATCGAGCGAGCGGCGCTGCTGGTCCAGTGTCACGACATTGAGCGCGCTGCCGATATTGATGGTGCCGGAATCCGGTTTGTCCAGTCCCGTCAGCAGGCGCAGCAGCGTACTCTTGCCCGCGCCGTTGGCCCCCACGATTCCCAGCCGGTCGCCGCGCAGGACACGCAGGTCCAGATGGCTGACCACCGGGTGGGCGGGGTCATAGGCGCGTGACATGTCTTCCGCCACCGCAACCAGCTTGCCCGACAGGTCGCTTTCGCGTGCTTCCATCTTCAGGCCGCCGGGCTGCCGGATGGCGGTGCGGCGGGTATTGCGCAGTTCGGCCAGTTCGGCCACGCGGCGGACATTGCGCTTGCGCCGCGCGGTTACGCCATAGCGCATCCAGTCTTCTTCACGCGCGATCTGGCGGTCAAGCTTGTGGCTGTCGCGTTCTTCCTGCTCCAGCACCTCCTCGCGCCATGTCTCGAACCGGGCGAATCCCTGGTCCAGCCTGCGGGTCACGCCCCGGTCCAGCCACACGACCGAACGCGACAGCGTTTCCAGCAGGCGGCGGTCATGGCTTATGATGACCATGGCGGAAGACAGCGACAGCAGTTCGCGCTCCAGCCATTCAATGGTGGGCATGTCCAGATGGTTGGTGGGTTCGTCCAGCAGAAGCAGGTCTGGCTCGGGCGCAAGTGCGCGGGCCAGCGCGCAGCGGCGGGCTTCACCGCCAGACAGCGTGGCCGGGTCTTCCGTGCCGTTCAGCCCCAGTTCGGTCAGAAGCAGTTCGGCGCGGTATTCCGGGTCGCCCGGTCCCATGCCCGCGCGGACATAATCCAGCGTGGTGGCGAAGCCCGACAGGTCGGGTTCCTGCGGCAGGTAGCGCACGGTGGTGCCGGGCTGGATGAAAACGGTGCCGTCATCGGCCTGTATCTCACCCGCGGCAATGCGCAGAAGGGTGGACTTGCCGCAGCCATTGCGCCCGACAAGGCAGATGCGCTCGCCCGGGCCAACGCCGAAGCCCGCGCCATTGAGCAGCGGCGCGCCGCCAAGGGTCAGGGTAATATCCTGAAGGAGAAGAAGGGGAGGTGAGGCCATGCCCACTTATGTATTCTCAACCACCCCCTGCGCAAGGCCGGTGTGGGGGACTACCGCCGCGCCGCGTTTTCAAGGATGTTCAGGAACGACAGTCCCCAGCCAAGGGCCGTGCGGTTGGCGATGCTGTTCCAGCATGCCTGCCAGCGTTCGCGCCGTTCTTCCATCGACATGGCCAGCGCGCGTTCCAGCGCATCAGCCATCCCGTCATGATCCAGCGGGTTGACCAGAAGGGCCGCCTCAAGCTGCTTGGCCGCTCCCGCAAGGCGCGAGAGGATCAGCACGCCGGGGTTTTCGGGGTCCTGGGCTGCGATGAATTCCTTGGCCACCAGGTTCATGCCATCGCGCAGCGGGGTGATGTAGCCAATATCCGCCAGCCGCATGTAGCCTGCCACGGTGGGACGGGGGCTGCCGCGCGTCAGGAAGCGCAGCGGCGTCCAGTCGGCCTGTCCCTTATGGGCGTTCAGCTTGCCGATCTGGTGTTCTAGCTTGTTGCGCAGCGCCTGATAGGACGGCACGTCCGTCCGGCTTTCGGCCGCGATCTGCAGGAACGTGACCTGCCGTTCCCGTTCGGGATAGGTTTCCAGCAGGCGTTCATATCCGGCAAGGCGATGGTCAAGCCCCTTGGTCGGGTCCATGCGGTCCACGCCAAAGACCAGCTTGCGTCCCGCAAGCGAACCGGACAGCCGGCGCAGGTCCTGTGACCCGGCGGCAGCAGTTGCCGCATGGGCGAAGGCCTGGGGATCGATTTCAACGGGAAAGGTGCCGACGCGTACCCTGCGCCCCTCGAATGTCAGGGTGCTGTCATCTTCCGCCGTGGCGCCTGCCTTGCGGGTGGCGGCAAAGATGAAATTGGCCGTGTCGTCCGCCGTCTGGAAACCCAGCAGGTCCGCACGCAGCAGGTCACGCAGGAACGTGCCGCCATCGGGTGCCGTGGCCAGCATGTCGGGCGCGGGGAAAGGGGTATGGAGGAAAAAGCCGATGGGCTGGCGCACGCCATGGCGGCGTAGCAGGGCCGCAAGCGGCAGCAGGTGGTAGTCGTGGATCCAGATCACGTCGTCCGCCCGCAGCAGGGGCAGCAGGTTTTCACAGAACCGTTCGTTGACCGACCAGTAGGTGGCCAGTTCACGCCGTTCGAAGTGGATGTGCTCGGGCAGGGAATGCATGAGCGGCCACAGCGTGGAATTGGAAAAGCCGGTGTAATAATTACGGTGTTCGGCGGGCGTCAGGCCGATGGTGGCGTATTCCACTCCGTCCGCCTGCTGGATTTCAGGCGGCAGATGGGCTGCGTCGGGATGGCAGGTGCCGTTCCAGCCGAACCACATGCCCCCCTTGCGCGCCAGCAGGTCCTTCAGCACAACCGCGAGGCCGCCGGGCCGCAGCCCTTCCTTGGGAACGGGAACGCGATTGGATACGATGACCAGCCGTTTCATTCTGCCCTCTCTGATAAGCTGTCGCGTGGCGGATCAGCCCCAGCCGACCATGCGGCCAGAACAGGCACCATACACGCCGGGCCATATGGGGGGGATGGCGCAGGCGCGGTACTGGCATGCGGATGTATCAGTTCAGGGAAACGCCACCCGAAACGGCCTGATAGGTGGAAACGGCCAGCGTAAGTGGTTCAAAGGGTTTGGTAATCACGAATGCCGGTTCGATCGTATCGCCCGTCAGCAGGCGTTCGGGGTAGGCGGTGACGAAGATGATGGGAATGTCCTGATGCTGCAGGATGCTGGAAACCGCCTTCATCCCGTCGCCGCCATCACCAAGGTTGATGTCGGCCAGGATCAGGCCCGGCCGGGTTTCGCGCGCAAGCCTTATGGCTTCCGCCTCGCTGCTGGCGACGCCCGCAATGGTATGGCCGCACTGGCGTACCAGTTCCTCGATATCCATCGCGATGATCGGTTCGTCCTCGATGATCAGCACGCTGGTCTGGGCGCATGAACGCAGGCGGGTGTGGGCGTCCTCCAGTATGGTGGCGGCCTGCGCGGGGGACAGTGACAGGACACGCGCCGCGTCACTGACCGGCAGTTCCTCCAGCGAGGTCAGGAGCAGCAGCTTGCGCCCCAGCGGCGGCATGCCGCCCGCCGTCTCGTCTTCGCGGCCGTGTTCGGCATGGTGTCGGGATATCCACTGGTAAAGGCGCAGCCTCGGCGGCATGGAGGGATCGTCCACCGCCATGAGTTCGCGCAGGCTTTCGGCAACCAGCAGGTCGCCACTCGACTGACTGCCACATAATGCGCGGGCGTACCGCCGGGCATAGGGCAGGGCGCGAAGCAGGTCTTGACGCCGTGATAGCGGCATGAGGCATTCATCTCCCCAGATAAACTGTTACACTCCGGATCATGACAGCGTTAGACTGTGCTGCAAGAGTTGAAGAGTAAACAAACTGGAAGCAAGAATACCACCCGATCCGTCAGCGGTCACGCACTTGCGTGGGGAGATCCTGTCCCTTCTGCCGCAATTACGTGGTTTTGCCCGTTTTCTGACGGGGCAGGCCGCGCTGGCGGACGACCTTGTTCAGGAAACCGTGCTGCGGGCGCTGGCGGCGCTGGACCAGTTTGCCCCCGGCACCAGCATGAAGGCGTGGCTGTACACGATCGCGCGCAATCTTTTTTATGAACAGGTGCGCCACGGACGGCGCGAGCGCGATGTCATGTCCGACTACGCCCGCCGCCCCGACCGGCCCGAAAGTGGCACGGGGGAAGGGGAGGCGGATGCGCTGCGCGACCTTGATGGCGCGATCTGGCGGCTGAGCCCCCGCCTGCGTGAGGCGCTGGTGCTGGTTGGCGTGCAGGAAATGACCTATGCCGAGGCTGCCCATGTGTGTGGCGTCACGGTGGGCACCATCAAGGCCCGCGTATCACGCGCGCGCAGCCAGATCATGGAATACATGACCCCTCCGCCGGAAAAGGGGTGAGGGATACCCGCGGCGTCGTCCTCGCGTTTTCGTTATGTCGATGGATGTAACCTTTTGTCCCCCCCGTTCATTGCACCCGCATGAACGACATCAAAGGGGAGATGAACATGACCAACAGCTTTCATGACGAAATGATTGCAATCCTGCCCCGTCTGCGCGTTCAGGCCCTGTCGCTGACACGTAACCGCGCGGCAGCGGATGATCTGGTGCAGGACGCCGTGTGCAATGCGCTGGCCGCACAGCACAGCTTTACCCCGGGCACCAACTTTTCCGCATGGATGCACCGCATCCTGCGCAATCGCTTCATTTCCGACCTGCGCAAGAAGCGCGAAACCGGCAATATCGAGGACGTGCCCGCGTCCGCCATGGCCGGCAGCGGCGCGCATGAGGAACGTCTGGTGGTCAAGGAACTGGTCGAGGCCATGAACCGCCTGCCCGCCGACCAGCGCGAGGCGCTGGTGCTGGTGGTGATGCAGGGCATGAGCTACGACGAACTGGCCGCGGCGACCGGCTGCGCAGTCGGTACCGCCAAAAGCCGCGTTTTCCGCGCCCGCCGCCAGCTGGCCACGTGGCTGTATGGCGAGGAACGCGACATTTCCACCGTCGAACTGCGCGGTGCGGTGCAGCGCCTGCGTTCGCGCATGGAGGCGCGTCCTGCGGCATCGGTCTGAATTGAGAGGATTCCCACTTTGAATTGCGGCGTGAATATGGCACTGACAGTAACATCTTCACCGCTACCCTGGCATTTGCAGGGTAGGATGCGGCCCTGATACGGGCGGGGATTGTGTGAAGTGGGAATTTACTTCGGGATAATGCGATGGCTCTGAAGGACAAGTGTCCTCCCAGGCAACCAGGAAAGAAGCCCATAAACAGATCGGATGACGCGTTCGAGCTATGGTTGAAGCGGGGGCTGCATCAGTTGTTCGATGATGTAACAAAAGAGCCAGTGCCCGAGGAACTCCTGCGTTTGATTGAGGAAGACCGGAAACGGACAAAATAACGGATGTCCGTGTTCCCTTCTTCCGGTCACGGCAGGCAGGTCCGTCACCGGAGCCTGTTTACCCGCGTCGGTCGCGTGTTCGACGCCGTGCGTGGCCGGATGATGGCGATCATCCTGCTGGCGGCCATGCCCATTGCCCTGATCGGTGCGGTGCAGGCATGGCACAGTTACCATTCCACCCTTGAAGCACCCGGTGAGCGGACCGACCTGACGGTATCGCGCATCGACCTTGAACTGCGGCATGAGGCCGATCACCTCGGCTCCCTGCTGCAGGCCGTGTCGCGCATGCGGCTTGATGATGCGGGCCTGCGGCATATGCTTGAACTGGTGCAGTCCCTGACCGGCCGGCATTACAGCCAGATCGCCCTGGCGGATGACCGGGGCAACATCCTGACCGCCGTGGGACGGCAGGGCGATGCGCCTGCGCTGGGGGCGGATGCCATGCCCCGTTTCCAGGGCGACGTCCGTATGGTCGCGCTGACCGATCCCCTGACCCATGTGCCCGGTTATTTCCGGATTACGGTTTCCGCCGCCATCTATGACGACGCGGGCAGGCCCGCGCGTCCGGGTTACCTGACTGCGGTCATGCCGCTGTCGTGGCGCAGCGCCATCCTGCAGGCCAGTGACCCGCGGCTGGACCTGGTGCAGCAGAACGGGCCCATCCAGATATGGGTGGTGGACAGTCTGGCCCGCGCCGCAGCCCCGCTGTGTTCCGACTGCAACTGGGCCGCCCGCCCGACCGACCGCATCATGCAGTGGGCGCGCGTAACCCTGGGGACGGGGGCTGACCATGCGCACATAACCCTGCCGGAGGGATCGTTTTCCATCGGTCGCGTGCAGGGGGGCGTACATGTCCTGACCATGACGCGTCGCAATGCGGGGGAGCGGCATGCGGTGGTCATGTTCGCCGTATCGCTGGTCAGTAGCGGGCTGCTGTTGCTGGCGGGCCTGCTTGGGGCATCCAAGAGCGCCGACGTACTGGTGATCACGCCGTTGCGGCAGCTGACGGCATCCGTCAACCAGTGGCAGCTGGGGGGCATGTATGACGTGCGTTCCAACTGGGCCATGCCGCTGGAGGTCAGGCAGCTTGCCCATGCCTTCAGCAAGGCCACCCGCAGGCTGGCGCGGCATGAGAAGCGGCTGGAACGCGCGCAGGCGCGGCAGGAACTGCTGCTCAAGGAAATGCATCATCGCGTCAAGAACAACCTGCAGATCGTGGCGTCGCTGCTGAACCTGCAGGCCGGGCGCATCCGCCAGCCCGCCGCGCGCGAGGAATTCGCGCAGGCGCGTGACCGTGTGCGCGCGCTGGCCACCCTGCACCGCTACCTTTACGCCGATGGCGAGCTGTACAGCCTGAACATGCAGAGTTTCGTGCGCGAACTGTGCGGCCAGATCATGCACGCCATTGGTGAATCCGACGAAAGCCGCATCACGCTTGATATCCGCGTCGATGATCTGCTGATGGTGCCGGACCAGGCGGTGCCGCTGGCCCTGATCGTGACGGAAGCGGTCAGCAATACCATCAAATACGCCTTTCCCGACCGCCAGCACGGCACGCTGGAAGTTGGCCTGCGCGCGCTGTCTGGCGACCGGGCCTGCCTGTGGATTGCCGATAACGGCGTGGGCATGGCGGCGGCGCGCAACCATGCCGCGGCAGAGGAAGGGCGCAGCGGGATCGGCATGCAGCTGATCCGTGGTTTTGCCCGGCAACTGGGGGGAGAACTGCAGATGTTTGAGGAAAACGGGACCCGCTATGTCCTTGTTTTTCCGTTAAAGCAGCCCGAACAGGATGAAACATCCGCGTGAATCCATGCAAAAATGCATGGCAGAGTTATGGCGTGGGCAGATTCAGGCCATGGATGATGGCTGTCCCTGTGCCGTGTCCTTCGGTATAGGGAACGGTCATGAACGATGACAAGACAGTGATGAAGGCGTGGACGAAGGCACAGTCGCGTCTTGGGCGCCGGCAGGCCATGCCGGTTGTGTTGCTGGGGCTGGCCACGGCGGCCACCGCGGTGGGACAGGTCTGGTGCGTGGCCAACGTGCTGGCGTACGTGCTGGTGGGCGGCGGCCAGCCTGCGGTGACGTGGCCGCTGGCCGGGCTGGTGGTGCTGGCCATCATCCGCGCTGTCTTGCAGATGGGGTCGGACATGCTGGCCGCCCGTGCGGGCATGAAGGCGCGCGCGCGCCTGCGTGGCGGGGTGCTGGACGCCATCCTGCGCGGCGGGCCGGGTCTGCTGCGCCGTCACCATACAGGGGAACTGGCGGCACTGGCCGTTGACCGGATCGAGGCGCTGGACGGGTTCTTCGCCCGCTGGCTGCCTGCTTCCGTGCTGTGGGTCGCGGCCCCGCTTGTCATTGGTGTCCTTGCCGCCCTGGTGCAGCCGGGTTCGGCGCTGATCATGGCGATATGCGGTATTGCCGTGCCCTTCGGGCAGGCCCTGTTCGGCATCGGTGCCGCGGTTGCGTCGCGCAACCAGTTCCTCGCCATGACCCGCCTGCAGGCCCGCTTCCTTGACCGGGTGAGGGGCATCGCCACCATTGTCCTGTCCGGGCGGACGGACGATGAAACGCGCAGGCTTGCGGCTGCGGCGGAAGAACTGCGCCTGCGCACCATGAAGGTGCTGCGGGTTGCGTTCCTGTCCTCGGCATCCATTGACTGCGCGATGGTCGTGGCCCTTGTGCTGGTGGCGTTGCGCAACGGGGCGCAGCTTATGGCGCTGCATGATCAGGGCATGTCGGCGGCGCTGATGGCGGCGCATGTGGCGCGCGGGCTGTTTGTCGTGCTGCTGGTGCCGGAATTCTTCGCGCCCTTCCGCAGTCTGGCGCTGGCGTATCAGGATCGCGCCCATGCATCGGGCGCTGCCGCGGCCATGCGGATCCTGCCTGATGCCACCGCCGTGCGCACCGCCGGGCAGGCAGTGTGCGAAACGGGGCAGGGGGTCAGTGTCGCGTTCGAGCATGTGGGCTTCATGTGGGATCCCGCGCGCGGCGCGACGCTGGATGATATTACGTTTACCGCGCCTGCAGGCCAGACGCTGGTGCTGTGCGGACCGTCGGGGTCGGGCAAGTCCACCGTGATCGAAATGCTGCTGGGCTTCATCCAGCCTGAAAGCGGGCGCATTACCTTCAACGGTGTCGACATGACCACCATCCTGCCCGAGGCGCTGGTGGCCATGACATCGTGGATCGGACAGAAGCCGGTCCTGTTCGCGGGCACCCTGCGCGAAAATATCCTGTTTGCCCGTCCCGACGCCACGGATGCGCAGTTGCAGGCCGCCATTAGGGCGGCGGCGGCGGACACGTTCATCGCCACCCTGCCGCATGGCCTTGAGACCCTGATCGGCGAAGGCGGGTTCGGCCTGTCGGGCGGGCAGGCGCAGCGCGTGGCGATTGCGCGTGCCTTCCTCAAGGACGCGCCGCTGCTTTTGCTGGATGAACCGACATCCCACCTTGACCCGCAGACCGAGGCGGACGTGTTCGACAGCCTGCGTGCGCTTGCGGCCCGTCGCACGGTTATCCTCGCCAGCCATTCGGCAGCGGTGGACGGGTTCGGGGGACAGCGGGTGGACCTTGATCATGGCCGTATTGTCACCAGTGGGGAGAATGCATCGTGAAATCCTCGGAAAACCGGGAATTCGCGCGGCAGGCGCGGCGTGAAGGCGTGATGGGGCCGGTGGTGCAGATCCTGCACATATGGCAGCGCCGCGCCCCGTTGCTGACAGCGGGCGCGCTTCTGTCCCTGCTGGCCGTGCTGATCGGCCTTGTGCTGATGCGCGAGGCGGGCATGCGGGTCGCGGCCATGACGGTGGGCATGGTCGTGGTGACGACCGGGGCGCTGCGTATCTTCGGCAGCGCGCGTGTGATCCTGCGCTACACCGAACGTCTGGTCACGCATGACGCGATGTTCCGCGCGCTGGCGGATGTGCGGGTATGGTTCTTCCGCAACCTCGCCCGCGGGGCTGCGGCGGGGCTGGGCTTCCGTCGCGCGGGTGATCTGCTGTCGCGGCTGGTGTCTGATGTCGAGACGCTGGACGGGCTGTACCTGCGCATCATCATCCCGCTGCTTGGCGCCTGTCTGGTGCTGCCGTTCCTGTTCATTGCCATCAACATGGTCAATACGGTGCTGGCGGTTGTCGTGGCCGGGCTGTTTGCCTGCAGTGCCTTTGGCCTGCCGCTGGTCGCCGCCATGCTGGGACGACGCGAGGGCGGCCTGGTCAACCACGCCAGCGCGCAGTTGCGGATTGGCGTGCTGGACATGGTGGGGGGGCTGCGCGAAATCGCAACCTTCGGGGCGGAAGGCCGCATGCTGGCCCATGTCCGTGACCGTGACGATGCCCTGTACCGTGCCCAGATGAAGCAGGCGCGCATGCTGGCCATGGCAGGCGCCGCGTCTTACCTGTGCGGACAGGCGGCGGTGCTGGTGGTGCTGGCCGCGGCACTGGGCATCGGGCTGCCGCATATTGCGCCCCTGCCTGCGGCGGCAGTCCTGTTCCTGACAGTTGCGGCCTTTGAAAGCGTTGGGGGACTGACCCGCGCGGGTGCGCTGGCAGGCAGCATTACACGGGCCGCGGCCCGTGTCGTGGCCGTAAGCGACATGCCGGAACATGCCCCGCCCGAAGGCACCGAGCCCGCGCCGGCAGGGACCGACATCTGCTTCGATCATGTTTCCTTCCGCTGGGACGCCAATCGTGCCCCGGTGCTTGATGACCTGAGCCTGGGCATTCCGGCAGGCCAGCGCATTGCGGTGCTGGGATCGTCGGGCGCCGGGAAGTCCACGCTGGCGGCGCTGCTGCTCAAGGCGGTGGCGCCCCAGGCGGGGTGCATTACGCTGGGTGGCCGCGATATCGCCACCATCCGCGATGAGGACCTGCGCGGGCGGATCGCATGGCTGTCGCAGGCGACGCACCTGTTTGCCGATACGATTCGTGTCAACCTGCTGCTGGGCCGTCCCGATGCCACGGAAGCCGATTTGTGGACCGCGCTGGAACAGGCCCGGGTTGCGGATGTGGTGCGTGACCTGCCTGAAGGTCTGGACAGCTGGCTGGGTGAAGGCGGCGCAAGCCTGTCCGGCGGGCAGGGGCGGCGTCTGGCGCTGGCTCGGGTGCTGCTGTCACGCGCGCCCATCCTGATACTGGATGAACCGGCCACGGGGCTTGATGCCCGCACCGAGCAGGAATTCCTCCAGACCCTGAATGATGTCACACAGGGGCGCACCGTCATCCTGATCGCGCACCGCCTGACAGGCATCGAAAAACTGGACAAAATATGGCGTATTTCTGGCGGAAAAATGGTCAGTGTCCGGTGACAAAGGGGCGGCCATGCCGGTCGAAAGGATTGACGCGGCTATCCCTACAGGGCACGAAGTAGCGGAAAACCGGATCGGGCATACCATAAGGCTGAGAGCGATCCGTCTTGAATACCTGAATCAGGAGTAAATTCATCATGCGTCGCCTGTCCCTTCTTCTTGGTCTTGGTCTGCTGACAGGGTGTGCTGGTGGCCATCCGGGTAAATATGTCGTGTTCTTTACCGAGAACTCCACCCAGCTCGACACGCCGGCCCAGACCGTGATCACGCAGGCTGCGCAGCGCGCGGTCTCGAGCCACGCCAATGTGCGTGTTGAAGGTTACGCCGCTGCCAGCCACGACCTGTCGGCTGATGAGCTGCTAGCCATCGACCGTGCCAAGATCGTGGCCCGCCAGCTTGCGGTTGACGGCGTGGACGCCAGCCGTATCCGCCAGCAGCCGCGCGGCCCGCTGAACAACGAAAATGGTGCGCTGGCGTCGCGCCGTGTCGAAATCGAGGTTGGTGGACGCTGAGCGACGGTCCTTTTTCTGACGATATGACTGCCCATGACGGCGCATCGCGCAATCCGCGTAATGTGCTGGCCGAGGTATTCGGCTTCCCTGATTTCCGTGGCCTGCAGCAGCAGGCCGTGGATGAGGTCATGGCAGGCCGGGACTGTCTTGTGCTCATGCCGACGGGTGGCGGCAAGAGTGTCTGCTATCAGGTGCCCGCCCTGGCGCGCCCCGGGACCGGGCTGGTCATTTCCCCCCTGATCGCGCTGATGGACGATCAGGTGGCGGCCCTGCGCCAGCTGGGGGTGAATGCTGGCGCGCTGCATTCCGAACAGGAAGCCGATGATGCCGCCCGTGTCCGATCGGACCTTATGGCGGGGCGGCTGGACATTCTTTATGTCTCGCCTGAACGGCTGCTTTCTCCCGGCATGCTGGAACGGCTCGGGCGCCTGACGCTGTCGGTCATCGCGATTGACGAAGCTCACTGCATTTCCGCGTGGGGCCATGAATTCCGGCCCGAATACCGCGAACTTGCGGCC
Source organism: Komagataeibacter intermedius TF2 (assembly GCF_000964425.1). Taxonomy (GTDB): domain Bacteria; phylum Pseudomonadota; class Alphaproteobacteria; order Acetobacterales; family Acetobacteraceae; genus Komagataeibacter; species Komagataeibacter intermedius. Next base: position 12,103 of record NZ_BANF01000010.1, on the reverse strand, counting down.
CTGCCACAGCATTTTCCCAATGTGCCCCGCATCGCCCTGACCGCCACGGCGGATGCGCGTACGCGCAGTGATATCCTCGATGCGCTGGCGATGCCCGATGCAACGGTGCTGAAGGCCAGCTTCCACCGGCCCAACCTTGATATCGCCGTGCGTCCCAAGACATCGGAACTGCGGCAGTTGACAGGCATACTGGACCGGCACCGGGGGACGGCGTCCATCGTCTATTGCGGCAGCCGCAGCAAGACCGAGCGGATTGCCCGTTCGCTTGCGGGGAAGGGCTATGCCGCGCTGCCGTTCCATGCCGGCCTGTCGCCGGTGGAAAAGCGCGCGGCCCTCATGCGGTTCCGCTCGGGGGAGCCGGTGGTGATCGTCGCCACCATCGCCTTTGGCATGGGAATCGACCGGCCCGACGTGCGCGCCGTCGTGCATCTGGACATGCCGTCCTCGCCCGAAGGGTACTATCAGCAGATCGGCCGCGCCGGGCGTGATGGCGCGCAGGCCGAGACCGTGCTGCTGTATGGTGGCGATGACATGGCCCGTGCCCGGTACTGGCTGGAACAGTCCAACGCGCCCGAGGCCCAGAAACGGATCATGAGTGCCCGCCTGGAAGCCATGATCGCCCTGACCGAGACCACGGGATGCCGCACGCAGGCGCTGCTGTCCTGTTTTGGCGAGGAACTGTCTACCGCCTGCGGGCACTGCGACAACTGCCGCAATCCGGTCGCGACGTTTGATGGCACGGTGGCGGCACAGAAGGTGCTGTCGGCCATCTATCGCACGGGGCAGCGTTTTGGCGCGGTGCATGTGGCAGGCGTGCTGCGGGGCAAGGCGTCGGACATGACGTCGCGCCATGGGCATGAAAAGCTGAGTGTGTTCGGTATTGGCCGCGATCGGCCCGAACCCTTCTGGCGTGGCGTGATCCGCCAGCTGATCGCGCGTGGTGCGATAAAGGTGACAGGCGAATATAATGCCCTTGCCCTTGAGGAGGGACGTGCGCGTCCCATATTGCGTGGCGAGGAGCAGATCATGCTGCGCGAGGACGCGACCGAGGATTTGAAGGCGGCAGGTCGCGGTTCAGGCAGCGGGCAGCGGCCCCAGATGGTGGACCTGACGCCGGAAGCCGCAGCACGGTACGAGGCGCTGCGGCAATGGCGGCTGGGTGAGGCGCGGGAGCAGGAAATTCCGCCCTATGTCATTTTCCATGATGCCGTGCTGCATGATATTGCACTGGAATGCCCGACCTCGCTGGATGAACTTGGCATGATCCGGGGGGTGGGTGGCTCCAAGCTGGCCCGCTATGGTGCTGCGGTGCTGGATGTACTGGCTGATGTCGGCGCCTAGCCCGTCACGTCGCCCCTGCGTGGCGTGTTCTGTTTCATCGCGTAATCAGGAAACGGTTTTGCATGCGTTGCCCTTTTTGTGGAAATGACGATACGCAGGTGAAGGACAGCCGCCCGCATGAAGACGGTGCGGCCATCCGGCGCAGGCGCATATGCGGATCATGCGGGCAGCGTTTCACCACCATCGAGCGCGTGCAGTTGCGGGATCTTGTGGTGATCAAGGCCGACGGGCGCCGCGTGCCGTTCGAACGCGACAAGATGGCGCGGTCGGTCCGTATCGCGCTGCGCAAACGCCCGGTGGATGCCGATCGGATTGAACGGATCGTCAATGGTCTGGTCCGGCATCTTGAAGCAATGGGTGAGACGGATATTCCGTCACGCGATATTGGCCGGCTGATCATGGAAACGCTGCGTGAAATTGATTCCGTGGCCTATATCCGTTTCGCCAGCGTGCATTGGGATTTCCGGGAAACCAAGGATTTCGCGGATATTCTGGATACGATTTCAGCATCCGTATCGGGGGATGCGGGCGAAGAGTTTTCCCCATCCGACCCGAAAGACAAAGATTGAACTGGACCCCGCCGCGCAAAGAGGCGATGAAACCCAGAATTTGCAGCAATGCCATAGCAGGAGTAACGCGCCATGACACAGACAGACGGTGACCGGCAGCCCAGGGTCCGTTCCCGTACCGCATCGCGTGTTGCCGCGGTGCAGGCCCTGTTCCAGATCGAACAGGGCAATGAAAGCCCGGAACGTGTCATAAACCAGTTCATGCGCCACCGGCTGGGCACGTCCGCATCCGAACAGTGTGCCTATGCCGACGGTCAGGTGCCTGATGCGGATGCGCGCCTGTTCGGGATCGTGGTGCGGGGCGCCATGGCCCGGCAGGACCGCATTGATGCGTTTCTGCACGACATCCTGCCCGCCTCGTGGCCGCTGGCCCGGCTGGACCCGGTGCTGCGTGCGATCATGCATGCCGCGGGTGGCGAGATGACCGGCGCGGACCCTGTTCCCGCCCGTGTCATCATCAATGAATACATGGATATCGCCCATGGGTTCCTCGCCGGGGATGAGCCGCGCATGCTCAACGGCGTGCTCGATGCCCTTTCGCGGCGGATTAATGACCCGGTAGCGCCCGTGGCGGATACGGATGGCGTGGAAACGGTCGCGGTGGATGAAGAAGAAGTTCCCGCCGCCGATGCCGCGCCCGACACCAGGCCTGCCTGAACCCGGCGGAAGGGCATGACGGCCATGGGACAGGACACGCTGTCAGATAATGGCCTGCCGGCGGAATTCGGGTTTATTGCCCGTATTTTCCGCCCGCTTGCGGGAAATGGGGCGCTGGACCTGCGCGATGATGCCGCCGTGTTCATGCCGCCTGCCGGGCGTGAACTGGTCATTGCCGCCGACGCCATGGTTGAAGGCGTCCATTTCCTGCCTGATGATCCGTCTGATACCGTCGGGCGCAAGCTGCTGCGCTGCAATCTGTCTGATCTTGCCGCAATGGATGCGACCCCGCTGGGCTATCTCATGACGGTGTCCATGCCGCCCGAGCGGGATGAGGCATGGTTCGCAGGCTTTGCATCCGGTCTGGTGCGTGACCAGAAACGCTTTGGCATTACGTTGCTGGGGGGGGATACCACCTCGACCTCCGGGCCGCTTGTTTTGTCCCTGACGGTGCTGGGGCATGTGGCACCGGGGCAGGCGTTACGGCGCAGTACCGCCCGCGTGGGTGACGGCATATGGGTGACGGGCACCATTGGTGATGGCGCGATGGGCCTGCTGGCGCGACGGGGCCAGGTGGCCGACCCCGATCATTTCCTGGCGCGACGGTACCAGTTGCCACGACCCCGGCTGGGGCTGGCGCTGGGCGATGTGGCATCCGCCGGGATGGATGTATCCGATGGGCTGGTGCAGGATCTGGGGCACATGGCGCGTGAAAGCGGGGTCGGTATCGTGATCCATGCGGATCAGGTGCCGCTTTCGCCGGCCGTGCGTGCGCTTGGCCCGCAATGGCTGCCCACCTGCCTGAGCGGGGGGGATGATTATGAACTGCTGCTGGCCGTCCCGCCTGCGCATGAAGATCGCCTGCTGCGCCATGCCGCACGGTCCGGGGTGGCGGTGACGCGCATCGGTCAGGTGGTGGCGGGAAATGGCGTGCAGGTGCGCGACGGTGCAGGGCACGAGATGGTGCTGGCCCGGCGCGGCTGGAGCCATGTGCCGGACAGGGGCTGAGCCCCGGCCACGATATGCCGTTCAGTCGGTCAGGGAACGGTCATAGACCCGGTAGCGCTTGCACGGTTCGGGCGTGATGCGTTCGATCAGGCGGCGCATGGGCAGGTTTGTTTCCAGCACCCAGCCCAGTTCGACCGTGCGGTAGGGCAGGCTGCGCCCGCGTTTCATGAGTTCGGTAATGGCGAGCGCGGGCATGATCGCGCCCAGTGCCGTGCCATCCAGCACGGAACTGACCCCCAGCAGGATAACGCGGGCGGAATGGAATTCATGCCGCAGCAGGCGCTTGCCCAGCTTCAGCCATCCCAGCGGTGAGGGATCTCCGTTGAGGTCGGCGGAAATGTCGAACACATTGGGCACAACCAGCGCCACGCAGACCGGCTTGCCATCCTGTTCGATCAGCACGAAATGCTCGGGCCGCAGGATCGGCTTCATTTCCACGATCATGGCCTGCATGTCTTCCCGCGCCAGCGGGATCGATCCCCAGTTGTTGCGCCATGCGTCGTTGTACAGCGTGCGCAGGATCTCCCCATCTTCGTCAATGCGGTCCATGCGCAGGCCACGGGTGGTGACATTGCCCAGACGCCCTTCGCCCAGACGCAGGCTGGCGGGGACAAGGTGGGCTTCCTCCGCATCCGGGCCGGTGCGCATCTGGTAGGCGACAAGGTCGCGCACCTTGGTGCAGCCGCAGGCTTCCATCATGCCGGGCAGCCATTGGGGGTGCCACGGCATGGCCACCATGGGCAGGGCGTGGTGGCCCTCGATCATCATGCCGAATTCACCATTGCTATCCAGCGTCTGCGGCCCGCGCATGAGCTTCATGCCGTGCTGGCGCAGCCATGTGCCCGCCGCGTCCAGCAGGGCGGATACAACCTTCAGATCGTCAATGGCGTCCAGCGCGCCGAAAAAGCCGACCGGTTCGCCATAATGTTCCATGGAAACCGGGTCGATCTGGGCGGATATGCGCCCCACGGCCCGGTTGCCCCGCATGGCCAGGAAATACTGCGCACGGCCCTGACGGAAAAATGGACTCTTGCGTGGGGTCAGCAGGTCGCGCTGGGTCAGGTCCAGGGGCGCGACATAACCCGGCAACCCGGCGTACAGGCGGCGGGGCAGCTGGATAAAGGTGGTCATCTGACGAAAGCCGGAAACGGGAATGATAGTAAGACGATCGGTTTCGTTCATGACCGGTTCGTTGCATCCTGAACATTACCCGCATCGACCTTCATTCCGTCACGGAACGGGGCAGGCTATGCAGGCATGGGTTAAAAGAAATGATTCGGTGGTCCGTCCTGTTGCTGTGCTGATGGCACAGAAGGACCCTTAAAAGGAAGATAGACAATGACGGTTCGGTCCGGTTCACGCATGGATGAAGGGGCATATGTGCTGATTACGGGGGCATCCAGCGGGATCGGGGCGGAACTGGCGTGGCTGTATGCGGCCCGTGGTCGGCCGCTGGTGCTGTGGGGGCGCAATGCCGAACGGCTGGAAAATGTGGCCGTACGCGCCCGCAGTTACGGCGTCAGCGTGCATACGCGCGTGCTGGACCTGTCTGATGGGGCGGCGGCGATTGCAGCCCTGCGTGAGGATGATGACAGCCATCCGGTGGATATCGCCATCCTTGCCGCGGGACTTGGGGACATGCGGCGCGGGGACGACGTGGTGGAACGCGCGGAGGACGTGCTGCGCCTGGGGATGGTCAATTATGCCACGCCATCGGCCATGGCGGCCGCCGCGGCCGAGCGCATGGCTCCGCGCGGGCGGGGACATATCGTGATGATCAGTTCCGTTGCCGCCTTTCATGCCCTGCCATTCGCCGCGGCCTATTCCGGGTCCAAGGCGGGGCTGAAACGCTTTGCCGAGGCGCAGCAGATGGCGCTGGCCCCGCTGGGGATCGGGGTGACGCTGGTTTCGCCCGGGTTTGTGGATACCCCCATGAGCCGCCGCGTGGTGGGGGCCAAGCCCTTCCTGCAGAGCGCACCTTCCGCCGCGCGCAGGATCGCCCGTGCCGTGGACCGCAACCGGCCGCACCTGGTCTTTCCGTTCGTGTTTTCAGTGCTGCGGCTGGTGGATACGCTGGTGCCGTGGCCACTCAAGCGGCGAATCCTGTCGGCCATCAAGGCCGACCAGATGGACTGAACTGCCTGCGGTGGGGGCAGGGGCCGTATAATATGTTTTAATGTTGATCGGAACGATTGTGGCCATTTCGTGACATTTATCAATGAAATTGCGCGATAGCTGGTCTTGTTTTCTGGTCAGATGTGTTAATCGGTATGTCTGCGGCGCCTGAATTGCCTGTTCTGTTGCATAAAATGCATGGGAAAGGGCACAATCGCAGACTGTTTTTATTGTAATAGCGGGGCAAGGAGCTGCCGTATGGCCACGGAGCGTGACCGGACATGAAAGAGATCGTAGCAGTTGATATTGGCGGCACGCATGCGCGCTTTGCCATTGCCCAGGTTGATCAGGGGCGGGTTGTCACGCTGGGGGACGCCACGACCCTGAAATGTGCCGATCACGCCAGCCTGCAGCTGGCATGGGAAGCCTTTGCCCGCGTGGTTGACCGTCCCCTGCCCAGGGCCGCAGGCATTGCCGTGGCCTGCCCGATCAAGGGCGACATCCTCAAGCTGACCAATAACCCATGGGTCATCCAGCCCGCGTGGCTGCCGGTCAAGCTGGGTGTGGACGAACTGATCCTGGTGAATGATTTCGGCGCCGTGGCCCATGCCGTGGCGCAGGTGGGCGAAGACAGCCTGCAGCATATCTGCGGCCCCGAGCTGCCCCTGCCTGAACAGGGTGTGATTACCGTTGTAGGGCCGGGCACCGGTCTGGGATCCGCCTATATCGTACGCCGCAAGAATGGTTATTTCGTGTGCGAGACCGAAGGCGGCCATATCGACTTTTCCCCGCTGGATCAGCTTGAAGACCGGATCCTGAGCGTGCTGCGCCGTCGCTACCGGCGTGTATCGGTCGAGCGCGTGGTGTCGGGGCCGGGGCTGCTGAACCTGTACGAGGCGATTGCCGAAATGGGGGAACTGTCGGTCAAGGCGCGTGATGACAAGGCGCTGTGGACCATGGCGCTGGAAGGGTCCGACCCGGTGGCTGCCGCGGCGCTGGAACGTTTCTGCCTCAGCCTTGGCACGGTCGCGGGTGACCTGGCCCTGGCGCAGGGGGGCAGCGCGGTCGTGATCGCCGGTGGCCTTGGGCTGCGTCTGGCCGAACACCTGCCCCGTTCCGGTTTTGCCGAACGTTTCGTGGCCAAGGGCCGGTTTGAAGGCATGATGTCGGAAATGCCGGTCAAGCTGATTACCTATCCCCAGCCCGGGCTGCTGGGTGCGGCGGCAGCCTTTGCCGAAGCCTATCGCTGATACGGCCTGAAGGGGCGTCCCGTCATTGGCGGGGCGCCCTTTTTCATATCCGGGATCAGCCGCGCCACAGGTGCCCGGGCATGGCGTCATAATGCCGGGTCAGGAAATCCAGCAGCAGCGCCAGCACACTGCCCATATGCCGGGGATCATACCGGGCATGGTAGGCGATTTCATGCATCGGCTGGTTGTTGATCATGGTGGCGACCAGAATCCGCTCGTAGCGGTGGCCAATGATGTCATGAATATATCTGTAACGGTTGATTGACCCCATCCGCCCGTTCAGCGGCCGCATGGACAGGCCGAGGGATGTCTTGTCCAGATCCGGGTCTTCCTGTCCCATGACGCCAATCCGGTAATCCGTGGCCCAGAACCGGGCTGCCGCCATGTGGTGCGCGGTAATCAGGCCGCCGCGATGCAGCGCATCGATTACGGGCGACAGGGGCGCATTCTCCGCGTTATTCCCGTCGGATGGCAGGGCAGACAGGGTAGCGGGACTGTCAGCGGACAAGGGGCTCACTTTCATGACTGCGTGTTACCGCATCATCTTCACGTCCGGAACGTGGGTCAATTGAAAGAGTACGATTATCCCCGCTCCGGCATGAAAAAATATCCTTCCTTCCGGTCCAAATGCCTGCGGGCTGAAAAGGCCGGATAAAAAAACGGCATCATCCGGGAACCGGGTGATGCCGTAAGGTTCCGTGGACAAGTTGGGAAATCGACGATCGGGAATCTGTCGGGCGACCCACGGGTAAGGAAATTGATAATGATAATAATTATCATTATCAAGATAAAAATGGCATCTGCCCTGATTATCCCGATGGTGGACCCGGTCCCAGAAACGTGGTGCGATAGCCGCACCGTCAATGCATACGCAGGGGACAGCATGGCTATTACACCGCTTGAGGTCGCAGCACGGCGGACAGGGGGGCGGCGGGGTGCCGATATCCTGCTGGAAATTCTGGAAAGTGAAGGGGTTAGCTACATTTTTGGCAATCCCGGCACGACGGAACTGCCCCTGATCGATGCGCTTCAGGGCCGTCCGGACCTGAAATATATCCTCGCGCTGCAGGAAGCGAGCGTAGTGGCCATGGCCGATGGTTATGCACAGGCCGCGGGTCGTCCCGGTTTCCTCAACCTGCACACCGCAGGGGGGCTGGGGCATGGCATGGGCAATCTGCTGAACGCTAGCGTGTCACAGACGCCGCTTGTGGTGACGGCGGGACAGCAGGACTCGCGGCATACGATTTCCGACCCGCTGCTGTTCGGGGATCTGGTCAGTATCGCGACCCCTGCCGTCAAATGGGCGCAGGAAGTCCTGCATGCGGACCAGTTGCCTGTGCTGGTGCGGCGGGCCTTCAATGATTCGATGGCCGCTCCGTCCGGGCCGGTCTTCCTGTCGCTGCCCATGGACGTGATGGAGGAAACCAGTGATGTGGATGTTGGCTCCCCATCCGTCATCAATCGCGACTCCATAGCTGGCGGCCTGCCGGATCTGGCGCGTGCGCTGGCGGGGATTACGCCGGGGCGGCTGGCGATCATCGCGGGGGATGAGGTCCACGGCGCGGATGCGGCGGCACAGGTCGCGGCAGTGGCCGAAATTCTTGGTGCGCCGGTTTATGGCGCGTCCTGGCCATCGCGTATTCCGTTTGCGACGTCCTGCCCATTATGGGCGGGAAACATGCCCACGCGTGCGACCGACATCGCCCACAGGCTTGCGGATTATGACGCGATCTTCGCGCTGGGTGGCAAATCGCTGATTACCATCCTGTATTCCGAAGGCTCGCCCGTGCCGCCGGGCTGCGCGGTTTATCAGGTATCGGCCGATGTGCGTGATCTGGGGCGTACATTCCAGACCCCGCTTTCGCTGGTGGGGAATATCCGTGCGTCACTGGATGTGCTGCTACCCCTGCTGCAGCAGGCGACGCAGCCCCGCCGGGCCGAATTCACGGCAGCCCGCCATCGTATTATCGCCGCCCGCGCCAGCAGGCGTGCCGAGGCGGAGGGCCTTGTGGCCCGTCACCGCGATGACCCGGTCATAGCACCCTGTGTCGCCGCGCATGAGGTCGTGCGTGCCATTGGTCCCCGGATTGCCATTGTGGATGAAGCGATTGCGACATCCTCCTATACGCGCATGTTCCTTGATAGCGACTGGGCTGCGCAATATTCCTTCCTGCGCGGTGGTGCGCTGGGGTGGGGGATGCCGGCCGCGGTCGGGGCCTCGCTCGGGCTGGGGCGGGAGCCGGTGGTCTGCCTGGTTGGGGATGGTGCGGCACTGTATTCCCCGCAGGCCCTGTGGACGGCGGCGCATGAAAGCCTGCCGGTGACCTTCGTGGTGATGAACAATCGTGAATATAACGTGTTGAAGGGCTTCATGCGCGGACAGACGCACTACATTTCCGCGCAGGAAGGGAATTTTCTGGCGATGGACCTGTGTAATCCACCGATCGATTATCAGGCCATGGCCACGTCCTATGGCCTGGACGCCTGCCTTATTACCCGTGCGACGGATATTGCCCCGGCGATCGAGGCCGCAATGGCATCTGGCCGTCCCAACCTTGTCGAGATCGTGATCAGCACGATCTAGAAAAAACGGTCCGGTCTTCAGCGCAGGGGAAAGGTGCAGCGGGCCGGCAGGGTATCGGCCCGCTCCCGGCCCGGGTCCACGCGCAGGGTCAGCCGCATGACGGCGGCGGCCAGATGTGCGCCACTGGTATGCATGGTCGTCTTTATGTCCACGCCATGGTTGTTATCCAGCACCGCGACATTGCGCCCACGGCCCATGGTGCCTTCCGCCCGGACGGACCAGTACGTGCCATTGATATCGGACAGGCGGGCAAGATTATAGACCGTCCCTTCGCCCCTGAGCTTGCTGTACCCAATCCCGATTGCTCCACCGCCAGTAATCTTGACCGGATAGGAGTGTTCGCCAAAATACAGGCGTCCCTTGCCCCAGGAATACCCGCCGGCAAGGGCTGCGTCGCGCAGGGTGAAACATAACCTGGCCGTTGGCTGTCCCAGTGCGTCCGCAGCCCATGCGGAAGAGGAGGCCAGTAGTCCTGCGGCAAGAATGACAGGGGCAGAGAGGAAAGCTGGTCGCACGGTATGTTCCTGCTACGATATGTCGGCTGGTAAAAACATATATGAGATCAAGAGGGCTACCGGTACGATTGACCGGCTGCGCTCTTTGTTTTTCAGTCGATTACCACCAAAAGGCAACCCCTGTCCGTGTCGGGCCCCCATGGGCTGGACGCGTGGGAAAGGAGCGCAACCTCATGCACGCAGCAGCCATATCCATGAATTACGATCATCCTGCCTGCCGCGCCGTCCTGCGGCAGGTCAGGCAGCAGGCGCCGTTTGTGTACGGGTTGACCAACTATGTTGCGGCGGCCCTCAGCGCCAATGTACTGCTGGCGGCGGGGGCGGCGCCCGCGATTGGCGCAGCGCCGGGCTGGCCGGCCGGTTTCGGGGGGCAGGCAGGGGCAATATGGGTCAATGCTGCGGGGCTGATCAACTGCACCGCGCAGGATATGCTGGACGCCGTGCGGGCTGCGAATGCCGCAGGGGTGCCATGGGTGCTCGACCCCGTGGCCATGGGGGCGGGTATCGGGGAATATGACGCAATTATCCGTGACCTGGCGCGACAGGGACCAGCCGTCATACGGGGGAATGCCAGCGAGGTCATGGCCCTGGCCGGTGGTGCGGCGACGGCGCGGGGGGTGGAAACCACGGCATCCATCGCGCAGGCGGTGCCAATGGGGCAGGATCTGGCCCGTAATAAACAGGTGATCGTGGCGATCAGCGGGCCGGAGGACCATATACTCGGCCCTGATGGACGTCATCTTGTCGTGCCCGGCGGCCACCGGCTGCTGACGGTCGTGACAGGGGCGGGATGCGCCTTGGGGGGGCTGGTGGCAGCGGCCCTTGCTGTGACCCCGGAGGAACCGGACAGGCTGGTCGCTGTGGCCGCCATTCACGCATTATATGCGCGTGCAGCGGAAATCGCGGCCCGGAGCGCAGGTGGACCTGCCTCCTTCGCGACCGGATTTGTCGATGTCCTGGCGCATCTGCAGGACACCGACAGCTCCGACGGGATCAGGTAATTCAGGATATATCCGCCATAAGGGAGACATGCGCGGCAATGACCTTCCATCCATCGGGGGTGCGGATCCATGTCTGGCTCTGCCGTCCGATCCGTTCGCCGCCATGGCGACGGAATTCCAGGTCAACCGTGCCGGCATCCGTACCGATGGCGGTAATATGGCGCCGCAGCACATCGCGCGGGGGGGACCCTCCTGTCCGGTTGCGGCGGAACGCGGCGATTTCATCAAACCCGTACAGCGTTTCGCCAACCCCATACCGCACGGTTTCCGGCCCGTGGTAAAAGAGCGCATCAAGTTCCTGAAGGTTATTTTCACCCAGCGCCTTTTCATAGCGATCGGACATGGCGGTCAGTTCCGCGACGATTTCAGGACGGTTCAGGACAGGGGACATGATGTTTCCATAAAATGTGATGGTGACGTTATGTCTTGGCTGCAGGCGCTGCATGGGCACCGTTTTCCGTTACATTTATAACAGCTTCATCGGAAAACGATACGACTTCCGAAGGTGTGCGGCTGGCCGCTTCGTTCGTTTTGCGGGCCAGATCATCTGTCACTGTTTTCAGTTCCGCGACTTCAGATCTGACATCATTCAATATTTCCAACAGGGCTGCGTGATCTTCCGCCGCGCGCCGGTCGGTCCCCCGGCTGAGTACCGCATTGCCCACCATAAGGGCAGGGAGGGCAACCAGCTGGATACAGTTGCTTATGTAAAGCAGCGTATTCTGCCACCCGGGTGCGGCCAGCGGGATAAGGGAAAAGACCAGAAAGGCATAAACGCACCAGATGCTTCCGAATATGATCGTCATGCGCACGGCCACATGATCGTTCACTTCATGAAGAAGGGAGGGTTTGGTCGAAGGATTCGGCATGGGAACCTGCTTGCAGCAATATGGTGTAATAATTCAGGGGTATGTCTCAGAATCTGTCCCGATGCGTCCATCTTAAAATGGATAGGATTTATGCTGACGGGGGAGGGGCAAACGGATTCTGTCCGCCCGTCATGTTTTTCTCAATTCATATAATTCCCTGGATTGTTGGTTTTCTGTGGTTTTTTGTTTTCGGG
>NZ_BANF01000011.1 GCF_000964425.1 Komagataeibacter intermedius TF2 | reverse complement strand
GCCACGGCCTTACGGTCCTTCCATGAGCAGAAGTTCAGGCTGTGGCGCACCAGGTGAACAATACAGGTCTGAACCATCGCCTCGGGAAAGGCGGCGGTGATGGCCTCGGGAAAGCCTTTCAGCCCGTCCACGACCGCGATCAGGATGTCCTGGATGCCCCGGTTCTTCAACTCGTTCATGACCGAAAGCCAGAATTTGGCGCCTTCATTCTCGGCGATCCAGAGCCCCAGAACCTCGCGCACTCCCTCGCGGGTGACACCGAGAGCAACGTAAACCGCCTTGTTTTTAACGGTCCGGCTGTCAGCATCGCGGATCTTTACCCGAAGAGCATCGAAGATCACGATGGGATACATCCGATCCAGCGCCCGGCCCTGCC
>NZ_BANF01000012.1 GCF_000964425.1 Komagataeibacter intermedius TF2 | reverse complement strand
TGCTCCTGCTCCTGCTCCTGCTCCTGCTCCTGCTCCTGCTCCTGACGACTGGCCCAATTGATTGCATCTATTCAAATAAAAATGGCTTCGTAAAATTCAAAAAGAAGTTTTTGGTGAAGATTTTTCCAAAAAGCTTCGAAGAACACTCCTTTGTTGGAAAAAATCTGCACCCAAAAACTTTTATTCATTACAAATGGCAGGATATTCCGACACTGGCATAAAAAAAGGGAAGAGCATTACTGCCCTCCCCCTTTCGTTCATGTCCCTTCTGGACACCGATGCCTTATGACCAGCGCCAGTTGCGGATTTCCGGCAGGTCCTGACCATATTCAGCCACGTAACGCTTGTGCTCGACCAGCTTGTCACTGATGGCCTGGTTCGCATACGCCGCCCTGGCCGCCAGCCCTGGCACATGCCGGATAACGTTCTGCACCAGATGGAAACGGTCCAGGTTGTTCCGCACCGTCATATCGAACGGCGTGGTGGTGGACCCTTCTTCCCGATAACCATGCACATGGAAGTTGCGGCAGTTGGTCCGCTTGTAAATCAGCTTGTGAATCAGCGCGGGATAGCCATGGAACGCGAAAATCACCGGCTTGTCGGTGGTAAACAGGCTGTCAAACACGAAATCATCCAGACCATCGGGATGCTGGGACTTCGATTCAAGGGTCAGCAGGTCAACCACATTGATCACACGGATCTTCAGGTCCGGCAGGTGCTTGTTCAGCAACTGCACGGCTGCCAGCGTTTCGATTGTCGGCACGTCACCGGCACAGGCCATGACCACATCGGGTTCACCGCCCTTGTCGTTGCTGGCCCATTCCCAGATCCCGATGCCCTTGGCGCAATGCGCAATGGCGGAATCCATGTCCAGCCACTGTGGTTCGGGCTGCTTGCCTGCCACGATCACGTTCACGCGGTCACGGCTTTCAAGACAGGATTTGGCCACACACAGCAGGGTGTTGCCATCAGGCGGCAGGAACACCCGCACCGTCTTGGCCTTCTTGTTCAGCACATGATCGATGAAACCGGGATCCTGATGGCTGAACCCGTTATGATCCTGCCGCCACACATGCGATGTCAGCAGGTAGTTCAGTGATGCGATCGGCGCACGCCATGAGACCTCATCCGCCTGCTTGATCCATTTGGCATGCTGGTTAACCATCGAATCCACGATGTGGATGAATGCCTCATAGCATGACATGAAGCCATGGCGACCGGTCAGCAGATACCCCTCCAGCCAGCCCTGGCAGGTGTGTTCGCTCAGGATTTCCATCACATGACCATCAACCGCCAGATGGTCATCGTAATCGAAGGTCTCGGCATTCCACGCCCGGTTGGTCACGTCCAGCACCGCGTTCAGGCGGTTGGAGTTGTTTTCATCGGGCGCCAGCACGCGGAAGTTGCGGGCAGACAGATTGGCCTTCATCACATCACGCAGCCACGTGCCCAGTACGCGGGTACCTTCGCCAAGTTCATGCCCCGGCGAGGAGACGGTCACGGCATACTCCGTCACATCCGGCAGGCGCAGGTCACGGCGCAGCAGGCCGCCATTGGCGTGCGGGTTGGCGCTCATGCGGCGGTCGCCCTTGGGCGCCAGCGCCGCGATTTCCGGCATCAGGGTGCCATTCTCGTCAAACAGTTCTTCCGGCCTGTAGCTATGCAGCCATTCGTCCAGCAGCTTCAGGTGGGTCGGGTTGGTCATGTCGGTAATGGGCACCTGATGGGCGCGCCAGTACCCTTCCGTGCGCAGGCCATCGACCGTCTTGGGACAGGTCCAGCCCTTGGGCGTGCGCATGATGATCATGGGCCATGCCGGACGCGCGGTTTCATTCTTCTCGCGCGCGGCTTTCTGGATGTCCGCAATCTTTGCAAAGGCCGTGTCCATCGCCACGGCCATTTTCTGGTGCATGGTGTCGGGATCATCGCCCGCCACCTCGATCGGGTCATAGCCGTAGCCCCGGAACAGGCTGAGCAGTTCCTCGGTCGGGATACGGGCAAGCACGGTCGGATTGGCGATCTTGTAGCCGTTCAGGTGCAGGATCGGCAGGACCGCGCCATCAGTCTTCGGGTCCAGGAACTTGTTGCTGTGCCACGACGTCGCCATCGGCCCGGTTTCGGCTTCGCCATCGCCCACAACACAGGCCACGACCAGGTCTGGATTATCGAACGCCGCGCCATAGGCGTGGGACAGCGAATACCCCAGTTCGCCACCTTCATTGATGGAACCCGGCGTGGTGGGCGCCGCATGGCTGGGAATGCCACCGGGGAAGGAGAACTGCTTGACCAGCTTCGCCAGACCATCCGCATCCTGCGATACTTCGGGGAAATACTCGCTGTACGTGCCTTCCAGATAGGTGCTCGCCACCACACCCGGCGCTCCGTGGCCCGGCCCCGCCACGAACAGGATGCTGCGATCCTGTTCGCGGATGATGCGGTTGAGGTGCAGGTACAGGAAGTTCAGGCCCGGCGTGGTGCCCCAGTGGCCCAGCAGCCGGGGCTTGGTATGTTCCAGCTTCAGCGGTTCACGCAGCAGCGGGTTCGTCAGCAGGTAGATCTGGGCAATCGACAGATAGTTTGCTGCATGCCACCACTTGTTGAACAGCGCGACATCCGCTGCGGACAGCGGCGTTGCGGATGCAGTTTCACTCATTTCCGTTCCTTCCGAGACATTCTATCCCTGTCCGGCCTGCGTTCAGGA
Organism: Komagataeibacter intermedius TF2; assembly: GCF_000964425.1. Taxonomy (GTDB): domain Bacteria; phylum Pseudomonadota; class Alphaproteobacteria; order Acetobacterales; family Acetobacteraceae; genus Komagataeibacter; species Komagataeibacter intermedius. Next base: position 145,155 of record NZ_BANF01000012.1, on the reverse strand, counting down.
CAGACACATCAGCACATGCCGACGGATTGTCGTTTCCTCATCGGTGGGGATGACCCGCACCTCCACGGCACTATCGGGCATGCTTATGATTTCGTGGTGCGCGGCATTGGCCTGCGCATCAAGGCGGACACCCGCCCATTCCAGCCGTTTGCAGATCGCCGCACGGATCAGGGCGTCATGTTCCCCGATGCCCGCGGTAAACACCAGCCCGTCCAGCCCCTGCAGCGCCGCCATCATGCCGCCGGCCTGCTGGGCAAAACGATAGACGAACAGGTCAAGCGCCTGCGTCACCTCGGGGCTGACCCCGGCATGGGCGTGCAGGTCGCGCATATCCGCCGACAGGCCTGACACCCCCAGCAGTCCGGAGCGGTGGTAGAGGATATTTTCGATCTCCGCCGCACCCAGCCCTTCTTCCTTGAGCATGTACAGGATGACGCCGGGGTCCAGATGCCCGCACCGTGTCCCCATGACCAGGCCATCCAGCACCGAAAAGCCCATGGTGGTATCAATGCTGCGCCCGGCCTGCAGGGCGCACAGACTGCCCCCGCTGCCGATATGCGCGACAATTGTCCGCCCCTGCGCCAGATGTGGCGCGCGCGTGCGCAGAGCGGACGCAATGTATTCGTACGATAGCCCATGAAACCCGTACCGTCGCACGCCCCGGGCGGCGTAATCCCGCGGCAGGGCCTGCGCCTGCGCAACCGCGGGCAGGGTATGATGGAAGCCGGTATCGAAACACGCGACCTGCGGCAGGTCGGGATGCTGCTCCAACAGCGCACGGATCGGCGCAAGGCTGCCGGGCTGGTGCAGCGGGGCAAAGGGGGTCAGGGCCGCAAGCCGGGCCAGAATATCCGGGGTGACCCGCACGGGGGCGATGAATTCCGGGCCACCATGCACCACGCGATGGCCAACCGCCATGAGATCCACATTCCCCAGCTGCCTGCCCACCCATTCCATGAGCGTCGCCATGGGGCCATGATGCGCCGCATCCCCGGCGCCCTCGGCCACGGGGGCCCATTTTTCATCCACCAGCACGCGGCCGGCTGCATCATGGGCGACGAAATGGGGGTGGATGCCGATTCCCTCAAGCTCCCCTGATGCAATGCGATGGCTGGGGGAGGCTGCCGTTTCCCCCGGTTCAATGGCGAACAGGGCGAACTTCAGGCTGGATGATCCTGCGTTCAGTGCCAGCACAGCGCGCGTCATGGCTGTCTCCCCCTGTTTTTTACAACCGGCAATATGTCACGCTGATCTGCCGTCCGTGACATTGATGCGAATCAATTGCCTACATCGCAGCAGGCATCAAGGAAGCGAAATAACGGGCTGCATCCCGCATGGTGCATCCATCCGGCATGGATACACGGACCCGGAACACACTAAAAACGACTTAAAATCAAACAGTTAATTCAATAACGTCGTGACAGGCGGACACCCGCGCACGGTTCCCCTGCCATGGCAACGCATATCACATCCGCGTGCCACACGCCCGGTCATTCCTGCCTGCACTGATGACGGCCCCGGTCCGGATCAGGAAAAACGCCGTTCCAGTGCCGCCTTTGCCGCCGCGCGCGCCTGCCCCGCATCCCGTCCCACCCGGATCAGCGCCGGAATCTGGAACGGGTTGCAGGCAATGCTGCGCACAAGCGCCCCGACCGCCAGACTGCCATCCGGCCGCAGCGCCACAACCGCAGCGGGTGGCAGGGTCCGGTCCGCCGGGTCGCACACGACGCGCATGACGGCAAAGGGCACCTGCCGGGCCGCGGCCATTTCCGCCACCACGCCACTTTCCATATCCAGCGCCACGCACCCTGTCTGGTGGAACAGGGCCGTCTTGCGCGTGGCTGCGGTGACGATCACGTCGCTATGCAGCAGGTCGCCATTGATGACATCCGCCCGGTCCGCCCCCAGCCAGTCCAGCAGGGCGGGGGCGGCAGGCAGACGTTCGCCATTGACCATGACATGGCGCGACATGACCACCGCCCCGGGCCGAAGCGCGGGATCCAGCCCCGCCGCAAGCCCGAAGGACAGCAGCGCATCCACCCCGCTTTCCACCAGATCCAGCACGGCCTGCCGCGCACCGGACAGGGTGGCCCCGCTCAACCCGAAACGGGCCGTGGGCAGGAAAGGACGGATCAGGGATGCTTCCGCCTCCATCCCCACCACGATACCCAGCCGGGAAAATGGGGACACAGATACACTATCGGACATTGTTACCGCCCCCTGTCAGAAACCGTAGCCAACACGGCCGGAATTGCTCAGCTGCATGTTCCGGTACCGCGACAGGGCCAGAAGCGGGAAGAACTGCCGGTAGCCATGGTAGCGCAGGTAAAATACCCTGGGGAAACCGACGGCGTTATAGGGTTCTTCCTTCCATTCGCCATTCCTGCCCTGCGCGCGGCCCAGCCAGGCAATGCCCCGCGCCACGGCCGGATCATCCCGCAGGCCGACCGCCATCATGCCCAGTACGGCCCATGCTGTCTGCGAAGGCAGGCTCTGCTTATAGTCACCATGCGCACCGCCTTCATAACTGTCGCAGCCTTCGCCCCAGCCGCCATCGGCGCGCTGGTGGCGGCGGAGCCAGTCGACCGCACGGATAATCATGGGATCGCCATGCGGCATCCCGGCGGCATTGAGCGCGCACAGCACGGACCACGTGCCATAGATGTAGTTGGTGCCCCAGCGCCCGAACCACGACCCATCCTTTTCCTGCTCCCTGCGCAGATAGGCGATACCGCGTTCGATCGCGCCATGGTCCTCGACCTGACGCAGTTGCGCAAGGAAGGAAATGCAGCGCGCCGTCACATCCGCCGTGGGCGGGTCAAGCAAGGCACCATGGTCGGCAAAGGGAATGTGGTTGAGCACGTCGCGGCTGTTATCAACATCGAACGCGCCCCAGCCGCCATTGCTGCCCTGCATGCCGATGATCCATTCCCGCGCGCGGGCAATCGCATCCGCATTGGCCGGGTCGCCATCGCGGTGCAGCAGCATGCCGACAACGGCAGTGTCATCCACATCGGGATAATAGTCGTTGGCGTACTGGAACGCCCACCCGCCAGGCCGGACACCGGGGCGGTTGATGGACCAGTCACCCCTGACGTCCAGTATCTGGCGTTCACGCAGCCACCTTGCGGCAGTCGCCAGTTTCTGCCTGGTCTCCTCCGGCGCGATGCCGCTGGGGCCGGATGCGGCCTCGATCATGGCATGACCGGCAAGGCCGGTATCCCAGACGGGGGAGACGCAGGGCTGGCAGTAGGTTTCCTTGCCCTGATTGACCAGCAGGCGCCTTACTGCCTCCCACGCGGCTTTTGCGCGCGGGTCGTCATCAGATATGCCCAGCGCGCGGAACATCATGACCGTATTGGCCATGGCGGGGTAAATGGCGCCCAGCCCATCCCGCCCGTTCAGCCGTGGCTCGATGAAATCGACCGCCGCCTGTATGGCCCGGCGGCGGGTCTTTTCGGGGATCAGGCGTTCAGCGGGCCGCAGCACCGCATCCGCATACCGGAACACATGCCCCCAGACGGAGCGGTATGGCCCGCGAATCCAGTCCCGTACCTTTCCCGGCGGTGTCACGAACAGTTCGTGCACATGCACCCGGCGCGGATTAACCGCGGTGGGACGGAGTGCAGCCAGCACCAGCAGCGGCGCGATCACCGTGCGCGACCAGTACGACATGTTCCACACCGAGAACAGCGCCCTGCGCGGCAGCAGCATGATTTCGACCGGCATGACGGGAGCCGCGTCCCACGGCACGTCACCAAACAGGGCAAGCTGGATGCGGGTGAACACATTGGTCCGTTCCGCCCCGCCATGGTCAAGGATGGCCTGCCGCGCGCGCACCATGTGCGGCGCATGCACGCTGTCGCCAATCGCCTTGAGGGCAAAATACGCCTTGACCGAAGCTGACAGGTCGAACGTTCCGTCCTGATACAGTGGCCAGCCACCATGCGCGCCCTGAAGCCGACGCAGATATATGCCGATCCGCTGTTCCAGATCGGGGTCGATGCGGTCCAGATAATGTTCCAGCAGCACGTATTCCGCCGGGATGGTGGCGTCGGCCTCCAGGTCAAAGACCCAGTGCCCGTCATCTGCCTGCCGCCTGCCCAGCGCCGCATGCGCGCGCGTCACCGCCTGATCCAGATCGGCCGGGTCCAGCGGGGCATCCGGCGCGACACGGGGTCTGGTCGCCCGGCGGGGTGTTGCTGTCGTCTTGCGGGTGCGGGTTGCTGTGGTCGTCGTCTCGGGTGTCTTTGCCATTATTCCACGTTCCCCGTGTCATGACGGGGGCCTGTTGCAGATCCGTACATCATTGTTCCGGTCGGCCCGGCGTATTCCTGCGGGCATGGACAGCCTGCGCCGCCGCGGCACCTGACCTGATTGCGCCTTCGATTGTGGCGGGCAATCCGGTTGCCGTCCAGTCGCCCGCCAGCAGCAGGTTGGGCGCCATGGTCCGCGTGGCGGGCCGCAGACGGTCCTGCTGCACGGTCGCGGCGAAGGTTGCGCGTTTTTCACGCACGATACGCAGCGGCGGCATGGCGACCGGCAGGGGGGCCGTCGCCGCCGGGTCGATCGCGGCGCGGACTTCGTTCCAGATAATGGCCGCCAGTTCATCAAGGTCGCGCGTGGCGTAGCGGTTGGCGGCACTGACCGTAACCGACAGGATCCGGTCCTTGACGAACACCCATTCGCTGATACCGCCCACAACCCCGATAAAACGGGCCTGCGCCAGCCCGCCGGTCAGCACCGGGGCATCGGGCAGCAGGAAGTGCACGTTCAGGATCGACTCGAACTCATCCGGGGCGCTGAACCCCGGCAGGTCGCCCGCCAGCAGGCTGGCCGCCACGGGTGCTGGCACCGCCATGATCACCGTATCATTCGGCCCCAGCGCAATCCGTTCATCCCCCACATGCAGGGCGGCAACGCCGCCATCGGCCATCTCGACCGCGCTGACACGACTGCCGGTCCGCACTTCAGCCTTCAGTACCGACAGGTGATCAAGCGCCGGGTCCACGAAGCTTTCCGACAGCCCGACCGCCGGGAAGCGGGGCAGGCAGTTGCGCCCCCCCCGTGCAAGGCTTTCCTTCACCACGGCGCCCAGCAGGGCGGCGCTGCCGGTATCGGGCATGGTGTTGAGGACGGATATGGCAAAAGGTTCAAGCAGCCTGCGGGCAAGGCTGCCGGGCTGCAGGCAGTCCGACACCACCATGTCGGGCGTCGCCTCCATCAGCGCCAGCAGCCCGCGCAGTTCCGCCAGCCGCATGCCGGGCACGCGCCTGCGTTTTGACAGCACCCATAACGGCACCCGCCCGCGTGACAGGTCCAGCGTCCAGCGCAGCCGGTCGGCAAGGTCCACGAACGGGAAAACCGGACGCTTCGGCCCCACCAGCGTATCCTGTGCGCCGATCAGGCCAAGATAGCGATACACCGCCGGGTTGCCCGACAGCAGCAGGTGGTTGCCATTGTCGATCCGGCAGCCAAGCTGGCGGTCAAGATAGGACCGTGCCCGGCCGCCACAGGCGGGACCGGCCTCGTACACGCTGACACGCTCGCTGCCCCCCGCCAGTTCAACCGCCGCCGACAGCCCGGCCAGTCCGCCACCTACAATATGGACATGTCCCGGCATGGGTCAGGCCACCAGCGCGCGCAGCGCCACCAGCACCTTGCGCGGGCGGGACAGGGAGACACGCTTTTCCGGCGTGCCCCATCCCTGCCGTTCCTGTGCTGCAAGGATGGCGGCGTAGGTCGCGCCCATGACGCGCGCGGGCCGCATGGCCGTGCGGTCACACAGTCGCATGGCGCGGCTGGCCGCACGGAAATGGTCATGCGCGCGACCGGCAAGGATACGCCCCACCTGTTCCAGCCGGGGCGCATGCACCACGGCGGCGGGCTGGGGCGTTATGCCAAAGCGTTCCAGCAGTTCACGCGGCAGGTACAGCCGGCCCAGACGCGCATCCTCCGCCACGTCGCGCAGGATGTTGGTAATCTGCAGCGCGCGCCCCAGATGGTAGGCGACCTGATCAGCATGGGCCGAGGCATCACCGAACACCCGCACTGACAGCCGGCCCACGGCGGAGGCCACGCGGTCGCAGTAGAGGTCGAATGTCGCCTCATCCGGCGCGACGACGGGGCCACGGGCGTCCATTTCCATCCCGTCGATCACGTCATTGAAGTCCTGCTGGCGCAGGTCGAAACGGCGGATTGTCGCCATCAGCACGCGGTCAATCCCGTCACGCGCCTCGCCCGCATACAGACGGGCAATGCGGGCACGCCAGTCTTCCAGCCTGCGGCACTTGTCGTCCGGCTCGCCTTCATCATCGGCCACATCATCGACAAGGCGACAGAAGGCATAGACCGCATACATGCCATACCGCCGTTCGGGCGGCAGGATACGCATTCCCTTGCCAAAGGACGTGCCCGACCGCACCACGATCTGCTCCACCTCGGCCAGATCGGCGGGATCGCAGCCCATTACCGGGGCCTCATCATGCCGCGCGCGCAAAAAACCCATTCCCGCGTGTTCCGTTCACTTTACGAATTTCAGTTCCGCCTGTTCTTAGCGGCAATCACGACCAAGGACAAAATCGCGCCCATCAGACCAGCGTGCGCATGGCCCCCGCAAGCGCGCGCGCCACATCCATGCGCGACAGCTTGACGCGGCCCGCAATGGGGTCTTCCACCCGCAGCCGCTGCGCCAGACGCCTTGACAGGCCCACGATAACCGCCGCCTCCATGCGCATGCGCCGGTCACGGATCAGGCCGGGCAGCAGCGCCGCATGCCGGTTGAGTTCATCCACCCGGTCCAGCAGCGCATTGAACACCCGCCGCATCCCCGGCAGCGTATGGCCATGGCGCAGGTCATCCACGCTGACGCCCTCGCGCTCCAGCCACGGACGCGGCAGGTAGCAGCGGTCCAGGTTGCGCAGGTCATCGGCGCAGTCCTGCAGGTGATTGATGATCTGCAGCGCTGTGCACAGCGCATCGGACGGACCGAACGTGCCCGCGTCCTCGCCATGCAGCTGCAGCAGGAAGCGACCGACGGGGTTGGCGGAATAACGGCAGTATTCCTCCAGTTCCTCCCACGTATCATAACGGTTCTTCACCGCATCCTGCCGGAAGGCCACGATCAGGTCGGTGGCGGTGTCGGTGGACACCCCGGTCTGTGCCAGCGTACGGCCCACGCGCACCGCCGTCTGCGCATCCGACCGCTGCGGCGCCGCGCGCCTGCCCAGCACCACGTCCTCCATGGCGTTGAGGCGCGTGATCTTGGCATCCGCATCCAGCCGGTCGGTATCGACGATGTCATCGATCACGCGGGCAAAATCATAATAGGCATGGACATGCGGACGCAGCCTGCGGCTGATCAGCAGGGAGCCAACGGGAAAGTTCTCATCCCCGGCATCCTTGCCCGACGAGACATCCTCGCTGCCCCACACGTTCCGCTCCTGACTGTTCACCCTACGTCATCCCCCATGCTGCGTTTCATTACGGCTGCGGTGCCCTCACCGCGCATATGTGTCGAAATCGCGCCATCGGGTTCGGTATAGGCGCGGCTTTTCCATACCACGCCCCGGCCCCGATGGTGGTCCAGCGCCGAACCGATCGTTGCCAGCGTATAGAACCCGGCAATGACCGGCAGCAACAGCGCCCATGCCGGTGACTGGTTAAAACGCCGCAAGGTGGGGGTGTACGACGCCATGGACATGACCCACGCCCCCGCCCCCAGCAGGCACGGCAGGCCGTGGCTGAACAGCGCAAGCTGCAGCGGCACGATCCAGACCAGCACCATGCCGATGACGGTGCCCACCAGCATGAACGGCGAATAGCCAAGCTGCACATAGGCCGTGCGCGCCACCATGCGCCAGATATCCGCCGGGTGGGGATAGGGCCGGATGGAACGGGCAAGGCAGCTGTGCCCCAGATATATCCGCCCGCCGCCATGCTTGATGTGGGCCGCCAGCGTGCAGTCATCGATCAGCGCGCCGCGCAGGCTTTCGATTCCGCCGATCCGCGCAAGCGCGCTCCAGCGCACCAGCACCGTGCCGCCTGCTGCCCCCGCCACCCTGCTGCGCGGGTTGTTCACGCTGGCGAAGGGGTACAGCAGCGCGAAAAAGAAAACGAACGCCGGGACCAGCATGCGCTCGGCGGGACTGGCGCAGTTCAGCTCCACCATTTCCGATACCTGATCCAGCTTCCCCGCCTGCGCCTTGGCCACCAGGGTCGAGACATGGCGCGGGTCATGGGTGATGTCCGCATCGGTCAGCAGCACGAACCCCGTGGAATCGGGCATCATCTCCCGCGCCCGCGCAACGCCCTGCGCCACTGCCCACAGCTTGCCACTCCAGCCCGCGGGCCGCGCCTTTCCACTGACCACCGTCAGCCGCCTGCGCGGGTCGGGAATGGCGCGCGCCAGCCGGCCCGTGCCATCGGTGCTGTTGTCATCCACCAGGATGACATGCATCTCACCCGGATAATCCTGCGCCAGCAGGGAACTTATGCATGGCACGACCGATGCCGCTTCATCCCGCGCGGGCACCACGATGCAGACTTCGGGACAGTCCGCGCGTTTGAGCTGCGCACCCCGCACGGGGGTAAGGATCGGCCCCGCCTGCCAGAACCAGCCATGACAGAAAATCAGCCCGACCCAGATAACGAACACCAGAATGGATAGGGGAAGCAGCAGCATGACAGGGTCCTCAATCCAGCATCCCATGCTGTCGGAACCAGTCGATGGCGTCCTTCACCGCGTCCCGCGCGGGACGGGGGGCATAGCCCAGTTCCCGGATTGCCTTGTCAGAGGAAAAAAACATCTTCTTGTGCGACATGGCCAGCATTTCGGTCGTCACCCGTGGCGCGATGCCAAATGCGCGGGACAGCCATTCGCTGGCCACGGCCACGGGCCAGATCACGGCCTGCGGCAGGCTTATGCGCGGCGGGGCCACGCCCGCGATCTCGGCCGTCATGGCGAACAGGTCGCGCAGCAGGTAATTCTGGCCACCCAGAATGTATTTTTCCCCGATCCGCCCGCGCTCCAGCGCCAGCGCATGCCCCTCGGCCACGTCATCCACGTGTACGATGTTGACACCGGTATCGACATAGGCCGGCATGCGGCCCGCCGCGCAGTCCAGGATCATCTGCCCCGTGGGCGTGGGCTTGATGTCACGCGGGCCCACGGGCGTGGACGGGTTCACGATCACGGCAGGCAGCGCGCGTTCATGCACCAGGCGCAGGACTTCCTGCTCGGCACGGTATTTGGAACGTTTGTAGATGCCGATCACGCCATGTTCATGAACCGGCGTTTCCTCATCGGAAATCGTGCCGTCACCAATCAGGCCAAGGGCCGCGACGGACGAGCAGTAGACGATCCGCTCCACCCCTGCCTTCTGCGCCGCCAGCATCAGCGCGCGCGTGCCTTCCACGTTGGCGATCATCATGGGCACCGGGTCGGGAACCCACAGCCGGTAATCCGCCGCCACATGGAACACGTAGCGGCAGCCCTTTACCGCCGCATCGAAACTGTCGGGGCTGGACAGGTCCCCTTCCACCAGTTCGGCGGGCAGGTCACGCAGGTTGGTCAGGTCGCTTCCCTTGCGCACCATGAGCCGGAGGGTATGGCCACGCTCCACCAGATTACGGGCAACGGCGGAGCCGACAAAACCGGTCGCACCGGTTACAAGGGTTGGGGCAGTCATGGTCTGAACGATCGCTCCGTCAGGGGACAGAATTCACGATTGCGATTACGGACTCGCAACCAGCGGGCGTTCCATTTATCCCGACACCTCCCGGTGGCGCCAGACCCTGCTGTAGTGTAAGTCAGGCACAACCGGCCACTGAGGCATGAATTTTACCCGGTGTCCCGACGCCAACAGACCAAGACGGATCTTTTTTGAGAAAGCTCACCATCCTGCTGGCCATCCTTGGCCTGGCCCTGCTGACTGGCTGCACCGCGTGGCTTGGGGCGGGTTCGGTCATGAAGGCCATCGTCTCCATCGGGTTCGCCGGCTTCATGGCGACCGTCATGGCCCAGCTTGCAGTCGATGCAATACTGGGTCTTGCGTGGCACGCGGCTTGCCGGGACATTCCGTTCGTGCAGCTGCTGGTTTCGCGCATGATCCGTGACGCCGCCGCGTCCTGCCTGCCGTTTTCGCAGCTGGGCGGCATGGTGCTGGGCATCCGGGCCACATGTTCGAGCGACCTGTTCGCCGGGACAAAGGGCCGCCATATCGATGGCAGCGAAGCCGCCTGCGCCAACCTGGTGGACATCACCACCGAGGTGATGGGCCAGATCCTGTTCATCCTGACCGCCGTGGTGTGCCTGGTGGCCCACCAGCAGTCCAGCCCGTTCGCCCGGCCGGTCATGATCGGCCTTGTGCTGCTGAGCATGGGCATCGCGGGTTTTGTCTATACCCAGCGCCGTGGTGGCGACCTGCTCAAGCGCGCGGGCAAGATGCTGGGCAACAACATGGCCGCCCAGTGGCAGGACGCGATGCTGAGCAGCGCCGACAGCATACAGGAACGCTTTGACGCCATCTGGTCGCACCCCAGCCGCATCGTGCAGGGGGCGCTGCTGCATTACGTGGGCTGGCTGGGCAGTGCGGCCACGATCTGGGTGGCCTACTACTTCCTTGGTGCGCATCTGGGCTTCAGCGGCGCCATCGCGATCGAGGGCGTGGCCTGCGGCATCATGTCCGTGTCATTCCTGGTGCCGGCCGGGCTGGGGGTGCAGGAAGCCGCCTACATCGCCCTTGGCTCGGCCTTTGGCATCGCGCCGTCCGTCTCGCTGGGGCTGTCGCTGCTGCGCCGCGGGCGTGAACTGGTGATCGGCATTCCCATGCTGCTGCTGTGGCAGGGAATGGAAATGCGCGCCCTGCGCCGCCGCTCCACACAGCCGGATACCGCGCCGGCGGTCGCCCCCGTGTCCATCCACGACCCCGCGCCGCCCACGGACATCACGCGGGATTGATCCCGCGCCCCTGTGACCCCCACCAGAGCCAGACAAGACCCACCATGACGGACCTACCCGCGCCCCTGTTCGATACGCTGGTCATTATCGGCCCCGGCCTGATCGGGTCCTCCATCCTGCGGCGCGGCATGGAAGACCGGCGCATCGCACGCCGGCTGGTGGCCTGTGACATAAGCCCCGAGGTCCGCGCCCGCGTGGCCGAACTGGGCATTGCCGACCAGATCGAATCCGATCCCGCCACCGCCGCGCGCGATGCGGACTGCGTGATCATATGCGTGCCGGTGGGCGCGATCGCCATGGTTGCGGCCCAGGTCATGCCGGTCATGAAAAAGGGGGCGATCCTGAGCGAGGTCGGGTCGGTCAAGACCACGGTCATGGAGGCCATGACACCGCTGCTGGCGCAGCATCCCGATATTGCCTTCATCCCCGCGCACCCCATGGCGGGCACCGAGTTTTCCGGCCCGGATGCCGGGTTCGCCACCCTGTTCGAGGACAGGTGGTGCCTGCTGACCCCGCCCGGACATACCCCGGCCGACGCCATCAGGCGCGTCACGAACTTATGGGAAATGATGGGCGCGCGCGTGCGCAGCATGACCGTTGACCATCACGACCGCGTCTGTGCGATCGTCAGTCACCTGCCGCACCTGCTGGCCTTCACCATATGCGGCACGGCAGATGACCTGGCCGATGAAACGCGATCGGAAGTGCTGGATTTCGCGGCATCGGGCTTTCGGGATTTCACCCGCATCGCGGCGTCCGATCCAACCATGTGGCGCGACATCTTCCTGAACAACCGCGAGGCGTTGCTGGACATGCTCGACCGCTTCATCGCGGATGCGCAGGCCATGGGCAACGCCATCCGCACCGGCGATGAAGACGTGATCGTCAGCCGCATCAAGCGCGGCCGCGCCATCCGGCGCAGCCTGATTGAAAACCGGCAGGCCTGAAAACGGATTTTTAAAAAACAGAAGTTTCCGGGCGGCGTTTCAGGATGCTTCTTGAAAAAAGCTTCAGCTAACGGTGGCAATCCGCAGCGTATTGGTGCTGCCCGCCACCCCGAATGGCAGTCCGGCCACGATCACCACCGCGTCCCCCGCCACGCCATAGCCATCGCCCTTGGTCACCGCCAGCGCCTGATCCACCACGCTTTCGATATTATGGACGGGGGCTTCCTGCCCGACCGAGACCGCCTGCACGCCCCACGCCACCGCCAGCCTGCGGGCGATATCATCGGTTGGCGTCAGGCCAAGAATGGGACAGGTGGGCCGTTCGCGCGCAATGCGCAGCGCCGTGCGGCCCGACAGGGTGAAGGCCACCACGGCGGCGGCATCAAGGGTGGTGGAAATCTGCCGGGCGGCGGCGGCAATCGCGCCAGGCACGTCATGGTCCGGGTCGGGGCTGGAGGTTTCCATCTGGCGACGCCAGACCTCGTCTTCCTCCACCCTGCGCACGATCCGGTCCATGATGGCGACGGCTTCACGCGGATATGACCCCACCGCCGTTTCGGCCGACAGCATGACGGCGTCCGCCCCGTCAAACACGGCCGTCGCCACGTCCGACGCCTCCGCACGAGTGGGGGTGGGAGCGGAGACCATGCTTTCAAGCATCTGGGTCGCTACCACGACAGGGCGGCCAAGCTGCCGGGCGACGCGGATGATGCGCTTCTGCGCCAGCGGCACGCGTTCAGGGGGCAGTTCGACACCCAGATCGCCACGCGCCACCATCACAGCATCCGACAGGGCCACGATTTCATGCAGGTTATCCATGGCCTGCGGTTTTTCCAGCTTGGTCATGATCCATGCGCGGCCAGCAGCCAGCTTCCGGGCTTCGCGCACGTCCTCGGGCCGCTGCACGAAGGACAGGCCGACATATTCGATGCCAAGGTCCAGCGCAAAGGCCATGTCCACCCGGTCCTTGTCCGTCAGCGCGGGAATGGGCAGGACCACATCGGGCACGTTGACCCCCTTGTGATCCGACAGCGGACCACCCAGCACGACCTCCGTCAAAAGGAAATCATCGCTACGCCCGCATACCTGCAACGCCAGACGCCCGTCATCAAGCAGCAGGGTGCTGCCCTCGGCAGCGGCGGCAATGATTTCGGGATGCGGCAGGCTGACCCGCGTCTCGTTCCCCGGCGTGGGATCAAGATCCAGCCGGAAGCGTGCGCCAGCACTCAGCTGCACCTTCCCATTGGAAAAATTGCCCACGCGCAGCTTTGGGCCCTGCACGTCGGCCAGAATGCCAATGGGGCGGCCCAGTTCGGCCTCGACATCACGGATCACGGCATGGCGGGCCGCATGATCGGCATGGGTGCCATGGGAAAAATTGAGCCGGAATACATCCACCCCCGCCACGGCCAGCGCACGGATGGTCGCGTGATCTGACGTGGCCGGACCCAGGGTTGAAACGATCTTGGTCCGGCGCAGGGCGCGATAGGGGGTATCCGGCATTTTCTTCTCCAGCCTGTTTCCATCAGTCATCAGGAGGGGGATATGACCTCCTGCGGCAACAGCCCCCACATCGTGCTGCGTTCCAGCCAGCCGCTGTACTGCTTGACCGATACCTTGCACCACGACGTTCCCGCCGGGCACTGGCGCACGGTGCCCACCACGCCGGGGCGCAGCACGGCCACGACGGATGATGTCGGGCTGGCATCCGAACGCAGCATGACCCCGCCCTTTATGTCCGCCGCATCAGCCACATCCGCCACGTGACCGACAATGCGCGTATCCGCACGGCCGATCACGTCGGTTTCCTTGGCGGTGGGCTGGCCTGCCTGCCGGGCGTCGCCCTGTGGGGGCAGTCCCGGAATGACAAACGTGCGGGTTCCCACCAGGGTTGCCTGATGGACCCAGCCCTTCTGGCCATCCGAATCCTCCACCAGGCGCCAGACATCGAACTCACGCTCGATTTTCACCGGCAGGCCGCGACGGTGGTACACCCAGTCGATGGGATAGCGCTGGCCCGGCCCGGTGCGCAGGTTGACCTCATCCGCGCGGAACGCGGCAAAGCGCGGCAGCGGCAGGCCGGTCACGCTGCCCTTGGTATTATCCACCGGGGCAGGCGCCGCAGGCGGTGCATCCGGCGCGGCAGCCGCGGTCGCATGCGCAGACGGCGCGGGCTGCTGCGCGCTACCGGCAACCGCAGCCGCCCCGACGCCGGTCGCGGCCCCCGCCGCCACACCGGCCACGGCGGCGGCATGGTGGTGGTGTCGCCCCCCTGCCGCGTGGGTTTTCTTCTCCCTGCCCAGATGGGCATGGGGGGACGACGTGCCCAGGGATGTCGTGCCGGCAGCCGTCTTGCCATGATGGGCGTGATGGTGCGTCGTGGCCTGCGCCACGGCACGATCCATGTGCCCCCCACCCATAAGCAGAACCGCCGCACAGGCTGTCAGATACCCCCACCGCACGGGGACGCGGGACGGCACACGGGCCGGTCGCGCAAGGAATTCATGCCGCACGCACTGCGCCATCGTGTTCTCTGATCCTTACAGGGTTATGATCTGCCGCCCCCGGGCGGCTTCAAGAAAAGCGGGCACACCCGCCACCTGCACGCCAGGCAGCAGGCGGCCCGCCGGAAGATCGCACAGTTTCAGCGCTGCTTCACAGGCCATAAGTGTCGCATCCAGTTCAATTACCGCATCGCGCAACGTATCCATGCCCGCGACCCCACGCGCGCGCACCAATGCATCGTCACCCGCATCATGCAGCCCGCTCCAGTCACGCGCCAGCGCATGCACCCCGCGTCCCGCCGCGAACATGATGACGGGACGGTCAATGGCCAGCGCGCCTGCCGCCATTACAAACGCATAATGCGCGCGGGCATATGCGCCATCATATAACAGGATGGCCAGCGCCCCGTCGTCATGCATCATGATGCCGCCCCTTCCGCCACCCCGCAGGCCACGGGGGCTGCGTCACGGTGGGCGGACAGGTCGTGAATGGCCGGATGCGCACCACACAGCGCGCAGTCGGGATCAGCCGGCAGGGTAATGGTATGGAAGCGCATGGCCAGCGCATCCCACACCAGCAGCCGCCCGGCCAGGCTTTCGCCGATCTGCAGGATTTCCTTCAGCGCCTCGGTCGCCTGCAACGTGCCCATCACCCCTGTCACCGCGCCGAACACGCCCGCTTCCGCGCAGGACGGCACCGTACCGGCGGGCGGGGCTTCGGGATACAGGCAGCGATAACACGGCCCCCCCGGACGGAACGTGGACAGCTGTCCCTCGAACCGCAGCACGGCGGCGGAGATCAGGGTGCGACCTTCCAGCGCGCAGGCATCGGCCACAAGGTAGCGGGTGGTGAAATTATCGCAGCCATCACACACAAGGTCATAATCACGCACCAGCGTGCGGGCGTTATCGGCTGTCATCCGGACGTTATGACAATCAACCCGTGTTCCCGGATTGATCGCATGCATGGCACGGGCGGCCGACTCGACTTTCGGCTGACCGATCCGGTCGGTCACATGGGCGACCTGACGCTGCAGGTTGGACAGTTCGACCACATCATCATCCACCAGCCCGATCCGCCCGACACCTGCGGCAGCAAGGTAGAGTGCGACGGGTGAGCCCAGCCCCCCCGCGCCGACAATCAGAACACTGGCCTTTTTCAAGGCGTCCTGCCCCGTTCCACCGACTTCGGGCAGGAGGATGTGGCGCGCGTAGCGCTGGATCTCGTCTTCGGAAAAATTCATCCCTGCCTCCTGCCCCGACCGGTCGCGCATCCGTGGCGGATACACCGCGTCCGGTGCGGGATGCAGCCGGATGCGCTGGACATCTGATCACGATTACGTGATAATTTCTTCAACCAATCATGAAACCAATGCATGCCGGATATGTTTCCAGTATAGTCTAATAACAGCCGTGAAACCATCTGGGGGGAGTATAAATCAATGTCTTATCTTTCCCGCATGGAAATTCCCGACAGCATCGCCACCCTGCGCCGCCAGCAGGCGCGCTGGGTCTGTGCGGGCACGCTGGCGGCGGCCACCACGCTGTACGCCGCGTCACCGTTCTTCACGCTGTGGTCCATCACGTCGGCCATCCGCACGCATGACATGGGCAGCCTGAACACCTGCCTTAAATGGGAATCGGTGCGCAACGGGCTGAAGACGCAGGCGGTCGACAGCCTGCTTGGCCCCCAGCACGCGGATGACGAACTGCCGGAATTCGGCGCATCATTCGCATCATCCGCCGTGTCGAACGCCATTGACGAGGAAGTGCGCCCCGACAAGCTGGGCATGCTGGTGGATCATCTCCTGCCGCATGAACAGCCCAGCGCGCCACAGACCCTGTTTGGCCTGATGCGGCATGTGCACATGCATTTCACCCATCCGGGCGTGTTCGAGGCAAGCGTCATCATGCCGGGACATGAAAACGAAACGCCGCTACGTCTGCAGATGCGCATCCATGCCTTCCAGTGGAAGATCCATCGCGTGGACCTGCCTGCCCCCCGGCATGACCCGCTGGTCGAGGCATCGGCAGGGCCCGTGCCCCAGCCACTTACCCAGCCCTGACATGCAGGCCCGGGCGGAAGACCCCTTCCGCCATGGCCCGCAGGAAAATCACTTCGGCGCGGGAAGATCTTCTTCCAGCACGGTCATGTGGACGGCATAGGACACTTCGCCTTCGTCCTCGTCACGGTGGACCGTACCCACCACTTCACCATTGACCGCCAGTTCAACGGACAGACCGGCACGCGGCGGTGCATTGACCGTCAGCCCCGGCGAACCCAGCAGACGGCGCAGGCAGACCTGAAGACGCGAAATTTCGGAAGAGGACATGGCAGCCATGAAACGTATGTTCTCCAAAATGGCAGGACCCGCCAGAAATAGGATCAGGGCCGGATATGGCCCGGTGGTCAACGCGCGTGGCAGGTCCGGTCAGGATCGCGCGGCTGCCCCGTTACAGCGCGGGCATCGCCGCAGGCTATAGGCACATGTGTGCGCCCCTGCAACCGCGTGCCCATGATTTTCCCCAACGCCGCCGCGCCCCTGCCACGTTTCCCCGGTTCCATGACCATACCGCAACACCAGTAAGAAGGGAGAACAAAGACCATGCGCCTACGATCTTTTCCCCGGCTGATGCTGCTTGTGGCCCTGCTTGCTCCCCCCATCGGGCTGACAGCGCTGGCCGCCAGCCTGCCACAGCCCGGCACGATCACCGAAACCAGCCTGGACCTGAACGCACGCAGCCTGTCACGCCAGATCCATGAAGATGGCGCGGAGGCCACGGTCAGGACACTGGACACACACCGGGCATGGCCCCGCCTGCGTCGCGCCGTGGCGGCAGGGTGGGATGGCTGGATCGAACTGGTGCCCGACCTGATCGCCCATACGGATGACGCGACCACGCGCCAGCTGCGCACCGCCCTGCGCCAGGCGTTGCCACGTAATCCGCATGCCGTCCTGTCCGTTCTGGATCCCGGAAACGGGCCGCTGCTGGGGGCTGGCGCATTGTGCACCCCGCATGGCATGCCCGCCCGCTGGACCCGTGACAGCATTCACGCCATCAGCGCCGAACATGACATTCACCTGACCCATCAGGTCAATGACTGCCTGACGGCACTGTCAGCCAGTACGGCTACTGGAACGGCAAATAGCGGAACGTGACGTAAATGGTGTTCCCCCCGGTAGTGGGGGACGCCCCGTCCCCGCCCTTGTAGGCGAATTTGCGCAGGTAGGTGTACTGCACGCCCGTCATCACCGCGCCATAGCCGCCCTGCAGCACATGCCACCAGCCGCCCACCGTCAGGTCGGCCAGGGTATGGGTCTGGGCGTCGCAGCTGCCGCCGCTGATCTGTTCCACGTCACAGCTGCTGAGCGCCAGGTCGTTCACACCATAACCATACTGGTAGCCGTTCGCGGTATAGGTGCGCCGTCCGGCATGTTCCACGCCGCCATACAGATAGACCAGCAGGTCGGGTGTCGGATGCCCGATCAGCCCCATGCTGCCGATGATTTCTGGAATGGGCGCGGGCGTGCCATTGGCCTTGAACGTGGCGTCGGGCAACATGCCGGGGCCATAGCGGCCAATACCCTCACCCGCCAGCACGTTGCCTGTAAACTGCAGGTAGCGGGGAATGACATGCACCGTCACGTCACCACCGACACCACCCGCAAAGGACACATGTTCACGGATCGGGCCGTTAGGGGCCTGCGCCATGGCCTTGAACCAGCGCGCAAGACCGTAGATTTCATAATGCGCGGGCTTGGTATCCAGCGCGCCCTTCAGCACGATGTCCGGCGCGACGTCCATGCTATATTTGGCGTTGGGGTTGAGCATGCCCGACCCGGCATTACTGTACAGCAGGGTGGTACCGGATGATGCGATCGTATCATCATCTGTCCCCGTCAGCATGGAATGGCTGCCACCATTGGCGGCATACGCCACCTGCGGCGCCTCCAGCGACAGTCCCAGCCACCATTTGCGACCGAAATCCTTGATGAAGCGGATCTGCGGCACGCGGGTGAACACGATACCCGGTATCTGGTTGTTATCGACAACCGGCGGCAGCTGTTCATGACGGGACAGCAGGCCCTGCGTATAGCCTGTGGTCAGGCTCCATGCCTGCCCCGCCAGCACGTGGAACCCCCATTTCGTATTGCTGTAGGTCATGTACGCCTGCCGGATTCGCGGCGTGTAGCTGTTGGTCTGGTAGCTGTTGGCGGTGCCTGCGGCCCCACCAAAATCGGTTTCGATATAGCCCGACAGGGTCTCGTCCTTGGTGGGTGATCCCTGCAGCAGCACGCTCAGGCGCGTCAGCTGCGCGGACGGGCGGTATTCCCCCGTATGGGCGTTGGGACTGTTGGCATAGGGGAAACTGCCCCAGCTTGTGGCCGGTCCGCTGGTCAGGTTCTTGCTGCGGTAGATGTTCGAGAAATCAATGAATCCACCCAGCCGCACCGACACCCCGCCAATGCGGAAAATGGGCGGCAGGCTGTCCACGCCCGTCTGGGTAATGGCCAGCGGGCTGGAGGAATCAAGGTCGAGTCTGGGCTGGGCGGGAACGATGGATTCCGTCATGGTGTTTTCGGCTGCGGCGGCCGCCTGCGCGTCATCCGACAGGGTCGGACCGCCAATGGTCAGGCGCGACAGGTCAGGCATGGCCGTGATCTGGCCCATCGAACTGCCGGATGTCCCACCGCCTGACGGATGGCCGCCGGACCGCAGCGTGCGCCCGGCCACGACATGCTGGGTGCCATGCGTCATGCCGTGATGGGCTTCCAGCTGTTCGACCTTGGCTTCCAGCCGCCGCATTTCAGCGTGCAGGGCGCGGATTTCCGCCATGTCATCCGCGCGGGCACCATCGGATACGACCATACCGCCCAGCATGACCACCAGCCCGCCCAGCAGCAGGCGCGGCCGGCGCGCCCCGTCGGGATGACAGGAACCACGATCCACTTTCCAACAGTAATCCATCAGTCTGGCGCGTCTGCCCCTGAACATACGGTTAATAAAAACCACCTGCCCGCGCCCGGCGCATGTACTGATGATGAATACAGTAACAAACGGACGCGACAGATAAAAAACCACTCCCATCCCTTATCCGTCATACGGCGGATGGAATAGAGGAATGGCTTACATCCTATATAGAAAAAACGTTCAACTGCTATGCATTAACTATTCTCATGCACGGCATATATTCGCATGATTGCGTTTATTCCACACCATTCCTTCCCTTAACTCAAGACCTCTACATGGCTGAATGAAGGAGTAATGGACATGACCGCAACCCGGCTGCCCGGTTCCCGCCCCCTCGAGGACCGGCCACTCGCCGGGGCGCCCCACCCCGATCATCCCTTCCACTGGAAGCTGTATGGCTGCGAACTGGTGGCGACTGTGGCGCTCATGATCTGCGGAATCGTGTCCGTCACGGTCCTGACCACGCCCTATACCGCCATCGGCCGGGCCCTTGGTCCCCACCCCATTGTGCAGACGGCGCTGTGCGGGCTGTTTTTCGGACTGTCGGGCACGGTCGCGGCCTTCACGCCGTTCGGACGCGTCAGCGGGGCACATGTCAGTCCCTCCGTGTCGCTGGCGTTCAGCCTGGCGGGACGGCTGGGGGTCGTGGACCTGTGCGGGTATGTGGCGGCCCAGATGGCGGGAGCGTGCCTTGCCACCGTACTGCTGGCGGCACTCGGGCATGTCCTGCCCGGATGGGGGCAGATGGTGCAGGCCTCCGCCTATGCCGCGACCATTCCCTTCTCCGGGGTCGCCATCATCTGGCCGCTGGTGACCGAAGTGGTGCTGACGGCCCTGCTGGTGCTGATGCTGTGCTATCTGGCGGGGCATCCGGTCCTGAAATGGCTGACGCCATGGGCGGGAGGCCTGTTCTTCCTGTTCTGCAACCCGGTTTCCGCATGGCTGTCGGGCAACAGTTCCAACCTTGCGCGCAGCTTTGGCCCCGCCATCGTGGCGGGACAGTGGGAATCGTTCTGGATCTACGCGCTGGGGCCGTTCATGGGGGCTGCACTGGCGATATGGCTGATCCGCTCCCGGCTTCTGGGCCGGATCGAGGTGGAAGAGGCGCGGCTGGTCAATTTCGGCCATCATGGCCGCATTCCCTCCCTGCTGCATCCGGGACGCCACCGGGAAGACAACGTCTGAAATCACGATAACTTACCGTGGTTATCCATCGCCGCACTTGCAATTCGTTAAAATCATTCCCAAGATCACCTTACTGAATACGAATCGGGCCAGCCGCCCGGTTCGCAGGCGTTCTCAGGGCGGGGCGAAATTCCCCACCGGCGGTATTTGTTTCCCGTAAGGGGGCATAAGTCCGCGAGCGCCCGGCCGCAGGACACGCGGGCGGGGTCAAGCAGATCCGGTGCAATTCCGGAACCGACGGTTACAGTCCGGATGAAAGAGAACGGAAACTATGCCCCTGCCTTCCGTGCGTGAAGGCAGGCCGATGGTTTTACGCGCCCTGGGTCCGTCCGGATGGATGGAGTACTGTGTTTTGGACGCGTTGCCACAGGGTGTCACACCCCCTTCAGGCCCAGACATGCCCCCCGCCATCGCGCAGGCGTTTCGCGCGGCGGTGAACGAGGCCGCCCGCCATGTGGGCGCGACCGCCCCCAATCCGCCAGTGGGCTGTGCCCTGCTGGACCGTGATGGCGTCATCCTTGCGACAGGCGGCCATCATCGCGCCGGAACCCCCCATGCCGAAATACAGGCCATAAACCAGTGCCGTGAACGCGGCCTGCTGGATCGTGCCCATACGGCGGTCGTCACACTGGAACCGTGCAACCATACCGGTCGCACCGGCCCGTGTTCGCAGGCGCTGCTGGCGACGCCGGTCCGCGATGTCTGGATCGGCGTGCGCGACCCCAATCCCCATGTCGAAGGGGGTGGGGCGGACCACCTGCGCCAGCATGGCTGCGACGTACACATCCTGCGCCCCACGGGCCCGCAGGGCGAAATACAGGCCATGTGCCGCAGCCTTCTGGCCCCTTTCACCCACTTCATGCGCACGGGGCAGCCGTGGATCACGGTCAAGCAGGCGCTCGACGCCACGGGTTCCATGGTGCCGCCAGCAGGCCGTACCACCTTTACCTCCGCCGCGTCGCTGGACCTTGCGCACCGCCTGCGGCGCGCAACGGATGCGGTGATTACCACGGGCGGCACCATCCGCGCCGACAATCCGGGCCTGAACGTACGCCGGGTGGCCGACCATCCGGACCGCGCGCCACGTGTGCTGGCCATCTGCACCCGCACGGGGGAAGTCGACGCCGCCTACCTGCAGGCCGCGCATGACCGTGGCTTTGCGGTGCAGGTCTGTACCGACATCACGGCCCTGCCCGACATGCTGGGTCAGGCCGGGGTCACGTGGGCCATGGTGGAAGCGGGGCCGCAGCTTCTGGCGGAAATCACGGCGCGGAACCTGTGGCACGACTGGCTGGCCATCACTGCGGACCATGATGGCGCCGATCATTACAGCATACGCGTGCGGGAGGGGGACGTGACGCCACTGCGCCTGTTTCCCGAACTGGCCGCGGTGAAGGAGTAAGCATGTTTTCCGGCATTATCGAACATCAGGGCCGCATTACCGCCGCACGCCGGCAGGACCGGGACCTGGACATAACCGTGGCCACCGGCATTCCCGACCTGACCATGGGCGAAAGCATTGCCGTCAATGGCGTGTGCCTGACGGTCACGTCGTTCGACGCGGCGGGCACGGCCACGTTCTTCATCAGTTCGGAAACGCTGGACCGCACGGCGCTGGGACGGCTTGCGTCAGGCCACACCGTCAACCTTGAACGCGCAGTTACCCCCACCACCCGCCTGTCGGGCCACATCGTGCAGGGACATGTGGATGGAACGGGACGGCTTGCGGCGGTGCGGCAGGAAGGGGAGGCCCGTCACATCACCTTCACCGTGCCGGCCCGCCTGCGCCGCTATCTGGTGGAAAAGGGGTCGATCACGATCGACGGCATCAGCCTGACGCTGAACGACGTCGGCGCGCCGGGCGAAGGGGGCTGTGACGCGGATGAATTCCGCATCGCACTGATGATCATCCCCCACACCTGGGACCATACGACCCTTGGCGCCCTGAAGGCAGGGGACCCCGTGAATATCGAAGTCGATGTCATCGCAAAATATGTGGAGAGCGTATGTCAGTATCGTTGATGCCCCCGGCACTGGCACAGGCCGTTGCCACCATCCGCCGGGGCGGGATGATCATCCTTGTGGATGACGAGGACCGCGAGAACGAAGGCGACCTGGTCATGGCCGCCGAACTCATGACGCCGGACGCCATGAACTTCATGGTCACGCATGCGCGCGGACTGGTGTGCATGCCCATGTCGCCCGAACGCGTTGCGCAGCTCAACCTGCCCATGATGACACAGGTGAACACCTGCCCGCGCGGCACGGCCTTTACCGTGTCGATCGAGGCGCGTGAGGGCGTCACCACCGGCATTTCGGCTGCCGACCGCGCCGAAACCGTGCTGGTGGCCGCAGCGCCCGATGCGAAGCCTGCGGATCTGGTATCCCCCGGGCATATCTTCCCGCTGCGCGCGGTGCCGGGCGGGACGGTGGCGCGGCCCGGCCATACGGAGGCATCGGTGGACCTTGCCCGCATGGCGGGCCTGATCCCGGCCGCCGTGATCTGCGAGATCATGAACGAGGATGGCACCATGGCCCGCATGGACGACCTGCGCCCCTACGCCACGCGCCATGGGCTGCAGATCCTGTCCATTGCGGAACTGGCGAAATGGCTGGAAGCCAACCCGCTGGGTGCCGGGCCGGATGCGCCACCCGCCATCGAACAGGTTGCCCGCGCCCACCTGCCCAGCCGCTTTGGCGGCCCGGACATGATGATCCACGCCTTCCGCGCGCCCGACGGGACCGAACATGTCGCCATGGTCAAGGGACAGCCCGACCGCGCGGACGCTGTCCCGCTGGTGCGGCTGCATTCGGAATGCGTGACGGGCGATGCGCTGGGGTCGCTGCGATGCGACTGCGGCGCGCAGCTTCAGGGCGCGCTGGAACAGATCGGACAGGCGGAATCCGGCGTTCTGGTCTATGTGCGCGGGCATGAAGGGCGGGGTATCGGCCTTGCCAACAAGATCCGCGCCTATGCCCTGCAGGACGAGGGACTGGATACGGTGGACGCCAACCACCGGCTGGGTTTCCAGACCGATGCACGTGACTGGCAGGCGGCATCCGACATCCTGCGCGCGCTGGGGGTAAAGCGGCTGGACCTGCTGACCAACAACCCTGACAAGGTGCGTGCGCTGGAACGCCATGGCTTTGACGTGCGTGAACGCATCACTCTTGCGGTGGAACCCAACCCATTCAACCGGGCCTATCTGGAAGCCAAGCGTACCCGGATGGGGCATGCCCTGTGCGAACCCGCGACAGCCGACGTCCACTGAAAAAAGTTATTTTCATACACTCTCTGCACCTTAAAACGGAAAACGCCGGATATGAGCACCAACATCCCCTCCACTCCCGCACAGCTTGAGTTTGCCCACGCGCCGCGCATCGCCATCGTGGTCAGCCGTTTCAATGAAAACGTGACCCATGGGCTGCGTGACGGCGCGCTGGCATGGCTGGAGGAACACGCCATTTCCATGCGACCGGACGATATCATGTATGCGCCAGGGGCATATGAGCTGCCGCTGCTGGCACAGACGCTGGCGCGCACCGGACGGTATGACGGCGTGGTATGCCTTGGCTGCGTGATCAAGGGCGATACCGCGCATTTCGAATTCATAAGCCTTGGCACCGCCGTGGGCCTGCAGCAGGCGACGCTGAACACCGAAGTGCCGATCGCCTTTGGCGTGCTGACCACCTACACGGACGAACAGGCCGTGGTCCGGTCGCGCGACGACGTGCACAACAAGGGCCGCGAAGCTGTCGCCGCCTGTGTTGAAAGTATCGCATTGCTTCAGAAAATCAGAGGCTGTTAAGATAGGCACAGGACCGGTTAAATGGCTGAAAACAGCCTTTTAACGGTCCTGTTTCAGGGACTGCGGACAGGGATGGCGAATGCGGCAGCTTACCTTCATCGCCGGGGCATTCGGTATCGGTCTGACGATATGGATGCTGGGGCGTTTTGGTCTGCATGACATCCTGCGGCTGATCGCGGCCGGAGGGTGGAGCATCCCTGCCATCATCATTTTCCATGCAAGCCAGGTCTGTGTCTCGGCGCAGGCATGGCGCACGCTGGCCGGGACCGGGCGCGCCCCGCTGGCCTTCATGGATTTTTTTGCGCTGCGCTGCGCGCGCGAAGGGATCAACAACCTGCTGCCGGTGGCCCAGGTGGGGGGGGAGGTCATTACCACCCGCCTCATGGCCCGGCGCGAGAACATGGGCATAAAGCGCGCCGCCGCCGCGACGATCTGCGACCTGACGATCGAACTGCTCAGCCAGGTCACCTTCACGCTGATCGGGCTTGGGGTGCTGTTCTGCCTGGTCAACCGGTCACATGTGACGGATGAGCTGATGGAAAGCGCCGGGGCCGCCGTCCTGCTGGGCATGGTGTTCTTTGGCAGCCAGTATCTGGGCGCCGTTTCCCTTGTGGAAAAGCTGCTGGTGCGCATCGCGGCCCATCTGGGATGGGACGGGGTGGATGACATCCGCGGCCTGCATGCCGAGATCATCGCCCTTTACCGCGCGCATGAAAATTCGCTGCGCGCGGGCGCGTTGCAGCTGCTGGGCTGGTCGCTCGGCACGTTCGAGGTTTTCCTTGTGCTCAAGGCCATGGGGCATCCGCTTTCGCTTGCTGACAGTTTTGTGATCGAAAGCGTGGGACAGGCGGCAAAATCCGCAGGCTTCGCCGTACCTGGCGCGCTGGGCGTGTCGGAGGGGGGGTATATCATCATCGGGGGGCTGTTCGGCCTGTCGCCGCAGGTGGGGATCGCGCTGTCGCTGATCAAGCGCCTGCGGGAGATTGCATGGGGCCTGCCGTCGCTCGTGGCATGGCAGGTCATGGAAATACGCTGGATCCGACCCGACCCGTCCACCGCAGGGGAAGCGCACCTGCCCGGTCAGTCATGACGCCTGCGCCATGCGCGGTCACGTCGTGTGACAAAGAACCACCTTGCATCGGGACCACATCATGGGCCAAACCGGGCCTCTTCACCGACTGCCGCGCCTCATGCGGCACGACGTAGGTTTCTGAAGGGCTGAATACTCGTCATGCTATCGGTACCGCTTGGGCGCCTTGTCGCTTTCTGTTCCCGTCGTGCCATTGCGGTGGTGCTGGTCTTTGCGTTCCTGATCATAGGCGCAACCTATGCCAGTTACGCGCTGCTGGGCGTGACCACGGATACGGGAACGATGTTCTCGGCCTCACTGGACTGGAAAAAGCGGTCGGATGAGATGGGGCGGCTGTTTCCCCAGAAACAGGACCAGCTTGTCGCCGTGATTGACGCGGCCCTGCCGGAAGAGGCGCAGCAGACCGCGCTGGCGCTGGCGGCGAAGCTGCGTGACGACCACGCCCATTTCAATTACGTCACCACCCCCCAGACCGACCCCTACCTGGTGCGCAACGGCCTCATGTTCCTTGACCCCAAGGCGCTGGAGCGGGTGCTGAACACCACCATCACCGCGCAGCCGTTCCTGAGTGAACTGGCCGCCGACCCGTCAGGACGCGGGCTGTTCAACGCACTGAACCTGATCGCGCTGGGCATAAGTCAGGGACAGGCCGACCTGGGTCCCTTCCATGCCGCGCTGGACGGGTTCGCCACGACGCTGCAGCACTCGGTCTCGGGCACGCCCGAACCCCTGTCGTGGGAACGCCTGCTGGCGGGCGACCTGGCGGACCTTGGCGGCAAGTACCAGTTTGTCGTGACACAGCCCAAGCTGGATTATGATTCCTTCCAGCCCGGCGGAGCCGCGTCGGACGCCATCCGCAACGCCGCCAGCAGCCTGCCATTTGTCCAGAGTGGCCGGGCGCATGTCCACATTACCGGTGATACCCAGATTGCGGATGAGGAATTCGCCACCGTGGCCGAAGGCATGGTGGCTGGCCTGCTGGGATCTCTGGTGCTGGTTTCGCTGTGGCTGATCCTGGCGGTGCATACGTGGCGCATCATCATTCCCATCATCATCACGCTGGTCTCCGGCCTGCTGCTGACCACCGGTTTTGCGGCAATCGTGGTGGGCAAGCTGAACCTGATTTCGGTCGCGTTCGCCATTCTGTTCGTGGGCATCGCGGTGGACTTCGCCATCCAGTTCTCGGTCCGGTTCCGCGCGCAGGCCCTGCCGGACGGCTCCTCACCGGGGCTGCTGGACGCACTTGAACAGACCGGCAATGAAACCGGGCATCAGATCCTTGTCGCCGCCATGGCGACCTCGGCAGGGTTCCTTGCCTTTACCCCGACTGCCTTTGTCGGCGTGGCCCAGCTTGGGCTGATTGCCGGGTTCGGCATGCTGTTCGCCTTCATCTGCACGCTGACACTGCTGCCCGCCCTGCTGCGGCTGTTCCGGCCCACGTCCGGGCACGGCAAGATCGGGTTTGCCTTCGCCCGCCCGGTTGACGTGGCGATCCGCCATCATCGCAAGCCGATCCTTGGGGTTTTCGTGGTGATCGCGCTGGTGGGCGTGGCCCTTATTCCCCGCCTGACCTTTGACGCGGACCCGCTGCATACCAAGAATCCCAAATCGGAGGGAATGGTCACGCTGGGCATGCTGATGTCGGAGCCGCAGTATTCCCCCTATACGGTGGATGTGCTGATGCCGAACCTGGATCAGGCCGCCACCATGTCCGACAAACTCTCGGGCCTGCCTATGGTGCATGATGCATTGTGGCTGGGGTCGCTGGTGCCTGCGGACCAGAAGGACAAGCTGCCCCTGATCCAGGATGCCGCGAACATCATGCTGCCGACGCTGCTGGTGTCCAACCCGGCACCCGCGCCGGATGCGGACGCCCTGCGCACGGCGGCGGCAAAGACGGCGGCGGCACTTGGCGGCGTGATGGACAAGCTGCCCGCCGATGATCCGCTGCGCCGCATCCAGTCGGCGCTGGCCCACCTGTCGCAGGCGGATGACCAGCGTGTGCTGGCCACGAACGAGGCACTGGTGCGCTTCCTGCCCATGCAGCTGAACATGCTGCGCGACATGCTGCAGGTGAAACCGGTTGCGATTTCCGACGTGCCCGCGCAGCTGGCGCACGACTACCTGCTGCCCGACGGACGTGCACTGGTCGAGGTCCACCCGACAAAGGACATGAAAGGCAACCGGGCGCTGCACACCTATGTGGGGGAAATCCAGAAGGTCGCTCCCATGGCGGCGGGGTCCGCCATCGACATCGTGCAGAGTGCGGCGACCATGGTGCATGCTTTTGTCACGGCAGCGGCCGCCGCCATCGTGATGATCGCCATCATCCTGGCGGTGGCCCTGCGCAAGCTGCTGGATACGGCGCTGGTGCTGGCGCCGCTGCTGCTGTCGGCGTTGATGACGGTCATCCTGATCATTGTAGTGCCGGAGCAGCTGAACTTCGCCAACATCATCGCGCTTCCTCTGCTGCTGGGGGTTGGCGTGTCGTTCAACATCTATTTCGTCATGAACTGGCGGGCGGGGATCAAGCTGCCCCTGTCCAGCCCGACGGCGCGCGCGGTGCTGTTTTCCGCGCTGACAACGGGCACGGCCTTCGGGTCACTTGCGGCGTCCCACCATCCGGGCACGGCCAGCATGGGCCGGCTGCTGCTGCTGTCACTGGCCTGCACGCTGGTGGCGACGCTGGTCTTCGTGCCAGCCCTTCTCCCCAAGCGCCCGATCGACGAGGAATGATCCCGCCGCTACGGGGATACGCAAAAGGCCGCACCCGAAAGGATGCGGCCTTTTTCATGGAAAAGTCTTTGGCGAAGCTTTTTTCAAAACGCTTCCAGAGCCTGTTGGGGATTGAGTTTTCTAAAGGACCCAGATGTGGTTCGAAGTCGATATGGATCGCTTGATATTGACGGACGCCCGTTCGATGAAGCCCTGTTCAAAGCGCGCCATCTCATCGAGACCGTCTTCTGCAAGGTCAAGGAGTTCAGGCGCATCGCCATGCGGAGCGACAGGACAGACATATCCTTTGCTGCCATGATCCATCTCACAGCCGCAATCATCAGTTCACGATCATTCCCAACAGGCCCTGAAAAAAGCTGCACCAGAAACTTCTTTTTTATTTCATGGATATTTACCGAATCAGTTCTGACATGACTGGTGCCAGTCGTCTTGTTCCTGTTCCGTCAGGGGCAGGGGAAGCGCCATCCGGCGCTGGCTGGAATCCACGCAGGTTTCCAGCACCGCCATCAGGGCCACAGCCTGTATGGGGGGCACGGGGTTATATCCCCGCCCCATGATCGCATCGCGCAGCATGGCGTAATAGATCCGGTAATCGCCCGGCGGGGTGGGAAATGCGCGCGGCGTTTCGCTGCCGTCGAACACAAGCAGGTCATCAGGGTCTTCCCCCCAGCCCTGATCCCCGGGGCACATGCCGGAGCGAAGCTGGTTTTCCTGCTGATCGGTCTTGCGTTTGAGCACCGTGCCGCGTGTACCATGCACGACAAAGCGTGGGCCGCTCCATGCCGAGAGCAGGCTGCAATGCAGGCTGACCCGCCTTTCCCCATATGTCAGCAGCACATATGCCCAGTCATCGCCGCGCGCATCATCGCGCTGATGGGCCAGACTGGCCTGTACATGATCCGGCAGGCCGAACAGTTGCAGGGCCTGATCAGCCATATGCGGGCCAAGGTCGAACCACAGGCCGCATCCGGCTTCATCCGTTTCGCGCCAGCGTTCACGCACCTGCGGACGGAAACGGTCCATGCGCGATTCCAGTTCGGTCACCTGCCCGACCTGTCCGTTTGAGATCAGGGTGTGGATGCCCAGAAAATCGCTGTCCCATCGCCGGTTCTGGAAAACGGACAGGAACCGCCCCTGTTCACGCGCAACCTGCGCCACCATACGCGCCTGCGCCAGTGTAATGGTGAACGGCTTGTCCACCACCACATGCAGTCCGGCGCGTAATGCTGCGATGGCAAGGTCGGCATGGGTGGTATTCGGGGTGGCGATCACCACCATGTCCAGATCGGGCAGGGCAAACAGGGCATCGGGGGTCGCCGTGACCGTGACCTCCGGCCAGTCGCGCAGGACCGCCTCTGGTTGTCCCGAACTGATGGCGACAAGCCTGAGCCCCGGTATCGCGGCGATCAGGGGGGCGTGAAAGGTGCGGCCGGCAAAACCGTAGCCGACGAGACCTACCCGCAATGGCCAGTGTGGTGATGTGGACATCCGCTTCCCTTTCGCCGGTGTGTGCAGGGGCCAGTATCAGGCACGTGCGGTATCCCGGCAATCGGGGCGGGAAGCGGAATAATAAAAGTTTCCGGGCACCCCCTTTTTCAAAAGGCGGGGGGGGTATCACGTGGTCCCCACCGGTATCAGAACAGCAGGATCATACCGCCCGATGCACTGTTGTCGCTTTCTTTGTACGGGCCGTGGGCTGCCGAACTGGTATGGGCATATTCCGCCACAAGGTTCAGCCAGTCGGTCATCTTGTAATAGGCGGCGCCCACTTCGGATTCGTTGCGACGGACCAGATCGGGATCGTTCTCGCCGGGGGCCTGATACAGGTTACTGACACCATAGCTTCCGACCAGTTTGAACTTCTTGGTGAAGTTATACATCATCTGGACATAATAGCCTTCCGATGCACGCTTGCGCCCGTTGCTGGCCACGCCGTCAAAGAACAGGCCGGTCGTGCCCAGGCCGCTGCCACGGTAGTAGTAGCCCACGAACTGCGCCGGACCATAGGTCAGCTTCGTACCGATTTCGCCTGCTTCCGCCGTGACGCCGTGTTTCTGACCCGGAATGACGGAAACATCCGCGGTACTGCTGGTGGTCATGTTATAAATGCCACCATTTTCCTCAAGCAGTTGGGTGGAAACCGTTGTCGTCTTGCTGACCGTCAGGTCTTGCTGATGCTGCGTCAGGAAGCTGGCCCAGATGCGGGCACTCAGTCCACCGATCTTGAAGTCATAGGTTACCTTGCCCTGGATCATGGGCGAACTGTGCTGGGTGGAGCCTGCCGAATAGGCATTGCCGTTGGCGTCATCACCCGAGAAATCAAACTCATCCAGCGGCTGCAGGATGCCGATCGTGCCCTGGAATCCCTTAATGGTGGGCGACTGATACGAAATCTGCGGGATCCAGTCGGCATACACATAACCGACGCCAATACGGCCAAGCGACGTATTACCCGGAGCCGAGTTGCTGCCGGTGGAGCCGACACTCAGCAGGGTCGCATCATCAAGGATCGCGTCACCGCCAAAGATGCCAAGGTCACGACCGATCTTGAACGTGCCCCATTTCTTGTTGCCCGCCGTCACGTACACCTGACGAAAATCGATGCCGGCGGTGCCAAGGCCCACCGGGCTGCCGCCGGTATTGGCATTCATGGCGCCGTTCTTGGCATTGTCGATGCCGGGATACATGCCCATGACGGCGGCAAGGTCGATGCCGTTCTGCGTGGTCTTGAGCTTCAGGATCAGGCCCGCAGGCAGCAGGCCGTTACGCAGCGCCGAGGAATCGAACCCGCTCGACCCGGTCGAGACGCCGCCTGCGACCGGCATGCCGCCGGCCGGGCTGTTATAGGTATAGAACCCGTTGATGAAGCCCGACAGGTTGATGTCGATCGGGCCTGCCTTGAAGGTCAGGCCCTTGCCAGCCTCATATTTCTCCATGCGCACGAATGACAGGCCGCCGCCAAGACCCATGGAATGCTGGGCCGCCAGCCACGTGGATTCAGCCGATGCCGCGCTGGCCTGCGCGCTGGCCGCCGCCTGCTGCGCCTGCGCCAGCACATAGTCGGGGTCCATGCCACCACCACCAATGCCGATCTGGCCGGGGGGCTGGATCGGGTGGCCCATGGCGGTGCGCACCTGATCGTGGGCGGACGTGGGAACGGCCATGTGGCGTTGTGCGGGCATGTACTGCGGCGCGCGGCTGGAGGCGGCTGCCGCCTCGTGCACATGCTGCATGTGATGGGCCAGCAGCCCCCTGTACTCGCCCTGTGTCAGGCTGCCCTTGGCCTTCAGGATGTCGAGGAGTTCACTATAATCGTCAGCCCGCGCATCTTCGGGAAAGGCAAGGGATGCGCTTCCGCTTGCCATTACAACTACCGCGCCAATACGCGCCAATTTTCCTGCCGACATAGTATTAAACTCCCTGTCCGCATTCCTGTTGTATAAAACCCTGCGGGTCAATGGGCCCCATCTGGTCCGGCAGGCCCGGTCCGGGGACATGACAGTCCTGTAATAACATAGGGATTTTTCCCCGCATGCGGGATGGCGGCGTAGGGGAAGGGCGTCTATCCAGATGGATTCGTTAGCCAATCTTCCTTCTTTTTCATACAATGTTCAAAATATGGTCAGTCGGGAACACATGTGCGTTTTCTGACCGAAAGCGTACGATATCGCAGTACGAAAGGACAGGAAAACGGAATAACGACGTGGTTTCGTAACATTCGTCACGATGCATCAAACAATCGTGTGCGCATGCTTTTCTGCCCTGTGGCCAGTAAAAAAATACACAAGTTCGTTACGGGTAGTCAGAAATACAGAATATCAAATCACGAAGCTGTGTTTGTATTCTATTGGTTAATTATTGACTGTATCCCGTTTGCCCATCGCCGCATTCACGACCGTGCGGGCCTGTCGCCATGCGGCTTCCAGCGCATCGACCATTGTTTCATGGGAGGAGGTCCAGTCCTGCACTTCGTGTCCGGGCATGGTCAGGCGTGCGCGCCACTGTCCCGTTCCCGTTGATGACGGCTGGCGGTCAATGTTCACCGTCCAGTCCGCCGGTATGCGCGTCAGTACCCGTGCCAGCCGTTTTTCCGGTGTCAGCGGTGTGGCGTAATTATGTGACATGGGATTTCCCTAACTGTGGATAAGATGGGCTGTACCCCTTGACGCAGGCGGGGATAACCCCAAAAAACGCAGGCTTTGCGCGTAACCAAGGATATGCCTGCCGTGTCTGCCTTTCCCGGCCTTGTTCCCGATGCATCCGTCGATGGCGTGGCCCATCTGATCCAGACCGCCCTGACACCTGTTTTCATGCTGTCGGGTATCGGGACGCTGCTGAACATGTTCAACACGCGACTGGCCCGTGTCAGTGATCATATCGAGACAGTACGTGACAAGCTGGAAAATGCGGATGACAAGGGCAGCGAAAGTGCGGGGCTGCTGTTACGCCGGTTGACGCATCTGCATTACCGCACCCTGCTGCTGGATGCCTCCATCCTGTTCGCGGGGGTGGGTGGGGCGTCAGCCTGTGGTTCGGCCTTTGCCCTGTTCATGGGCAGCGTTCGGGATTCGGCCATTGCGTGGTGGCTGGTACTCATGTTCGGCAATGCGCTGGTGTGCACCGTTATTGCGCTGGCCATGTTCCTTGGGGACAGCCTTGTCGCGTGGCATGGCCTGCGGGTCACGACCTTCCTGCCGCACAAGAAGGACATGCTGAACAACATCGTGGACTGACGCGATGTCCGGATGCTGTTCTAAAGTCATTTATCGGTAAATAGCATACGTTTCCGAGCACCGCTTTTTTGAAAAAAGCATCACCAGAACCACCTTTGGTTGTTCAGCCTTCGGTCTGCTGCCCTTCGCGCCGCGCGCATAGCGGCAGCAGCACAAGGAAATAGCCGAAATAATATAGTGCCGCGACCCGGCCTGCGATCATCCAGCCCCCTTCGGCATGATGCCGGCCCACCAGTCCCATCAGCACGAACGATATGACCAGTCCCGCCATGCCGATCCGGCAGGCCGGGCGGAAACGTGCCGAACGGATGGGCGAACGGTCCAGCCAGGGCACCGCGAACAGGACCAGGATCGATCCCGCCGCCGCCAGCAGGCCACCAAACTTGGACGGCACGGATTGCAGCAGGCCGTAGAACGGCAGGAAATACCATTCCGGTTCAATATCGGCAGGCGTGTGCATGGGGTTGGCGGGACGATAATTTTCCGGCTCCGACAGCAGGTCCGGCCACAGGAAGGCCAGCGCCACGAAAACCAGCGCGAACAGCACGAGACCCGTCAGATCCTTGGTGGTGTAATAGGGATGGAAGGGCACGGTCTGGCGTTCGGGCACCGGCCTGCCATCGGGGTTGTTCGGCCCGCTGACATGCAGCGCCACCACATGAATGGCCACGACAGCCACAATGGCGAACGCCATGAGGAAATGCAGCACGAAAAAGCGGTGGATGAAAATATCCCCCAGATGGTCGCTGCCTTCCATGATGTGTTCCAGCGTGCCGCCAATGACCGGCACGGCGCCAACCGCCTTGCCCGCGACATCCGCCCCCCAGTACGACATCTGCCCCCATGGCAGCACATACCCCGCGAATGCCGTGACCATGACCATAAGCAGCAGGCCCAGCCCGCTCAGCCACAGGATTTCGCGCGGCTGCTTGTATGACCCGTAATACAGCCCACGGAACAGGTGGATATACAGGGCGGCCATGAACAGGCTGGCCCCCGTCATGTGCATCGCGCGCAGCATCCACCCACCCGGAAGCTGACGTTCGATCATTTCCACCGACATGAACGCCCCGGCGGAGGTCGGGGTATAGTTCATGGCCAGGAAAATGCCCGTCGCCAGCATCAGCACCAGAACGGTGGTCAGGATCGCCCCGAAATTCCACAGGGCATTCAGGTTTTTCGGCATGCGGAAATCAATATATTCCTGCCGAAAGCCGCTGATGACCGGAAGCCTGCGGTCAATCCAGCCCCCAATGCCGCCAGGGCCTGCTGATGGCGCGTGGGGGGGAATGTTTTCGGGGAGGCTGGGCCCGCTCATTCTTGATTCCTGAATTCAGCGAATGGAAAAATCAGGGAACGGTGTAGCAGCCACAGGGGCGGCAGGCACCTCATCTTTTGAACCGGGCATGATTTCATGGCGGCACAGTCCTGCAGCCACGCGGCAGGACATGCGGACAGGCACGGACCGAACAGGCCGCGCCATAACAGGACCAACTGATTTTCAAGGAAAGTGGCGCACCCGAAAGGACTCGAACCTCTAACCCCCAGATTCGTAGTCTGGTGCTCTATCCAGTTGAGCTACGGGTGCGCTGTGAGGCGGCTTTTAACTGACCCTGCCGCACCCCGCAACCCCCTTTTTCAATTATCGAAAGATTTTTTTATCCCACCCTGCGCAAAAGCAGCCGGGCGGCGGTGCGCCGGGTCCATGTGCGGATGTGTTCCATGTACAGGTAAATGACCGGCGTGGTGTACAGCGTCAGCAGCTGGCTCATCATCAGTCCCCCCACCACCGTAATGCCCAGCGGGCGACGCATTTCCACTCCGTAGCCGCCATTTGTAATCAGTGGCACGGCGCCCAGCGCTGCCGCCAGCGTGGTCATGAGGATCGGGCGGAAACGCTGGATGCAGGCGTCCCGTATGGCCTGCTGCGGGGACAGCCCGCGGTCGCGTTCCGCATGCAGCGCGAAATCCACGATCAGGATGGCGTTTTTCTTGACGATCCCCACCAGCAGGATCATTCCGATCATGGTGATCAGGGAAAACTCCTGCCCCAGCACCCACAGCGCCAGCACCGCCCCCACCCCGGCTGACGGCAGGGTGGACATGATGGTCAGCGGGTGAATGTAGCTTTCATACAGGATGCCCAGCGTCACATAGATTGTCACAAGGGCGGCGATGAAGATCAGCACCTCGTTGATGATGGCGGACTGGAACTGCGCCGCCTGCCCGGTAAACCCGCCATGGATGGAAGGCGGCACATGCATCCGGACCATGGTGTCGGCAATGGTGGCGGTGGCGTCGCTCAATGCCATGCCGGGGGCGAGGTTGAAGGAAATGGCGGCGGATACGGACCCGCCCTTGTGCGATACGGTAATGGCGGTGGGATGGTGTTCAAGCCGCGCCACGTTGGAAAGGGGCAGCATGGTTTCGGTGCTGGATGATACGGCCGACCCGTTTGACGCGCCCGCCCCGCCCGCCAGCCTGTTGGCGATTTCGTTGCGGAAGGACTGCTGGCTCAACTGCGTGCTGGTGCTGGCCTGCGTGGTGGTCGCCATGCGGGCGCGGACCGTATTGGACACCGTGCCGCCGCCGGGACTGCCGCCAGCGGTGGAAATACGGAATGACTGCAGGATGTCGGGGGACGTGCGGTACTGGTCCGCCACCTCCATCACCACATGGTAGGTCGCAAGCGAGGTGGAGATGTTGGACGCGATGCGCTGGCCAAATGCGTCATACAGCGTGTTGCTGACCAGTTGTGGCGTGATCAGGTACCGCGCGGCAAGGTCGCGGATGATGTCAGCATGGATGGCCGCGCCATTGTTCATGATGTCCGTCGTGACATCCCGCAGGGCAGGCGCCGTGCGCAGGGCCGCGGTCAGCGCGGGCACCCATGTATACAGGGCGTCCGCGTCATCGCTGGTCAGCAGGTAGCGGTACGCCCCTTCCTTCTGCCGCCCGCCGCCGCCGCTTATGTCCCCTGCCGAAAACAGGGAGACATCGAGCCCCGGGATATTGGCCAGCCGCTTGTGGATGCGTTCGATCATTTCATCGGGGCCGTCATCGCGCTTCGTACGGTCCACCATCTGGGCAAAGGCCTGCCCTTCGATATTGGTGTCGCCTGAAAAGGCGATGACTTCCTGCGCATCCCTGTCGGCGGTCAGGGCGTCACTTATGGCGCGGATCTTGTCCGTCATGGCGGGAAATGACGTGGTCTGGTCGGCACGGAAGAAGCTCATGACCATGGCCACGTCTTCCTTGGGCAATATTCCCTTGGGCATGAGCACGATCACCCCGACCATGACCGCCAGGCTCAGCGGCAGGCTCACGGCGGTCAGCACATGGTGGCGCAGCGCCACATCCAGCGTGCGTTCATAAAACCGCAGCAGGTGCAGGTAGCCCGCTTCCAGCCAGTCGCCCACCGCGCGCGGCCAGCGCCGCCACCACGCAGCACCCGCGGGCAGGGGCGTGTCGTGGCTGACTTCCAGCAGAAGGCTGCACATCATCGGCGTCAGGCTGAGGGCAAGCACCAGCGAAACGGTGACGGTAATGGCCAGCGTCATGGAAAATTCGAAAAAGACCTTCCCCGGCGTCCCCCCCAGCAGCAGCAGCGGCAGGAACACCGCCACCAGCGATATGGTGATCGACATGACGGTGAACCCGATCTCACGCGATCCCTGAAGGGCGGCCTGCATCCGTCCCATGCCCGCCTCCATGTGGCGGGCGATGTTTTCCAGCACCACGATGGCGTCATCCACCACGAAGCCGGTCGCGATGGTCAGCGCCATAAGGGACAGGATATCAAGCGAGAAATGGAACAGCGACATGACCGCCACCGTCCCCGCCAGCGAAATAGGCACCGTAATGGCGGGAATCAGGGTGGAACGCGGCGTGCGCAGGAACACCAGCACCACACCCACCACCAGCACCACCGACGCCAGCAGCGTCCACTGCGTATCGGCCAGTGACGCGCGGATGGTGATGGAACGGTCCATGGCCGGGGTCAGCGTCACCCCACCCGGCAGGGCCGCGCGCAGGGCGGGAAGGCGGGCCTTGATTTCATCGGTGACGCGAATGACATTGGCGCCCGCACGCGGCAGGATAATGGCCATGGCGGCCCTGTGCCCGTTCAGGAAGCCGACCTTGCGTTCGTTTTCCACCCCGTTATGCACGTAGGCCACATCCTGCAGCCGCACGGGGCGGTTGTCGCGGTAGCCGATGACAAGGTCGCGGTACTGTGCTGCCGTCCGCGCCTGGTCATTGGTGGCGAGGGTGTAGCGCGTGGTGTCGTTCTCGATCACGCCCTTGGGGGTATTGGCGTTGGCCGACGCCAGGGCCGAACGGATGTCCTCGAACCCCAGCCCGTATTTGAACAGGGGCCACGGATTGATTTCCACCCTGACCGCAGGTGGGGAACTGCCCATCAACTCGACCCAGCCAACGCCCTGTACCTGTGACAGCAGGGGCTGCAGGCGTGTCTTGGCAATATCATACAGCTCCGACATCGGCTGCGTTTCCGATGTCAGGGCCAGGATCATGATCGGGTTTTCCGACGGGTTGGCCTTCCAGTATTCCGGCTGTGATTCCAGCGTCGCGGGCATGTCGGCGCGGGCCGCGCGCAGGGCTGCTTCCACATCGTTGGCGGCGGAATCTATATTGGTCGAATCATTGAAGGTCAGCAGGATAAAGGCGCTATCCTGACTGGAATCGGATTCAATCTCGCTTATGCCCGCGATCTGCCCCAGCCTGCGTTCCAGCGGGGTAGTGACGGAACTGGCCATCTGCTGGGGTGATGCCCCGGGCTGATTGGCCACGACGTAAATGACGGGTACCGCGATATCCGGCAGGTCGCCCACCGGCAGTATCCGGTAGGCAAAAAGCCCCGAAAGGACGATGGCCGCTGCCAGCAGGGTGGTTGCAACCGGGCGCAGGATGAAAATACGGCACAGGTTCACGGCCTGTTTCCGGATGTTCGGGTCATGTTATCCTTGATTCAGACGGAATTCAGGTCGGCATGGTCAGGTGGATGGCGTGGCATGGTCCGCCGCCAGCCCGGTTTCCGCCATGGTGCCTGCCTGCCCTGCGGGCTGGCGGTAATAATAGTATTCGGCGATTTTGACCGGCAGCAGGTCCATGAACCGCGATCCCGCCGTCAGCCACCACGGGAACGAGATGCGCCGCCTGCCGCGTGCAACGCCGGACAGGATGGTGCGCACGGCGTCCCCCGTCTGGGTCAGGCCGGGCATGTGGAAATCGTTCTGCGCCGTCATGGGGGTGGCGACAAAGCCGCAGCACACGCTGGACATGACAATGCCCGCCCGCTTCATGTTGGCCCCTGTCGCCACCATGAAGCGGTCCACCGCCGCCTTGGACGCGCAGTAGGATGGCGTGCCGGGGAAGGAGACAAGCCCCGCCACCGATGACATGGCGCAGATACGTCCGCGCACCCCATCGCTTCCGCGTGGCTGCGCGCGCATGACATGCAGCGCGGGCAGCACCGTGTTCAGCACGCCATCCACGTTGGTCGCGAACATGCGGCGGACCTGCGCATCGGGTTCATGGGGCGCGTCATCCCCCCCACGGGTAGAGGCGGTAATGCCCGCGCATGCAAAAACCAGGTCCAGCGGGCCCGCGCTCCCGATCCATTTTTCCATGCCGGCCTGGTCGCGCACGTCACGCACCTGCACGCGGGCATCGGCGCCACGTGCAATGCAGCGTGTCGCCACGTCACGCAGGGCGTCGGCATTGCGGCCACCCAGATGCAGCGTGCGTCCCGGCCGGGCAAGGGCAAGGGCAAGTCCGCGCCCGATCCCCGAGGACGCGCCGGTAATGAGTATCGAATCCTGTTTCATATTCGCAGACTACATACTCCCTGTTAGAACTGCGCTACCCCGTTTATGCATCCGGCGCGCATTTGAACCGCCACCGCCAAGGAGACCCGCATGACCCAAGCACCCATTCCCCCCCGCACGCCCCCCGTGGCCCCGGTCCGGCGCCGTGGGGTCTGTCTGGTTATTTCAGCGCCATCGGGTGCGGGCAAGTCAACCATTGCCAATGCGTTACGGGCGTCGGAGCCGCAGCTGCTGCATTCCGTGTCCGTGACCACCCGGCAGCCGCGACCGGGGGAAACGGACGGTATCCATTACCATTTCCGCAGCATGGACGAATTCACCCGCATGGCGGACGCGGGCGAGATGCTGGAATGGGCGACCGTGTTCGGCCGGGGATACGGCACCCCCCGCGCCCCGGTGGAACAGGCCCTGTCGGAGGGGCGCGACATGGTGTTCGACATCGACTGGCAGGGGCACCGCCAGATCCGCGCCGCCCTGCCGGGGGATGTGATCAGCCTGTTCGTGCTGCCGCCTTCGATCGAGGAACTCGAACGCCGCCTGCATGGCCGCGCATCGGACGAGGTGGATGAAATCGCGCGCCGCATGCAGGCCGCGCGGGACGAGATCTCGCACTGGAATGAATTCGACCACGTCATCATCAATTCCGACCTCGACACGGCCATCGCGGAAGCCCGCGCCGTGCTGGTGGCGGCCAGGCTGGAACGCCACCGGCAGGTGGGGCTGGCGGACCTGGTGGCCAGCTTCGGTATCTGACCTGCACAGGCGGGCCACACGGCCCGCCCGGACGCGCATGTGTTTCATGCACCATGGATCATGGACAAGGTGCCGGGAATTCGTGGATATGCCGATAGCGCGGCGTCCGCCGCCGTCCTGATCCCCCTGTCCTTCGGATTCCCATGCCTCCGCGTAGCCTTTCCGCCCCTGCCATGCCGTTCTGGATGATTGCCCTGCTGGGGCTGCTGACGGCCATCGGCCCGCTGGCGACCGATATGTACCTGCCCGCCTTTCCCATCATGGATGCGGAACTGGCCGGTGGCCATGCGGGCGCCAGTCAGGTCACGCTGGCGGCGTGGTTCGCGGGGCTGGCGGTGGGGCAGTTCAGTCTTGGCCCCATTTCCGACCGGCTGGGCCGCAGGCTGCCGCTGCTGGGCGGTCTGGTGCTGTTTACGGTGGGATCGGTCGGGTGCGCCATGGCCGCCAGCTTCGATTTGTTCTGCCTGTGCCGGTTTGTCTCGGCGCTGGGCGGGGCGGCATGCGCGGTCCTGCCACGCGCCATCGTGCGCGACGTGGCGACAGGGGCCGTCGGCGCGCGCATGATGTCACAGCTCATGCTGGTGTTCGGGGTCATGCCCATCCTTGCGCCGTCGCTGGGCAGCCTGGTGCTGATGATGGGGCACTGGCGGTGGATTTTCATTATTGCGGTCATCTATGGCGCGGCGGGACTGGGCACGGTGCTGGCCACCATGCCCGACACCATGCCTGTGGACAGGCGCATCGCCTTTTCCCTGACCGGCACGATCGCCCGTTACGGCGGGCTGGTGCGTGAACCGGTGTTCATGTCCAGCGCGCTGATCAACAGTTTTTCCTCGTTCGTCATGTTTGCCTACATCACCTCCGCGCCCATGGTGTTCGAACATCTGCTGGGGTTCACGCCCACGCAGTTCGGGGTGTTTTTCGGGCTGAATGCGGGAATATTCATTGCCTGCGCGCAGACGAACGGCAGCCTTGTGCACCGGATCGACCTGTCGCGGCTGCTTGATGGTGGCATTGCATGCTGCCTGCTGGCGGCAACCATGTGCCTGGTGCTGTCGCTTGCGGGCGTTGCGGGACCTGCCCATCCGGCGCTGGTCTGTGTGCTGATCAGCAGCATTACCGGCTGCCTCGGGTTTATCGGGCCGAATGCCACTGTGCTGGCGTTGACCCACCATGGTCACCAGGCGGGGAGCGCCTCGGCACTGATGGGCACCATCCAGTTTTCCCTTGCGGCGGCCAGTGGCTTCATTCTGGGTCATGTCGCCTTCCGCACGCCTGCGCCGCTGGCGGTGGTGGTCATGGCGGGTGTGGGCTGCATGGTGGCGTGCAACATGTGGCGGCATGCGTGCAACCGGCGCGCGGGAGGTTCCGGCGTGCCGTAGGCCCGTGGGCGTGGTCCATCATGCGCTTTCGCTTTGACGTGGGTGGCCTGCCGCGCTACGGCAGGGATATGTCTGCTGAACCTGTCGTCCGGTCTGGCGATCACCCTCATGCGCGGGAGGCGTCGTGAACGGCGTACTCGATTTTATTGCCGGATTGGGCAGGGCCGTTCTGGATATCGTCCGCATGGCGGGGCGGGTGGCGCTGTTTGCCGCCGTTGCCCTGTCGCATGTGGTCCGTCCCCCCTTTTACTGGCGCACGCTGTGGGGCAC
The DNA here is from genome assembly GCF_000964425.1 of Komagataeibacter intermedius TF2. Lineage (GTDB taxonomy): Bacteria > Pseudomonadota > Alphaproteobacteria > Acetobacterales > Acetobacteraceae > Komagataeibacter > Komagataeibacter intermedius. The sequence goes on along the minus strand of NZ_BANF01000012.1, from coordinate 103,963 downwards.
GCTGGTTGAAATCGGCTATTTCTCGCTGCCGGTTGTTGCACTGACGGCGCTGTTTTCGGGTGGGGTGATCGCACTCCAGTCCTATACCGGTTTTGCCCAGTACCATGCCCAGAACGCCATTGCGGGCATTGTCATTCTTGCGGTTACGCGTGAACTGGGGCCAGTGCTGGCGGGGTTGATGGTGGCGGGCCGGGTCGGAGCCGCCATGTCGGCTGAAATCGGCACCATGCGCGTGACCGACCAGATCGACGCGCTGACCACCCTGTCCACCAATCCCATCAAGTACCTTGTCACGCCACGGCTGGTGGCGGGCACGCTGGCGCTGCCGTTCCTTGTGCTGGTGGCCGACATACTGGGCGTGCTGGGCGGGTTTACCGTGTGCGTGATGAAGCTGGATTTCTCGGCGTCCGCCTATATCACGGCCACGATTGCCTCGCTCAAGGTCATGGACGTGACGGTGGGGCTGGTAAAGGCAGCCATCTTCGGGTTCCTGATCGCGCTTATGGGCTGCTATCACGGCTATCACAGCCGGGGCGGGGCCGAAGGCGTGGGGGCGGCGACGACGGCGGCCGTGGTCGCGGCCTCGATCCTGCTGCTGACATTCGACTACCTCCTGACAGACGTGTTCTTTTCCCAATGACCGACACACAGACACCCAAGATCCGCATCCGCGGCCTGAAAAAGGCGTTTGGCCCCAAGGTGGTGCTGGATGGGGTGGACCTTGATGTCATGGGCGGCACGTCGTTCGTGGTCATCGGCGGGTCGGGCACGGGCAAGTCGGTGCTGCTGCGCTGCATACTGGGGCTGATTACGCCCGATGCGGGTTCCATCGAGATTGACGGCGTGGATGTCACGACGCTTTCGCCCCGCCAGCGTGAACCCTACATGGCCCGGATCGGCATGCTGTTCCAGAATGGCGCGCTGTTTGACAGCCTGAGCGTGTGGGAAAACGTGACATTCGGCCTGATTGCTGCGGCACGCGCGGGTCATGGGCCGCGCATTACCCGCGCACAGGCCCGCGAACGCGCGGGCGCCCTGCTGGAACAGGTGGGCATGGACCCTGCCGTGGGCGCGCTGTCGCCATCCGAACTGTCAGGGGGCATGCAGAAACGCGTGGGGCTGGCGCGTGCGATTGCGGCACGTCCTGAAATCCTGTTCTTCGATGAACCGACAACCGGGCTGGACCCTATCATGGGGGCCGTGATTGACGGGCTGATTGCCGACTGCGTGCGCAGGCTGGGATCGACCGCCATCGCCATTACGCATGACATGGCCTCCGCCCAGCGGATCGGGGACCGGGTCGGCATGCTGTATGAGGGTAGGCTGATCTGGCAGGGGCTGCCGTCAAGGCTGTTCGACAGTGGCAATCCGGTGGTGGACCAGTTTACCCACGGTCGCCGCGAAGGGCCGATCAAGGTTGATGTGCGGAACTGATTGATAGGGAAACAGAATTTTTCTGGCGCCGCCTTTTTGAAAAAAGCGTCACCAAAAACTTTTGTCCCGTTTGGCCAGGGGCTTTTCATGCGCCCTCTGACTTTTGCGGCCGGTCGTTCCATATATGATATACACGATCTGTTCTTGTCCAAGGAGCCATCATGGCGCGTCGGCCCGCTAACCGTTTTGTCTGCCAGTCCTGCGGGGCGGTCTTTTCCAAGTGGTCGGGCCGGTGCGATGCCTGCGGCGCATGGAACAGCATAGTCGAGGAAACGGTCGAACCCACCGCAACCGGCGGCACCAATGCCCGCAGGCGCGCCGGCAGCCGCATCAACCTTGTCGGCCTTGCGGGCGACACGCCGCCGCCGCCGCGCATTGAAACCCGTATCGGGGAACTGGACCGCGTGCTGGGCGGTGGGCTGGTTCCGGCATCCGTCGTGCTGGTGGGTGGTGACCCGGGTATCGGCAAGTCGACGCTGCTGCTGCAGGGCGCATGCGCCCTGGCCCGTGCAGGGCGCAAGGTCATGTACATATCGGGCGAGGAAGCGGTGGACCAGATCCGCCTGCGCGCGCGCAGGCTGGGGCTGGAAGCGCCGACGCTGGAACTGGCCGCCGCCATCAATGTGGCTGATATCGCCGCAACGCTGGATGCGGAAAAGGATCTGGCGCTGGTCGTGATCGATTCCATCCAGACCATGTGGATGGAAACGGTGGAAAGCGCGCCGGGTACCGTAAGCCAGGTCCGCGCCTGCGCGTTTGAACTGATCCGCCTGGCCAAGCAGCGTGGCTTCAGCCTGATTCTGGTGGGGCACGTGACAAAGGAAGGGGCGCTGGCCGGTCCCCGCGTGCTGGAACACATGGTCGATGCGGTCATGTATTTTGAAGGCGACCGTGGGCACCAGTTCCGTATCCTGCGCGCGGCCAAGAACCGTTTTGGCGCGACTGACGAAATCGGCGTGTTCGCCATGACCGATCAGGGACTGGAAGAAGTACCCAATCCCTCCGCCCTGTTTCTGGCTGAACGGCGTGGGCATATCGCGGGGTCCGCCGTGTTCGCGGGCATGGAGGGCACACGCCCCGTCCTGCTGGAGGTGCAGGCCCTGCTGTCTCCCAAGGCAGGGGATGGCGGCGCGCGGCGCGCGGTCGTGGGATGGGATACGGGGCGGCTGAACATGCTGCTGGCCGTGCTGGAAGCGCGGTGCGGCATCAAGCTCAACACCATGGATGTCCACCTCAATATCGCAGGCGGCCTGCGGGTGGGTGAACCGGCAGCCGACATGGCGGTGGCTGCCGCCCTTGTTTCCGCCGCGACCGGGCAGCCCACCAGCGCGGGCTCGGTCTATTTTGGCGAGGTCGGCCTGTCGGGCGAGATCCGTCAGGTCTCGCAGCCCGATACACGCCTGAAGGAAGCCCACAAGCTGGGATTCGAGCAGGCCTTCCTGCCGCGCCGTATCGCACGCGGCAACCGCAAGCCCACGGCCCCGGACGGGCTGGGCATACAGGAAATCGGCCATCTGGGCGATCTGGTCAGCCTGTTTACGGGAGCCATGGAGGAGGCGGCGGGGTGAGTACTCCCGAACGCTTCATGCTGCGCGAACCCGTCATGCTGGAGCGGGAGGTGAAGAAAAGCATCTTCCTGGCGCAGGCGGCCCCCGCCTCCACCCCTGCGGATGCCATGGAATTCATTGCATCCGTCAGCGATCCCGACGCCACCCACAACTGCTGGGCCTACCTGATCGGCCAGACCTATCGCAGCGATGACGCGGGCGAACCCGGCGGCACGGCGGGCCGCCCCATCCTGCAGGTGATCGAGGGACAGGGCTTTGACCGCACTGTGGTCGTGGTCACGCGGTGGTTTGGCGGCACCAAGCTGGGCGCGGGTGGTCTGGTGCGGGCCTATGGCGGGACAGCTGCGGAATGCCTGCGCACGGCGGAACGCATCCCGATCGTGGACATGGTGTCCCTGACGTTTGGCTGCGGTTTTTCCGACCATGCCCTGTTGCGCGCCCGACTGGAAAGCATGGACTGCCAGATCGTGGGCGAGGATTTCGGCGCGCAGGGCGTTGGCATGCAGATCACCCTGCCCGCGGCAAGGGAGGCGGAGGTCCGCACCCGCATAACCGACATTACCCGTGGGCAGGCATTGATCCGCGCGGTGGAGGAAGACGGCATGCAGGGTGTTGGAGACTAACGGCATTGCCGCTATGTCAGACAGCGTTTCACCTTCACCATACGGAAAAAGACCAGATATGACCAATACCCCGCCGGACCGTCTGTCCGTCAATCCCGCCAGCCCCTTTTACAACGAGGCCCTGCTTGATCGCGGCATTGGCGTGCGTTTCAAGGGCATCGAGAAAAACAATGTCGAGGAATACTGCATAAGCGAGGGCTGGGTGCGTCTGGCCGTGGGTCGTGGCACCGACCGTTTCGGCAACCCGATGGCCATGAAGGTCAAGGGCCCGGTCGAGGTCTGGTTCAAGTCCTGACCCGGCAACCGATAAAAGGATAAAAATTTCTGGGTGCCGCCTTTTTTCAGGGGCTGTCGGGAATTATCGTGAACTGATGATTGCGGCTGTGAGATGAATCATGGCTGCAAAGGATCTGTCTGTCCTGTCGCTCCGCATGGGATGCGGTTCCTGCGCTGGGGAATGACCACGCAGGCGCCTTGCGCGCGTGTGGTGTCCACGATCCGGTGGACATCGAATGCCCTGTCTGCAAAAAACGTCCCGAAATCCGCTGGTTAGGGAAGAGGCGCAACCCCGATCCGTCTTCTTGCCAGAACATCGGGGGATCATCTTCGCCCATTGGGCGTCCGTCAGCACAAAGCGATCCATACAGGCTTTGAATCGCATCAAGACACTTTTATTCCCAGCAGGCCCCAAAAGCTTCAGGGAATGCCGCCTTTTTGAAAAAGGAGGCACCCAGAAACTTTTATCACCGGATCGTTCCGAAACAGTACTTACGGCGCTGCCGGCGGAACGACAGCATATAATCCGATTTCCAGATGCTTGCCGGTTGAATAATTCAGTCCCGCCTGCTGCCCCAGTTCATGCACATCCAGACCATTTTCCATAACACGGGCACTAAATGCCGCCAGATCCTGTGCCCCCACCAGCGCCATGCCGCATTTCTGGTTCTGCTGCAGGAAGTCCGCCGCAGCCGTGGCATTGACCAGCCGCGTATCCTGCCCCAGCAGGAAGACAAGGCTGGGTTCCGAATCCGAGGTCGAAGCCACAATGGTCCGGGCACAGGGCCGATGCGCATCGACCATCGCCGCAAGGCGGGGGCTGAGCCATATGGTCTGCAACCGGGGAATGACGGTTGTAAACAGACCGACATGGATGATGACGGCCGCAGCTATCGCCGCCATGGCCGCGTGCAACGCCTGCCGGTGCAGGATCAGGTAACCGGATAGGGCCAGCAGCGGTAGCACGCCCGCAGGTACCAGCATGGCGGCAGGCGACATCATGCCTTCCATGCGCCACAGCAGCACCGGTCCCGCAAACGCCAGAACCGACCCAACCGTGAACCAGATCAGCCCATAGGCCGCAAGCAGGCTGCGCGCCCAGATTGCCCGTGGCCATTCCCAATCGGTGGGGAAGGATACAATCGCCGCCGCAGTCAGAATGGCAATGGCCGGATAGGTTGGCAGCACGTAATGCGGCAGCTTGGTCGCAATGGCCTCGAACACCAGCCAGTGCGGCACGATCCAGCACAGCAGGTAGCGCACATGCGGCTGAAACCGGCGTTCCCATACAAAAGGCAGGCCCATGGCGGCAAAAACCGACCCCGGCCAGAACGCAATGGCGAACGCCACCAGATGATAGCCCGGCGGCAGGCCATGCGTTTCCTGTCCACTGGCGACCTTACCGAGGAAATTGCGCCCGACCGCCCGTGAAAAGAAGTCCCCGTGGCTGATTACCCCGATGGCGATGCACCACGGCAGCACGATGGCCAGCATGACCAGCCAGCCCCATGCCGGACGCAGCCGTTTCCACCAGTCAATGCGCCGTTCCACCAATGCCAGTGCAAGAGGCGTGCCAAATCCGGGGATCAGGATGACTGGCCCCTTCAGCATCAACCCGCAGCCCAGCGCGATCCAGTACAGCAGGGCCGCAGCCAGCGGCGTGGCAAGGTCACGTTCGCGATCCAGATACGCCCGCAGCAAACCGCATTGTGCCAGCAGCACAAACAGCAGCAGGGTCGTATCAATGGTGGCCATGCGCCCTTCGGCCGTCACCAGCACCGAGACAGCCAGCAGACCCGCAGCCAGCAGGCCGCACATCGGCCCGAACAGGGCAGCCCCGATCCACGCCGTCAGCACGGCGGAACCAGTTACCGCCAGAAGGGAGGGAATCCGGTAGGGCCAGACCACATGCCTGCCCTCCATGCCCGTCAGGCGCACGGCAGTGGCTTCAAGCCAGTATATGCCGGCAGGCTGGAGATAGCGGGGCTGATCCAGAAACCGGACATCGACATAATTGCCGCTGTGCAGCATCTGGGCCGTGGCTTCCATATAACGCGGCTCATCACGATCGAGCGGAGGAAGCGATGCACGCCCCGGCAGGAACAGGACAAACACGGACAGCGCCACAAGGATATAGTGGCGCAATGTCAGGCGCGTCATGGGCACGGTCCCTTCAGCGTTCAGTAACGCGTTTCGGTATCCTGGCGCGGTTGTTCAGCCACATGACACCCAGTATGTCCCGGATGCCGACAATAGCCCGATTAAGGTTGGTATATTTGGACGTTCCATACAGCCGGTTCCGGTGATGAACCGAATAACAGGCCAGCGGCACCCCCCGTCTGCCCATAAGGGAGGGCAGGAAACGGTGCAGCCCTTCAAACTGCGGCAGTGCAAGGAAATCCTCGCGCCGGAACGCTTTCAGCGATGCCCCCGTATCGGGACAGCCATCATTTAGCAGACGGCTGCGCAGGGCATTTGCAAAACGCGATGCCAGCCTGCGTGACATGGTGTCACGCCGCTTGGTCCGCACACCCACGACCAGTGGGGCACGCCCCTTTGCCGTGCGGCACATGTCCAGCATGGGTATGAAATCGGCAGGATTGTCCTGCCCATCGCCATCCAGCAGGATAACCCACTCACCCCGTGCGGCCTCAACGCCGGTACGCAGGCCAGCAGACTTCCCGTAAACCGTATCATGGCCAAGGATACGCAGGTCGGGCAGGATACCGTCGCGCCTTACGGCTTCAAGTTCCGCCACGGTGTCATCCGTGCTGCCGTCATCGACAAAGATGACTTCGGCACGGGGCAACTGACCAAGGACAGCGGCGATTTCCTGACACAGGGGACGGATATTCGGTCCCTCGTTCAGCACAGCCGCGATAATGGAGACAACGGGGCGGTCTTCCGCCCCATCCCCTGTCATGCCGGTTGTCACCAACGGTGATCAGGCAGCGCGCTGTGACAGGGCCGCCGGCAGGTCACCGATGGACTTGTCGATAATCTTGCCGTCCGTATCAGCAGGCAGGCTTGCAGCCAGCGTTTCCCGCGTGGCCTGAATGGCGATATCAACAGCCGTTTCACGGACTTCACGCAGGGCGGAACGTTCCGCCGATGCAATCCGGTCCTTGGCCATCTGTTCACGCCGGGCTGCGATGTCCTCGGCGTCCTGACGGGCCTTGACTGCAATGTTGGCGGCTTCACGCAGGGAATGTTCGACCAGTTCCTTGGCCTCGGCCAGAGCCGCTTCCCGGTCCCGCGTCGCATCCTCAAGCATCTGTTCGGCCTCACGGCGCAGACGCGCCGCTTCATCCAGCTCCGCGCGGATGCGCTCTGCCCGTCCGTCCAGCGCGCTCACCAGGGGTTTCCACAGTGAACGCCCGAACAGGACAAAAAACAGGACAAAGGCAACAGCCGACCAGAAACGGGGATCATGAAACATGATTATGACCTGTCTGTCTTGGGCAGCGCGTCAGAGACCACGTGCTGCCGCAGCAGAACCGACCTTTGCCGTCACGAAATCGGCCGGGGCGGCAATGCCGGATAACTGATGGATCAGCGTTTCCGCCGTCGTTGTCGAAATCTCGCGCACGGATGCCAGCGCCTGCCCACGTGCCTGTGCAATGCGGGTTTCGGCATCCTGGATTTCCGTCGCCAGACGCGCATTCATTTCCTCGGTCTGCCGGGCGGCGGCAAGACGCGCCTCCTCGACAACCTTGTCCACATTGGCCTGTGCATCCGCCAGCGCCTTGCGGCGGGCTTCATGCAGATCGGCCACTGCTTCATCAGCGCGGGTCTTGGCCTTGTGCGCAATCCCGAGATCCGTCTCAATCGTCTGACGACGCAGCGACAGGACCTTTTCCACCTTCGGCAGGGCCGAACGGCTCAGCAGAAGGTACAGGACCAGGAAAATGCCAGCGCCCCATATCACCTGTCCGATGACATAGGGATTGCCAAAATCAAGCTGGGGCATGCCCTCGGCGCGCGCGCCAGGGGCTACCATGGCCATCAGCGGCAGAGCCAGCGCGGACGGGGCCAGGAAAGTCCCCGCCCTTCGGATGTTGTCATACATCACGGCGCGCGCCATGTTCGCCTCCAGCGTATCAGACGAACAGGATCAGGAACGCGATCAGAAGCGCATACAGGGCGACGGCTTCCGTCAGGGCGAAGCCCAGCATGCCGAGACCGAACACGTGCGGACGCGCGGACGGGTTGCGCGCGATGCTGCTGACCAGCGTGGAGAAGATGTTACCCAGGCCAATGCCAACGCCAGCGAGGGCGATAACGGCGATACCGGCACCAATTTCACGGGCTGCTGCGATATCCATGTCTTGTTTTCCTTGTTTCAGACGTTCTGGATTGAAATAGATGGAAGCGGGGAGCGACCCGTTAGTGGGCCACCGCCTCCCTCAGATAGATGCAGGTAAGGATTGCAAACACATAGGCCTGCAAGGCGCCAACCAGCAATTCGAGTGCCATCAGCGCGATATTGATGACCACGGGACCAACGGCGATGATGTCACCGAAGAAGCCCAGACCGGCCAGCATGATCGTGAAGGCGGCAAACATGTCGAACATCACGTGACCGGCGACCATGTTGGCAAACAGACGGATCGACAGGCTCACGGGACGCGAAAGAAAGGAAAGGATCTCGATCGGAATCAACAGCGGGGCCAGGGCCTTGGGGGCGCCGGCAGGCATGAAGTGGGCAAAGAATTTCGCCCCCTGCACCTTGAGCGACACGATGATCGAGAGGCAGAACACCATCAGCGCCAGCGCCAGCGTCACGGCGATATGGCTGGTGAAGGCAAAGGAGAAGGGCAGCAGGCCGAGGTAATTCCCGGCCAGGATGAAGAAGAACAGCGTGAACACGAACGGGAAGAAAGCCCGGCCTTCCGGGCCAATCGTATCAACCGCCATGTTGTAGATGAAGTCGTAGCACATTTCGGCCGCGGACTGCAGCCGCCCCGGCACCACCGCAGCGGGCCGCATGCCCACATACAGGAATGCCAGAACCACAATGGCGGCAACAATCATCATCATGGGGGACTGGCTGAACCGCAGGGATTCGCCAAGTGCACCCAAAACTGGATGGAGCTCGAACTGACCGAGCGCGTCGATGGATGATCCGGCCGCCAACTTCGTTCTTCCCTATATCCGTCCGGGACCGTCATCCGGTCCCGTTGCCTTAGTGTTTATGGCATCGGGCCTGACAAGACGCCAGACATTAAGCACACCTGCCACACCGCCCAGAAGCGAAAAGACAATAAGGAACCAGGGCTTCGTATGCAGCCAGTGGTCAAGCCCCCAGCCAATCGCAACCCCGACCACAAGCGCCGACACAAGTTCCGTTCCTGACCTGATCACCAGGCCCAGATCGGACAGTGTCCCACCGGTGTCACGTTCCACGGCTGCGGGCGGGTTCAGACGCTCACGGGCCGCTTCCAGTCGCCGGTCAAAGGACTCGTCGGACGGATCGTTATCCTTATCCACTTCTCGCACCTCCCAAGGGTGCAGGCGCTAGCTAACGATGCTGCAATAACCTGTCAAGCAACGGGTGGCAAACAAACACGCCACCCCTGCATCTTTTTTTCCCATATCGGGAGTACGCCCGACTTTTAATCGCCCGAGGAACCACCGGGTATGACGTCATACCCGGCACTGCCGGGGAACGCGCCGGGCGGGGGAGCATCAGCGGGTTCGACATGAATGGCCTGGTTCACGTCGGGTCCGATCTCACGCGCGTTGATCGCGGTCCCATGGTCCCCCGTGACGCCCGTGCCGATGGCATGCAGCGTCGCCCCCGGTTTGAGCCATGCGACAAGACGGCTGGCATTCTTTTCCCCCACATACACGACGCTGTGGTCGCGCATGATCACGCCCTGCACCCCGCCCTGCATGTCATACAGCGGGGCAAGGATGGTGCCGTCCACCGGCACGTCCGGCCCGATACTGGGGGATTCCACCGGCATCGGCGCCGTGGCGGGGGGGCGCACGTCGGCTATACGGCGCCCACGCGGACCCGTTACGGCATAGGCCCGCACGATGGGACGACCAATGCCTTTCAGACCATTGACGCTGACCTGTTCGCCCGGACGCGCGATGGCGGGAAGCTGCTCGCCAAGGTCATGGGAGAAAAAGACCTGCGTGCCATCGGCAAGCAGCATGCCCGACAGCTGTCCCGCCGGGCTCAGGATATACTGCGTCATCTGGCCGGTGGTGACCGGCAGGGGGCTCATGTCGAACACCGGCGCGACCTGCGCCGCAGCCGGGGCGGCCGGTGCGGGCTGTGCGCCGCCCTTGCCGGCGGCATGGGCACCGCCCGCCGCCAGACTGCCAGCCACAAGCACGCCCGCAAGCAGGCGGCAGGAGGAACGTCGATGAATGTCCATGCGGGTACCCGTCTTTCGTCTGTCTTAACCCCGGTCGTCCACCGGGCGTGCTATCTCATGCCATCCCCGGCGCGCAGGCAAGGGGGCTGGCTGTGGGATCAGTGCCGGAAATGGCGCATACCTGTGAAAACCATCGCGATGCCGGCCCTGTCGGCGGCGGCGATCACCTCGTCATCACGGATGGAGCCTCCGGGCTGGATCACGGCGGTGGCGCCTGCGGCGATGGCGGCCTCAAGACCGTCCGCGAAGGGGAAGAACGCGTCCGACGCCACGACGCTGCCCTGTGTCAGCGGATGGTCAATGCCCGCTTCCTTTGCCGCATCGGCGCTTTTGGTCGCGGCGATGCGCGCGGAATCAACGCGGCTCATCTGACCTGCGCCAATCCCCACCGTGCTCTGGCCCCTGGCATAGACAATGGCGTTCGACTTGACGTGCTTGGCCACGCGGAAGGCAAAGATCAGGTCCGCCATTTCCGCTGGAGTCGGCGCGCGCTTTGTCACCACCTTCAGGGCGTCGGGCGTGATGCGGCCATTATCGCGCGTCTGCGCCAGGAAACCGCCAGCCACCGACCGCACCACCACGCCACCGGCTGCCGGGTCCGGCAGCGCGCCGGTCAGCAGCAGGCGCAGGTTCTTTTTGCGCGCAAGGATCTGCCGCGCCTCCTCGGTTGCATCGGGGGCGACGATCACTTCGGTGAAAATCGCAGCGATGCGCGATGCCGCTTCGGCTTCCAGCGTGCGGTTGAGCGCCACGATCCCACCAAAGGCCGAAACGGGGTCGCACCGCAGCGCCCTGTCCCATGCTTCCGCCTGTGTCGCCGCCACGGCCACCCCACAGGGATTGGCGTGCTTGACGATCACCACGGCGGGCGCGTCAAATTCGGCCACGGCCTCGAACGCCGCATCCGTGTCGTTGATATTGTTGTAAGACAGGGACTTGCCCTGCACCTGTGTTGCGGTAGCCACACCGGGGCGGGTGGACCCGTCGGTATAGAAAGCCGCTTTCTGGTGCGGGTTTTCGCCGTAACGCAGGCTCTCGCGCTTTTCACCGGCGACGATCATGCGCGGCGGGAGTTCTTCGCCTTCCTGTTTTGCAAACCATGCGGCGATGGCGGCGTCATACGCCGCCGTGCGGGCATAGGCGGCACCGGCCAGTATCCTGCGCTGCGCAAGCGTGGTGCCGCCGTTTTCCAGCGCGGTAATGATGTCGCCATACTGCGCCGGATCGGTGACGATGGCGACATGGGCGTGGTTCTTGGCCGCGGCACGGATCAGGGCGGGGCCACCAATGTCGATATTCTCGATACAGTCATCCGCACCGGCGCCGGACGCCACCGTGGCCTCGAACGGGTACAGGTTGACGGCCACGAGGTCGATCGGGGCGATCCCGTGCTCTTCCATCTGGCTGACATGCGCGGGCAGGTCCCGCCGCCCCAGGATGCCACCATGCACCTGCGGCACCAGTGTCTTGACGCGACCATCAAGGATTTCCGGGAAGCCGGTATGTTCGGACACGTCGCGCACGGCGATCCCGGCCTCGCGCAGGGTTCGGGCGGAACCACCCGTCGAGAGGATTTCCGCGCCATGGGCGACAAGGGCGCGGGCAAGGTCAAGCAGGCCCTTCTTGTCGGAAACGGAAATCAGGGCACGCCGAACCGGCACGGTCTTCGGGGGGGTCATCAGCGGGTGACCTTTCACGCAAGCTGGAAATGAGCCAATGCGGGAGGCTTAGTCCAACCGCAGGAGGCGGGGCAATAAGCGAAATGTCATAATGGCCCCCTGCCGGTCGGGAAACGGCCCCGACAGCACGGCCGGCTGTCCGCCAGTGGTGGCATGCGCACCAAGCCAGACAGGCAATGGCCCCTATCCGTCTTCCGGGTGCTGCAGGGTGTGGGCATACTGCGCCAGCATGGCGCGGACTTCCTGCCCGTCCGTTGCTTCCAGCGCACGGCAGGCCATGCGGCGGCAGTCATCCATGGCGGCGGCCCGGATGGCCCGCTTGACCCGTGGCACCGCAGACGCATGCATGGAAAAAGACCGTACCCCCAGCCCCACCAGCAGCGGCACCGCCAGCGGATCGGACGCCAGTTCCCCACAGACGGAAACCGGCCTGCGCTGCCGCAGCCCCGCATCCGCCGTCATGCGCACAAGCCGCAGCACGGCCGGGTGCAGCGGGTCATACAATGCCGCCACATCCGTCGCGACACGGTCGGCGGCAAGGGTGTACATGGTCAGGTCATTCGTGCCGATGGCCAGGAATTCGGCCTCCTGCGCCAGCACGTCCGCCATGAGGGCCGCGGCGGGCGTTTCGATCATGATGCCAAGCGGCGGCAGGGGATCCGGAATCTTCACCCCCCTGCGCCGTAGCCTGCGCCCGACGCGGGCATAGATATCGCGCGCGGCCTGCAGTTCCTCCAGCAGGGAGACCATGGGCAGCAGCACCCTTACCGGCCCCGCATGGGCCGCGCGCAGGATCGCGGCGAACTGCGTTTCCAGCAGCGCGCGGTGCTGGAGCAGCAGCCGGATGCCCCGCACCGCCAGCGCCGGATTGGCGTCGCCCCCATTGCCAATTCCCACGCGTGACAGGGCATCGCTATTTTTTTCGCTACCCCAGTCCACCACGCGGATCGTGACCGGGTCCCCCGCCATGGCCTCGATCAGGGGTAGGTAGATGGCTTCCTGCAGTGCTTCATCAGGCAGCGTATCCGTATTCATGAACAGGAATTCACTGCGCAGCAGCCCGATACCCGCCGCCCCTGACTGCGCGACCATGGGCAGTTCGGCCGGGATTTCCAGGTTGGCCTGAAGCGTCAGCACCTCCCCGCTGGACAGCCGCGCGGGCAGGCGACGCAGGCGGCCAAGCATCTGGCGTTCGCGGGCGTAGGATGCAACCTCGACCCGGGCCGCCGCAGCCGTGCGGCTGGACGGCCGCACGATGACCCGTCCCGTCGCCCCGTCCACCACCAGCCGCGTGCGCCGTCCCACCTGCGCCAGCAGGCCATGGGCCGCCAGCACGGCGGGAATGCCCAGCGCACGCAGCAGGATGGCGGTATGCCCGGTGCTGCCGCCTTCTTCCGTCACGACGGCGGCAATACGGGATGGATCGATCAGGGCGGCGTCGGCGGGACGCAACTGCTCCGCGACCAGGATGGCCCCATCGGGCAGGGCGGAAAAGGACCGGTAGGGCGTGCCGCTGAGGTTACGGACCAGCCTGCGCCCGATTTCACGGAATTCGCCCGCCCGCCTGCGCGCGGCCACGGCGTCTTCCCCCTGCGGCGCGGGACGACCGGGCGGGGCCAGCATGAGGGCGGCCAGTGCCTCGGTTTCCTGCATGACGGCGGCTTCGGCCAGCATGCCCTGCTCCAGCCGCGCCTCGATCCCGCGTCGCAGACGCGACGGCCCGAGCATCCGGCGGTAGACTTCCAGCAGGGAGCCGATTTCCACCTGTCCGTCTTCCGGCAGCAGCGCCAGACGGTCATGCAACCGGCCAAGCTGGGCGACGGAACGGCTTATGGCGTCATGCAGGCGGGTACGTTCATGCGCGGGATCACAGTCGCTGCGCGCCATGTCCACTGGCGGCGGGGCCGGTTCATGCGCGACGGCGGCATAACCGATCGCAACCCCGGATGAGACGGGCTGGCCTTCCAGCCGGACTTCCCCCGCGCGGGGGCGCTGCTTCGGGCGGCGTTCAGTCGTCTTCATCAAACCCGGCCCCGACCAGCCGCGTCAGGGCCCTGAGCGCCTGCGGCCCCTGTGGGCCGGAGGTCGTGATGGTGACTGTCTCCCCCCTGCCCGCGCCCAGCATCATGAGACCCATGATGGAATGGCCCGAAACCGTCATGCCCGCATGGGCGACATCAACGCCCGCATCGAATTTTTCCGCCACCGTCACGAATTTCGCGGCCGCGCGTGCATGCAGCCCGCGCTGGTTCACGATCTCCACATCCGCCTGATGCGATGCGGGCTGCGCGACCGCTTCAGCCACCGTGGCCTGCCACGCTGTCCGCCTCGCCCACGCATTCCCCAACCCCGGACAGGCACGCTGCTGGCAGGTGGGACGCCACGGATATGTACCGCCTGCCTGCCGCTTCCGCGCCATTGAGGCATTCCTGCATATCCGCATGGCCCCGCATCTGCGCCAGCTTGACCAGCATGGGCATGTTGACCCCCGCCAGCACTTCCACCCTGTCGGTTTCCAGAACGGAGACCGCGACATTCGATGGCGTGCTGCCAAACATGTCAGTCAGCAGGATGACGCCCTGACCGCTATCGACCGAGTCGATGGCCTGCTGCAATGCCGTACGGCATGTTCCAGGCAGGGAGGTGGCGGTGACGTTGAACACCGCTGCCTGCGCCTGCGGACCGACCACATGTTCGAGTTCCCCCTTCAGGGTCTCGCCCAGGACACCATGCATCACGAACACAAGACCGATCATTGCGGGTCTTTCTGCTCCGTTGTTTCCGGCAGCCCGCGGGGCCGGTTGGCCCACCGCCAGCTGCTGCGGCCCTGACGGGCCAGTTCACGATGCATGATCACCACCGGCCATGCATCATGTGGATGGGTATGCCCGACGCGTTGCGCAAGCCTGAGGGCAAGGGCCTCCACCAGCGTGACGGAGCGGTGCCGCCCCCCCGAACAGCCGATGGCGATGGTGGCGTATTTCTTGCCTTCCTGCACGAAGCGCGGCAGCACCAGTTCCAGCAGTCCTGCAATCCGGTCAAGGAATTCCTGGTAATCCGGGTCACGGGCCACATAGTCAGCCACGTCCTGATCCAGCCCGGTCATGGCGGACAGGGCTGGATCATAATAGGGATTGGTCAGGAAGCGGGCATCAAACACCATGTCCGCTTCCCGCGGCAGGCCGGCGGGAAAGGCGAATGACATGAGGGCCACCGTCAGGCCATCGAGTCCCCCCGCCGTCCATTCCCCGAACCGGGCCTCGACCAGCTGGCGCAGTTCCGGCGGGGGCAGGTCGGAGGTGTCGATCACCACATCCGCCGCTTCACGCAGGGGGGATGTCAGGCGGATTTCAGCCTCGATCCCTTCCTTCACGGTGCCATGGACGGCCTGCGGGTGACGCCTGCGGGTGGCCGTATAACGGCGCAGCAGGACGCTTTCCTCGGCTGTTGCGTAAATCAGTTCCGCATTCAGGGCCGGGTTGACCCGCAGCCGCGCCAGCGCCTCCAGCACGGCGGACGCATCGAACCCGCGCGTGCGGGAATCCACACCTACCGCCACCGGACGTTCGGCACGCGCCACGATTTCATCCAGCATGCCCAGCGGCGGGTTGTCGATCACCTCGTGCCCCAGATCCTCCAGAATACGCAGGATCGAGGACTTGCCTGCCCCGGACAGCCCGGTGACAAGCAGGATACGACGGGGAAGGGGTGTGTCTTCATGCATGGTGTCAGTCACGCAAAACCCTGACTTCTGTCAGCCACATGCCCAGTGACAAATCGCTGTCTCATGGCGGGATCGGAACCTTTTCGTGAATCCATTGTTCCCTGAACGGGCGGCAATGGAAAGTGGCGACGATATCACATCTGTCTTTCATCCAGCAGTTGCCTGTCACCGGCAACGCAATCCAGCACCAGCCCGATCCGGGCCACGGCGGAGGGCTGCGCCGGATCAAGGAAAAATACCGGCTGCCCCACTACCTTATCACGCTTGGGCGCCGGGGGGAGTCGCGGCGGGTAATCCGTGGGAGAAACCAGCCTTGCAACAGCCACAACGCGCACGCGCGCGCGATAGGCCATGCGCACGATCCCGATGCCGCGCACTTCCAGCAGCCCCGCAAGGGCCGGGGGCGCGCTGGCCCAGCCCGCATGCATGCAGACCCTGTCATCGGCCACAAGATCATACCCCGCGTCGATCAGGCGCAGCAGCAGGTCGGATTTCCCGGCACCCGACGGCCCGCAGAGCATGATGCCCTGCGCCCCCCGCGCGGCGCAGGACGCATGGATCTGGACCAGTTCATTCATGGACGAGAAACGTCATTTCGGGGATGGAAAATTTTTTATGGACAAAACATGACCATTTTGTGATTCTGACTCCAATGGAAGAAATCATGCCGTTCCGCCCTTCACCGGAAATACACATCCGGCACCTGACCGGCGTCGATGCCACAACCGGACAGTTCCCCGCTGACCTGTTTCCCCAGATCCGGCAGGCGCTGGCAACGGGCATGGCCCGGCTGGACCAGCAGGGCATGGGGGCGGACAATGTCACCCGCATCACCTTCACGCTGCGTGAAACCGACGGGTTCAGCACCTGCTTTCCCCTTCTGAACGATCTGTTCGGCCGCACCTGCCCCGCCACGACGCTGCGGCTGGGCAAGCAGTTTGAACGGGCCGGACAGCTGGCGGAAATCGAACTGGTCGCCCTGCCCGCACAGGCTGACGACACACTGTCCTGATACAGTCGTCTGAAAGAAAGCCCGCAAACACAGGTCAGTTCCGTGTGGAGCCTGTCTGTCGAACAGTATTTAATTCTGGAAAGTAAGGAAAGTGGTGGAGCTGAGGGGAATCGAACCCCTGACCTCCTCATTGCGAACGAGGCGCTCTCCCATCTGAGCTACAGCCCCACATTCCTCGCGCGATAGATACCGCGCACAGGCAGTAAGTCAAGACCCATTTTTGGGCGCACAATCGCTTTTCTCTCCTGCCCGGCGCCGTCATAGCAGTTGTATGCGGGCGTGCCGGACACTAAATTCTGTTTCCCATCATCCATGAAGGTTGGCCCGTTGATCACCATTATCTTTAACCTGCTGGCTGAGCTCATACAGCTTTATTACTATGTGGTGATGCTGGCCTGTCTGTTCAGCTTCCTGCTGGGCTTCGGCATTCTGGACCCGCGCAACCAGATTGTCTGGAACATCTCCAACTTCCTGTTCCGCATGACCGAGCCGGTGCTGCGCCCCATCCGCAACATCCTGCCGAACATTGGCAATATCGACCTCAGCCCGCTCGTACTGCTGCTCCTGCTGCAGTATGTGGTGATGCCCGTCATGGGCAAGATCTACGGCATGCTTATGGTCGGCATTGCATAAAAGCCGTGACGGCGGGCTATCCCCCCCACGGCGAAGGCGGATATAACAGGTATTGCGGCCTTGGCTTTCCTTCGGGCCGGATTTCAGGAGTTATCATTAAATGAAAAAAACGAACCGTTTCCTGACGCTCGTCGCGGCCCTGCCGCTTGCGGCCGCCCTGTCCGGCGCGCCTGCCCATGCACAGGGCTTTGGCGGCCTGACTGGTGGCTCGTCGGGTGAACTTGGCAAGGCGGCCGGCCTGCTGTCGGGCAGCGGCCTGAACGTGCCGTCCGTCTCGTCGCTGGCTCCCTCCAACGTCACGGGCCTGCTGAGCTACTGCGTGCAGAACAACTACCTGCAGGGCAACAGCCCCACCACGCTGCTGTCCTCGCTGAAGCAGAAGGC
Source organism: Komagataeibacter intermedius TF2 (assembly GCF_000964425.1). Classification (GTDB taxonomy): domain Bacteria; phylum Pseudomonadota; class Alphaproteobacteria; order Acetobacterales; family Acetobacteraceae; genus Komagataeibacter; species Komagataeibacter intermedius. The sequence continues at coordinate 86,241 of NZ_BANF01000012.1, read as the reverse complement.
TGGCCTTGATACCTCCAGCAGCCAGTACACCAACGGCCAGAACGGTATCCTGGATACCGGCAACGGCAACACGTTCTCGCTGTCGTCGCTGACCGGGAACCTCAAGCAGAAAGTGTCGACCAAAGTGTGCAATGCCGTGCTGAAGCAGGGCAAGTCCCTGCTCTGATCCGGTCAGTTATGTGTCCGCCCGTCTCAGAACGGGCGGACCACCACCATGATCACGATGATCATCATGAGAACGGTCGGCACCTCATTGGCCATGCGATAGAACCGTTCGGGCCGGGTATTACGGTCATTGGCGAAATCACGCCGCCACCGCCCGCACGCGCCATTGAACCCCGCCATCGCCAGCACGCAGGCAAGCTTGGTGATCCACCAGCCTGAATGCCAGTCAACCAGCCCCGGAATGGCCGACAGCAGGCCACCGAACAGGAATGTGCTGATCATGGCCGGCATCATGATGAAGCGCAGCAGCTTGTATTCCATCACCTTGAACCGTTCGGATTCCGCCGTGCCCGGCGCCACCTGGCAGTGATAGACAAACAGCCGCGGCAGATAGAACAGCCCCGCCATCCATGCAATGAATGACATGATGTGGAATGCCTTCAGCCACAGCATGATGGACGCCAGCGCATCAATCATGCGCGGCGCCGTGTGGCTTCTGGCTGTCCAGGACACGCCGCAGCAACGGCACGAACTGGTCAAGATGCGTGATCCGCAACAGCCCCGGCCATGACGGCGCGGGCAGGTCGGCAGACCTTAACAGTACGCATGCCATGCCCGCCGCCTGTGCCGCGCGCGCGCCGGTATCGGTATCTTCCAGCACGATGCAGTTTTCAGGCGGTACGCCCTGCGCCTTCGCCGCCGCCAGATAGACCGCCGGGTCCGGCTTGGGCTGGCCCATGTCACGGGCAGAATGGATGTGCGCGGGCGCGATCAGTTCATCCAGCCCGGTGCGGCCGAATTTCGCCTCCATTTCCATGACCGAGGAATTGGAACCGATCCGGTAGGGCAGGCCCAGCGCCGCCACCCCGCGCAGCATGGCGGGCGCACCGTCTATGGTTTCCGCCTCGCTGCGCATGAGGGTGACAAGGTTGCGCTGCATCTGCGCAGGCCAGTCATCGGGCAGGGTTATGCCCTCCGCCTGTTCGATTTCATGTTTCAGCGCCGTCAGGGCGTGACCGGCGAAGCGCCGGACCGCGTCCTCGTCACTGATGGCCAGACCATATTCACGCAAGGTGCGCGCAATCATGCGGCACGACGGTCCCTCGCTATCGATCAGGACACCGTCACAGTCAAAAATGACCAGTCTGAGCGCGCCATCAGGACGCAGGGCGGCAGGTAACATCATTCATACATCCCGTATGGTCTTGATCAGGTCGCCCACATGTTCGGGGGGCGTGGTCGGAATGACCCCATGGCCAAGATTGAAGACATGGGGGCGTCCCTTCATCGCATCACGGATGGCGCGGGCTTCGGCACGCATGCCTTCGCCACCCGCCAGCACGCGGATCGGGTCAAGGTTGCCCTGCAGCACCAGCGTGTCGGGCACTTTTTCCGCCACGGCCTTCATGTCAGCCCCGGTATCCAGCGCCATCGCGTTCACGCCGGTCACATGCCCGTATTCAATCGCCATAAGCCCGGCCAGACGCGGGAAGCCGATAACCGGCACGCCGGGGTGGCGGGCGTTGATGATTTCGGTAATCCGGCGCGCGGGTTCAATGACATGCTTGCGGAACTGTGACGGCGGCAGCAGGCCCGACCAGCTGTCGAACAGCATGACCGCTTCCGCCCCGGCCGTGATCTGGTTGCACAGCATATCCGCCGTGGCGGTGGTCAGCAGGTCGATCAGCCGGTCAAAGAATGCGGGATCGGTATAGGCCAGCCTGCGCGTTTCCTCGAACTCACGCGATCCATGGCCTTCCACCATGTAGCACGCCACCGTGAACGGCGCGCCGGCAAAGCCGATCAGCGTGACCTGTCCCGGTCTGGCCGGACCGATCGCTTCCGGCCCGTCAACAGCCTTGCGCAGCCGTCCCAGCGTTTCCATGACCGGGCGGGTCGCCTGTTCCACCCGCGTGGGGTCCAGCCGGTCCAGGTCGGCCTGTGAACGGACCGCACCCAGGACCGGTCCCCTGCCGGGCACGAATTCCAGCGACTGTCCCATTGCCCATGGCAGGATGAGGATATCGGAAAACAGGATCGCCCCATCCATGCCAAAGCGCCGGATGGGCTGCAGCGTGAGGTCCACCGCCATATCCGGGGTCATGCAGCGGGTTATGAAATCCGCTTTTTCACGCAATGCCCGGAATTCTGGCAGAAACCGGCCCGCCTGCCGCATCAGCCATACCGGAGGTGGCCATGTTGCCTCTCCCAACAGGGTGGCGAGCAGGGGTTTGCGTGTTTCAGTCATCGATCCGTCGTTCTGTTTCGTTGTGGCCGGACTATCTCGTACTTTCGCCGTGACGGATAGCGGGCAGGTACGACGCGCGCGCCTCTTTCAAAACAATAAAAGAAAAGAGAAAGAAAATTTTTGATGTGCTTTAAGTGCTGTGGATGACGGGGTACCCACGTTTCCGAAAATGTACCCCACTTTTCCCACAGAGTGTACAGTTTCCGACTCCAAGGATTCCCGTGCCTGTGGGCAGTTATCCAGAATGTACCGACACAAGCCTGTGTACAACCCACCGCGAACGGAGGTGTACCCGTTGTCCACGGTACTCGGTACGGCACAGAATTGTTTGGAGTACTGTCCCCATGTACCCCAGTACTCGAACGTGCTGAAATTCATGTTTCACTTCGGCAGTACGGAGAGGGCAATGCCAGACGACTCGAATTTAGTACTAAAGCCCCCGCCATTACAGGCGGAGTCGTCCGCGATAGTACTCGCCAGTCGCTCCAGCGCACGGCGGAGGCTGCTGGAATCGGCGGGAGTGCGGGCGGATTACAGATCGGCGGATGTCGATGAACATGCCATTCGCGAGCACGCCCGTGCCCGCGGCATGGCGCCGGGGCAGACGGCCCTTGAACTGGCCCGCGCCAAGGCCCGCGCCGTCAGTGCGGACAGCGGCGCGATCGTGATCGGGGCGGACCAGATGCTGTCATGTGATGGGGCATGGTTTGACAAGCCGGAAAGCATGGACAGGGCCCGCCAGCAGTTACGCATGCTGCGCGGCAGGCCGCATGTCCTGCATACGGCGGTGGTGATGCTGCGTGACGGGATCGAGATATGGCGGCATGTCGCCTGTCCCGTGCTGCACATGCGTGCGTTCAGCGACTCCTTTCTCGAGCGGTACCTGGCGATCGAAGGCGATGCGATTCTGTCCTGTGTCGGGTGCTACCGGCTGGAGGGCATGGGCATTCACCTGTTTTCCCGGATGGAAGGGGAACATTCCGCCATTATGGGCCTGCCCCTGCTGGCGGTGCTGCAGGCATTTCGGGCACAGCATATCATCTTGCAATAAATTGGATTGTGGGGGGTTGCATTGCCCAGGGCTTACGGTTATACCCCGCGAACCGGACCACGGCAGGCCATCCAAACGGCCAGTCAGTCAGGACAGTGGGGCCATAGCTCAGTTGGGAGAGCGCCTGAATGGCATTCAGGAGGTCAGGGGTTCGACTCCCCTTGGCTCCACCAGATTCCTTATCTGGTACCCCCTCGGAAAAACAGAATAGAGTAGTCTGGCTGTTTCAGTGAGAACAGGCACGTATCTGCCTGTTCAGCGTGCCATATCTATCGGATTGTGGACATATACTGTCCGACCTCCGCTTGCGATTTCAAAAACGTTTCCAGAATCTGCCAATCTTCGGCTCAGGTGGAATGATCGAGTTCGTCGAGTTCGATCAGCCCTGCCTCGCCCGTCTGTGCGGGGGGAAGATCCGGCATGGCCGGTTCTGTCGCCCTGTCGCCCGGATGCAGCCTGCGGACCACGCCAAAGGCGGTCATGACCGCGCAGGACCCGAACAGCACGCACCCCAGCACCTGCCCCACCTGTACGCCGGCAGGACCGAACTGCATGCCAAACCATACGAACGGAATGGTGCCCAGTGTCGCCCGCCCCCAGTTGAACAGGGTCGAATACAGCGGGAAGCCCAGATTGTTGAAGGCGGAATTGGCCACGAACAGCATGCCGATAAAAACATAACCGGCAATTGTCCAGTTACAGAACAGGTGGATCAGCATGGCCGCCGTGCCCTGCGCCGAAAACACCCGCACCACAATGTCCTGCGCCAGGAACAGAATGGCCCAGGTGATGGCCACACAGCCCGCAACCAGCCACAGGGAGGCCACCAGCGTGTCGCGCACCCGGTCCAGCTTTCCCGCCCCCAGGTTCTGCGACATGATCGGCCCCACCGATCCCGTCAGGGCAAAGACGAATGCGAACGCCACCGGTACGATCCGGTCGATGGTCGCCTGCCCCGCAATGGCCGCCAGCCCGAAGCTGGCCATGGCATGGGTGACGAACACGCCGCCCACCGGGGTCGCCAGATTGGTCAGGATGGCAGGCATCGCCACCTGCCCCACCAGACGGGTATCCGCCATGATATGGGTGCGCACTGGCAGCGCCAGCAGCCCGTGCCGGCGTGCGCAGCGAAAACCCACAAGTGCTACGGCCAGACGCGAAAGGATGGTGCTGATCGCCGCCCCCTTCAGCCCCAGCCCCATCACCACGATCAGCAGCGGATCGGCAATGGCCGAGATCATGGCCCCCATCAGGGTCACGTTCATGGAAATGCGCGCCGCCCCAATGGCGCGCAACAGGCCCGAGCACCCCATTCCCGCCGCGATCAGCGGCAGCCCGGGTGAGACGATTTCCAGGAAAAGGGTTGCCTGTCGCGCGGCTTCCCCCTTCGCCCCCAGCAGTGCAAGCAGCGGTGTGGCCAGCCATGCCGTGAACAGGCCGATTACCAGACACGCGCCCATCATGAACATGCCGAAGGAAGACGCGACACGTTGCGCCTGCTCCGTCTTGCCTGCGCCAATCAGTCGGCCGGTAATGGCCCCGATGCCGATGGACAGGCCGATGGACACGGCAATCTGCACATAGCTGATTACGCCGGAAAACCCGATTGCGGCAGTCAGCGCGGGATCACCCAGCCATGAGATGTAGAAAAGGTTCAGCAGGTCGACAATGAAGACCGCCATGAGCCCGATGGCGCCGGTCCCGGCCATGACCACAACGTGGCGAACGATATGTCCCGTGCAGAAGGTGGCTTTTGATCGGGTTACGGTATGTCCCCCCATTCGGGTGTCCTGTCTGCTGGCGTTCATATGGTCAGGCCGGAGCTGCCGCGCTCGTGGCGTGCATGATGCGGGGCAATGAAACCGGGCACAAGGCCCATATGCAGCCAGTCTTTTCGACTGGTCCAAAAAAATACGGGTGCATGCCGTATATATTGTCAGCCCATTGTGCGGTGCAAAATAAATAGATGAATTGTGCAGTGCAAAAAAAGTAAAATTTCATTTTTATTTATATTTATGTTGACCTGTTAAAATAAGCATGCCATACAGAATCACACGAAGCGATCAGGCTTCCATAAATACAAAGAATATCCGGAAAAAATACCGGAATGGGTGCAGCGCCTCCAGTGTTCGCATCCCCCTGGCAGGGTCCCTCGTAATGAGGGACCCTGTTTTTTTGCGTATGGCATAAAATAATGGGGTGCCATCCGTCTTTTACGTATCTTGTCCCGATTGGCTTTCTCTACTGTGGGGCAGGTTTCCACGCTGGTGGAAGCCATTCCGTCGAGGGAGGAATACCAATGTCCAGACTGACTGCGGCCGAACGCAATGCCCTGCCGGATTCAGCCTTTGCCCTGCCGGGGCGGCGTTATCCGATACCGGATGCGACCCACGCGCGCGACGCGCTGGCGCGGGCTAGCGAAATGCTGCATCGCGGTGACCTGACACAGCAGGAATACGACACCGTGGTCGCCCGCGCCCATGCCGTGCTGGAAAATGAATAGGCATGCATGGAAAAGGGCGCGGAAGTCTCCCTCCGCGCCCCTTAATCTCATGCGTATGAAGCAGTCAGGCGTCAGCCTGCCTTGTCCAGTTCCGCTTCAAGCTGCGGCAGGATGGTGAACAGGTCGCCCACGATCCCGTAATCCGCGACCTGGAAGATCGGCGCTTCGGGGTCCTTGTTGACTGCAACGATCACCTTGCTGTCCTTCATTCCGGCCAGATGCTGGATCTGCCCCGAAATCCCCATGGCGATATACAGTTCCGGCGCCACGATCTTGCCGGTCTGGCCCACTTGGTATTCGTTGGACACGAAGCCCTTGTCCACCGCTGCGCGCGAGGCGCCGATGGCAGCACCCAGACGGTCGGCCAGAGGTTCCAGCAGCTTGAAGTTTTCTTCATTCAGCATGCCATTGCCGCCCGAAACCACAACGCGGGCGGATTCCAGTTCCGGCCGTTCGGACTTCGACAGTTCGGTGGCGACGAAGGTGGAACCACCCGGGCCTGCGGGCAGGGCCACGTCCTCGATCACCGCATTGCCGCCTTCGCTTGCCACCGGATCGAAGGAAGATGCGCGGACCGTGATGATCTTTTTCGCATCCGCCGACTTTACCGTCGCCAGCGCGCTGCCGGCATAGATGGGGCGGACAAAGGTATCGGCATCATTGATGGCGACGATATCGGGGATCGGCTGCACATCCAGCAGCGCGGCCGTGCGCGGCAGGACGTTCTTGGCCGTGGCGGATGACGCCGCCAGGATGTGGCTGTAACCCGACGCCAGATCCGCCAGCAGGGCGGCAACCGGTTCGGCCAGTTCGCTGCTGCCGGTGGTGTCGGTGACCTGCAGCACCTTTTTCACGCCCGGAATGGCGGCGGCGGATTTTGCGGCGTCCGCCGCGTCTGGCCCGGTGACCAGCACATCGACATCGCCCAGCTGACTGGCTGCCGCAATGGCGGAACGCGAGGCCTGGCGGATCGCCCCGCCTTCATGATCCAGATAAACGAGTACGGTCATGATCAGATCACCTTTGCTTCGTTACGCAGACGCGACACCAGTTCCGCTGCCGAGTCGAGCTTGATCCCCGCCTTGCGTTCGGGCGGTTCGGCAACCGAGACCACGCTCAGCCGCGGCGTCATGTCCACGCCCAGGTCGGCAGGCGTGATCTTTTCCATCGGCTTCTTGCGTGCCTTCATGATGTTGGGCAGCGAAGCGTAGCGCGGCTCGTTCAGGCGCAGGTCCGCGGTAATGATGGCTGGCAGCGCCAGCTTCACGGTCTGGGATCCGCCATCAATCTCGCGCGTGACAGTTACCGCGCCATCGGCGACCTCCACCCTGGAGGCAAAGGTCGCCTGCGGGCGGCCCAGCAGGCCCGCCAGCATCTGCCCGGTGGCGTTCATGTCATCGTCAATGGCCTGCTTGCCAAGGATGATCAGGTCGGGCTTTTCCTTTTCCACCAGTGCCTTGAGCACCTTGGCCACCGAAAGCGGTTCGGTCACCACATCGGTTTCCACCAGGATGGAGCGGTCGGCCCCCATGGCCATGGCCGTACGCAGTGTGTCCTGCGCCTTGGGCTCGCCGATCGAAACCGCGACGATTTCGCTCACGACGCCTTTTTCCTTCAGGCGCACGGCTTCCTCGACCGCGATTTCATCAAACGGATTCATGGACATCTTGACGCCGGCAGTTTCAACACCGGAACCATCGGCTTTCACTCGCGGTTTGATGTTGTAATCAATCACGCGCTTAACGGGTACAAGAACCTTCATTGCATATTTGCCTGTCTGTCTTCGGATAAGGGCAATCGGTGTGGCAGATACATACCGTACCCGCCATATGATTACATCCCGCCGGGATAGTTCGGGCCGCCCGCCCCCTCCGGCGTGACCCAGTCAATGTTCTGGGCGGGGTCCTTGATGTCGCATGTCTTGCAGTGGACGCAGTTCTGCGCGTTGATCTGCAGGTGCGGGTCCGTGCCTTCATCCGCCACTTCATAGACGGCCGCCGGGCAGTACCGGCTTTCGGGGGAGCGGAACACATCCCAGTTCACCGTCTTCCACAGCGACATGTTGCGGACCTTCAGGTGAACCGGCTGGTCTTCTTCATGATTGGTATTGGACAGGAAGACCGAGGACAGGCGATCGAACGTGATCTTGCCATCCGGCTTGGGGTAGCTGATCTTTTCCGAAATCGAGGCCGGTTCCAGCACTTCATTGTCGCTGTGCCGCGTATGCAGCGTCCATGGCGCGCGGCCACGCAGCAGCATGGCGTCGATGCCCGAATACAGCGCGCCGCCCTTCATGCCGAATCTGGCGAAGGCGGGACGGATGTTGCGCACCGAACGCAGTTCCGTCCACAGCCAGGAATCCCGGATGCGGCGGGTATAGGACCCCGGTTCCACCCGGTCCGTCGCCAGTGCTTCCGCCAGTGCTTCCGCCAGTGCTTCCGCCGCCAGCATGCCCGACTTCATGGCCGTGTGGGTACCCTTGATCTTGGGCACGTTCAGGAAGCCCGCCGTATCGCCAATCAGCGCCCCGCCGGGGAAGGTCAGGCGCGGAATGGACTGGATTCCCCCTTCGGACAGCGCGCGCGCGCCATAGGCGATGCGGCGTCCGCCCTCGAAATACGGGCGGAAGGCCGGATGCAGCTTCACGCGCTGCATTTCATCAAACGGGGACAGCCACGTGTTGGGATAGTCCAGTCCGGTGACAAACCCGTAGGACACCAGGTTGTCGCCAAAATGGTACATCCACGCCCCGCCATAGGTCCGGTCATCCAGCGGCCAGCCAAAGCTGTGCTGCACCAGTCCGGGGCGATGCATTTCCCTGGGGATTTCCCACAGTTCCTTGATACCCAGCCCGTAGGTCTGCGGGTCCACGCCCTTGCGCAGGTTGTACATTGCCGTGACCTGCTTGGTCAGCGACCCGCGGCAGCCTTCCGCAAACAGCGTGTATTTCGCGCGCAGTTCCATGCCCGGCGCGTAATTGTCGCCCGGCTTGCCATCGCGACCGATGCCCATGTCCCCGGTGGCGACACCAGTCACCCGGCCGCTGTCATCCACCAGCACTTCCGCGCCTGCGAAACCGGGATAGATCTCGACCCCCAGTTCTTCCGCCCGGCCCGCAAGCCAGCGGCAGAAATCGCCCAGGCTCACGATATGGTTGCCGTGGTTGTTCATGTGCGGCATCACGCGGTCAAGGAACGGGATTTCAAGGCTGCCGTTCCGTGTCAGATAGAGCATCTGCTCCTCTGTCACGGGTGTGTTCAGCGGGGCCCCTTCCTCACGCCAGTGCGGCAGGAGTTCCGCAAGCGCACGGGGTTCGATCACGGCGCCGGACAGGATATGGGCGCCAATCTCGCTGCCTTTCTCAATCAGGCAGACGCTCGCCTCGGGGGCGACCTGCCGCAGCCGGATCGCCGCCGCCAGCCCCGATGGGCCGCCGCCAACAATAACGACATCGAATTCCATAGTCTCGCGCGGGGTCTCGCTCATACCTCTGTTGTCCTCTTGCGTCATGACCGGGGTGACATGGGATGAATGGGATTACACTATATAGCAGTGCTTCCTAGAACCGTTTGGTGCGCGAATAAAGGCTTGTTGCGCATTCCGTTCCTTCGGCCCGTGCAATGGGGGGCGTTCAGGGTGCTGCCGTCCCGCGGGCCAGTTCTTCCGTTGCCCGCCATTCCGGGCCGACATAGTTGACGATCAGTGTCCTGCGGATGCCCGACATCGGGCGCGGGACGAAGCCGTGCCATGACCGGGCGGATGGTATGAACAGCAGCCCCGAATTGAACACGCCCGAAGCCCGCGCCACGGCCACGCCCGATGCGGTCATGAGGTCGGTGCCCCACTGCGCCGCCTGCGCGCCCATGGACAGTGAGACCACAAGCGTCAGTCGCTTGGCCCCGATATCGGTATGGGGTTCCAGCCAGAAACCATCCGTATCAAGGCATAGTTCAAGGCGCAGGGCCGCGTTTTCAAGATGGGCGTCGCATCTGTCCGAAAAGGCGGCGCGGGTCTGCGCCGTGTCAAACAGGGTCGCCAGATGGTCCAGCGCCGTGTTTGCCGCGCGTTGCGCCGGCGTGATGAACAGTCGTTTCCCGTTGCGTCCCGCCCGCTGGCCGCCACTGTCGCCGCCGATAAAACGGGCATCTGGCGTCCATGTCACCAGTGCCGCGGCCACCGGCGCGGGCAGCACGTCATAAAGCTGCCAGTGTGCAAAGGGCCACGGCGTAGCCGGCGTGGCGGCAAGGGCCGCGATGACGCAATTCGTTTCCATGGGAAAGGGTTCTGCTGCTCCGGGCCTGCGCTGCCGTCGGGGGCGGCGGCCTGTGGGTTACAGGGCGCTGGCGTGGCGGGTGGTGCTGTCGGCTGTCAGGTACCGGTCGAAGGCGGCGGCGACATGGCGCACGAACTGGCGCCCCTTTTCCGTGACCTGTATCTGGCGGCCGGTGATGCGGACCAGCCCATCTGCCACCATGAGGGCCAGATGGGACAGTTCGGGGTCAAAATGGCGGACAGGCAGGTGATACCGCGCGCAGATCCTCGCCAGATCGACCTGCAGGTCGCACATGACCTGTTCTATGATCGCGGCGCGCACATGATCATCCGCATCCAGCCTGACGCCGCGCACGACAGGCAGGCTGTCGGCGCTGTTTCCCATAAGCCGGGCATAGGCGGCGGACGAGACGGCATTCTGCGTCATGCCGCCGGGAAGCGAGGAAATGGCCGATGCTCCCACGCCGATCAGGGCTGGTGCCGTATCGGTGGTATAGCCCTGGAAATTACGGTGCAGCGTGCCAGTGGCCATGGCACGGGCCATGCTGTCGTGCGGGCTGACGTAATGATCCAGGCCCACCGGCAGGAAGCCTTCGCTCCGCAGGGTCGCGTCAATCGCCGCGCGCTGGGCAATGCGCGCCTGTGGACCAGGCAGGTCGCCCACCGGCATCAGGTTCTGGCGCTTCTGTTTCCATGGCACATGCGCGTAACCGAATACCGCCAGCCGGTCCGGGCGCAGGCTGGCCACCGCGCGGGCCGTGCGCGCCACGCCTGCCGTATCCTGCCGTGGCAGGCCATAGATCAGGTCGATGTTGATGGAGTTCACCCCGGCAGTGCGCAGGGCGTTCAGGCAGTCGCTGGTCTGTTCCCAGCTCTGGATCCGGCCACATGCATCCTGCACGTCCGCGTCAAGGTCCTGCACGCCCATGCTGGCGCGGTTGAACCCGAGTTCATGCAGAAGGGCCGGATAGTCGGGGGGAAGATGCCGGGGATCGACCTCGATGCTGATTTCAGCGTCCGGGGCAATGTCGAAATCCCGGCGGATGGCCTGCATGATACGGCGCATCGCACTGCCCGGCAGGGTCGTGGGCGTGCCGCCGCCCCATTGCAGGTGCGTGACCCGGCGGCCGGGGCCGATCAGGGTGATGATGCGGCGCAGTTCCTCATGCAGCAGGGCGGCATAGGCGGCCCGCGCATCCACATTGCGCAGAACGGCGGTATTGCACCCGCAGAACCGGCATAGCGTGTCACAGAAAGGAACATGCAAATAAAGGGAAACCGGCTGGTCCGCCGGGAGGGAGGACAGCCACGCACGGCTGTCGTCCGGTCCCACCGCGTCACTGAACTGCGCCGCGGTGGGGTAGCTGGTGTAACGCGGCAGGTTGCCCCCATAGCGGGAAAGCAGGGAACTGTCCGCCGCGTTCATGCCATTAGAACCGGTAGGCGATACCAGCGGAAACGACGGTCGGGTCCAGCGAGTCGTGGGCCGTGACATGCACGCTTTCGTTGGAGTTTTCAGCCCATGCGTGCATGCGCACGAACATCTGCTTCACGTCGAAGTTGAAGAACCAGTTGCCAACCAGCTGGTAATCCACACCGGCGTTGATGGACGGGCCACCCGTGAAGCCGGAGTTCAGCTTGCTGGTCAGGCCGTTGTTCGCGGCATTCATGTTGTGGAACCACATGAACGTGCCACCAACACCTACATACGGGTTCAGGCGCTTGTGCGGACGGAAATGCCACGCGACGGTCACCGTCGGCGGCAGCACCCATGCGCTGCCCACATCAAGCTTGCCACCCACGGCGCCACCTTCGGCCGCCACTTCATGACGGGTGCTGGTCGCGATCAGGTCCAGCGAGATGTTGTCGGTCAGGAAGTATTCGAACGTCAGTTCAGGCATGACCTGGTTGGTGGTCTTGATCCGGGTGCCAGCCAGCGGCGCACCGTTGGCCCAGACGCGGCTGTCACGATCTTCCGGCAGCACGCCAACGGCGGACAGGCGGATCATGAAGTCACCCTTGCCCAGGCCGATCTTGGTGGTCGCGCAGGTCTGGAAGATACCGCAGTGGCCGTTACGCGGCTGCGCCACGGCCACGGGCTTTGCCAGCGGTGCGTTGACATAGGTGGAGGGTGCTGTCGTCTGCGCATGGACCGCGACAGGTGCCAGTGCCGTGGCGCCCAGTGCAGCCGACATGGCGAGTTTACGAATGTTCTTCATCGTGAGCAGACCCTAGTTTCATTCCGGCTGGCATGCAGACGGGATCGTTAAGAATGTTCAATTTGATTTGTCAGGTGCAGAAATCACGCCCACCTAGCATTCGGCTTTGATGTGAATCAATCAGGACAGGTGAACTATTTCCTTATTACGGTCCAGCCTGACTGTTCTTTCGGTAATGTGGCTTGTGGAACACAGTTTCCGGACCGGACTGTCCTGATTTATCGCCTGGTTACTATAGGAAAACGTGCGTATTGCATCGCATCCCAGTTCGCGTGCCAGTGTTTCCATGGCCGGGATCAGCGCATCCACGATCTTCTGCCGCTGGGTATAGGACAGGGTGATGATGTAATCCGATGTCAGCGTATCACCCGAATACAGGTCGAACCCCCGGCGGAAGGTGGCCATGGCGCAGGGGGGACGGGCAATGCCGTAATGGGCGACCAGAATCCCTTCCCGCACGCGGGGACCGGACCGGGCCAGCCTGCGACCGATGCGTATCCAGTCCCGCATGGAGATATGCGGCAGGGCGATCCTGATCAACGGATAGAGCAACGGGACATCTGCAGGGTCCAGTCGTCGGACCATAGGCGGGGGGACGGCCTGCACGCGTCGGATTTTCCTCGGGTTGGAGGTTTTTATTGGTTACATGCCTGTTTACCTGATATTTCACGGCGGAACGCATTGATTTACATCAATCCATCGGCCATACTCTCCAGCATCTTGGCAAATGCATTTAGTGTATTTCTAGGGAGCCAGGCATGTCCGGTTACTTCGGCGCCGGAACGCAGGCGCCTGAAAGTGATTAGGAATAATTTATGTCGGATATGCCTTCGTGTCAGTTTGAATCGAGGCCTCGGCGTATCGTCATCGGGTCGTCCGGCGTGCAGACGGATTTCTGCACGACATGCAGCGTCCGCCCCACCAGCGTGTGCAGCGTGATCGGGCCGGATGACATTTCCCGCCTGTCGGACGCGGCGGTGGAAACCATTATCCCCCCCGGGCGCGGTTTTATCGAGGAAGGCGCGCCGGCCACCGACTTTTTCAACGTTACGTCCGGCACGGTGAAGCTGTTCAAGGCATTGCCTGATGGGCGGCGGCAGATCACGGGGTTCGCCTCGCCCGGGCATTTCCTCGGGCTTGCGGTGTCGGACAATTACGCCTTTGGCGCGGAAGCGGTCGATACGGTACGGGTCTGCCGTTTTTCACGCGACAAGATGGCTGACCTGCTGGATGATTTTCCCAAGCTGGAACGTCGCCTGCTGGAAGAAGCGTCCAACGAACTTGTCGCAGCCCAGAACCAGATGCTGCTGCTCGGGCGCAAGACCGCGCGCGAACGCGTGGCCAGCTTCCTGCTGGACCAGATGCATGCAAGCCAGCTGCCCGGTCACGAAAGTAATGGCGGCCGCCTGCACCTGCCCATGACACGTGGTGATATTGCCGATTACCTTGGCCTGACCATCGAAACCGTCAGCCGCACGCTCAGCTGGATGCGCAGCCAGGGCATGATCGAGGTGGGCAAGGGCTATGCCATCACCATCGTATCGGCGGCAAAGCTTGACGTGCTGGCGGCCGGCAATACCTGATACCTAGTCATCCTGTCCTGCCTGCCTGTCATCAGGCTGGTCGGGTGCATCCGTAAACAGCGGTTTGGGCGGGGTGGTACGTGCAGGCCCCCCCACGATATGACCGATCGGGGTCAGGATCTCGACATGATCGCAGATGATCTTGAACACCGCCAGCAGAGGCACCGACAGGAACGCCCCGAAAATACCCCACAGCCAGTCCCAGAACATCAGTGACGCCATGACCAGCACCGGGTTGAGCGTGAACCGCCGCGCCAGCACCATGGGGGTGATCGTCTCCCCTTCCGTCAGGTGGATGCACAGGTAGATGGCAGGTGGCAGCAGCGCCTGCCATGCGGATGGGTAAACGAACAGTCCCACAAGGAAATAGATGATGATCCCCATCATCGGCCCGATAATGGGGATGTAGTTCAGCAGGAACGCCATCACCCCCCACAGCAGCGGGTTGGGCATGCCCAGCAGCCAGCACTGCGCCATGTTCACCAGCCCGACAAGGCTGTTGATGATGGTGATGGTGGCCAGATACTGTGAAACGTTCCGTTCGATCTGGTAGGCGATCTGCACCGTGCGCCGTTTGTCGGCGAAGGTCGGCATGATCTCCACAAAGCGGCGCAGCAGGCTGTCCCCCTGCGCCAGCAGGAAGAACAGCATCAGGATCATGGTGAAGAACTGGCCCATGAAGGCCTGCGTGCCCAGCAGGATGGACGAACTGAACCGGTCCAGCCCGCCCGTGCTGGGGGTTGAAACCACGATGACATGCCCATCGGCCGTATCGGTTACGGCGGCCGGGTGGTCCACATGCCCGCCCGCGATGGTCATGAAATTATGGATACGGTCGGATGCGCTGGTCAGGAGCTGGAACGGACCGCGCAGGAAGGCAAGGCGTTCCTGCAGCGTATTGATCGCCTCGGGCGCGCGTTCCAGCCAGCCGGTGGCGGGAACGGAAATCGCGGTGCCCACCGCGCCGACAATGCCGAACACGCACAGGATCAGGCACAGGGCCGCCAGCGGCTTGGGCAGGCGCAGCCGTGTGTGCAGGAAGCGCAGCGGCGTGGACAGCAGCAGGTTCACCACCAGCGCCAGGATCATGGGCAGGATGATGGCGGACGCGAAATACAGGGTATAGAAAACCGCCAGCACGCTTAGCAGAAGAAGGCAGGCGGTGCGCGTGTCGATGCGGCTGTGGCGCATGACCTCGATGGCGCGCTGCTGCTGCACCTGTTCATAAGATGGTTGTTGAGGGGATGGCTCTGTCTCGGGCGGCATGATCAGGTCCTGAGGTGGTGCTGGCGTGGCCCCAACGGCTGTGGCGTTTCCTGTGCCCGCTGAATTCGTATCGTACCAATCCGTTCCTTATGGCGGCATATGGGGGGCAGGACCAAGGTTTTTGGCACATTCCCGCTACGCAACCATTGCAGGGGGCGGCGGTGCGTACACGCTAACGTGAATTTTTGGGCCCCATATGGCGGGAGACGGTACTTGAAAGCAGGATTGGACAGGGGTCAAATACCCATAGACGAAGGCCTGCCGCCTTCTGGAACTGCAATCAATGGAGAGTCCCATGGCCTGGAATACCCCCAAGATCGTTGAAGTCCCCCTGGGCGCCGAGATCAACAGCTACGTCTGTGGCGAAAAGAAGTAAGATGGAAACATCGCCGCCTGTCTCGCACAGGCGGCGATTTTCTTTTACAGTCTGCGTCCATGATCGACATTATCGTTCTCGGCGCGGCGGCGGGTGGCGGATTTCCACAATGGAATTCCAACGCTCCCGGTTGCAGGCGGGCCAGGGCCGGCGATCCGGCAGCCCTGCCCCGCACACAGGCTTCCATCGCCATAAGTGGGGATGGAAAGAACTGGTTCGTGGTCAATGCCTCCCCCGACCTGCGAACCCAGATAAACCAGACCCCGGCCCTGCACCCCAGCGAAGGCCTGCGGTCCACGCCCATCGCTGGTGTCATCCTGACGGGCGGCGAGGTGGATACAATCACCGGCCTGCTGACCCTGCGCGAACGCCAGCCCTTTACCCTGCTGGCAACACCCGAAGTGCTGTCCATGCTGGACGCCAATCCCATTTTTGAAGCCCTGAACCGCGCGGTCGTGACCCGCACGCCCATGGGACTCGATCAGCCACTGGCGCTGAAGCTGGGTGACGGCATGCCTGCCGGGCTGACCATCGTGCCGTTCGCGGTACCGGGCAAAGTCCCGCTTTATGCCGAGTCCGGGCCGGACCCGGCGGCAATCTGTGAAAATGGCGAAACGGTCGGGCTGGAAATATCCGACGGGCGGCATCGTGTCTGTTTCGTGCCCGGCTGCGCGCGCATGACCGACAACCTGCGCGTGCGCCTGCGTGGGGCGGATGCCGTGTTCTTTGATGGCACGCTATGGGTAGATGACGAGATGGTCCGTGCGGGACTGGGTGAAAAAACCGGCCGCCGCATGGGCCATATGTCCATTGATGGCATGGACGGCACCATTGCAGCCCTGCGTGACCTGGGCATCAAACGCAGGATTTTCATACATATCAACAATTCCAACCCTGTCCTTCTGGCGGATTCGCCCGAACGCGCCGCCGTCGAGGCCGCAGGGTGGGAAGTCTCCCACGACGGGATGAGGATTACGGCATGAGCGCACCCCTGCTTTCCCCCGATGAACTGGAAGCCGCACTGCGCGCCATCGGGGCGGAACGCTATCACAACCTGCACCCCTTCCACCGTGCGTTGCATGACGGGCGGCTGAAGCGCGGTCAGGTACAGGCATGGGCGCTGAACCGCTATTATTACCAGGCCAGCATCCCGGCCAAGGACGCAACGCTGCTTGCCCGCCTGCCCACGGCGGAACTGCGGCGTGAATGGCGCAGGCGGCTGGTGGACCATGATGGCGATGCGCCGGGCACGGGTGGCGTGGCACGCTGGCTGAAGCTGACCGACGGGCTGGGGCTGGACCGCGGCTATGTCGAATCGCTCGAAGGGCTGCTGCCCGCCACGCGGTTCGCGGTGGATGCCTATGTGGCGTTCGTGCGCGACCGGTCCATTCTCGAAGCCATCGCCTCGTCGCTGACCGAACTGTTCTCGCCCACCATTATCAGTGAGCGGGTCGCAGGCATGCTGCGGCATTATGATTTCATCACGCCCGAAACGCTGGCCTACTTCCAGCCGCGCCTGACGCAGGCCCCGCGTGATTCCGACTTCGCGCTGGGATATGTCAGGGAACATGCCCGCACGCCCGAACAGCAGCAGGCGGTGCTGGGCGCGCTGAAATTCAAGTGTGGTGTGTTGTGGGCCATGCTGGATGAACTGGAATACGCCTACGTCAATCCTGCGCGCATTCCCCCCGGCGCGTTCCGTCCGGATGCGACATGACCACAGGTCTTACGGACGACAGCGTCATCCGTTTCGCGCGCGGGGTCCGGCTACAGCATGACCGCGTGCGTGAACGGTGGATCATCCAGGCCCCCGAACGCGCCTTCATCCCCGATCCCATCGCGGCCGAGGTGCTGAAACTGGTTGATGGCACGCGCACGCTGGGCCAGATCGTGGCGGACCTGGCCAACCGTTTCGCGGCCCCGGTTGATGTGATCGGCCGCGATGTCCATGTCATGGTCAGTGACCTTATGACACGGCAGGTGCTGGTGGCATGACAGAAACCATTCTTTCCCCCATGAGCCTTCTGGCGGAACTGACGCATCGCTGTCCGTTGCAGTGCCCGTACTGTTCCAACCCGCTGGCGCTGGAACCGCGCCGCAACGAACTGTCCACGCAGGACTGGATCAGCGTGCTGGACCAGGCCGCGGAAATGGGCGTGCTGCAGGTCCATTTCTCCGGCGGGGAACCGATGAGCCGCCCCGACCTGCCCGACCTGATCCGCCATGCGGTGGGGCTGGGGCTGTATACCAACCTCATTACCTCCGGCGTGCTGCTGAACGAGAAGACCTTTCCCGTTCTGGTGGATGCCGGGCTGGATCATGTCCAGCTGTCCTTTCAGGATATTGATACCGCCAATGCCGAACATGTGGGCGGCATGAAGGGCGCGCAGGCGCGCAAGCTGGAAGCCGCACGTCTGATTGCGGCGGATGGCATGCCACTGACGCTGAATTTCGTCATCTACCGCGAAAATGCCGACCGCGTGCCGCAGATGCTTGATGCGGCTGTGGAAATGGGCGCGCGCCGGGTCGAGATCGCGCATACGCAGTATTATGGCTGGGGGCTGGCCAATCGCGCAGCCCTCATGCCCACGGCGGCACAGCTTGAACAGACCACGCAGGCAGTGGAGGCGGCGCGTCAGAAATATGCAGGCCGCCTGACCATAGATTACGTCACGCCCGATTATTATGCCGACCGTCCCAAACCCTGCATGGGGGGCTGGGGGCGTCGGTTCATCAATATTTCCCCATCCGGGCGGGTACTGCCCTGCCATGCGGCCGAGACGATCCCCAATGTCGCCTTTCCCGATGTGCGGCATGACACGCTGGCGCATATCTGGCGCGCCTCCCCGCTGTTCACCATGTTCCGGGGTACGGACTGGATGCCCCAGCCGTGTCGCAGCTGTGACCAGCGGGAAAAGGACTGGGGGGGCTGCCGCTGTCAGGCTCTGGCCCTGGCAGGGGACGCGCGTGCGACCGATCCGGTGTGCAGCCGGGCACCCGATCATGACCGTGTTGTCCGGGTGCTGGAAACCCTGCCTGCCGAACCGCCGCCATTCCGCTACCGCCGGTATGCCCGCGCTACGGATGAGGTCGGCTGACCTCCGGCTTCACATCCACCCGCGGCAGGCAGATCACGAAGCGCGCGCCCTGAACATGGCCATCGGCATCGATGCGGTTTTCGGCACTTATGGTGCCGCGCAGGGCTTCGATGATCTGCTTGCTGATGGACAGGCCAAGGCCTGAATGCTGCCCGAAATTCTCGCTGCTGGGGCGTTCCGAATAAAAACGGTCGAAAATATTGTCCAGCTTGGCCTGCGGAATGCCCGGTCCTTCATCACTGACCGCGATCTCAACCATGCCGCCTGCCGGCACCGCGCTCAGCAGGATCTTGCCATCGGGCGGGGAAAAGGAAATCGCATTGCCGATCAGGTTGCGCAGCACCTGCACCAGCCTGTCTTCCACCGCAAGGACGGTCAGCCGCCGTTCGGGACTGTCGCCACTGCTGGCCACCGCCATATAGGGCTGTCCCGGCTGGCGGGTCGTCTGGTGTATTTCCACCAGCACCGACAGCAGCGGCACGATGGCCACCGGTTCCGCGCGCGCGCGCGACAGTTCGGCATCCACGCGGCTGGCATCGGCAATGTCGGTAATCAGGCGGTCGAGTCGCCGCACGTCATCATTAATGATCGACAGCAGCCGCTGCTGGCGTACGGGATCGTCGATGCGCAGCAGGCTTTCGATGGCCGAGCGGATGGAGGAGAGCGGGTTCTTGATTTCATGGCTGACATCGGCGGCAAACCGTTCGATGGCGTCCATGCGGGCCCATAGCGCGCTGGCGCTGTCCTGAAGCGCGCGGGCGACTTCGCCGATTTCATCGCGTCGCGCCAGCAGGCGTTCGGGCACCACGTCCGTGCGGCTGGAGGATTCGCGCATGGTATGGGCGGACGCCGCCAGCCGCAGCAGCGGACGCGCGATGGTCAGTGACAGGTACCACGACAGCAGGATGGTCAGCGCCAGCGCCATGAGGAACAGCGACAGGATGGATGACCGCACGGCAAACAGCGAACGGTCCACGTCACGCGCTTCGCGCGTAAGCTGGATGATGCCCACCGTCGTCCGCCCGTCATGCATGACGGGTTCGGCCACCGTAACCATAAGCTGGTGGTTGGCGTTACGGCGGATATAGGGCGGGATTTCCATGACCCGCGTGCCATTTGGCTGGGTCACGGGCTGGATGGAAGGATCGGAATCGGGCGTGTCCAGCGTCATGATCCGCTCACCCGACAGGGTGGGCAGCTGCGCCAGAAGCCAGTTGTACAGCCGTTCGCCCATGTTGACCGACGGGGGATACAGCGGGGAATGCTCGTCTTCTTCCGCAGCGGGTGGCGCTGGGGGACTGTCGGCATTGCCGTGGCGCCCGGCCTGTTCCACGCGGCTGTCCGCCACGATCTGCCCGTCGGGGGCGAACAGGCGGGCATGTGCGCTGGGGCTTGGTTCGGTCAGGCGCAGCAGCAGCGGGCGGGCAAGATTGGGTTCCAGCGTCACGTCATGGCGCGAGACGATGACGGCACTCTGTCCCAGCGCGCCGGCATAGATGCGGGCCTGTTCACGCAGGGCCGAAACCTCGGCTTCCAGCAGGCTGTTCTGGAACTGCGTCAGATACAGCAGCGTCAGCGCCAGCAGCCCCAGCGGCAGTGTATTGACCAGCAGGATGCGCCGCATGAGCGGCGAGACCAGCCGGGTGCGGTATTCCATGAATTCCGCGACCGCGTTCCTGCCCTCCCCGCTCCACCGACGCGGGATCAGGCGGCGCAGGGGAGTGAGGACAGCCGGAGGCAGGGAAAGAACGGGACGCGGCACCGGCTGGGTCATTCTTCCTTGTAACGGTAGCCGATCCCGTACAGGGTCTCGATCTGGTTGAATTCCTCATCGACCTGGCGAAACTTCTTGCGCACGCGCTTGATGTGGCTGTCGATCGTACGGTCATCGACATAGATGTTCTCGCCATACGCCGCGTCAATCAGCTGGTCACGTGACTTGACCAGGCCGGGGCGTGCGGCAAGCGCCTTGACCAGCAGGAATTCGGTGACCGTAAGCTGGATATCGCGGCCATGCCACAAGCACTGGTGCCGCGTTTCATCCAGCGACAGCCCGCCCCGCACCATGGTGCCGGTGGGGCTTACGCCTGCCGCCTCGCTGCGGCTGACCTCGTTGCGGCGCAGCAGCGCGCGGATGCGTTCCAGCAGCAGGCGCTGGGAAAAGGGCTTGGTGATGTAGTCATCCGCCCCCAGCCGCAGGCCCATCAGCTGGTCGACCTCTTCATCCTTGGAAGACAGGAAAATGATCGGCAGCTGCGACCGCGCGCGCAGGCGCTGCAGCAGTTCCATACCATCCATGCGCGGCATCTTGATGTCCAGCACCGCCAGATCCGCCGGCCGTGATGACAGACCATGCAGCGCACTTTCGCCATCGGTATAGGTGCGGACAATGAATCCCTCCGCCTCCAGCGTCATCTGCACGGAGGTCAGGATGTTCCTGTCATCGTCAACCAGCACGATCGTCTGTTTCGTTGGCTCCATGGGGGGTCTCTTTTCGCTCCTCTGCCGATGCGGGCATGGGCGCCGGTCCTTGTCCGGCGCACGTATGTAGCATAGCGTCATATTCACCCGCATGTCATGAGGGGATGCGGGTATCCTGCTTCACTGGAACGTCCATGACGTTCCGGCTGTTCCATGGAATCGGCACAAGTTGCGCAAAAACGGCATGCCTGCCGGGAACGCAATGCCTTGTCCATTGGCCAGCCGTTACCTACTTGTAAGAGCATGAGCGAGAACACAGACCCCACCCCCTTTGCCGATGCCGCAACCGGCGACGGCACACCCAACCCCGCGACGGCCGAACATTCCGGTCAGGCGCCGGAAGCTCAGGCCGGGCAGGCCGCGGTCGATCCGCGCATAGCCGAACTGGAGGCCGAGGTCGCGACCCTGCGTGACAAATGGGTCCGTGCGGAAGCCGAAACCCAGAACGTGCGCAACCGCGCCAAGCGCGAGGTGGAAGACGCCCGGCAGTACGCCGTGCAGAAATTCGCCAAGGACGTGGTCGAAGCGGCCGAAAACCTCAAGCGCGCGCTGGCCAGCCTGCCCCAGCCGACCGAAGGCGAGGACAGCATCCTGACCCGCATGCGCGAAGGGATCGAAAGCACCGAACGGTCGTTCGTGGGTATTCTGGAACGCAATGGCATCAAGGCGGACGACGCAAAGGGCAAGCCCTTTGACGCCAACCTCCACCAGGCCATGGCCGAACAGCATAGCGACGAACACGCGCAGGGCACCGTGATGGAGGCCTGGACCCCCGCATGGACGCTGCACGGGCGGCTGCTCAAGCCGGCAATGGTTGTCGTGTCAAAGGGGCCGGCGCAGGCAGGGTGAAATCGTTTCCGCGCATGTCTTCAGACCCTTGAAAGCTGCGCGGGGGCTGCCTACATCGGATGGTAACACCGGTGCCATGGGCGGATGTGGAACAGACAGTCCGCCCCATCACCGGCACGATATGGAAGAAAGGGTCCGCCCCGATGCTTCGGGTCCGGGCAGGCCGCTGAAAAGGAGAGTATCTGAATGAGCAAGGTTATCGGTATCGACCTTGGTACGACCAATTCCTGCGTTGCCGTGCGCGAAGGCGACGAGACGCGGGTTATCGAGAACAGCGAAGGCGCACGCACCACCCCGTCCATGGTGGCCTTTACCGACAGCGGTGAAATGCTGGTCGGTCAGGCGGCAAAGCGTCAGGCCGTCACAAACCCGTCCAACACCCTGTATGCGGTCAAGCGCCTGATCGGCCGTCGTTACGACGACCCCACCGTGGCGAAGGACAAGGAGCTGGTCCCCTACGCCATCGTGAAGGGTGACAACGGCGACGCATGGGTCGAGGCACAGGGCAAGAAATACGCACCCGCGCAGATTTCCGCCTTCATCCTGGGCAAGATGAAGGAAACCGCCGAGGCCTATCTGGGCGAGAAGGTCACGCAGGCCGTCATCACGGTCCCCGCGTACTTCAACGATGCACAGCGTCAGGCCACCAAGGACGCCGGCCGGATCGCCGGTCTGGAAGTCCTGCGTATCATCAACGAACCGACTGCCGCAGCGCTTGCCTATGGCCTGCAGAAGAAGAACGGCGGCACGGTTGCTGTCTATGACCTTGGCGGCGGCACGTTCGACGTGTCCATCCTTGAAATCTCCGACGGCGTGATCGAGGTGAAGTCCACCAACGGTGACACCTTCCTCGGCGGTGAAGATTTCGACGCCCGCATCATCGGCTTCCTGGCTGACGAGTTCAAGCGTGAGCAGGGCATCGACCTGCGTCAGGACAAGCTGGCCCTGCAGCGCCTGAAGGAAGCAGCCGAAAAGGCGAAGATCGAGCTGTCTTCCGCCAAGGAAACCGAGATCAACCTGCCGTTCATCACGGCGGATGCCTCCGGTCCGAAGCACCTCGTGGTCAAGCTGACCCGTGCGAAGCTGGAAAGCCTGGTGGATGACCTGATCCAGCGCACGCTGGAACCCTGCCGCGCCGCCATGAAGGACGCGTCGGTTTCGGCTGGTGAGATTGACGAAGTCATCCTCGTCGGCGGCATGACCCGTATGCCGAAGGTGATCGAGGCCGTTAAGGAGTTCTTCGGCAAGGAACCCGCACGCAACGTGAACCCCGATGAAGTGGTCGCCATTGGCGCGGCTGTTCAGGGCGCCGTGCTGCAGGGTGATGTCAAGGACGTGCTGCTGCTCGACGTGACGCCGCTGTCGCTGGGTATCGAAACGCTGGGTGGCGTGTTCACCCGCCTGATCGACCGCAACACGACGATCCCGACGAAGAAGAGCCAGACCTTCTCGACCGCGGAAGACAACCAGAACGCCGTGACCATCAAGGTCTATCAGGGCGAGCGTGAAATGGCGGCTGACAACAAGCTGCTGGGCACATTCGACCTGACCGGTATCGCCCCCGCACCGCGTGGCGTGCCGCAGATCGAGGTGACGTTCGACATTGACGCCAACGGCATCGTGTCCGTCTCGGCCAAGGACAAGGCGACCGGCAAGGAACAGCAGATCAAGATCCAGGCATCTGGTGGTCTGTCCGAATCCGACATCGAAAAGATGGTGAAGGACGCCGAAGCCAATGCCGCAGCCGACAAGGTGAAAAAGGAACAGGTCGAGGCCCGTAACCAGGCCGAAGGTCTGACCCATCAGGTCGAGAAGTCGCTGGCGGAAGCAGGCGACAAGGTTCCGGCGGCCGACAAGACCGAAGCGGAAGCAGCGATTGCCGATGTGCGCAAGGCACTTGAAGGCACCGACGCCGAAGCCCTGAAGACGGCGACCGATCGCCTGACGCAGGTTGCCATGAAGGTTGGCGAAGCGGTCTACAAGGCAGGCCAGGCCGAAGGTGCCGCCGGTGCCGCGGGCGCTGCCCCCGGTGGCGCACCGAAGGACGAAAAGGTTGTCGACGCCGACTTCGAAGACGTGGACGACTCCAAGAAGTCCTGATCGCCGCAAGGCGTCATACAGGCTCCGGAATGGAGGGCGGACCTTCGGGTCCGCCCGACCTTTCCACCAGGGTGGCGCCCGTGCTTCTGTGAAGACGGGCGCTTTTCATATTCTGCACAACAACACTATTCTGGAACGCGAGGATCGTGCCGCAAGGATGTCGGGCGGTCGCGTTTGCTAGAGGACCCACATGGCCACCAAGATAGATTATTACGCAGTCCTTGAAGTTTCTCGCGATGCCAATGGTGACGAGATCAAGCGGGCGTATCGCAAGCTGGCCATGAAGTACCATCCCGACCGGAACCCGGGGGATGCGGAAGCGGAAAACAGGTTCAAGGAAATCAACGAAGCCTACGACGTGCTGAAGGACGACCAGAAGCGCGCGGCCTATGACCGGTTCGGCCATGCGGCGTTCGAGGGCGGTGGCCCCGGTGCTGGCGGCTTTGATTTCGGTGGCGGGGGGCTGGGCGACATCTTCGAACAGATGTTCGGTGACATGATGGGCGGCCGGCGCGGTGGCCGCCGTTCGGGCGCCGACCTGCAGGTGCAGGTGACCATCACCTTTGCCGAGGCCTTCGCCGGCGTTAAGAAAAAGATCACGGTTCCCACCCGCGTCACCTGCGAAAGCTGTGACGGCACCGGGTCGGCGGACAAGGATGCACAGCCCGAAACCTGCCCGTCGTGCCATGGCGCGGGCAAGGTACGTGCGCAGCAGGGCTTCTTCTTCGTGGAACGCCCCTGCCCCACCTGTCATGGCTCGGGCCGCCTGATCCGCAATCCGTGTAAGGAATGTCACGGCACCGGCACGGTGGAAAAGAACCGCACCATTGAGGTCACGATCCCCGCCGGGGTGGAAGATGGCACCCGCATCCGCATTTCCGGTGAGGGGGAATCCGGCGGCAAGGGCGTGCCCGCGGGCGACCTGTATGTTCATGTATCGGTCGAACAGCACGCGATCTTCCAGCGTGATGGCGCCAACATCTACTGCCGCGTGCCCGTGCGCATGGCGCAGGCTGCCCTCGGCACTGAAATCGAGGTGCCGGTCGTGGACGGGTCGCGCACCAAGGTCAAGATCCCGGCAGGAACCCAGACAGGCGAACATTTCCGCCTGCGGGGCAAGGGATTCTCGGTCCTGCGGTCGTCCGCCCGTGGGGACATGTATATCCAGGTCGTGGTGGAAACGCCGCGCCATCTGACCAAGCGCCAGCGCGAACTGCTGGAGGAATTCGAGGGGGACGCCGCAGGCCATGCCAAGGGCAGCCCCGAAAGCACCGGTTTCTTCAGCAAGGTGAAGGATTTTTTTGAAGGCAAGCTGTAAGCCGCTTTTTTCCTGCACTGACATGCAGGGGCAGCAGTTGAAATGACAGATTATTCAGGTGTAGGGTCGTGGCACTATTCATGGTGAATCCCCCCCAACTTGCACCATGAATAGGCCCAGGCGGCGCGATCCCCCGGTCGCGCCGCTATTTCTATATCTGGACACTGGTGGAGAAAACTCAATGAACGCGCAGTCATTGCGTATCGGGATCGCGGGCCTGAACGGGCGCGTGGGTCGCCTGCTGGCTGAAGAAGTGCCTGCCGGTGGCGCCATTCTGGCTGGTGGCACGACACGTGATGGGCAGAAGGTCGCGGGTATCGAATGTCGCGTTCATGCCGATATTGCCGAACTGGCGCGTCATTGTGATGTCGTGATTGATTTCACCCATGCCGATATGGTTGCTGCGCATGCAGCGGCACTGTCTGAAACCGGCACCGCGTGGGTGCTGGGCACGACGGGGCTGTCCCCGGCGCAGCAGCAGGCGGTTGATGCGGCGGCGCAGAAGATCGCGGTGGTGCAGGCCGCCAATTTCTCCCCCGGTGTCACGCTGGTCACCCGACTGGCGCGGCAGATGGCCGCCGTCCTGCCCGGCAGTGAATATGATGCCGAAATTCTGGAGATGCATCACCGGCAGAAGGTCGATGCCCCGTCGGGCACGGCGCTGGCCATGGGCCGCGCGGTGGCCGCAGGCCGTGGTGTCAGGCTGGAAGATCATATCGAAAGTGGTCGTGACGGGCATACCGGCCCGCGCGCGAATGGGGCGATCGGCTTTGCCGCCCTGCGTGGCGGGCAGATCGTGGGCGAACACTCGGTCATTTTCACATCGGGGCATGAACAGATCAGCCTGACCCACCGGTCTTTTGACCGCCGGGTCTATGCCACCGGCGCGGTCCGGGCGGCGCGATGGCTGTCCGGGCGTGCGTCCGGTCTTTATGATATGGAAGACGTGCTGGGGCTGGACCGCCCCGCGTAACCCGGCATGCCGGGGTGTGGCATGGGATGGTGGTATTCAGGGAAATGGCTTGACGCTTGGTCCTGTTTCGGTCAAACGCATGCGATCGTACGCCCGGTTTCGCAGGCGTTATTCTACTCCACACGAGGCAGACAGGACCATCATGCGTAATAAAGGCGATTTTCTGTTTACATCGGAATCGGTATCCGAAGGGCATCCCGACAAGGTCGCCGACCGGATCAGTGATACCGTTCTCGATGCATTCCTGACGGCAGACGGTGAATCGCGCGTTGCGTGTGAAACGATGGTCACCACCAACCGCATCATCCTTGCGGGTGAAGTCCGTGGTCCGGCTTCCGTCACCCCCGACCTGCTGATTCAGGGTGCGCGCGACGCGGTGAAGGACATTGGCTACGATCAGGCCGGTTTCTCATGGCGCAATGCCGAGGTGGAATACTACCTTCACGCACAGTCCGCTGATATTGCCGTGGGCGTGGACAGCGCCGGTGAAAAGGACGAGGGCGCTGGCGATCAGGGCATCATGTTCGGTTTCGCCACGCGTGAAACCGAAAGCCTGATGCCTGCGCCGCTGTTCTACGCGCATGATATCCTGCACCGTGTGCGTGACCTGCGTAAGGCCGGCGACCCGCGTGCCGCCGCCCTGCAGCCGGACGCCAAGAGCCAGGTCACCCTGCGCTATGTCGATGGCAAGCCCGTTGGCGCCACCTCCGTCGTGATTTCCACCCAGCACGTTGAAGGGGCCAGTCAGGCCACCATCCGTGAGGAACTGGGCAGCATCGTGCGTGATGTCCTGCCGGAAGGCTGGATGCCGCCGGAAGATGAATTCTACGTCAACCCCACCGGTGTCTTCGTCATCGGCGGGCCGGATGGTGACTGCGGCCTGACGGGGCGCAAGATCATCGTGGACACCTATGGCGGTGCGGCGCCGCATGGCGGTGGCGCGTTCTC
The DNA here is from genome assembly GCF_000964425.1 of Komagataeibacter intermedius TF2. GTDB lineage: Bacteria > Pseudomonadota > Alphaproteobacteria > Acetobacterales > Acetobacteraceae > Komagataeibacter > Komagataeibacter intermedius. Next base: position 58,791 of record NZ_BANF01000012.1, on the reverse strand, counting down.
GGGCAAGGATCCGACGAAGGTTGACCGTTCGGCGGCCTATGCCTGCCGCTACCTGGCGAAGAACGTTGTGGCGGCTGGCCTTGCTGATCGCTGCACGCTGCAGATTTCCTATGCCATTGGCGTGTCCCATCCGCTGTCGGTCTATGTTGACCTGGATGGCACGGGCAAGGACGTGGATGAGGAAAAGCTGGGCCGCGTGCTGCGTGAGGTCATGGATCTGTCCCCGCGCGGCATCCGCAAGCACCTGCGCCTGAACCGTCCGATCTATACCCAGACCTCCGCCTACGGCCACTTTGGTCGCATGCCGGATGCGGCGAAGGACGATTTCACGTGGGAACAGACCGATCTGGTCGGTGCCCTGCGCGGTGCCTTCAACCGCTAAAAGACAGTAAAAGTTTCTGGACGCCGCCTTTTTTCGGAAAGGCGGCGTTCTGGCGGGTTCATTCTTCCGCCTGCTTTGGCCTATATACGGGCCGGAGCCCATCGGGGGCTTGTCATGGCTGCTTGCAAAAGCCGGTCATGGCGGCCCCCGCTGTGTTTTCCCCCGCCCCGATGGGGTAATCATGCCGTGCGGCGTGCACCACGCGGCAGCAGGAGCAGGATTTTCGGACATATGACGGCCTCTGTGGATGTAAAGGCATCTCCTGACCGGCTTTACGGGCGTCAGCGCGGCCATCCGCTGCGTCCCCGCCAGCAGCGGCTTCTGGACCAGACATTGCCCCGGATGCGGTTCCCGGAATCCGCCATTGCGGACCCGGCGGCCGGTTTCGGCCACAGGCCGGCGCAGATATGGCTGGAAGTCGGTTTTGGCGGCGGTGAACATTCCCTGGCCCAGCATGCCGCCCATCCGGATGTCGGTTATATCGCGTGCGAAGTCTTTGAAAACGGGCTGTGTTCCCTGCTGTCCCGTGTCGTGCCAGACGATGGGGAGGCAACTGCCCCTGTCCCCGACATGTTGCGGATATGGGATGAAGATGCCCGCATCCTGCTGCGCGGCCTGCCCGATGCGTCCATTGACCGCCTGTTTCTCATGTTTCCTGATCCGTGGCCCAAGTCGCGCCATGCAAAGCGGCGTTTTGTCCACCCCGAAACGGTGAAGCAGGCCGCCCGTATCCTGCGGCCGGGTGCGGTCTGGCGTGTGGCCAGTGATGACCCGACCTATCAGGCATGGGTTGAGGAAGTGATGGGCGCGCAGGATCTGTTTGAAACGGCACCGCCCGCAACGCTTCGTCCCGAAGGCTGGCCTCCTACCCGCTACGAAGCCAAGGCGCTGAAAGCAGGCCGCCAGCCATTGTACTGGACCTTCGTCCGCCGCTAGGCGGCTATTCAGCAATCAGCCAATAAGGAAAAAGTTTTTGGTGAAGCTTTTTTCAAAAAGCTTCAGGGAACGCCGCCTTTTTTTAAAGGTGGCATCCAAAAGACTTTTATTCTTTTCCATCTATGACAGAGATGTGCCGGTCAGCCGCTCCGCCACCTGCCACAGCCGTCGCGCAATGGTCAGGTCGCGTGCGGCGGCCGGAACGAAGGCGTCGGTGACATGTCCCCGGCGTTCGCCCTGTCCGCTCGGGCCGTAATAGCCACCATCGCGGGCTTCTGGCGCCATGGCGGCGAATTCGATGGGCAGCGCGCCGTGGGCTGCGGACTGCCCCATAAGGCGGAACGCCCAGACCGCGCCGATACGGGTCAGTCGTTCCTGCAGCCCCTGTTCCGTATTCAGCCTGCTGGTCGCGATATCGGTTCTGGCCCAGCCGGGATGGGCGGCAATGGAATGTAGCGGCCAGCCGTGCGTGCGGGTCTGACGGTCCAGTTCCAGCGCCAGGATCAGGTCCGCCAGCTTGCTTTGCCGGTAGGCGCGGAAAGGGGCATAACGGCGACGGGCCTGCAGGTCGTCAAATACGATCTGCCCCGTCAGGGCGGCCAGACTTGCCACCGTCACCACCCGGCCACCGTGCGGGACTGCGCATAACAGGGGACGCAGGCGGGCTGTCAGCGCAAAGGGACCAAGGAAATTGGTGCCAAACTGCATCTCGAAGCCGTCGCGCGTTTCCATGCGGTGCGGCGTGCCCATGACGCCCGCGTTGTTGACCAGAACGTCCAGCCTGTCGGTTTCCCCCGCCAGTGCATGGGCAAAGGTCGCGATTGATTCAAGGCTAGAGACATCAAGCAGCCGGAACGTGGCATCTGCCCCCGGCGCGTCAAGCTGCAGGCGCGTCAGCGCGGCCAGCCCCTTGTCCGGATTGCGCCCCGTCAGGATGACCCGGGCCCCGCGTGACGCCAGGCCAAGGGCAGTCTGGTAGCCAAGGCCACCAGTGGCCCCGGTGACAAGGGCAAGGCGTCCGTCCATGCGCGGGGCCTGCCGAATGGTCCAGTGTCTGGTCATGTGTCCGCCTGTTCCTTGGGTTGGTGCATTTCCTTCAGGGCTGCGGCTTCCACCTGCGCCGTCAGGCGTGCTTCATGCCGACGCAGGAACATGATGGCGCATACCATCACAATTCCGCCTACCGTAGCGACGGCCATGCCCATCGGGCCGGAAATGCGTGTGATCCTGTGGCCCAGATAATAGGCGGCATAGGCATATCCACCGGCCCATATCGTGCCGCCCAGCGCATTGTACACCAGAAACCTGGACCACGGCATATGGTTGGCCCCCGCCAGAAGGGCCACGAATACACGCAGGATGGCAAGGAACCGTCCCGCGCAGACGATGATCCCCCCATACCGTCCGAACAGATAGCGGCCGGTCTGGAGGCGTCGCAGTGTCAGTCCCACCTTGGGCCCATGGCGTTCCAGCAGCGGATACCCAAGCCAGCGTCCGATCAGGTAGCCAAGGTTGTCCCCTGTAATCGCGCCCACGATCGCGGCCGTCGCCACCCATGCAATATCCAGCCGGTGGGTGGTGGCGCAGTAGATCGAGGCCGAAATGACCAGGGTTTCCGCCGGCAGGGGAATACCCATGCTTTCCAGCATGACAATGACGCCAATCACGCCATAGCCGTAATGCTGGAAAAGATGTTCAAGATGCTGAAGCAGCGGACTACCTGTCACAAATAAAAAGAGTATGTAGGGTATGGACGACAGAGCGTAAAACGCGGTGTGTGCAATTCCGATACCATTGTCACGCACAAATGGCAGGAGCAAGAACATGACCCAGTCCAGCACCAGCGCCACGACAGGCACCGAGGTGCGCCCCTATGGCACATGGCCCTCACCCGTCAGCGCAGCACTTGTGGCGGGGAAGACGGTTTCCCTGTCGGATGTGCGGGTGGACGGGCGTGACATTTACTGGATCGAAGGCCGCCCGGCAGAAGGGGGACGGCGCGTACTGGTCCGTGCCCGTGCGGGACAGGTGGATGACGTGACCCCCGCCCCGTTTGATGTCGGTACCCGGGTGCATGAATATGGCGGCGGTGCCTATGCGGTGTGTCAGGGTGTCATTGCGTTCAGCAACCGCCGCGACGGCAGCCTGTGGCTGGTGGAGGGGGAGACGCCGCGCTGCCTCTCGACCGGGGCGGGGCTGTGGTATGCCGACCTGACATTCAGCCCCGACGGACGCTTCGTGTTCTGCGTGCGTGAAGACCACCGCGCGGAAGACGAGGAACCTGCCGCCGCCATCGTGGTGCTGGACTGCACGGCCACGGTGGATCCCGCGTTCAACGGGGGGACGCCGCTGGTCATGGGGCCGGATTTCCTGTCTTCTCCCCGTCCCTCGCCCGATGGACGGTATATGGCATGGATCGAATGGGACCATCCCGCCATGCCGTGGGATGCGACGCGCCTGCGTGTCGCCACCCTGCTGCAGGAAGGCGATGATCCGCCGCGCCTCGCCGCCCCGTGGACTGCCGCTGGCGATGATGGACAGATGGAATCGGTCATTGAACCCTGCTGGGATACGGCGGGGCGGCTGCTGGCGCTGTCTGATCGCAGCGGATGGTGGAATCTTTACCGGTTTGATACGACGTCCTCCCCCCCCGTGGCGCTTGCCCCCATGGAAGCCGAAATCGGCCAGCCCCACTGGGTGTTCGGCCTGCGCAGTTACGTGCCGCTGGCGGATGGCAGCATCCTCGCCATGGTCATCAACGATGGCGATACCCGGATGGTTTCCATCCGTGATGGCATGGTGACGCCGCTGGATCTTGGTCACCCGTCCGGCTGTCCCGTTCCGGTGGAAGGGGACGGGTTTGCGTGGCTGGATGCGCCATCTGATAACGCGGCGGCGGTTGTGCGCGGCCTGCCGGGGCATGCGCCACAGGTGCTGCGGCGGGCAACGGAACTGCCGCTGGCGGCAGCCGACATCGCCCGCCCTGCCCCGATCCATTTTCCCCTGCCCGATGGCAAGGGCACCGGACACGCCTTTTTCTATGCCCCCGCCAATGCCCGGTATCGCGGGCCGGATGGCGAAAGGCCACCGCTGGTCGTTGTCGCCCATGGGGGGCCGACCGGCCGCGCCAATCCCGCCTTTTCATTCAAGGTGCAGTGGTGGACCAGCCGGGGGTTTGCCGTGGTTGATGTCAATTATGGCGGTTCAACCGGTTTTGGCCGCGCCTACCGGCAGCGGCTGGAACGGCAGTGGGGCGTGGTGGACGTGGATGACTGCATTGCCGCCTGCCAGTACCTTGCCACGACCGGACAGGTTGACCCGGCCCGCATCGTCACACGGGGCAGCAGCGCGGGTGGCCTGACGGTACTGCTGGCGCTGGCGCGTTCCAGCCTGTTCGCGGCTGGCACCAGCCTGTATGGCGTGACCGACCTGCGGGCGCTGGCACAGGATACGCACAAGTTTGAATCACGTTATCTGGATACGCTGGTTGGTCCCTACCCTGCGGATGAAGCAACCTATCTGGCCCGTTCGCCCATAACACAGGTGGCGGATATCCGGGTGCCTGTCCTGTTTCTGCAGGGACTGGATGACCGGGTGGTGCCACCCGCGCAGGCACGGTCCATGGTCGCCGCCCTGCGCGGGCGCGGGGTGCCCTGCGCATTGTACGAGTTTGAGGGCGAAGGCCATGGCTTCCGGCAGGAATCCACCATACGGCAGGCATGGGAACTGGAACTGGCATTCTACCAGCAGGTGCTCAGGTTGCCCGTCTCCCCTGCCCTGCACGTGGACCTGATTGCTGACCCGCAACCGACCCACGCATAAGAAAACGCAAAACGGGCGCCCCTGGCCGGGACGCCCGTTTTTTAATGGTGCCGCCTGTATCCGGTAGTGCCGGATGTTATTCTTCTTCCTCGACAATGGCGGTATTGCCGCGTGTCGGGCGGAAGCGGCCTTCGCGCAGTGCGTCCTCGATGTCTTCCAGCGAGGCCCCGCGCGTTTCAGGCACCATGAAATACACGAACAGGACCGACAGCAGGTTTACCCCGGCGTAGAACCACATCGTGCCGCCCAGCGTGATCTTGGTCACCAGCGTCAGCGCCGTGCTGGTCACCAGCAGGTCGCTGCCCCACAGCATGGCTGAATGCAGGCTGGTGGCGTTGCCACGCATGGACAGCGGGAACATTTCCGCCCCCAGCAGCCAGCCCACGACCTGGATGCCACCGGCGTTGAACACCATGAACAGCAGCATGAAGGCAATGATCAGCCAGCTGCCCATGCTGCCCGGCTGCGGGTGCAGCAGGAACATGATGCCAAGGCCGATCAGGCTGAGCACGCTGCCCGGTCCCATGACCAGCACAAGCCTGCGGCGACCGATGCGGTCGACAATGTTCGACCCCAGCACGGTCATGACCAGATAGATGATCGAGATGCCGATGCTGGCCATAAGCGCGGATGAGCTGCCAAACCCCGCATCCGACAGGAAGGTGGGCGCGTAATAGATCATCATTTCCAGCCCGCCCGCCTGCGTGAAGAAGGCGACGCCAAGGGCGGCCACAAGGGCCGGGCGCACCCATGGCTGGCGCAGGCCGCGCCAGCCGATGTCGCGCGGGTCGGTTTCCTCGTTCGCATTGGCGTGGATGCGGCGCATTTCGCGGCGGATGTCGCGTTCGGAGGTACGGATGCGCTGCAGCTGCTCCAGCGCGGAATCAAGGCTTTCATGTTCCGCCGCCCAGCGCGGGCTTTTGGGCAGGAAGAACATGGAAATGAACACGACGGCGGCAGGAATGGCGGCGATCGCCACCATTGGCCGCCAGCCCCATGCATCACGCGCGGCAAAGCCGATGATGTTGGCGGCGAAGATGCCGATGCCGATGGCGATGTTGAACATCGTGACCATGTGCCCGCGCTTGTGCGCTGGCGCCAGTTCCGAGATGTACATGGGCACCACCTGCGTGGACCCGCCAACCGCCAGCCCCAGGAACACGCGCGAAATGATCAGCGTATAGACATCGGGCGAGAAGGCGCAGGCCAGCGCGCCCAGCACGAAAATGGCCGTCACGATCATGATGGACTTGCGGCGCCCATAATGTTCGGACATCCACCCGGTCAGCAGTGATCCCATCACGGCGCCAGCCAGAATGGCGGAGGCCACCATTTCCTGATAGAAGCTGCTGAGGTGGAAATCATGCGTGATCAGCAGCAGCGCCCCCGAGACGATCCCGGTATCGTAACCATAGAGGCCGCCGCAGATTGCGGCCACGATGGCTGCGAGCCATAAGGTCTTGCGTGCGTTGGGGGAAATCTCGATCTGGGACATGTCGGGCAACGGTTCCGTTGCCTCTGGCGTGGGGTGTGCTGGTGGGGTCTGGTTATTCATGCGGGTGCCTTTTCCTTCCTTCTTCTTATAATTCATCCGTAACGGCCGGGTTCCCGGGGCGGGGTCAACCGTCCCCGGGGGCATGGGTCTGCACGGCGGCTTTCATGCTGGCGACCTGACGCAGGGCATCATGCAGGCGGGACCAGTCATCGGCCGTCGCGATGGGCTGCCAGATGGCTTCCACCGTTTCGACAGACATCACGCACGCGATTCCATTGTGGAAATACGGCTGTGACAGATCGACGCCCGGTGCCGGTTCATGGCGCATGATCCGGTCGTGCAGAGGGCTGAAACTGTCCTGCGCATAAAAGTCTCCACGCGGTCCTGTTACGGCACGTTTCTGGCTCTGTTCGCCACCATACCAGTCAAAAAATGGAAATTCAAACCCAATCTGGCTTTCATCCATGAAAGAAAAAAGACATTCACGCAGACTGGTGGACGATTTTCTTGATATCTCTTTCAGGCCAAGTCGATTAAGCACTGAAATATCAAGAAAACGTTCATATCGTTCCCAGAAGTCATCAAAAATACTTTGGATGTTCTCAAGCGTGGAAAGGGAAAGCAGGCATTCCCCCAGCCTGGCCACATTCCACATCATCGCCTCGGGCTGGCGGCCATAGGCATACAGGCCGGAATGATCGAAATAGGCGGCGGTGAAGGTCGGGTTGAACGTGGGCGCGAACCGCCATGGCCCGTAATCGAAACTTTCGCCGGTAATGTTGATGTTATCGGTGTTGAGCACCCCATGCACGAAGCCGGCCGCCATCCACTGCGCGGTCATTTCGGCAATACGGGTCGTGGCGGCGTCATACAGGGCGGCGGCAGGATCAGTGGCGCTGGCGAGGTCAGGGTAATAGGTTTCGATCACGTACTCCACCAGCCGGGTCAGGCTGGCGCGGTCCTCATGGGCGACAAGGCGCTGGAACGTGCCGATACGGATATGGGAATGGCTCAGCCGCGCCAGAACGCATGACCGCGTGGGGGATGGTTCGTCGCCACGGTGCAGGTTTTCCCCCGTTTCCACCACACTTAGCGTGCGCGAGGTCCGGACGCCTGCGGCATCCAGCCGTTCGCTGGCCAGGATTTCGCGCACGCCCCCCTTCAGCGTCAGGCGGCCATCGCCACCGCGCGACCATGGCGTGGTGCCACTGCCCTTGGTGCCGATATCCAGCACGCGCCGGTCCACGCTGTCCTCAAGCTGCGCGAACAGGAATCCCCGCCCGTCCCCCAGGTCGGGGTTGTACGCCCGGAACTGATGGCCGTGATAGCGCAGGGCCAGTGGCTGCGGCAGCGAACCGGGCAGGGGATCGAAATATCCGAAATGGCGCACCCATTCCGCGTCACCAAGCGTATCCAGCCCGATGCGTGGTGAGACGTCATCATTCCGGTAGCGCAGGATGTGCGCGGGGAAGGTGGCGGCCTGCACCGCATCATAGAATTCATCCCCCAGCCTGCTGTGATGGGTCAGGGGAATGTAACGGTCAGAAAATGGCATTTGCATATACTTTATGTGTGATAATAAATTATCGCCTGTCCGGCCCGGCGGTGATCAGGCCCAGGGGCGAACAGGCATGATCATGCAGGCAGGCTGCAATTTCATGCGGGGAAACTGCGTCAACGCATCCGGGTCTCCAGTCCGGGGCATTATCCTTGTCAATCAGGCGGGCGCGTACGCCCTCGGCAAAATCGGGACGCAGCAGCAGGTGGCAGACCAGCTGGAATTCCTGCTCCAGCACATGGTCCAGATCCGGTAGGACGCGGGCGGCATGGTAGGCCGCCAGTGTAAGGCACAGCGAAAACGGACAGGCGCGCGCCATCGCCGCCAGATCGTCACGTGCCCAGTCGGCCTGATGCGCCTGCAGCCTGCGTAGCAGTTCGGGCATGTCCGGTGCATCATAGACGGTTGCAATGGCTGCCGTGTCCGGGCCCCCTGCCATCGGGGGACATGGCGGCAGGCTGTCCATGACCCGGCCCGCAGGTGTGTGGGTCAGCGCCTGTCTTATGGCATCCAGCGTGGTGGAATGGGCCATCCGGTCGGCAAATCCCGCATCCAGCGCCATTGTCGCGTTCATCCGTCCCCCCGTCAGTGCAAGGCGCAGTCCGCTCAGCCCGGGCGCGCGGGACAGCAGGTAGGACCCGCCTGCATCCGGCGTGAGCGCAATGGCTGTTTCCGGCATGGCAAGGACGGCGCGTTCGGTCACGATCCGGTACCGGACATGGCCACCCAGCCCGATCCCGCCACCCATGGCGATGCCATCCATGAAGGACACGACCGGCTTTGGATACCCTGCGAGGGTGGCGGCAAGGCGGTAGCTGCGCCGGAAGGGCATGGCCCCGGCCTCAAGACCTTGTGTTGCCAGCCGGTCGCGTATGGCGCGGATGTCGCCGCCCGCGCAGAAGGCGCGCGGGCTGGCGCTGTCGATCAGCACGGTTTCGACCGCCCCGTCGTCACGCCACGCGCGCAGGCAGGCGTCAATGCGCTCCAGCATGTCCATGTTCAGGGCGTTCAGTGCCGCGGGCCTGTTGAGCGTGATGCGGCCCAGCCGGCCGGTATGGCGTATATCGATCAATCCGGTATCCATGGTGTTTCCCTGGTGCTGTTTGCTGTGTTCAACCGCTACAGAATGCGCTACCCCCGCTATCGTCCGGCGTCACGGCTGCGTGCGGACTACTGGCATGCAACAGCTACCAAGGCAGGAGCACCATGGGGATTGACGCCCTCACCTTTCGCAACGCCATGGCGCGACTTGGCGCGGCGGTAAATGTGGTTACGACCGGAACACTTGATGACCCGGCGGGTTTTACGGCATCCGCCGTGTGTTCGGTCACCGATACGCCGCCAACCGTCCTGGTCTGCCTGAACCGCAATTCACGGGTGCGCGACCGGTTCCGTGTGGATGCCGCCATGTGCATCAACGTCCTTGCCGCCGACCAGCAGGACATATCGGGCGTATTCGCCAGCCCACTGGAACAGGCCGAACGCTTCCGCAGCGGGCATTGGGACACGCTGACCACCGGCGCGCCCGTTCTGGCCGAGGCGGTGCTGTCGCTGGACTGCCGGATCGAGCGGATCGTGGAAGTGGGTACCCACAGCGTCATGTTCGGCGCGGTGGAGAGCCTGCGCAACAGCAGCCCGCGTGGTGGACTGGTCTATTTCAACCGCACCTACCATATGCTGCCTCACGAGGATGGCGAATAGGCGGCAACCTGCGCAGGGTTAAGGAAAAATCCAGCCTTTTGCGGCATGACGGGCCGGATGGACCAGCAGGCAGGGGGATGGTGGCATGGTGGGGAACTCGCCCGACAGGGCAGGCATGCGGGACAGGGTTCCTGTCTTGACGCTGCGCGGACTGATCTGGATACATGCTGGCCTTGCCCTTTTCATGGCGTTTATGGCCATGTGGGCGGATCACCTGCCGGACTGACCCCGGCCCGGAGGCATGCGGGCGCACCGGGGCCATGCCGGCAACCGGATACAGGAGCACCAGCAGTGGCCCGCACGATACAGACGGCCGGAACAGGTTTGCCCGACGGGGTGGACCCCCTGCTTGACCAGGCGGCGGCCATGTGTGTGGCGCGCGCCGTCAGGCTGACGGATATCCGCAGGCTGGTACTGGGGCTGGTGCTGGCGGCGGACCGCCCGCTTGGGGCCTATGACCTGCTGGAACAGATCCGTACAAGCCGTGGCAGGCCGGTGGCGCCGCCCACGGTCTACCGGGCGCTGGACTTCCTTATGGAACAGGGGCTGATTCACAAGATCGAACGCCTGTCCGCCTTTGTCGGGTGCCGGCACATGCTGGAATCCGGCCATGACTGCCGTAGCCACGGCCATGTCCATGCGGCGCAGTTCCTGATCTGCAGCAAATGCGGGCGCGTGACGGAACTGGATGATCCCCCTGTCCTTCAGGCGCTGCTGGATGTGACGCGCGCGCGCGGGTTTTCCGTCCGCCAGACCACCATAGAGGCGGAGGGCGTGTGCGCCGCATGCGCCTGATGGCCTGTATTTACCACAACGGGTCGTAACGGCATCTGTCGGTCACTGATGGGGCACGGACATGGCGCAACGCCGAAAAGGCCGGATGGCGGAACTGCCCTTTGCGTCCCTCATGCGCAGTCGGAAGCCTGGGAAGGCGCGGCAGCGCGGGGATGCGCCATCTGCCGCGCCCGTGGCCGGGCCGCAGCCGGACCTGTTTGCCGCACCCCTTCCCGGTATCGCGCATGCCCTGACCTATCTCGATACCGTGGCGATCGGCCTGACGCGGGTGGACGTGCGTCACCTGCGGGCGGGCGAGGGGGCTGATGCCTATCTGTACCATGTGACCACGCAGGCGGATCTGGAAACGATACAGGCGCGTGGCACCATCGTATTTTCTCCCCGCGCGCCACTGGTGCTGACGGAGCGTCCCGGCGTGCCGCCATGGCTTGCAAATATGATGGAAATCATGGAATCGGACGATCCGGCAGGGCATACAGCGGATATGCCGGTCGTTCTCAGGGTAAAACGATTTGTAATCGATGAGCTGCTGGAACATGATCCTGACCGGACGCGAAGATATGGTGTATCGTTCTTTCTGCTGACCGGGATTGCCCGGTCGGAATAATCTGATCACCGGCAACAAGAAAAAGATCAAAGGACCGGCTTTCATGGAAAATCAGCCCGCAGCGAACGGATTCGATACGGCACGGCTGCGTACTCTCATCATTGGCTGTCTTGCCGCACTTGCCGGCCTTATGGCCGGGCTGGATATCGGGGTCATATCCGGTGCGCTGGACCTGCTGGCCCAGACGTTCCATGCCTCCACCGTGCAGCAGGAATGGATTGTCAGCGCCATGATGGGGGGGGCCGCCGTGGGGTCCCTGTGTGGTGGCTGGATGTCGCACCAGATCGGGCGCAAGCATGCGTTGCTGGTGGGGGCGGCGGTGTTCGTGGCGGGATCGCTGGCCTGCGCGTTGGCGTGGTCGATCCCGTCCATGATCGTGGGACGGCTGATCATGGGGCTGGCGATCGGGGTGGCGGCATTCACCGCCCCCCTGTATCTGTCCGAAATCGCCAGCGAACAGGCGCGTGGCGCCATGATCTCGACCTATCAGCTCATGATTACGGCCGGGATCTTCATCGCGTTCCTCAGCAATACGATGTTCAGCTATTCCGGCAACTGGCGCGGCATGTTCGCCATAGCCGCCGTGCCGGGGCTGCTGTTCCTGATCGGGGTGCTGTTCCTGCCCTACAGCCCGCGCTGGCTCATGATGCGTGGCCGGCGCAAGGAAGCGCTGGACGTGCTGGTGGACCTGCGTGATGACCGAAGTGCCGCCATGCAGGAAATCCAGAACATCAGCCGCCAGTTGCAGCAGAAGCAGCGCGGCTGGAGCCTGCTGCGCCACAACAGCAATTTCCGCCGCTCCATCTTCCTGGGCATGACGCTGCAGGTCATGCAGCAGCTCGCTGGCGTGAATGTGGTGATGTACTACGCGCCCAAGATCTTCGCGCTGGCCGGTTATATCGGCCCGGCCCAGCTGTGGTGCACCGCCATGGTGGGGCTGGTGAACATGCTGGCCACCTTTATCGCCATTGGTCTGGTGGACCGGTGGGGGCGCAAGCCCATTCTGTACACCGGCTTCGTCATCATGGCCGTGGGCATGGGCTGTCTTGGTTTCATGCTGAACCGGCCCAACCTGGGGCAGACGGAACAGATCATCTCGGTCTTCATGCTGCTGATCTACATTTCCGGCTTTGCCATGTCCGCCGGGCCCCTGATCTGGGTCCTGTGTTCGGAGGTGCAGCCGCTACAGGGGCGCGACCTTGGCATTTCCATCTCCACGCTGACCAACTGGATCGCCAACATGATCGTGGGGGCAAGTTTCCTGTCACTGCTGCAGTGGATGGGCAACGGGCCGACTTTCTGGCTGTTTGCCGGGTTCAACCTGATTTTCGTGGTGGTGACATGGCGCTTCATTCCGGAGACACGGGACATGTCACTGGAAAAGATCGAGCAGCGGCTCATGGCGGGCCTGCCCCTGCGTGAGATCGGCCAGGGCGAACCGCTGCCTGACGGCAGGTAGGACACGGCCACCATGCACCCGCCCTGTGAATAGGGCGGGTTTTTTGGTGAAGCCTTTTACAGATAGCGTCAGGGAATGTCGCCTTTGCTGAAAAAGGCGGCGCCCGGAAACGATACGGATATTACCTGTCAGTCGGGCTGCCAGCCATCAAGCTGCAGCGCGACACCTGCCAGATACAGGCTTCCGCATATGATGACGCGGGCAGGGGCGGCATCCGGCCCTGCCGCTGGCGCAAGGTGCGTCAGCGCATCATGCAGGGTGGGGCCTGCCGTCGCCCGGCCACCGGCGGCGGCGATAATGTCGGCCACCGGCTGGGCCAGATGCTGGTTCTTTTCCGCCACGGCCTGAATGGAGGCGGCACGGGGCAGCAGGGGCGTCAGGAAGCCGGTGGCGTCCTTGGTCTGCTTCATGCCGATGATCAGATGGGTGGGACGGTCCGTCCATTCATCCATGACCTGCGCCAGCACTTCGCCCGCGCCGGGGTTATGGCCGCCATCCAGCCACAGCTCCCAACCCGGCGGCAGCAGTGCCGCCAGATGGCCGGACAGGCGCTGCATCCGCGCGGGCCAGCGGGCGTGGGCGATACCCGCCCATGCCTGCTGTGGCAGGGGCAGCCCACTGGCCCGCAGCGTGGCGATGGCAAGGCCCGCATTGTCAATCTGGTGTGCCCCACGCAGGCCGGGCAGCGGCAGGTCCAGCGTGCCATGACGGTCATGATACCGCAGGCTGGCGCCATCCGGGGCGGGCGTGATGGACCATTCATGGTCCCGCCGCCACAGCGGGCTGCCCTGTTCATGCGCCGTGCGGGTCAGGGGGGCCATGACCTCCGCAGGCTGGCGGCCCGTGGTGACGGGAACGCCGGGTTTGATGATACCGGCCTTCTCCCCCGCGATCGCGCCCAGCGTGTCGCCAAGGAACGCTTCGTGATCCATGGAAATGGCCGTGATCGCGCAGGCGACCGGGTGGCGCAGCACATTGGTGGCGTCACACCGCCCGCCCAGCCCGACCTCGACAATCGCAAGGTCGGCGGGGTGGCGCGAAAACAGCATGAAACCCGCAGCCGTCAGTACCTCGAACACCGTAATGGGTGCGCCGGCATTGACCTGTTCGATTTCTTCCAGAACGCTGGCCAGTTCGCTTTCCGTCACGATCCGGCCCGCAATGCGGAAGCGTTCCGTCACGTGCACCAGATGTGGCGATGTCAGGACATGCACCCGCCATCCGCCAGCTTCGGCCACGGCGCGCATGAACGCGCATGTGCTGCCCTTGCCATTGGTGCCCGCAACATGCACGACGGGCGGCAGGTGGCGTTCCGGGTGGCCGAGGCGCGCCAGCAGGGTCTCCAGCCGGGTCAGTGACAGGTCGATCAGGGTCGGATACAGCCGGTTCAGCCGTTCGAGTATCTGCCCTGTCCGGCCAACGAATTCCGGCCCAAGCGTGGGGGCATTCATGCGTGGCGTTCTTTTCCGGAAATCAGGCCGCAGGCCGCGGCGCAATGTGGCGGTAGTTGAGCTGGCCGATCAGCCGTCCAAGCATGCCGGGCAGATCGCCGCGCTTGACCACCATGTCCAGCATGCCGTGTTCCAGCAGGTATTCCGCGCGCTGGAAGCCTTCGGGCAGCTTTTCGCGCACGGTGTCCTCGATCACGCGCTGCCCGGCAAAGCCGATCAGGGCATTGGGTTCGGCAATCTGCACATCCCCTAGCATGGCGAAGGACGCGGACACGCCACCCGTGGTCGGGTTGGTCAGCACGACGAAATAGGGCAGTCCTGCTTCCCGCAGCATCTGTACCGCCACCGTGGTGCGCGGCATCTGCATGAGGCTGATCATGCCTTCCTGCATGCGCGCGCCGCCGGATGCGGTAAAGACGATCAGCGGGGACTGCTGCAGGATGGCAAGGCGGGCTGCGGCCAGAAAGGCCTCGCCCAATCCCGCACCCATCGTACCCGCGATGAATTCGAACGCCATGACGGCGACAACCGCGTTATGCCCGCCGATCTGCCCATGCGCCACAGCCATGGATTCATCAAGCTGGGATTTGGCGCGTTCATCCTTCAGCCGGTCCGTATAGCGTTTGCGGTCACGGAAGGAGAGGGGGTCAACCGGCACCCTGGGCAGTTCGATGCGGGTATATTCCCCGTTATCAAACGTCCATTCCAGCCGTTCGGGCACGGTTGCGCGCATGTGGTGGCCACAATGCGGGCACACGTTCATCGCCTTGCGCAGATCCTTGGTCAGGATCATCTGCTCGCACGATTCGCAGTTGGTCCACAGGTTGTCCGGCACTTCCCGCTTGAGCAGGCCGCGGATCTTGGGACGGACATATTCGGTCAGCCAGCTCATGTTGCCTCTCCCTTAAGCTTTCTGGAGGCCTGTTCCATACAGGCAGATGAACGATTGGGCCAGATTGTCATTGCAGGGGGCGTTTGGGAAAACCATCCGCGAAACGCTCCGTAAATCAAAAGAAAGTTTCTGGTGAAGCTTTTTTCAAAAAGCTTCAGAAAACGCCGCCTTTTGGAAAAAAGGCGACATTCAGAAACTTTTCTTTCTTATCAATGTACTATTCTGAGACAGGTTTGCTTACAGCATGCACGGCATTGGCCAGTCCGCGCAGCTGTTCCAGAACCGCAGGCACGGTTCTGGCTGTCGCTTTTCCATCCGCATCAAGCGTGGCCTCGAGCGTGTTGAGCAGGGCGGACGCCACGACGGCAGCATCGGCCACGCTTACGGCGTTTGCGGCAAGTTCCGGCGTGCGGATGCCAAAGCCGATGGCGATGGGCAGGTCGGTTGCCCGGCGCAGGCGGGGCAGGGCGTGGGCCAGTTCGTCGGTGCTGGCGGTGCGCGTGCCTGTCACCCCGGTGATGCTGACATAATAGACAAAACCCGATGCACCATTGAAGACGACCGGCAGGCGGTCATCGGGCGTGGTGGGGGCGACAAGGCGGATGATGTCCAGCCCGGCGGTAGCGGCGGGGCCTGCCAGCAGGTCGGCTTCCTCCGGCGGCATGTCGACGACGATCAGCCCGTCCACGCCCGCTGCTTTCGCATCCACGCAGAAGCGTTCGGGACCATAGGCCGTGATGGGATTGGTGTAGCCCATCAGGATGATCGGGGTCCCGTCATCGCCTTCGCGGAAGGCTGCGACCATTTCCAGCACGCGCTTCATGGTCGAACCGCCCTTCAGGCCGCGCAGGGCTGCCTTCTGGATGGTCGGGCCATCGGCTGACGGGTCGGAGAAGGGGACGCCGACCTCGATCAGGTCCGCACCGGCGGCAGGCATGCCGCGCAGGATGGCCAGAGACGTGTCGTAATCGGGATCGCAGGCTTCGACATAGGGGATCAGGGCGCCACGTCCCTGCTGGCGCAGGGTGGCGAAGCGGCGGGCGATGCGGCTCACAGTTTCACTCCCAGGTGTTCGGCGACGGTGAAGATGTCCTTGTCCCCCCGGCCGGAAATATTGACCACGATGATCTGGTCCTTGCCCATGTCGGGCGCGATCTTCGTGGCGTAGGCAATGGCATGGGCGCTTTCCAGCGCGGGAATGATGCCTTCCGTGCGGGTGCACAACTGGAAGGCGTCCAGTGCCTCCTGGTCGGTCGCGCCCACATATTCGGCGCGCCCGATGTCACTGAGCCATGAATGTTCGGGGCCGACGCCGGGGTAGTCGAGGCCCGCGCTGATGGAATGGGCTTCAGTGATCTGTCCGTCCGCGTCCTGCAGCAGGTAGGTACGGTTGCCGTGCAGCACGCCGGGCTTGCCGCGCTCGATGGAGGCGGCGGTGCGTCCGCTGTCCAGACCGCAGCCCGCGGCCTCGACACCGATCAGCCTGACTTCGGGATCATCAAGGAAGGGATGGAAGATGCCCATGGCGTTCGACCCGCCACCGATCGCCGCCACGATCGTATCGGGCAGGCGGCCTTCGGCGGCAACGATCTGTTCCTTTGTCTCCACGCCGATGATGGACTGGAAATCACGCACCATCTGCGGATAGGGATGCGGCCCCGCCACCGTGCCGACAAGGAAGTAGGTGTCGTGCACGTTGGTCACCCAGTCGCGCATGGCTTCGTTCATGGCGTCCTTCAGCGTGCCCGCGCCCGCCGTGACGGGCACGACCTCGGCGCCCAGCAGCCGCATGCGGAACACGTTGGGCTTCTGGCGCTCGACATCGGTGGCGCCCATGTAGATCGCGCATTTCATGCCAAACAGTGCGCACACGGTCGCGGTGGCGACACCATGCTGGCCCGCGCCCGTTTCGGCCACGATGCGGGTACGGCCCATGCGGCGGGCCAGCAGGATCTGTCCCATGACGTTGTTGAGCTTGTGCGAACCGGTGTGGTTCAGTTCCTCGCGCTTCATGTAGATCTTGGCGCCGCCAAGTTCTTCGGTCATGCGGCGTGCGAACCACAGCGGGCTGGGACGGCCGACATAGTCCTTGAGGTAATAATCCAGTTCACGCCGGAATTCGGGGTCCGCCTGTGCCGCCCTGTATGCGCCATCCAGCTCCAGCAGGAGCGGCATCAGGGTTTCAGCGACGAAACGGCCGCCGAAAATGCCGAAACGGCCGCGACCGTCCGGCCCGCTGCGCAGGCTGTTGGCGCCTGCCTGTGTGTCTGTTGCGCTCAACTTCGCTACTCCACAAGAATAGGTGCGTGGCTCAATGGTATCG
Source organism: Komagataeibacter intermedius TF2 (assembly GCF_000964425.1). Lineage (GTDB taxonomy): Bacteria > Pseudomonadota > Alphaproteobacteria > Acetobacterales > Acetobacteraceae > Komagataeibacter > Komagataeibacter intermedius. Next base: position 41,370 of record NZ_BANF01000012.1, on the reverse strand, counting down.
TCATGCAGCCGTCCCTGGCCGCCTGTCAGCCGGTTCTGGACCGGATGGCGGCAAAATACCAGCCCCTGCCATATCGTGGAGCATGTCATGATTTGACATGTTTGCCGTCACATGATGGATGAACAACGACCCGAACCAAAGAAAGACTGCCCATGTTTCTCGCCCATCGTCCCGGCGCCCCGGCCCGGACCGTTACGACTGCGGAGGATGCGGCCGGTGCGGCGTGGCTGGACCTGCTCAACCCCACCGAGGAGGAGGAGGCCCTCGCTGCCGAAGTAACGGGCCTGCGTGTTCCCACCCGCGCCCAGCTGGATGAGATCGAAAGTTCGTCACGTCTCTTTACCGAAGGTAATGGCGTCTATCTGTCCACGCCGCTGGTGCGCAAGACGCCGGATGACTTTTTCGTATCCCCCGTGGGGTTCGTGCTCATGCCCGGCAGGCTGCTGACCATCCGCTATACCGGGTTCAGCGCGTTTGACGTGGTGGCGCGCGCGGTGGCCGGCGAGGCGACGCCTCTGGTCTCCAACGAAGCGGGGATCATGCTGCTGGAAGCCATCGTGGACCGGCTGGCCGATATTCTGGAACATCTGGGGCAGGCGCTGGATGGCATGTCAAAGGACGTGTTCCAGTCCGAGGAGCCAAGCCAGGCGCAGGCGGGCGCCCTGCTGCGCAACATGCTGCGCCGGGTGGGCCGGTCGGGCGACCTCAGTTCATCCGTGCGCGACAGCCTGCTGGGGCTGGAACGGATTTCCATTTTCCTGGGCGAGAACAAGCGCCATGACCTGTCTGACCACCTGCAGGCGCGGCTGGCGACGGTGGGGCGTGATATCCGTTCGCTGAATGATTTCGTGTCCCAGACCGCCAACAAGGTGCAGTTCCTGCTGGATGCGACGCTGGGCTTCATCAGCATCGAACAGAATAATGGCATGAAGATCCTGACCGTGGTCAGCTTTATTGGCGTGGCTCCCACGCTGGTAGCGGGCATCTACGGCATGAACTTCCATGATATACCGGAACTGAACTGGAAATACGGGTACTGGTATTCCCTTGCCCTTATGGCAGCGACGGTGGTGCTGCCACTGATCTGGTTCTGGCGACGTGGGTGGCTGGGAAAATAGGTGGCCCTGCCTGACATATCGGTATCATAATTATTATAATATCGAATCATTTCAATGATTTAGGTTTCATTGGTGAGGAAAACGAAATAAAAGAAAATTCATGAACGCCGGAGCGCGCGCAGACTGTCAGTGCCTGCCCGGGTAGACCGGGAGAGGGGAAGGCCACCATGAAATCAAACCGTAAACTGGGGTGTTTTCTGGTCATCACCAGCATGTGGTGCGGTCTGCCCGCCATTGCGCGCGCGCAGGTCCATGTCTTTTCCGGCCTGCGGCATGACAGCAGCACGGGCCTTGCCCGGTGGCTGGGTGACATTACCCTGAGCGCGCAGATCGAAGGGGGGATCATGGCCAATCCCGCCCGTCCCCAGCCGGGTTACAACTATGGCGACTTCCTTGCCGACCATGCCAATCAGGTCCAGCTTAACCAGGCTGAATTCACCCTGAACAAGGCGATCGACCCCAGCATAAACAAATATCAGGTCGGCTTTACGCTGGAAGGCATGTACGGATCAGATGCGCGGTACTATCAGGTGCTGGGCATCAGTGACCGGGAATGGAACGCCCGGTACCAGCTGATTCCCGCGCAGGCGCACATGGATGTTCACCTGCCATGGCTGACGCGTGGCGGGCTGGACATGCAGGCGGGCATCCTGCAGGCCCCGATGGGGGTGGAAGGGCTTGATCCGACATCGCGGCCTTTCTACACGCTGGCCTATACATCTGAATATTCCGTGCCGTTCCAGCATGTGGGCGCCATGTTCAACTGGCACGTCACACCCATGGTGGATGTGACGTTCGGTATTGATACCGGCAACCAGACATCATTCGGGCATGCGGACAACAACAGTGCGCCAGCCGGATATTTCGGGTTCAACCTGAACAAACTGGCCCACGGCAGGCTGCGCATCGTGGAACTGAGTCGCGTCGGGCCGGAAAATTCATGGCGCGCCATCGGCCATTATGAAGCCGATCATTCCCAGCGGTTCTGGAACGATATCAGCGCCTATTACCAGGTGAATGACCGGCTGAACCTGACGGCGGAATTCAATTACCTGCATGACGAGGGCACGCGCGGCATTGGCGCGCGGGGACAGTTTGCCGGTGTGGATGCGGAAAGCTTCGTCAGTTTCCTCAGCTACCGTATCAACCGTGACCTGACCTTCAATTACCGTGGGGAAATATACCGCGACAATAACAACGCCATGGTTGCCACCTTCCAGGGGAACAATTCCTACATGGAAGCGCTGGCTGGCACGGGGGGGACGGTCGTGCCGGGGCCATCGGCCTCCAGCCATGGCACGACGTATGGCGAAATGACGCTGGGTGTCAGCTATCGCCCGCAGCTGGGTCACCATATCGGCGTGTTCATGCTGCGCCCGGAAATCCGCTTTGACCGTGCACTGAACGGGACCATGCCCTTCAATGGCGGCCGGAACAATGGCATGTTCACCTTTGGCGGGGATGCCGTCATCGGGTTCTGAGCGCAGGGCATGCAATACGTTTCCCGTGTGAACCATCCTGCAGGCCACAAGGATGTTTCTGGAGAAGCCTTTTTTCACAAAGCTTCATGAAATGCGGCATCCAGGCAGTGCCGCTGGTTTTTTATCAACGGTTTATCCTGAAGCAATCAGGAACGTTGCCCGGCGCCCGAAGGGTAAAGGCTGCTGGAACCGGATCGAAACGTCGCAGCGGGCAGGTGAATATTGTGTCGTGCCGCGGCGTTACAGCCATGACGACAGTATAAACATTATCATGCCCACAGGGTGATATGGCATGAACGGGCGCGGATGCTTGACGTCGGGTGATTAAAGGCATATGGTTCCGCTGTCCCGAAGGGTGCCATTTCATGGCGTGCTCGGGATTCCCACCTATCCGTTAAGCTGCATCAAACCGTTTCGTCCGAATATGGTCAGGGTCCGTCATCGACGCGCCTTCTCAAACTGATTGCCGGCTTTTCCTTTCCTTTCGTGAACTGCCCACTTATAGGCATATCCTGCATGCAACTCGCCGAACTCAAGGCCAAATCCCCAGCAGACCTTCTGGCATATGCTGAAAGTCTGAACATTGAAAACGCATCTTCTCTTCGCAAGCAGGAGTTGATGTTCACGATCCTCAAGACACTGGCCGACAATGATCAGGCCATCTATGGGGACGGCACGCTTGAAATCCTGTCTGATGGCTTTGGCTTCCTCCGCTCACCGGAAGCCAATTACCTGCCCGGACCCGATGATATCTATATTTCCCCCAGCCAGGTCCGCCGCTTCGGCCTGCGCACCGGTGATACGGTCGAAGGCCAGATCCGCGCGCCCCGCGATGGGGAACGGTATTTTGCCCTGCTGAAGGTCAACGCGATCAATTTTGAACCGCCCGAGGCCGTGCGCCAGCGGATCAATTTCGATAACCTGACGCCGCTTTACCCCGAACGCCGCCTGAAGATGGAAGTCGAGAACTCGACTGTGGGGGGCGCTACGGAACCGCCCGCCAATGGCAAGGGGAAGGGCAAGACCCCGAACCGCGATTTCACCTCGCGCGTGATCGACCTCGTCTCGCCCATCGGCATGGGCCAGCGCGCGTTGATCGTGGCCCCGCCGCGCACCGGCAAGACCGTGATGCTGCAGAGCATCGCCTCCTCCATTTCCGCGAACCATCCCGAAGTGTTCCTGATCGTGCTGCTGATTGACGAGCGGCCGGAAGAAGTGACGGACATGGCGCGTTCGGTGCGGGGCGAGGTGGTGTCCTCCACCTTTGATGAACCCGCGACACGCCATGTGCAGGTCACGGAAATGGTGCTGGAAAAAGCCAAGCGCCTGGTCGAGCACAAGCGTGATGTCGTGATCCTGCTGGATTCGATCACACGCCTGGCCCGAGCCTACAACACCGTCGTGCCGTCATCGGGCAAGGTGCTGACCGGCGGCGTGGACGCCAACGCGCTGCAGCGCCCCAAGCGTTTCTTCGGTGCGGCCCGTAATATCGAGGAAGGCGGTTCGCTGACCATTATCGCGACCGCGCTGATTGATACCGGCAGCCGTATGGATGAAGTCATCTTTGAAGAGTTCAAGGGCACCGGTAACTCGGAACTGATCCTTGATCGCAAGCTGGCTGACAAGCGTACGTTCCCTGCCATCGACATCACCAAGAGCGGCACCCGTAAGGAAGAGCTGCTGGTTGATCGGGCCGATCTGGCCAAGATGTGGGTCCTGCGCCGTATCCTTGCCCCGATGGGGACCATGGATGCGATGGACTTCCTGCTGGACAAGCTGAAATACAGCAAGACCAACCACGACTTCTTCGATGCGATGAATACCTGATCGGGTTGTTTCGTGACGGATTGAAAAAACCCCGGCCGCAAGGCCGGGGTTTTTGTTTTGAAAGACAAAAGTTTTTAGTGAAGCTTTTTTCAAAAAAGACGGCAATTGGCAGTTTCTGCTATTCCGGCTGCAATTCAGGGAAGCAGGATTGTGCTGCCTGTGGTCTTGCGTGATTCAAGGGCGATATGGGCCTGTGCCGCTTCGGTCAGGGGAAAGGACTGGCCGATGCATGGTTTGATGATGCCCTGCCGCACGAGGGCGAACAGTTCACTGGCGGCATGCAGCAGCGCGGGCCGTTTGGCGATATAGGTCGTAAGGGCCGGGCGTGTCAGGTACAGGCTGCCATGGGAAGCCAACGTGCCGACATTGACGCCCGTCACTGGGCCCGATGCATTGCCATAGCTGACCATAAGACCGCGAGGCATCAGGCAGGACAGGCTGGTTTCAAAGGTGTCGCGGCCAATGCTGTCATATACGACCGGCAGCATGCGCCCGTTTGTCAGGTCACTGACCTGTTCCTTTACCCGATCCGTGCCGATGATGACATCCGCTGCCCCGTTGGCCCGGGCCAGTTCCGCTTTTTCTGCCGTTGAGACGACGCCAATGGCGCGTGCGCCCAGATGGCGTGCCCACTGGCACATAAGCAGGCCCACGCCACCGGCCGCGGCATAGACCAGAATGTCCTCACCGGGCTGGACGCGATGGACCTCGCGCAGCAGCATATGTGCGCTCAGCCCGCGCAGCATGATGGCGGCGGCGGTTTGCGACGGGATGTCCTCGGGCAGGACCACGAGCCTGTCAGCCGCAATCGTACGGAACGTGGCATAGCCACCCGGGGTCGTGACATAGGCCACGCGCATGCCGGGACGGATGCCTTCCACGCCGGAGCCGATAGCGGTGACGGTTCCAGCACCCTCCATGCCAGGCACGGCGGGAAGAGCCGGGAATTTGTACAGGCCGGTGCGGAAATAGGTATCGATGAAGTTGACCCCGATCGCCTCCTGCCGCAGCACGACTTCGCCTGCTGCCGGGGTGGGAACGGGTAGCGTTTCGGTGCGGAGGACATCTGGCCCCCCATATTCATGAATGCGGATGACGGTATTCATGTCCTGAACGTCCTGTAGCTGGTGCGGGGGAAATTAGGCCAGGGGACTTGCGGAAAGGGTTTCCAGATCATGCAGGAACTGCCGGTCCCGCGCGCCTTCATCACCGGGATAGGTTTCGGGATCATACTGCGCACAATCATCAAAATTGATTCGGTGGCAGGGGATCAGGATGGGAATGGGATTTTCCATGCACGCACTGATGATGGCATCGGTGGGAACACCGGCCAGACGCGCCGCATCCCTCCATGAGACCTGCTGACCTACGGGAATGGTCTGCATGAACCGCCATGCGGCGATCTGCTCGGGCGTGCCATACGGGTTCAGTGGCAGGGTGCATAGCGTGGCGTCACCGTCAAAATACGCATCCAGCCAGGCGCGCGCCTCCAGCAGCAGGGGTGTTTCTTCCTGATCCCGGCCCCAGCCCCAGTCAAGCGCCACGATTTTTCCATCCTCGACAGAGACGGTGAGGGGGGCGAGTGGCGAATGCATTGAAAGTTGTGGCATGAGTCACCTTGATCAGGACAAAGAGGTGAACGATAACGCCGTTCCCGGAACTGACAAAATGATGATGGCCACCATGGAGATGTTTGTGCAGGAAAGTGATCGTCATCCCCCCGTCATTTTCGCGCTGGCCAGTGGCCTGTCCCGTGCGGCCATAGCCGTCATGCGGCTGAGCGGCCCGGGGACGGGCAGGATTGTGGAATCCCTGTGCGGGCGCCTGCCTGCGCCGCGCCGTGCATCCCTGCGAGGGCTATGGCGGCAGGATGGGGATGCACCCGTCCTGTTGGACCGCGCGCTGGTGCTGTGGTTTCCGGGGCCGGACAGTTATACGGGGGAGGACAGCGCGGAACTGCACCTGCATGCGGGACCGGCGGTTATCAGTGCTGTGGCCGACACGCTGGTGGCGCTGGGCGCGCGCCCGGCAGAGCCGGGAGAATTCAGCCGACGTGCCTTTACCCACGGTCGGCTTGACCTCATGCAGGCAGAAGGCATTGCTGACCTGATCGATGCGGAAACCGAGGCCCAGCGGCGACAGGCGCTGGCGCAGGTCGATGGGGCGCAGAGCCGCCTGTACCAGGAATGGGCCGACAGGCTGCGCGTGCTGCTGGCGCATCAGGAAGCCCTGATCGACTTCCCTGATGAAGAACTCCCCCCTGAAGTCGAACAGGAACTGGTGAATGGTCTGCGGGCGCTGCACGCGACCATGCAGGATTACCTGGCCATGGGCGAAGGCGCCGAGCGCCTGCGGCGCGGACTGGTCTTTGCCATTGTGGGTGAGCCGAATGTCGGTAAGTCCAGCCTGTTGAATGCCCTGGCGGGGCGCGATGCCGCCATTGTGTCCACCCGGGCGGGCACGACGCGCGATGCGATTGAAATCCGTGTCGTCATGGGGGACGTGCCGGTCACACTGGTCGATACGGCGGGCCTGCGTGAAACCGATGATGAGATTGAAGCCGAAGGCGTGCGGCGGTCACTGTTTCACGTGAAACAGGCTGATTGCGTGGTGCATGTGTTTGCAGATGATACTCCCCCTGAACGGTTGGACGGGGACGGGGTGCTGGTATGCAACAAGACGGACCTGTCTCCCGCGCCGGATGGCGTAATCGGGATCAGTGTTCTCACCGGTGCGGGCATGGATGTGCTAAGGAGCGTTCTGGCTGGCCGGGCACGTGCCCTGACGGCTGGCCGGGCCAGCGCGCCCTTCACCCGGGCACGCCATCGCGCCGCGATAGAGGAGACGGTCCATCACCTCAATCAGGCGCGGATGATGACATGGCCGGAAATGCGGGGGGAAGAGATGCGGCTGGCAATGCGCGCGCTTGGGCGCCTGACAGGGGCCGTGGATGTCGAGGCCCTGCTGGATACCGTGTTTGGCCAGTTCTGCATTGGCAAGTAGGAGGGACGTCGGGATGAATCGCGAATACGATGTGATTGTCGTGGGCGGCGGCCATGCTGGATGCGAAGCCGCCGCGGCCGCTGCGCGGATGGGCGCGCGGACGATGCTGCTGACGCATCGTCGCGAGACGATTGGCATCATGTCCTGCAACCCGGCCATTGGCGGCATTGGCAAGGGGCACCTTGTGCGTGAAATTGATGCGCTGGACGGGTTGATGGGACGCGCGGCGGATCGGGCCGGGATCCATTTCAAACTGCTGAACCGCTCCAAGGGGCCTGCGGTGCATGGTCCGCGGGCGCAGGCGGACCGTTCGCTCTATCGTCAGGCGATTCAGGATCTGCTGGCGCAGACAGACGGGCTGGATATTGTGGAAGGGGCGGCCGGTGACCTGCTGCTTGACGGACAGGGGCGGATCGATGGCGTGGTCTGTGAGGATGGCCGCGCCTTCGCCTGCGGGGCTGTGGTGCTGGCTACCGGCACGTTCCTGCGTGGGACGATCCATGTCGGACATGACAGCCAGCCTGCAGGGCGGGTAGGGGACCGGCCCGCGAATGCGCTGGGTGAACGTCTGGCCACGCTGGGGTTGCGCATGGGGCGCCTCAAGACCGGGACACCAGCCCGCATTGCGCGGGACAGCATCGACTGGGACGCCCTGGCGGAAGACAGGGGCGACGCCGTGCCCGAGCCGTTCAGCCGCATGACGGACGCCATTACGAACCCCATGGTGTCGTGCCGCATTACGGCGACTACGCCACGCACGCATGACATCATCCGCGAGAACCTGCAGCTTTCCGCCCTGTATGGTGGGGCGATATCAGGGCGGGGACCACGGTACTGTCCGTCGATCGAAGACAAGGTCGTGCGGTTCGCGCAGCGGGAGTCCCATCAGATCTTCCTTGAACCCGAAGGCCTGCCCGGCAGCCCGGATGGGGAGCTGGTGTATCCCAATGGCATCTCCACCAGCCTGCCTGAACATGTGCAGGTGGACATGCTGCGCAGCATTCCGGGGCTGGAACACTGCCGGATTGTCAGGCCGGGCTATGCGGTGGAATATGATTACGTGGACCCGCGCGAACTGGCCCCCACGCTGGAACTGAAAAACATGCCGGGCCTGTTCCTGTCCGGCCAGATCAACGGCACGACCGGGTATGAGGAAGCGGGCGCTCAGGGGCTGATTGCAGGCGTCAATGCAGCCCGGCATGCGGCAGGGCAATCCGGTGTCACCCTTGATCGCGGGGATGCCTATATCGGCGTCATGATCGATGACCTGACCACGCAGGGCGTGTCCGAACCCTATCGCATGTTTACGTCCCGCGCCGAATATCGTCTGACCCTGCGGGCGGATAATGCCGACCTGAGGCTTACACCGCGAGGTCTGGAGTGGGGTTGCGTGGGGCCTGCGCGCGCGCAGCGCTACCATGCGGATTGTGCCGCGATTGATGCTGCGACCGATCACGCGCGCAATGAAACCTATACGCCTGACATCCTGCGCAGGGCAGGGGTGAATGTCTCGGCTGACGGGCGGGCGCGCTCCCTGCTTGACGTGCTGGCTACGGACGCATCGCCGGAAACGGTTGCCCGGGTGGCGCCATGGTTTATCGACCTGCCACCCCGCGTGGCCCAGCATCTGGCGACCGAAGCCCGGTACAGCGGCTATATTTCCCGACAGGACCGTGAAATCCGGCAGCTGGCTACCGAAGGACGCATGGCGCTGCCACCAGACCTGGACTATGCGCTGGTGGGTGGGCTGAGCACGGAAATGCAGGAACGTCTGGCACGGGTTCGCCCCATGACATTTGCCGCGGCACAGCGCATCCCGGGTATTACGCCATCAGCCCTGGTTGCCCTGCTGGCGCATGTGCGGCAAAGGCAGGTCGCAGTATGATGCCCGTCATGCCCGATGTTTCACGTGAAACACGCGACAGGCTGGACCGCTATGCCGATATCCTGCTGCGCTGGAACCAGCGGATCAATCTTGTGTCGCCGCATGACCTGCCGCATTTATGGTCGCGCCATATTGCTGATAGTCTGCAACTGGCGCAGATGATTCCGTTCGGTCCCATCAGTCTGGTGGATATGGGGTCCGGTGGCGGGTTCCCGGGTCTGGTGATTGCCTGCGCCACGGGTGCGCGGGTTACACTGATTGAATCAGATCAGCGCAAGGCTGCTTTCCTGCGTGAAGCCGCACGGACCGCAGGCGTGCAGGTGCGCGTGTGCGCGCAGCGGCTGGAGGTAGCGGACGTGCCACCCGCGCAGGTGGTCACGGCCCGCGCGCTGGCCCCCCTGCCGCGCCTGCTGGAATGGGGAACGCGCTTCCTGCGCCCGGATGGCTTCTGCCTGTTTCTGAAAGGACGGAATGCGGAAGAAGAATTGATGACGGCCAGCTCCGGCTGGCACATGGCGACAACCCGGATTCCAAGCCGTACAAATACGGATGGTGTGATTCTAAAATTGAGCGATATCAGGCGTGTCACAGACCACAACAATGAATGATACGGAAAGCGGCCCAGCCGCTTCCCCCCGCATTATTGCGCTGGCCAACCAGAAGGGCGGTGTGGGCAAGACAACCACGGCCATCAATCTGGCTGCGGCTCTGGCGACATCGGGGCTGAAGGTCCTGCTTGTCGATATGGACCCGCAGGGCAATGCCTCGACCGGCCTGGGCGTGGGGTATGATGCCCGGCGCAGCGGTACCTACGCCATGCTGGAAGATGGCGCGCGGGCCGCCGCCGTGGTTCAGCCCAGCGCCGTGCCCGGTCTGTCGCTGATCGCGGCGGATACGGAACTGGCCGGCGCGGAACTGGAACTGGTCATGGCGGATCGGCGGGAATACCGGCTGCACGATGCGCTGGCGCAGATCGGGGCGGATTATGATGCCATCCTGATTGATTGCCCGCCCAGCCTCGGCCTGCTGACTCTCAATGCCCTTGTGGCGGCGCAATCCGTGATCGTGCCACTGCAGTGTGAGTTCTTTGCGCTGGAAGGGATCAGCCAGCTGGTCCGTACCGTCAACAGCGTGCGCCAGTCGCTCAACCCGGCGCTGAAGCTCGATGGTATTGTGCTGACCATGTATGACCGACGGAACAATCTGTCGGAACTGGTGGCGGATGACGCCCGCAGCTTCTTCGGCGACCGGGTGATGGAAACCCTTATTCCTCGCAATATCCGGATTTCAGAAGCACAGAGCCATGGACAGCCGGTTATGAATTACGACCACCGGTCGTCCGGCAGCCTGGCCTATCAGGCCCTCGCCACCGAAGTGGTGGACCGTCTGGGGCTGCACGCAGTACGAAAAGGGAAGGCAAGCTGATGAAAACCAAGAAGGATGCCGGTCGTCCCCGTCTCGGTCGCGGGCTGGCCGCCCTGCTGGGGGAGCAGGTCAACATGCTGCCCGCCGCACCAGCGGTAGAGGCCCGCAAGGTGCCGGAAGCCATTTCCAGCCTGCCGGTTGACGTCATGGAACCCAGCCCCTTCCAGCCACGCCAGCAGATGGAACCCGGTGCGCTGGACGAACTGGCCAGCTCCATCCGCGTACGTGGCATCCTGCAGCCTATCCTTGTCCGTCCCCATCCGGGGCGGAAAGGGGTTTACCAGATCATTGCGGGCGAACGTCGCTGGCGCGCGGCCCAGATTGCGGGCCTGCATGACGTGCCTGTTCATATCCGTCCGCTTGATGACGGGGACGCCATGGCAGCGGCACTGGTGGAAAACCTCCAGCGTGCCGACCTCAATGCCATTGAAGAAGCCGAGGGCCTGCAGCGTCTGCTGGATGATTACGACCTGACGCAGGATGAACTGGCCAGCGCCATAGGCAAATCCCGCCCGCATGTCGCCAATATGGTGCGCCTGCTGCAGTTGCCGCCGCCCGTGCGCGATGCGGTGCGCCATCGCGGCCTGTCCGCAGGGCATGCCCGCGCCCTGCTTGGGCATGCCGATCCGGTTGCGGCACTGAAAATCGTGCTGGCGCAGGGGCTGAATGTCCGGCAGACGGAAGCGCTGGCCAGACAGCAGGAACGCAAGGCGGCGAATGCACGCGACAAGGCGGACAAAACGGCCCGTAATCCTGAAATCGCTGCACTGGAACGTGATCTCGCGGCCAGGCTGGGGCTGAAGGTCCAGATATCCTTTGACGGGAAAGGGGGGAGCATCCGCATTGATTACCGCTCGCTGGAACAGTTCGATGGCGTGCTGCGGCTGCTGCTGCAGTAGGAATTTCAAAAAAATCAAAAATTCCCCTTGCCAGACAACAGGCTGACTGCTAGAAGCCCTCTCACCCAAGCGGGTAACCCTGTGGGCGCATAGCTCAGTTGGTAGAGCAGCTGACTCTTAATCAGCGGGTCCAAGGTTCGAGCCCTTGTGCGCCCACCATAGGGTTTAACAGGTTTACGAAAATCCCCATCATGGCATGTCCGGTGGGGATTTTTTGTATTCTGTTTCCTGGGGGAGGCCAGTATTTCGGCTCTGTCAGGCAATCAGGGAAGGGAACAGCGTGGCATCTCCATTCCTTTTGGCTGAATATTCCGTTAGGCAGGCGGGATGAAATCCCATTTCCCCCTGATCGGGGTCACGCTGGACAGCGAACCGCCCGCGACGGATGACAGGGACGGTTATTCCCGATTTCCGTGGTACGCGATCCGGCAGAATTACATGGACATGATTGCCGCGTGCGGTGGGCTGCCGGTTGCCCTGGGGCATGATGCGCAGCAGGCGGCGGCCATGGTCGCGCGGCTGGATGGTCTGGTGGTGACGGGGGGCGCGTTTGACGTGCCGCCCGACCTGTACGGCGCATCGGACCAGCACGCCAGCGTGCAGACCAAGCCACGACGGACGGCAGCTGAAACGGCCCTTGTCCGTGCGGCCATGGCGCGTGGGCTGCCCGTTCTGGGCATATGTGGCGGCATGCAGCTTCTGGCTGTGGTGCTGGGTGGAAAGCTGGTGCAGCATATTCCCGACACCTATCCCACGGCCCTTGCGCATGAACAGCCCAATCCGCGTGATGAGGCCGGGCACATGGTGGATGTGATCGCAGGCACGCATCTGGCGTGTCTGGTGGGGTGTGGGCGGCTGGCGGTGAATTCGTCCCATCATCAGGCGGTGGCGGATGCAGGACGTGCGGTGATCTGTGCTACAGCGCCTGATGGGGTTGTCGAGGCCATTGAACTGCCAGGCCATCCATTTTGCATCGGGGTGCAGTGGCATCCGGAATTTGGCATATCGGCAGGGGACCGTCTCCTGTTCGAAGGGTTGATCGACGCTGCGAGGCAGATACGAATATGACACAGGACCATTCCCCATCCAACGCACCGGAACGGGGCGACCGTATCGCCAAATGGCTGGCCCGTTCGGGCGTGGCCAGCCGCCGCGACGCGGAACGCATGATTGCCGAAGGCCGGGTCAGGCTGAACAGCGCGGTTGTCACCCACCCGGCCACGTTCGTGGATGCGGGTGATATCGTTCAGGTGGACAACACCGTGGTCAGCGCGCCTGACCGCACGCGGCTGTGGCGCTATCACAAGCCCGATGGCCTGGTGACAACCCATCGCGATCCCGAAGGTCGCCCGACGGTGTTCGAGTCCCTGCCACCGGCCATGCCACGCGTCATAAGCGTGGGACGGCTGGATCTGAACAGTGAGGGGCTGCTGCTGCTGACCAATGATGGCGAACTGGCCCGCAGGCTGGAACTGCCCAGCAATGGCTGGATACGCCGGTACCGCGTACGTGTGTTCGGGGTGGTGGACGAACGGATGCTGGCATCCCTTGCTCATGGCAGTGAATTCGAGGGCGTGCGCTATGGCCCGATCGAAGCACAGCTGGATTCGGTCAAGGGGGACAATGCATGGCTGACCGTTTCATTGCGTGAGGGCAAGAACCGCGAGGTCCGCAAGGTCATGCAGGGACTGAACCTGCATGTCAGCCGCCTGATCCGCACGTCGTATGGTCCTTTCCAGCTTGGCACCCTCAAGCGCGGCGAACTGGAAGAAGTCACCGGCAAGGTCATTCGTGAACAGGTGCCCGGGCTTCCGTCCGCTCCGTCACAGCGCAGGGCGTAATGCGGATCATTGCGGGTGACTGTCGTGGGCGCACCCTGCGCGCGCCGCCGGGACAGACCACGCGTCCGACGGCGGACCGTGTAAGGCAGGCGCTGTTTGACACGCTGGCCCATGCGCCATGGGCGGGGGTGGACATCATGCGTGGCGCGCGCGTCATGGATGGATTCGCCGGCACGGGTGCGCTGGGGCTGGAAGCCCTGTCCCGTGGGGCTGCCAGCGCCGTGTTCGTGGAACGCGATCGTGCCGCCCTGCGGACCCTGCGTGAAAATGTCGCGACCTGTGGCATGGGTGATCGCGCCGTGATCCGCGCGCTGGACATGCTGCGCCTGCCACCACGTGGGGCGGCGGGGCCGGTGGACATGGTTTTCCTTGATCCACCCTATAACCAGGACCTGCCTGCCCGGGCGCTGTCGGTGCTGGACCGTGGGGGCTGGCTGCACCCGACAACGCTGGTGGTGGTGGAAACGGCTGCGGCGGAACCTGCGCCTGTCGCTGCCGACCGGCTGCTGCTGGAACGCAGGCATGGGGCCGCGTGCCTGTATGCGTGGCGGCATGGTGTGGATGACGCGACATGATTGATTGCCGTATTTTCGCCAGCGGCCTTCTGTCTATGGGGCGGACGGGGTTATAGTTGGATCGTTTGACGGAAATGACAGGCATGGAGTGTAGTGTACTGGCTGTTTCCCTTGTGCGTTTGGTCCCTGATGGCATCCCCATGCCGGGACTTATGATCAGGATATGGATTTTTGGCGATTTTCAGCCGTTTTGTCCCTGACTCGCTGTCCTCCGGCCCGGTACGGTCGCGCCTGCGCGACCGGTTGACCGAAGCGGGAGGGCTGGGGTTGTGGAGTCTGGCGCTGTGTTTCGCCATTGCGTTGTGGAGTTATGATCCACGCGATCCATCAGCCAATACGTCCAGCGCCCAGCCCCCGGCCAACCTGCTCGGGCGGCCGGGCGCGTACATGGCTGATTTCATGCTCCAGAATTTCGGGATCGTGGATGTGCTGGCCATTTTCTGCCTGCTGGCATGGGGATGGCGGCTGATCCGGCATCACGGGCTGACATCGGCGCTGCTGCGTCTTATCGCGCTGGTCTGCGGGCTGCCGGTCATCGCGGCTGACATCGCTGCCGTGCCGCTGCTGCTGCCTGCGCTTCATGCCCCGCTGTGGCCCACGCAGGCGGGACCGGGCGGGGCTGTCGGCCTGTCGGTGGCGCATATGTCCATTCAGGCGGCCACCGTGTTCGTGGGGCGTGGGGGGCCGCTTGTCGTCTGGCTGCTGGGGCTGGTGCTCGGCGGCCTGCTGCTGCTGCTGGCCCTTGCGCTGTCCCTGTCCGAATGGCGGGGCATTGGCCGGGGGATCCGGGTCCTGCTGCGCCAGCCCATGGTGCTGGCCATCTGGTTGCGACGCGTAACGGGGGACAGGGCGCAGGCGCGGGATATGCCGGACACGGTTCCGTATCCCGACATGCCGCAGCGGGCCAGCTCCACGGCGTCTCCGGCTTCTGGCGCAAGGCATGATGTGGCTGGGGCCTCGCCTTTCCAGACGCCGCTTACGGATACGGGCAGCCGCGCGATGCAGGCGGACCCGGGTGTGTCCACGGGGCAATCCATGCCTGGCACGGGCATCATGCCGGTGGCCGATCCCAAGACGGCGGTGGCCGCCGGGCCGAAGGCCATGCCCGCACCGGTCAAAAAGCCGGAAACGGCCGTGCGCCCCGCAGCGCTGGGCGGCCGTAAGGCGGACGGGAGCAAACCCGCGCAGGTTTCGTTGCAGACCAGCTGGATGCACCCGCCGGGCATGGACGAGGAAATTACCCAGCCCCTGCTGACGGGCGGGTCCTCGCCCGCATCGGACCGGTTGCCATGGCATGAGGAGACCGGGGGGCAGGAGACGGCGCCCATTATTCCGTCGCTCCCGGATGACCTGCCAGCTGCTGCAAAGGAACCTGCGCGCCCGAACCTGCTGTCGCGCTTTTTTTCGGGTACAGGCCGCGCGGCGGAAGAACCGGCGGCGGACGGCCCGGACTATGCCACCGCAACGCCCGTGGCCCCGGTGGAAGATGCCTATACACCCCCGCCGCAACCGGAATGGCAGTTTCCATCGCTGTCGCTGCTCAAGCCCCCGCCATCGGCTGAAGCGACCAAGCCGACCGAGGAACTGCTGCATGCCAATGCCACGCAGCTTGTGACCGTGCTGTCGGAATACGGGGTGCAGGGCGAAATCGTCGCCTATCACGCAGGCCCGGTGGTCACGCTGTATGAACTCCAGCCAGCCCCCGGCATCCGTGCCGCGCGCGTGATTGGCCTGGCGGATGACGTGGCGCGTTCCCTGTCGGTGCTCAGTGTGCGTATCGCCACTGTGCCGGGCCGTAACGTGATCGGGATCGAGGTGCCCAATACACGGCGTGAGACGGTCTATTTCTCCGAACTGCTCATGGATCCGCAATGGGGGCATTCGCGTGCGCGTCTGAACCTGGCGCTGGGCAAGGATATTGCAGGCGAGTCGGTTTACAGCGACCTTGCCGCCATGCCGCACCTGCTGATCGCGGGCACCACCGGGTCGGGCAAGTCGGTGGGCGTGAATTCCATGATCCTGTCGCTGCTGTACCGTCTTTCGCCCGAGCAGTGCCGCCTGATCCTGATTGACCCCAAGATCCTTGAACTGTCGATTTATGAGGGGATTCCCCACCTCATGACGCCGGTGGTCACGGAACCCGCCAAGGCGGTTGCGGCCCTTAAATGGGCCGTGCGTGAAATGGATCGCCGGTACCGTGGCATGGCGCACCTGCAGGTGCGCAATATCGCAAGCTACAACGAACGCGTGGCCGAAGCGCGGGCGCGTGGTGAAATCGTGACCCGGCGCGTCCAGACCGGTTATGACCCCGAAACCGGCAAGCCCACGTTCGAAGAACAGCAGCTTGCCCTCGATTCCCTGCCATATCTCGTGATCGTGGTGGACGAGATGGCCGATCTCATGATCGTGGCGGGCAAGGAAATCGAAGCCCTGCTGCAGCGTCTGGCGCAGAAGGCGCGGGCTGCGGGCATTCATCTGATCCTTGCCACCCAGCGCCCGTCGGTGGATGTGATTACCGGCACCATCAAGGCGAACTTTCCGACCCGTATTTCCTTTCAGGTCATAAGCAAGTTCGACAGCCGCACCATCCTGGGCGAGCAGGGGGCCGAACAGCTACTGGGGCGTGGTGACATGCTGTTCATGCAGGCCGGTGGCCGGATCACGCGCGTGCATGGGCCGTTCGTGGATGATAATGAGGTGGAGGCCGTCGTCGCCTTCCTGCGCACGCAGGGTGAGCCGATCTATGATGATGACGTCATTTCCCCACAGGAAGAGGACAGCTCCGGCAAACCCTTCGCAGCCCCCGCTGGCGGGGCGGAGGAAGATGGCCTGTTCGCGCAGGCGGTCGAGGTCGTGGCGCGCGAAGGCAAGGCGTCCACATCCTTCATCCAGCGTCACCTGTCGATCGGCTATAACCGTGCCGCCAAGATCATCGAACAGATGGAAAAGGAAGGACTGGTCAGCGAGGCCAACCATGTCGGTCGCCGCGAAGTCCTGATGCGCCGCCCGACGGAAGACGAATGAAGCCCCACGCCATGCCCCGTGCGGTGAAACAGTCCTCCACCGCCCTGCCGTTTACGGTTCTGTACCGTGACAGCCGGCTGGTCGTGCTGGACAAGCCGCCGGGCCTGCCGGCCCATCCGGGCAGGGACGGGGGCAAAAGCGTCGAGGACTGGTTTCCCGCACTGTCGCGGCATCGCAACGGCCCGTGGCTGGCGCACCGGCTGGACCGGGATACATCGGGCTGTCTGGTGGTGGCCCTGCGCAAGCAGGCGCTGGTGGCGGTACAGGCGTGTCTGGCGGCCGGTAAGGCGCGCAAGACCTACTGGGCCATCGTGCAGGGTGCGCCTGATGCGGCGCAGGGGGTGATCGACGTCCCGCTTGCGCGGGTGGAACACGACAGGCAGTGGCGGATGCAGCCTGTGAAAACCGGCGGCCAGCCCGCCCGGACGCGCTGGCGTGTGCTGGGAACGGGTCATGATGGCGCGGGCCAGCTCATAAGCTGGCTGGAACTGGTGCTGGAAACCGGGCGGACCCATCAGGCGCGTGCGCATTGCGCTGCGATCGGGTGTCCCATACGTGGGGATACGCGCTATGGCGCCCGGGACGCGGGGGCGCTACACCTGATGAGCCGGAGCATCCACTTACCCCTGGATGTGTCCGTGCACGCCACGGCCATGCCACCGGAGCATATGCGCCGTATCATGGAACAGGCTGGCTGGACCGCGCCGCCTGACAATGTGGAAAAGGAAGCAGCACGGTGTTCGCCCACACATTGACGCAGGAACTGCTGCGCGTTCTGGAACGACCGGACCTGCGCGTTATTGCGGGCGAGCGGCAGATCGCGCTGGACCCGGCGCTGGAGCTGCCGTTCCGTGTCCAGCCTACGGGCGCCATCGTGCTGGGGTTGCCTGCACAGGGACAGCAGGAGGAAACGGCCTTTTTCCTGCGCCATGCACTGGAACTCGCCCCCCTGCTGGACATCGCGCCGCACAGGGCGCTGTGCGCTGCTTTCTGTGCCGCGCGCACGGCGGCCCTGTTCTGGTATCTTGATACCGGTCGGTCGGATGCGGATGCGCCCGCGGCATGGGTGCCGCAGATGGCGCAGGCGCAGGTGCCCCCGCCATCCGCCCTGCGACAGATATGGCAGGCCCTTGCCCCGCTTCAGCCTGATGTGCCGCGACAGTCCGGCACCGATCCGTTTGCCGCGCTGCATGATGCGTTACGTGACCTGTGGCCCATACTGGGACCAACCGAAAGCCTGATGGCTACGGGCGGCGATGCCCGCCTGGCCGTGGACCCGGCAACGGGCCTGAACCATTACGGCTGTTCGCACCGGCCCCGGCCATGGGCCATTACGTTTGCCTCATCCACGGCATCATCACTGTCCGAACGGGGGTTCGCGGGGGCGGAGACGGCGCGGCTGTCCCTGCTGGCCGGTGCACTGCATGGACGCGGGGACGCGGCAGCCTGCGCGCTGGATACGGACATACAGGCCCATATCGCAGCGCATTTCGGCCTTGTGGCGGGGGAAGGGGTCGTGCTGGCCCCCTCCGGCACGGACTGCGAACTGTATGCGCTGGCCCTTGCATCCCTTGCACCGAGTGGACGGCCCGTCAGCAATATCGTGCTTGCGCCTGAGGAAACCGGCAGCGGCGTCCCGCTGGCTGCCATGGGGTGTCATTTCGCCAATGACACCGCCCTTGGCCATGGTGTGACGCGGGGCGCGCCGATTGCGGGATTCCCCACCGATACGCTGGTGGTGAACGTGCCGATGCGCGATGCGGAGGGGCATGTCCGCCCGGTAGCAGAGGTGGATGCCGAAACCTGCCGCCTGACCCATGACATGCGTGCCGCGGGGCGGCATGTGCTGCTGCACCGGCTGGACCTGTCCAAGACCGGGCTGCTGGCGCCGGGGCTTCCGGCGCTGGAACGGGCCTGTGCACCAATGGACGGGACGGGGGATGGTCCGGACGTGGTGGTGGATGCCTGTCAGGCCCGGCTGGACCCGCTGCGGGTCCGCGACTATCTGGACAGGGGCTGGATGGTCATGGTCACGGGGTCCAAGTTCTTTACCGGCCCGCCGTTCTGCGGGGCGCTGCTATTGCCTACAGGCGTGCGTCGCAGGCTGGATGGTCCCCGTTCCGTGCCCGTGGGGCTGAAAGATTACAGCTATCGGCATGCCTGGCCACGGGGCGGGGCGGTGGCTGGTCTGCCTGCGGGGCATAATATCGGGCTGATCCTGCGCTGGTGTGCGGCACTGGCGGAAATGGCCGCGTTCAGCCGTATTCCCCGTGTGACGGTTCATGACCGGCTGCGTGATTTCCTGTCTGCGGTCTCGGCCCGGATCATGGCGGAACCGGCACTCGAACTCCTGCCCCCCGTCCGGCCTGACCGCACGCCGATGGAAGGGGCATGGGATACCCTGCCGACCATCATGTGTTTTTTCGTGCGTGCGCCCGACAGTGACGGGGAAGGTTTTCATCCACTGGTGCTGCCGGATGCGCGGCGGCTTTATGCGTGGCTCAACACCGACCTGTCGGGCCTTATCCCGCCCGATGATCCCGACGTGGCCCTTGCGTGCCTGCTGTGTCATGTAGGCCAGCCCGTGCCGCTGGCGCATCCCGGCCTGCCCGGTATGGTCGCGGGGGCATTGCGTATTTCCGCGGGCGCCCGGCTTGTAGCAGGGGAGCCGTCGCATGACGGCATGGATCCGACCGAACGCCTACGCCGTGAAGTGCGTAACGTGGGACGGATCGTGGACAAGATCAACCTGATCCTGCGGCACTGGTCGCGGCTGAGCATGGCCGCGCCGGTACAGACCTATCTGCCCCATGGCTGGCAGGCGCGCGCCATCCTGCCAGCCTGAGTTTTCACGACTTTCCCGTTCAATGGATGTTCAGCGTGACCATACAGAAAAATCACAGCAATTTCCTTGATACTCCCCAGTTGCAGAAAGGGGTGACCCGATTCTGGCTGATCCGTCACGCACTGGTGGAACAGAATGCCCGCATGCGGCTGTATGGCGCGATGGACGTGCCCCTGTGTCCCGACAGCCTTGTGGCCCAGCGCTGGATGTATGAAGCACTGGCCCGTCGCCTGCCGCATCCGGCGTTGTGGTTCACCTCGCCACTGTCACGCACCCACCAGACGGCGCGCGCCATCCAGCAGGCGGGCTATGGCCCGCATGAATGGCAGGTCGAGCCGGACCTGACCGAACAGTCCATGGGGGAATGGCATGGCATCACCCACGATACCCTGCCCGAAAGGCTGAGCCTGCCCGCGCACCCGTTCTGGTCCGTCAGTGCCACGGAACTGCCGCCGGAGGGAGAAAGCATGGTGCAGGTCTGTGCCCGGGTCGGCGCGTGCCTGGACCGTCTGGCGGCGGAACATGCGGGGCAGGACATGGTGGTGGTCAGTCATGGCGGGGCCATTCGCGCCGCCCTTGCGCATGCCCTGCGTATCCATGCGGAAACGGCGTTGCATTTTTCCGTGCAGAACCTGGCGCTAAGCGTGATCGAGCGCCTGCCGGAGGGGTGGCGGATCGTCACGGTCAACGAATTGCCCATGCCTCTGCCCGCATCAGCGCAGGATGGGTACGAAGAAATGGCCGTGACCTCGCCGGCTATTGCGGCGACCGGACGGGCGTGAGGGCCAGGCAGGTCCCTATGCCCCGCCCGGTCGGTGATCACGGCATGGTCATGCGCGACCCGGCGGAGAAATGAAGCACGGCCCATGCCGCGGCGTGATCCGGCATGGGCCGTGGAACTGTCAGCGCTGGTCCGTGCGCAGCATGCAGGTCAGGACACAGGACTCGCCTGCCTGTGTGGTTCTGTGGCGTAGATCGTCCGAGGCGGCCATCCCCGCTACAATGGCAGCGGTGGCAAGAACAAGCGTGAGCGTATGCATCACCTTACTCCCATGAAGGTCACCCATGCCCCGGGTGGTTGCATGACCCGGGATGGGATGGGCCAGTTGCGGTCTGCCAGAAGGGCAGTGGGGGGAATTCGCCCCTACTGCCACCTATGTGAAACGATATTGTCAGGCGGGAGTTGTGCCGATCCACAAAAAAATGGACGACGGCGGACATATCGGGACTGAAGGGGACCGCGACCGGATGCGCATGACACGTTCACGTCCCCTGCCGGGGCATTTCATGGATATCGCGATGGAGGAAGCCCGTGCCGCGGCCCGGCGTGGGGAAGTCCCGGTGGGCGCTGCCCTGTCGGGGCCGGACGGGCGGCTGCTGGCGCGCGCGGGCAACCGGGTGGAAGAATGGGGCGACCCGTCCGCCCATGCGGAAATGCTGGTCATGCGGACGGCAGGCATGCAGCGCGTGGGCCTGCGCCTTGCCGGCTGCACGTTGTATGTCACGCTGGAGCCATGCCCGATGTGCGCTGCCGCGGCCACGCATTTCCGGGTCGGCCGGATCGTGTTCGGGGCCTATGACCCGAAGGGGGGCGGGGTGGAACATGGTCCACGCCTGTTTGCGCAGCCACGCTGCCTGCATCGCCCCGAAACCGTGGGCGGCGTGCGCGAGCGCGAGGCGGGGCAGCTGCTGAGGGAGTTTTTCCAGCGGCTGCGCGCCTAACCTATTTGTCATGCAACGGTATAACACGGGTCGGCTGTCTTGCGGCACAATGCAGGCAATGGGACTGTAAGCCCCGGCGGTCGGTCCCGTCCGTCGTTTTGAGATTTCAGCAGGACAACCATGTTCAGGGATGCCATGTCAGACGTATTGCGGTCGAACGCCCTTTCCCCCAGCCGGTTCCGGAACCGGATGCTGGCAACACTCGTCGCCAGCACCGTAGCGGGGGCGGGTCTGCTCTCGGCTCCTCTGGCGCGTGCGGAAGACAGTGGGGTCATCCATCCTGATACCCAGATCCAGCAGCTTCCGAATTTCGTGAACCTGGTCAAGCAGGTCAAACCTGCCGTTGTCTCCATCACGGCGCGGATCAAGGATGCCGATACGGGCGAGGATGGTGGCCCGGGTGGCATGCCCGGCGGTTTTCCGTTCCCCTTTCCCTTCCAGATGATGCCGCAGCAGCCCCACCATACCGTTGAGGCCCGTGGGTCGGGCTTTGTCATTTCGCCCGACGGGTATGTCGTGACCAACAACCATGTGGTGAAGGGTGCGACCAAGGTCACCGTGACGCTGGATGACGGCACGGCGCTGCCCGCCAAGATCGTGGGCCGCGACTCCAAGACGGATATCGCGCTGCTCAAGGTCTCGCCGTCGGGCAAGCTGCGCTTTATCGAACTGGGGGATTCGGATAAGGTCGAACCGGGTGAATGGGTCGTGGCCGTTGGCAATCCGTACGGCCTTGGCGGCACGGTGACGGCCGGTATCGTCTCGGCCCGCGGGCGTGACATTGGCGATGGCCCCTATGATTCCTTCATTCAGGTTGATGCCCCGATCAATCGTGGCAATTCCGGCGGTCCGCTGTTCACGCAGGATGGCAAGGTGGTTGGGGTGAATACCGCCATCCTGTCGCCTTCTGGCGGGTCGATCGGGATTGGCTTCGCCATTCCGTCCGATACCGTGAAGAACATTGTGGACCAGCTGGAAAAGACCGGTCACGTCACCCGTGGGTACCTGGGTGTGACGGCGCAGGCGATCACGCCGTCCATGGCCAGTGCGCTGGGCATGAAGCCGTCGCCCTCCGGCGCGCCGGCGACGGGTGCGCTGGTGGCCAGCGTCAGTGCCGGCAGCCCGGCGGAAAAGGCGGGGCTGAAGGCAGGTGATGTCGTCACCACGCTGAATGGCCAGCCCATCGACACGCCGCATACGCTTGCAGTCAAGGTGGCGACCATCGTGCCGGGCACCAAGGCGACGATTGCGTACCTGCGCAACAACAAGCCGCAGACCGCCAGTGTCCAGATTTCCAGCCTTGGCAAGGGTGGCACGGCCGATGGCACGGTGGGCGATACCTCCCACGATGCGGACAAGGGACCGAAGCTGGGCGTAACCCTTGCGCCGCTGACGCCTGACATGCGCCAGCAGCTCGGGCTGGAGGAAAACGTGCGTGGCGTGGTGGTCAGTGACGTGCAGCCCGGTTCCGCTGCCGAACAGGCCGGGATCCATGCGGGCGACGTCATCCAGTCCGTGGGCGAGGTGCCGGTTGAAAACCCGCGCGCCACGGTGTCCGCCATCCGGCAGGCACTGCAGGCCAACCATTCGGTTCTGCTGCGGGTCGTGCGCAACGGGCAGAGCGTCTTTGTGGCCGTCAGCCCCAACAGCGATGATTCGGATACGGCCAGCAGCGAGGAAGACGACCAGTAAGCCATTCCCATAACCGGGTGGCAGTGGGCCGGGGCAGCGATGCTCCGGCCTTTTTTGCGTCCGGACGGGGAAAAAGCCGGTTTTTTTACTGCATGGGCCAGAAAACTGGCGCGGGATGATTGTCGCGCCATGGTTTCTTGCCTTATCTGCTGGCATCGCCATGTTCGTTTCCGGAGGGATGATGACCGGTCCAGCAGTATCCGATGCACAGGAACGCCCTGCCGCGCGCCTGATTGACGGCAAGGGCTTCGCGGCCCGCATGACGCAGGATATCGCGACCGATGTCAGCGCTTTCTATGACCGGTATCACGTTACGCCCGGCCTTGCGGTGGTGCTGGTGGGCAATGACCCGGCCAGTGAGGTCTATGTGCGCAACAAGGCGCTGCAGACCCACCGCGCGGGCATGCGTTCGTTCATGCACATGCTGCCCGCCACGACATCGCAGAAGGAACTGCTGGGCCTGATCGAACGGCTGAATGTCGATCCCGAAATCCATGGCATCCTTGTGCAGCTGCCGCTGCCTGCGGGGCTGGACCCGGTTGCGGTGACCAATGCGATCATTCCCGAAAAGGACGTGGACGGGCTGGGCGTGGTCAATGCCGGCCGACTGGCGCTGGGGCTGCCGGGCATCGTGCCGTGCACGCCACTCGGTTGCCTGCTGCTGCTGCGTCATTACGTGGGCGACATGCGTGGCAGCGATGCGCTGGTGATCGGGGCGTCCAACCTGGTCGGCCGCCCCATGGCGGAACTGCTGCTGCGCGAAGGCTGCACCGTAACCGTGGCCCATATCGATACACGTGATACCGCATCCCTTGCCCGGCAGGCGGATATTGTCGTGGTGGCGACAGGCGTGCGCGAACTGGTGCGTGGCGACTGGATCAAGCCGGGTGCGACGGTGATCGATGTCGGAATATCCCGCGTGACGCTGCCCAACGGCAAGACGCGGCTGGTCGGGGATGTGAATTTTGATGAAGCTGTCAGGCGCGCGGGCCTGATTACGCCTGTGCCCGGTGGGGTCGGCCCCATGACCATCGCCTGCCTGCTGCGCAATACCCTCGATGCGGCCCGCATGCTTGTGGAGGGCAAGGCGCGTTCAGGAGAAAACACATGACGCTGACATCCGTTGAACTGATCCCGCGCGACCGGGAAACGCTGCTGCGCGATGCCGAGGATGTCCGTCGGCTGTTTCCCGATGCGCAGATGCTCAATATTCCCGACCTCCTGCGTTTTTCCATCCGAAGCTGGGAGGCTGCGGCCCTGGTCCGTCCGATTTTCCCCCGTGTGGTGCCCCATATCCGCGCCATCGACATCGCGCCCGACGCACCGCTGCCGGGCGCGGACGACCCGGACCTGAAGGAAGTGCTGGTGGTGAAGGGGGATCCGCCGTCGGACCTGAAGCACCGTACCTACCCCAATACCAGCGAGAGCATGATTGCCCGGTACCGGCGTGAAGCGCCGCATCTGACGGTCTATGCCGCCTTCGATCCGTACCGCCGTGCGCCGTACAAGGAAATGGAGGCCATAGCCCGCAAGAAGGAAGCCGGTGCCGCCGGTTTCTTTACCCAGCCCATTTTTGACATGCGCATGCTGGACCTGTGCATGAACTGGCTGCATGGGGAAAACGTGTTCTGGGGCATTTCCCCCGTGATTGGCCCGAAGTCACGCTCATACTGGGAAACGACGAACCACGTCATTTTTCCCCATGATTTCGAGCCGACGCTGGACGCCAATATCGCCTTTGCACGGCAGATGATGGAGACCGTGGCGCAGGCAGGCGGCAATACCTATCTCATGCCGCTGCGCGTCAAGCTGGAGCGTTACCTGCCCCCGCTGCGCCGGGGCCAGGTGCAGGATCTGTTGACCTGCTGAACCGGCGGGATCGTCCTTGTGGTCTGCAACGCGATTCAGAGGGAAAATGTCCGGCAAGGGTATGGTCCACTATTTTCTCCTGTCGTATCTGACGGGTTTCCCGCGTGATTTTCGACCAGGGATGCAGGGCTTTATTCCCTTCATGATGAAGCCGTGCGATGTGCCCTGAGCCTTGATTTCTGCGGCTCTGTGGGAACAGGCGGGCCGGTTGATGATGTGTCTGATGAGTGATGCCGGAGGCACCTTTTTCCGATCTATCAGGCAGACCGGTGGTGGCCTGAATTCACGGCATCATGCTGCGATATTCGGGCACGGCCTGCCTGTATTTTCTTTCCCGGACCAGAACATTTCGGGTCTGGCATTCGGCTGGCGAGTCCCGGCCCGGTCAGATCCACCCGCGCGCGCGGATCAGACCAAATGCCGCGATTGTGACCATGCAGGTGATCCGTCCGTCCACGATCATGGCTTCCATGTCCTTCAGCGTGACGACGTGGCAGGTAATGTCTTCCTCTGTTTCCTCACGCTGGTGCGGACCCTGCCGCAGGCCGGTGGCCAGATAGGCGCGACCTTTCTGGGTGGTGTATCCAGCACCCTGGTACAACAGGCCGGCCTCGCGCATATGGTCGGCGATCAGACCGGTTTCCTCCCGCAGTTCGCCGCGCGCCACGTCTTCGGGCGTGGCGTCGGGACGGTGTTCCCACATGCCCATGGGCAGTTCCCACATCCGTTTGCCGATGGGATAGCGGTACTGGCGGATCAGGGTGACGCGCGGGCCATCCGGTCCGTCCCACAGGGGCAGGACCACGACAAAATCTCCCCGCTCCACCACGCCGTACAGCCCTTTTTTGCCACCTGGACGGATGATGATGTCTTCGCGCACGCGGGTCCATGGATTTTCATAGGCGGTGCGGGTGGAAACGGTTGTATAGCCACCTGCATCCGGGGTGGGGGATTGCGTCATGGGGTCCTGCATCCTTCCTGATCATGTCTGCATGCATCCCGCACAGGGCAGTCGTGCGGGAACGAATGGCCATGGGTTGGTTTTTTCACGTTTTCCCATAAGCCCTATGGTGCCCCGGCTCCACAATGATTTTGTGGGGTTGGTCGTATTGCTGGTATCCGCGTTTGATCGGGGTGTTTGTTTTTTATTGACGGAGTTTATGCGTATCATGACCGGGCCGCAGGCTGTATCGGGGTCTCCTACACGGCGGATACTTCCCGTCGTGCTGTTCAACCTCCTCTGCTACATCGATATTGGCCTGCCGATGGCGGTCATTCCGGTTTTTGTGCACCAGGTGCTGGGATATAACACGGTGCTGGCGGGGCTGGCTGTATCCGTGCAGTACCTTGCCACCTTTGCGTCCCGTGCGGGGGCGGGGCGGCAGGCGGATCGTCGCGGGGCCAAGCCCACGGTGGTGACGGGCCTTGCGGTCTGTACCCTGTCGGGGCTGACGCTGATGCTGTCGGGCCTGCTGCTGCATTTCGCGGCCCTGTCCGTCATCCTGCTGATTGCCAGCCGTATTTTCCTGGGGATTGGGGAAAGCTGGACCGCGACCGGCGCCATCATGTGGAATATCGGGCGGGTTGGTGCAGCGCGCACCGCGCAGGTCATTTCATGGAATGGGGTGACGTCGTATGGCGGCATCGCGCTGGGCGCGCCGATCGGTCAGCTTCTGTCGGGCCTGGCGCTGCCATATGGCGGGCTGACGGTGGTTGGTATGCTGTCGGCGGGGCTGACCCTGTTCGGGTTCCTGCTGGCGCGGCAGTACGCCCCGGTGCCGCCGGTGCCCAGCAAGGCGCCGCCAATGCCGTTTCATGCCGTGTTCCGCCGTGTCCTGCCGCATGGGGCGGTTCTGGCATGTGGGTCCGTGGGGTTCGGAACGATTTCGGCCTGCCTTGCCCTGTTCTATGCCCATAACCACTGGAACGGGGCCGCAACGGCGCTGACCGGATTTGGTCTGGCGTTCGTACTCATGCGGTTCCTGTTCGCCCGGCAGATTGACCGCCGTGGTGGGCTGGTGGTCACGCTTGTCTCGCTGCTGGTGGAAACGCTGGGACTGGTCGTGCTGTGGCGGTGTTCCTCGATCAGTGGGGCGGCGCTGGGGGCGGCGCTGACCGGGGCGGGGTTTTCGCTGGTGTTCCCGGCCATGGGCGTGCTGGCGGTGGCGCGTGTCGGGCCGGAAAACCGGGGGGCCGCGCTGGGGGCGTTTTCCGTGTTCCTTGATATTGCCGTGGGCCTGTCCGGCCCCCTGCTGGGACTGGTGATCCAGACCATGGGATATGGCGCGCTGTTTCTGGTATCCGCCCTGTTCACGCTGGCGGGTGTGGGTGTAACCATTATGTTGAGAGTCCTGCCACGCTGACGGGCGTGGGGAAACGATAGTCCTGTGGGGAGCTGAGCTGGATAGATGCAGATTTCATCCGTTGCCGTTTTTTGTGGATCGCGTTTCGGCTCCCGGCCGGAATATGCGGCGCAGTCCCGTGCGCTGGGTACCGCACTGGGGCAGGCCGGGCTCCGGCTGGTCTATGGCGGGGGACATGTTGGGCTGATGGGGACCGTGGCGGACGCCGTGCTGGCTGCGGGCGGGGCGGTAACGGGGGTCATTCCCGCCTTCCTGCATTCGCGTGAGATCATGCATGAAGGTGTCACCGACCTGACCGTGACCGACAGCATGCATGACCGCAAGGCGCGCATGTTCGCACAGTCCGATGCCTTTGTGGTGATGCCCGGTGGCCTTGGCACTTTTGACGAGACGATCGAGATCATCACGTGGCGGCAGCTGCGCCAGCATGACAAGCCGATCTATATCGTCAACGTGGCGGGCTGGGCCGATCCGCTGCTGGCCATGGTGGATGGCTGTATCGCGGATGGATTTGCCTCCCCGTCCGCGCGGAACCTGTTTGAGGTGGTGCCCGATGTCGCGACGCTGATGACGGCGCTGGCGACCCTGCCGGTGCAGGCGGATGCACGCGACAGGGTCGCCACGCTGTAAATCTTTCATCTATCCCCTTGCCTAAAATGCAACAGCCCTGTATAGCCGCCTGCAACGGAGTGTAGCTCAGCCTGGTAGAGCACTGTGTTCGGGACGCAGGGGCCGGAGGTTCGAATCCTCTCACTCCGACCAGATTCGCAGGCCGGTTGCCTTTTGGTAACCGGCCTGTTTCTGTTTCAGGCCGCATATCCGCTTATATTGCAGCCGTAGGGGAAATCCTTTACGCATGACCCCTTGTAATGGGGGGGCTGCCTGCGGTACGTCCTGCCGCAGCGCCATCCATGTAAAGCCCTAGGAATTTTTACCGACCATGCAAGCTTCTTCAGTCCCCTCGCAGTCTGAGTCGCATGAAAAAGGTATATCCCGACCGGGCCCGGTCCTGAGCGTCATCATCCCGTGCTATAATGAACGCGGAAATGTCGAACCCCTGTTTCACGCGGTGGAGCAGGCGCTGGTGCATCTCGATTGGGAACTGATATTTGTTGACGATGCCTCGCCAGACGGCACCATAGATGAAGTCTGGCGGCTGGCGCAGGCAGACAGCCGGGTGCGGGGTATCCTGCGGGTGGGGCGTCGAGGCCTGTCTTCCGCCGTGATTGAGGGAATCCTGTCGTCATCGGCGCCGGTTGTGGCGGTGATGGATGGCGACATGCAGCATGACGAACGGCTGCTGGGCCAGATGTTCGATGCCATCCGGCATCAGGGGTACGATGTGGCGATCGGCAGCCGGCATGTGGAAGGTGGCGACAATAGTGGCCTGGCCAACTGGTGGCGGCTGTTCCTGTCCAATGCGGGCATCCGGATCGCGCAGCTATGCCTGCCCGTGAAGGTCAGCGACCCGATGAGCGGTTTTTTCGCCGTGCGCCGTGATCTGTTTGTCAGGTCAGTGCGCGACCTGTCGGGTACGGGGTTCAAGATCCTGCTTGACCTGCTGATGGTTCAGAAAACCGCTCCGCGCGTGATTGAACTGCCATTTGTTTTCCGGTCGCGTCATGAAGGGGAAAGCAAGATGGGCCGCAAGGTGCTGATCCAGTTCGGGCAGATGATTGCCCATCACATGCTGAAGCGTAAAAAGACGTCTCTTCCAACTGCAGCAGGTTGTGGCAAGGCAGGCTGACCCACACCCCATGCACGGGAGCTGTCCCATGCGGGAGGTCACTCATATTTCAATTGTCAGATATACGACGTCCTTATCGTGATGATGAGGTAGCATGCCCGACGTATTTTGCAGGGTGGCGCAACGGTCTGATCATGCATGATACATCGAGGTCTGCCCCAACCGGGGGGACTGGCGTTCCTCGCCTGTCAACGCCGGGATCCTTTTTGCGCAGACAATCCCTTCATGCCGCAATCCCCATAGATTATGCGCCGTCTGGACAGGAGGCGGGGCAGCATGATGCCTGTACACCCATATCGCCCCCATGACTGGCCATGAAGGCCGCACGATTATAGCGGGCACTACCTATGTAACGCAGAATGTCGATAATATAGTTTCGTCTTATTGTTGTTGTTTTTGTAGATTATAATATTACTTCATGGTGGGTATAATGGCATGAACGTAGGCAGAAAATATATCCCTGTTATACTATCGGTTATTTTATCGTTTCTGGGTGGTGCCCTGTGTTATCATTTCGGCCTGCGGTTCCTGCCGGATTCAGACCAGGCCAATGCCTGGTTCGAAGCGCAGGACATGGCGCAGGGGAATTTTTTTCTCAAGGGGTGGGTCAATTCCCCTGACAATTTCTGGCTGATAGATCTGCTGGGCATGGCCGGCCTGCTCAGGCTCATGCCCGCAAGCATGACGGTGCTGCATATCCTGCCTGCCGTGTGGTGGGGCGGTATTATTGGGGCTGCCTGTTATCTGGCCCTGGGCGGAAGACGCAACCGGTCCTGGCGATGTCTGCTGCCCGTCATGGGCTTTATCGCCCTTGTGCCGCTATATGAGCAGGAAGCAATCGCGTTCATTACGTATGCACCCTATCATGTGGGTACGATGTTCGTGGCCCTTGTGGGCATTATCGCCGCCGGACGTGTGCTGGATGGAACAGGGGGAAAGCTGGCGCAGGCCAGCCTGTTCATGTTTGTCAGCATCATTTTTATCAGCGACCCGTTTGCCGTCTGCTGTTTTGTCATGCCGACCTGTCTTGTCAGCCTGTGGCGGATCTGGACAGACGATCATCCCGAACGGGGCGTGCGCTGCTTTGTGCCTGTGATCATGGCTTTTGTAGCGGCGACGGTGATCAAGACTGTTATCCACGTGGAAGGGGGATTCCATTCCCTGCATGTGGTGGCCCATTTCATGGCGCTGCCGGAACTGCCTTCACACCTGCTGTTGGCCCTTATGTCGGTGCTGGACCTGTTCGGCATCAATTTCTGGGGCAAGACCGTTATCGGCCATGCCAACCATAATTCCCTGACAGATATCGTGCGCCTGGTGCCGTTCGTGTTCATTGCGCTTTATGTCTGGCGTTATGCCCGTCAGCGGGTGAATGACGTAAGACGGAACCAGTGCTTTGCCGGGGAAGATTCCGTTTCGGATATTCTGGTCGTCGGGCTGGTCATGGATGTCCTTGCGGCGTCGATACTGGATTTCCATATTCCCGGCGAAGACATCATCCGTTATTTTCTGCCCGTTTTGCTGTTCGCGACCATTGCCTATGCCCGTTCTGACAGGGCTGGGGACGCATCCGGCATTTTCATGGGGGCGATCGTGTGGTCATTACTGGCCTGCGTGCTGACATGGCACCCCCGGACGGAACAGGACGTGGATATCGACCCGTATCATGTTGGTCATCAGTTGGATGTCCGGCCCCTGATGGCCGTGCTGCATCAGCAGGATCTTACATATGGTTATACGGATTACTGGCACGCTTCCCTTACGACGCTTGCCAGTGGGGGAGAACTGAAACTGCGTTCGATCATGGTTAACGAGGATGTATCAGCCGCGGATAAAGCGGCATGCCATCTTGCATCCCGTCCGTGGCTGAGCAAAAGGGACTGGTACCTGCCTGCTGACCTGCAGGGCACGGATCGTGTCTTCTTTCTGGTCTATTCACCAGTCTTTCCAAAAAATGATGAGTATCTGAAACAGGCTGCGGTCATAAGCAACATGGGAACACCGGACCGGATTGTTCCGGTGGATGATGAATTCTCGCTTCTCATATATGATCGGCAGAGGGTCATGTCGTGTCACGGTCTGTTTGAATGGGAAAAGAAGAAATAAAAGCTGCTGCCCCATGCCGCCCTGTCAGGCAGGTGGAGAGACCGGACTTTCTTTTGCATTATTTCTTATGTGGGATGTTCCATGAGTAATAAAAATTCAATAATGGCACTGGGAATAATATTTAAAACTATCAATCGAAAATAGAAGTATTTATTGCGAAAGATGATGCTGTGAGAGATTTAAACAAAAAGAATATAATTGTTTCATGTTGTATTCTGGGGCTCATTTTTCGCGTTGTTATCTGCTTCTTCTATCGGGGGGGATGGCGACCGGACGAAATTTTCCAGAATCTTGAACCAGCCCATCATCTGTTGACGGGCCATGGTGTCGTTACATGGGAATGGCAGGCGGGTGTCAGGAACTGGGTCCTTCCGGGGGCGATTGCCGGGATATGGGAAATAACACGCGCCATGGGGCTGGGTCTGCCAGTCTTGGCTGTCAAGCTGGTGTTCGCCGTCCTCTCCGTATCGATTATTGCTGTATTCGCGACGCTGGGCGGAATGCTGTATGGGCGGGCAGGGGCATTGACATGCGGTGTCATGGCGGCCCTGTGGCCTGATCTGCTGATTGGCGCGGACCGGACCGCTGGGGAATTCCAGGCAGGAAACACACTGGCCCTGGCCATCGGGCTGGCCATGATTGGCCGGCAACTACAGTTGCAGGGACGTGACAACCTTAAACCGTATCTGGGTTGTGCCGTGTTTCTGGGCCTTACGGTTGTCCTGCGTTTTCAATTGGCGCCCGCAGTTGCGTTGTCCATGTTATGGGTTCTGTTCTGGCTGCCGAAATGGCGTGACCGGAGTGCGATTGTCCTGACCAGCCTTCTGCCGGTTCTGGCACTTGGCGTTGTGGACGGTATGACCTGGGGCGGGTTTTATCCCTCTATTATAAATAATTTCTACGTCAATATATTTAAATCAGTATCAAAAAATTACGGAGTGATGCCGTTTTACTATTATGTAGAAAGTATCATCTCATTCTGGCAATTTGCCTTTCTGGCGTTTGTTTTTCTGTTCGTGAAGGGGATGAAGCGGGCATGGATGCCTGCCGTAATCGGAACCGTCATCATATTTTACCACAGCCTGATTGCGCATAAGGAGACCTCTTTCATTTATGCGGCGATGCCGCTGCTTGTCCTTGTGGCCAGTCTGGGTCTCTCTTCCATTCTTGAAAAACTGCAGCCCAGGGCTTTTGCGGCAGCCATAGCGGTCGTGGCCATGTGCTGCTGCATGGCGGCGTCTCCGTTCAAACAGCATATGAACATGGTCAGTCGCATACCGGCTCTGCTGTATAAGGCATCACAGCAGGAAGATTCGTGCGGTGTCGCCGTTCTGATCGGGTCGGATGAATGGGGGGATACAGGGGGATACAGCCAGTTCACGAAACGCGATATTCCGCTTTATTTCTATTATGATAAAGCCGATATCCAGAATGCGTCGCACCAGTACAATTACGTCGTTTCGTATAGAACTTACAGGCTGATCGGTGATGCACTCCATGCTGTCGCGTGCAAGGGGTACTATTGCCTGTACAAGACGGCGCAGACCTGTAGCGGTGCGCCCGATTACAGCCAGTTTGAAAAGATGGTGACCAGGGCAGAAAACCAGAGGGTCAGCGGACAGGATCCCTGGCTGGTGAAGCCCTGATATGGACGGACCTGAAAACAGGCCTGTTCCATAACCCAATGTGGACAGACGGTTTTCTCTATCGTTTTTGATCGGTTGTGGCAGGAAAAACAGTATGAAACCGTATCCCGACAAACTGCGCGATGGTGTGCTCCTGCCACTGGCGGTCTGTGTATTCGTGGCGCTGGTCGTCCGGATCCTGATGATATTCCTGTCTCCCGGCCCGTTACGGGCGGATGAATTCTTTCAGTATATGGAGCCGGCCTATTATAAGCTGACGGGCCATGGCGTCCTGACATGGGAATGGCAGGCCGGAATCCGGTCATGGCTGCTGCCGGATATGATTGCGCAGATCCTCAGGGCCGGGCACGCGCTGGGGTTGGGGTATTCCGCCACTTTTGTCAGGATTGTCTTTGCGCTCTGCTCGTTGGGTCTTGTTGCTGGCTTTGTTTATGCCGGCTGGGTGACGGAGGGCATAAGCGGCGCATGGATATGTGGTATGTCAGCGGCCTTGTGGCCGGATATGGTCAATGATTCATTCCGTACGTTGGGTGAGACCGTCAGCGGCAATATAATGGCGCTGAGTGTCCTGATCATTTACATAGCAATGAAAAAACAGGGGAAAGCACATATCAGCCTCCCCATACTGTTTGTATTTGGACTGCTGACCGGCCTGTCGTTCGCGTTCCGGTTTCATCTGGCCCCGGCGCTGTGTCTTGACGTCATGATTGTCGTGTGGCTGACGGGCGCGCGGTCCGTGGTGCCGGTTGCTGCAGGGCTGCTCCTTCCCGTGTGTATGCTGGGACTGGTTGATTACCAGACGCTGGGTCATCCTTTTCAGTCCATATATAAAAACTTCTATCTGAACGTGAATGAAGGCGTTGCCCTGCGTTATGGCAGCATGCCTGCCGTCTTTTACCTGTTCGGTCTGTTTCATTTGTGGGGAGCGGCATTTCTACCGCTGTGCTGGCTGTTCTGGAAAGGTATGCCAGAACACAGGTATATGGCGTCCATCCCGCTATTTATATTGTTATATCATTCGATGATATCGCATAAGGAAATATCATTCATCTACGCAGCCATCCCGATATTTGTCCTTGTCGCATCGTTTTCTCTTTCAAAAATGGCCCGGTCAGGTCGTGCGATACCTCTGCCGATACTTGTCGGGAGTCTGGCCATTGTTGAACTGGGTATCCTGGCGTCGTCCTATGCCGACGGAATACATAAGAACAATCGGATCATGTATTTGCAGGCCAAGGCAAATAAAATGCCAGATATGTGCGGTCTTGCCCTG
This sequence comes from Komagataeibacter intermedius TF2, assembly GCF_000964425.1. Lineage (GTDB taxonomy): Bacteria > Pseudomonadota > Alphaproteobacteria > Acetobacterales > Acetobacteraceae > Komagataeibacter > Komagataeibacter intermedius. The sequence goes on along the minus strand of NZ_BANF01000012.1, from coordinate 7,029 downwards.
GTTGGGCCGGATGGCGGCTGGTGGCTGTCAGGTGGATACAGCCATATGAAACCCGACCGCGCGCTCTATCTGTTGACTGATACCACAGAGGGCGATGTCCCACCCACGAAATACAATTACGTTATTGGTGGCGATGGCTATAATATTTTCAATAAGAATTCACAGAAGATAATCTGTAAAAATGATGTCTGTCTGTACCACGTCAATTCAACATGTGACGGAACACCGGACTATACCCAGTTTTCCCGAACCGTGCTCAGGATGAACAGATAAAGGACAGCAGGTTTTTTATCCATCCTGTCTGCCGGGTGGACAGGATGACGCTCCCGCTGTCCCGGTGATGTAACGGCAGCAGCCATGAACGCCCGGACCTGAAGGCAGGAAGAACCGGGCGCCGCGCTGACATGGCGGCTTCCCGGCTGGATAGCCTAGTGGGTCGCGGACTGATTTTCGCCTGTCGCCGTTTTGTCGGTGGTCCCGGCATGCGTATCTGTCGCGGTCGGCTGTGCGGGTTGGGCTATCGCGGGCGCATCCTTCGTTGCGGGTGTCCCGCTATCGTGCGTCTCATTCCCGCCCTGTGTTTCGCCTGTTGCGGGGGGAACTGGTGTTTCCGGCGGCTTCGTTTCAGCGGATGCCGGGGCCGGTGGTGTTTCGGTGGCCGGGGCATGATCCGCTTCTGGCGGCTGCGCGGCCTGTGTGGATTGCGCTGGCTGCCCGTCTGTCGCAGGTGACGGCGTGTCTACATGCTGCTCCGTACTGGCCGCTGTGGCCGGGGCTGCAGGGGGTGTGCCGGATGGCGCATTCACCGCAGGGGCGGCAGGCGGAATCTGCGTGGCCGATGACGGTGCGCTGGCCCCCACGGTCGACATCTGCGGCAGGATCGGGGTCGGGGCAACCGGGCGCGGGGTCAGGGTGACTGTGGGCTGGCTGTAGCGGCTCAGCGCATCATTATCGCTCTGCACGCCATAGGGGTTCATGGGCGGCAGGGGCTGGGGTGATGGCTGGTCCGCCGCCGGGTTGCGGTCAAGCACGACACGCGTGTTCTGCGGATAGCGGTTCATAAGGCCAAGCAGCGTGCCGTTGGTCCAGCCAAACCCGATCTGCATCGGGTATTCGCCGCCGCCCTTGCCGCCCTTGGGGCTGATGAACGGATTGACCACGTCATATTTTTCCAGCAGCACGCCGGACTTTTCATACGTGCCGATCACGCGGCCCATCCACCGCGCCGCAATGTCACTGGCCAGTTCGTCATAGCCGTACTGGTTCAGGCCCTTGACCGCCATCCATTGCAGGGGCGCCCACCCGTTGGGTGAATCCCACTGCTGCCCGCTGCCGCTGCGTTCGGTGGCGATCAGCCCGCCGACCTTGAGCAGGTTTTTACGCACCGTCTCGGATACGGCTTTGGCCTGTTCCGGTGTTGCCATCTGCATGAACAGGGGCACAACGGCCGCACCCGACAGGATGGAGGTCGATTCCCCCTTCTTCCAGTCGTAATCGATGAAGGCGGCCCGGCGTTCATCCCACAGGATACGCTGCACCGCGTCGATACGCTCCTGCGCCAGACGGTTGTAACGGGCGGCTGCGTCCTTGTTGCCCTTCAGGTCATAGGCATGGGCCAGCGTCTGTTCCAGATGCGGGATCATGCAGTTCAGTTCGACCGTCAGCAGGTCGGTGGTGTGAATGGTGGACAGGGTATGCCCGTCCGCCAGCCAGCGGGACGAGAAATCCCACCCCGTTTCCGAACCGGCGCGCAGGTCGCGATAAACCTCCCCCTTCGGGCGTCCCGACTGCGCGGCCGTGGCGATGTCCTGCGGGTAGCTTTCGTCACGCGGGGTATCCAGATCATCCCAGTGGCGGTTCATCAGCGTGCCATCAGGCAGGCGCACAACATGCCGGTACGCGCCGCCGGGCGGAACGGAATCCTGCCCGTCCATCCAGTAATCATATTCCGCCTGCAGTTCGGGCAGGAAGGTGGTGTAGGCCACCTGCCCGTCATGCATGGCCAGCAGGTCAACCATTAGCGAGAAGAACGGAACCTGCGACCGGCTGAGGTAGTAGGTCCGGCTGCCATTGGGGATATGGCCGTACCGGTCGATCATCGACGCCATGTCGCGCACCATGTCGCGCATGAGGTCGATCTTCTGGTTTTCGTACAGCCCGATCATCGTGAAATAGCTGTCCCAGTAATACAGTTCACTGAAACGCCCGCCCGGCACGACATAGGTATAGGGCAGGGGAAGCTGCGATGAATACGCCACCTGCATGTCGGGCGGGCGGCTGAGAACTTCCCACATGCCGTTGATGTAGTCGCGCACGTTTTCATCCGGCGTGCGCTGGTAGGACACCGTCTTGCGCTCGGGCAGGGTGAAATGCCGCGCAACGAAGTCCTTCAGGGAAAAATCGGGCCGCTGCTTGGCGACATTGTATTCCGCCAGCAGGTCGGCCGGGGCCTCGTCGGGAATGGCGTCGGCCGCCGTCTTGGCATCGGTATAGATATGGGCTTCCCCGATCGCCTGGAACAGTCCATCCAGCACGACCGAAGGTGGGCGCAGGTCCTGCACCAGTGCCGCGGGCGCGCCCGCGTCCGACATCAGGGCGTCGGCTGGCGGCACGGGGCTGCTGCCGGTCGATGCGGGGCCGTCCTTGTGAACTGTCTGCACGGGTTCCGTACCCGGCGCGGGCGGAGGAGGCGCAGCGTCTGTATGATCGGAACCACCCGCCGCAGGCATGCCCGCAGGCGCAGGCGGGGTGGTGGGGCCGGATGTGCCGGTGCTGGCGGGTGGGGTGTTCGTGTCGGGTGTGGCGGCCGGGGCGGCGGCTGGCTGCGGTGGTGCGGCCTGATCGGTCGCCGGAGCCGGCGATGGAGCAGGCGATGGAGGTGTGGTCGCGTTGCTGGCGGGCACCGTCGGCTGCGGCTGGGCTGCAGGCATGGCGGGGGCCTGCGCAGGTGTGGCCTGTGGCGCTGCTTCCGGTGTCGCACTGGTTGGGGCAGGCAGCATGTTTCCGCTCCCCGACAGGGGTTCAGGCGTTGGTACGGAATAGGTCTGCTCCGGTGCTTCCGCTGCGGGTGTCGCACCTGCGGCGGAGGGAGACGGCGCGGCTGTTGTCCCATCCGCGCCTGCGGGCGGCGAGGAGGGGACAGCAGCGGTCGACGGCGTGGGGGCCACCTGTGATGTGGTTGGCGCTGTCTGGGCCAGGGCGGGCGTACCCGCGTAAAGAAGGCTGGCCAGCAACAGTCCGGCCTGACGGGGCGCGGACCGGGACAGACTAGAACCGCACAGGAGGGAAACTTTCACGAGACGCCATTTCTCCAAACAATGAAAACCTGATTTTTGCACAATGCCCTGCCTTGCGTCCCTACCACAAAGGGAAACCATCCAGATGGAGGGAAGTTCATTTTCACGCATGGTACCTGTCATGAAGACAGACCAGCTTTTCCCCAGGGGGCAAAACCGTCTATGCTACGTGCCCTTCCGGCCCGCAGCGGCCTGATCGTGCCCGTCTTTTAATCCTGTTCCGCCAACCGGAGTCACCATTTCATGCCCTTATCCCTTCAGGGTCTTTCCCCGCTGGCTGCAACCGATACCCTGTTCTTTGAACGCGCGGGCGCGCGCCTTGGCCGTCCCGATGCCGAACGCCTGGTCCAGCACGCGCTGGAGGGAATGGATGATGGCGAGCTGTTCCTGGAATATCGTGAAAGCGAAGGGATCTCGCTGGATGAAGGGGTGATCCGTTCCGCCACCTTCGACACGTCATCTGGATTCGGCCTGCGTGCCGTGCTGGAGGCGGAAACCGGCTTCGCCCATTCCGATGACATAAGCGAAAGCGCCATCCGCCGCGCGGCTGAAACCGTCAGCCAGATCAGGGCCGGGCGTTCGGGCACGCTGTCGGCAGGTCCGCGCTCGACCAACCACCGCCTGTATCCCGACATCAATCCGCTGGAAGAAGGGGCGTTTGCATCCCGGGCCGCCATGCTGTCGGAACTCGATGCCTATGCCCGTGCACGTGACCCGCGCGTGGTGCAGGTCATGGCGTCGATTTCCGCAGAATGGCAGGCGATCCAGATCATCCGCCCCGATGGGCAGCGCATGGCCGACATCCGCCCGCTGGTGCGCATGAACGTGTCGGTGGTGGTGGAACATGATGGTCGGCGCGAAAGTGGCGGCCACGGGCTGGGTGGCCGGTATTCCTACACCCGCCTGCTGTCGCCACAGGTGTGGAAGGGCGCCGTGGACGAGGCCCTGCGCATGGCGCTGGTCAACCTTGACGCCCGGCCTGCGCCCGCGGGGGAAATGGAAGTGGTGCTGGGTGCCGGCTGGCCCGGCATCCTGCTGCATGAAGCAGTGGGCCACGGGCTGGAAGGGGATTTCAACCGCAAGGGTACGTCCGCCTTCGCCGGACTTATGGGCAAGCGGGTGGCGGCCCCTGGTGTCACGGTGGTGGATGACGGCACCCTGCCCGAACGCCGGGGCAGTCTGACCATTGATGACGAAGGCACGCCCACCGGACGTACCGTGATGATCGAGGACGGCATCCTGACCGGCTATCTGCAGGACCGTCTCAATGCCCGCCTCATGGGCGTGGCCCCTACGGGGAACGGGCGGCGGCAGTCTTATGCCCATGCGCCCATGCCGCGCATGACCAACACCATCATGCTGGGTGGCGACGCCACGACCGATGACATGATCCGCAGCACGAAGCGCGGGTTGTACGCGGTCAATTTCGGCGGGGGACAGGTGGACATCACCTCGGGCAAATTCGTGTTTGCCGCATCCGAGGCCTATCTGATCGAGGATGGGAAGATCACCACCCCAGTGCGGGGCGCCACCCTGATCGGCAATGGCGCGGACGCCATGACCCGGGTCACCATGATTGGCGGGGAACCCGCGCTGGACCCTGGTATCGGCACCTGTGGCAAGTCCGGGCAGGGCGTGCCGGTGGGCGTGGGCCAGCCGACCCTGAAAATGACCGGCCTGACCGTGGGTGGCACGGGCGGCTGAGCCAGAGATATTAAAGAACGAAAGTTTTTGGGTGCCGCCTTTTGTTAAAAAAGGCGGCGTTCCCTGAAGCTTTCTGAAAAACAGCTTCACCAAAAAACTTCTTTTACTTTCGTGATGCTGCGATCACATCCTTCATGTGGCGGATCACGGCAGGCAGTCCGTCAAAAATGGCCTGCCCGATCAGGAAATGTCCGATATTCAGTTCCATGACCTGTGGCAGCGCGGCCACCGGGCTGACATTGTCATAGGTCAGCCCATGGCCTGCATGGACTTCCAGCCCGCAATGCGCGGCATGCGCGGCCCCGGTGGTCAGGCGGCCCAGTTCCACGGCGCGGGCTGTTGCATCCATGGCGTCGGCATAGGCGCCGGTGTGCAGTTCCACCACGGCCGCCCCCAGTTTCGCCGCCGTCTCGATCTGCGCCGCATCGGGATCGATGAACAGTGAGACACGAATTCCCGCGTCCCGCATGCGGGCAATGCGGGGGGCAAGGCTTTCGGCCTGTCCCCGCACATCCAGCCCGCCTTCGGTCGTGACCTCCTGCCGCCGCTCGGGCACCAGGCAGCACGCATGCGGGCGCAGGCGGGCGGCAATAGTGGTCATTTCCTCGGTCGCGGCCATTTCCATGTTCAGCGGGATCGACAGTTCGGCGCGCAGGCGCTCAAGGTCGGCATCGCGGATATGGCGACGGTCCTCGCGCAGGTGGGCGGTAATGCCGTCGGCGCCCGTTTCCTGCGCCAGCAGGGCAGCCTTGACCGGATCGGGATGCGTGCCGCCGCGTGCGTTGCGCACGGTGGCGACGTGATCGATATTCACACCCAGCCGGATGGGGGCGGGAAAGGATGCTGTCATGACCTGTTCCTGTGTTCGGCCATCTGCATGGCCATGCGCAACGCCGCGACAAGGCTGGAGGGATCAGCCAGGCCGCGTCCCGCGATGTCGAAGGCGGTGCCGTGATCGGGCGATGTACGGATGATCGGCAGTCCGAGCGTGGTGTTGACCCCCTGCGTCATGTCGATGGTCTTGAGCGGGATCAGCGCCTGATCATGGTACATGCACATCGCCACGTCGTACCGCGCGCGGGCGGCGGGGGTGAACATGGTATCGGGCGGCCACGGTCCGGTAATGTCCATGCCATCGGCGCGCAGGGCCGCGATGGCGGGGGCGATGATGGTCTGTTCTTCCGTGCCCATGCTGCCGTCCTCGCCCGCATGGGGGTTCAGCCCGGCAATGGCGATACGCGGCGTCATGATGCCAAAATCGCGCTGCAGGGCCGCATGGGTGGTACGGGTTGCGGTGATGATGGCGGCGGCATCCAGTTCATCCAGCGCACGGCGCAGGCTGACATGGATGGTAATGGGCACGACCCGCAGTTCGGGACAGGCCAGCATCATGACCTCGCGCCCCGGCACGTTGCACAGCGCGGCCAGGTATTCGGTATGGCCGGGATAGGGGAAACCGGCTTTTTTCAGCACGATCTTGCTGATCGGGCAGGTCACCACGCCGGTCGCCTGTCCGTTGCGGGACAGTTCCACCGCGCGCGCGATGGATGTGGTTATGGCGTGGGCATTGCCGCTGTCCGGCTGTCCGGGCCGCACGGGGGCGGCCAGGTCAACCGGCAGTACTGGCACGGCATGGGCGAACGTCTCCGCCGCCTGCGCAATGGTCCCGATTTCGCGCACTGGCACGTCGTGGCGTGCGATCAGCGCCGCATCGCCCAGCACGGCAAAACGCACCGGACCGTCCCGCAGGGCCCGCCATGCGCCCGCCGTGATTTCCGGCCCGATTCCCGCCGGGTCGCCCATGGTCAGGGCAAGGGGTACATCAGTCATTGGTGCGTGCCATGGCGTGCAGGATGCGGACCCATGACCGTATGCCCTTGTGGAAGGACGTCAGGTCATACTTTTCATTGGGGGAGTGGGCGCGGTCATCATCCAGCGCGAAGCCCACCAGCAGCGCTGACATGCCCAGTATGCGCTGCATGTCGCCCGCGACCGGGATCGACCCGCCACAGCCAATGGTTACGGCGGG